>NZ_VFVO01000003.1:0-496814 GCF_006442875.1 Mesorhizobium sp. B2-3-15 | reverse complement strand
GATCTACACCGACGCCAATGGCATGACGCTCTACACCTATGACAAGGACGAGAAGGGCAAGACCAACTGCTACGACAAGTGCGCCACCAACTGGCCGCCGCTGAAGGCCGAGGCGGGCGCCAAGGCGGACGATGAATGGAGCGTCGTCGACCGTACCGACGGCACCAAGATGTGGGCCTATGACGGCAAGCCGGTTTACACCTTCATCAAGGACAAGAAGGCCGGCGACGTGACCGGTGATGGCGTCGCCGGCGTCTGGCACGTTGTCAAGGCGGACTGATTTCCCCATCGGGAGTTCCGCCAAACGGGACTTCTCACCGGCCGCCGGGCATCCCTCCAAGTCCGGCGGCCGGGCCGTCACGGACTCGACTTGACCCATTCCAGGCCGATTGGACCAGCAACAAGTTGAACCTCTCCCAATCTTCCGAGGCTTGCGCCCACTCATTCTAAAATATGTGATGTTCTCCATACACTCTTAGAGTGTATTGCTGTCAGCGGCCCCGCAATTTGGGCGCTTGCCCTTGACCGGATGCAAAAGCGCGGCCATGTGAGCGACGAACAGAACCGAGATTTCGTCGCGCGCAGCGGAATTCTTCTGCCGCATCACAGCTGATATGAGACCTCATGGACGTCGTCGTCGTCGAATCGCCGGCCAAGGCAAAAACAATCAACAAATATCTGGGCAGGAACTACAAGGTTCTGGCCTCGTTCGGCCATGTCCGCGATTTGCCGGCCAAGGATGGCTCGGTGCGCCCGGATGAGGATTTTGCCATGTCCTGGGCGGTCGACACCGCCTCCGGCAAGCGGCTCGCCGACATCGCCAAGGCAGTCAAGGACGCCGACGGCCTGATCCTCGCCACCGACCCGGATCGCGAAGGTGAAGCCATCTCCTGGCACGTCCTGGAAGTGCTCAAGCAGAAGCGCGCGCTGAAGGACAAGCCGGTCAGCCGCGTCGTCTTCAACGCCATCACCAAATCGTCGGTGCTGGAGGCGATGGCCAATCCGCGCCAGATCGATGCGCCGCTGGTCGACGCTTATCTGGCCCGCCGCGCGCTCGACTATCTCGTCGGCTTCACCCTGTCGCCTGTCCTGTGGCGCAAATTGCCGGGCGCCCGCTCCGCCGGCCGTGTCCAGTCGGTGGCGCTGCGCCTGGTCTGCGACCGCGAATCCGAGATCGAGCGCTTCATCCGCGAGGAATACTGGCAGATATCAGCTCTCCTCGGCACGCCGCGCAACGAGACCTTCGAAGCCCGCCTCACCGCCTTCGAGCGCAAGAAGCTGCAAAAGCTCGACATTGCCAACAAGGCACAGGCCGACGACATCAAGGCGATGCTCGAAGGTGCCACCTTCAAGGCGCTGTCCGTCGAAGCCAAGCCGACCAAGCGCAACCCCGGCCCGCCCTTCACCACCTCGACATTGCAGCAGGCTGCCTCATCGGGCCTCGGCTTCTCGGCCACGCGCACGATGCAGGTGGCCCAGCGGCTCTATGAGGGCATGGAGATCGGCGGCGAGACCACCGGCCTGATCACCTATATGCGAACCGACGGCGTGCAGATGGCCCCCGAGGCGATCGACGCCGCGCGCGATGCCATCGCAAAGGAATTCGGCCCGAAATACCTGCCGGAGAAGCCGCGCCAATACACCGCCAAGGCCAAGAACGCGCAGGAAGCGCACGAGGCCATCCGGCCGACGGATTTCATGCGCACCCCCGCATCGGTCAGGCAATATCTCGATTCCGACCAGATGCGGCTTTACGAACTGATCTGGAAGCGCGCCATCGCAAGCCAGATGCAGTCGGCCGAGATCGAGCGCACCACTGTCGAGATCGAGGCGCTGAATGGCGCCCGCACCGCTGAACTTCGCGCTGTCGGTTCGGTCGTTCGCTTCGACGGCTTCATCGCCGCCTACACCGATCAGAAGGACGACGACGCCGAAGACGAGGAAAACCGCCGTCTGCCGGAGATCCGCTCCGGCGAGCAGCTTGCCCGCCGCGCGATCAATGCCACCCAGCACACGACCGAGCCGCCGCCGCGCTACTCCGAGGCGTCGCTGATCAAGAAGCTGGAAGAACTCGGCATCGGCCGCCCCTCGACCTACACCGCGATCCTGAAGACGCTCGAGGACCGAGACTACGTCACCATCGACAAGCGCCGGCTGGTGCCGCAGGCCAAGGGCCGCCTGCTGTCGGCCTTCCTGGAAAGCTTCTTCGAGCGCTATGTAGAGTATGACTTCACGGCATCGCTGGAAGAAAAGCTCGACGAGATCTCCGACGGAAAGCTCGCCTGGAAGGACGTGCTGCGTGATTTCTGGAAGGATTTTTCGGGCGCCGTCGCCGACATCAAGGAGCTGCGCGTCACCGATGTGCTCGATGCGCTGAACGAGGAACTGGCGCCGCTGGTTTTTCCCGCCCGCGAGGACGGTTCCAACCCGCGCATCTGCCCGAAATGCGGCACCGGTAATCTGTCGCTGAAGCTCGGCAAGTTCGGCGCTTTCGTCGGCTGCTCGAATTATCCCGAATGCTCCTTCACCCGCCAGCTCGGCGACGCCGCCAATCCCAATGGCGAGAATGGCGGCGGCGAGGACGGCACCAAGGTGCTGGGCAAGGATCCTTATACGGCCGAGGAAATCACGCTGCGCTCGGGCCGCTTCGGCCCCTACATCCAGCGCGGCGACGGCAAGGAGGCAAAGCGTTCGAGCCTGCCCAAGGGCTGGACGCCTGATTCCATCGACCATGAGAAGGCGCTGGCCTTGCTGGGGCTGCCGCGCGACGTGGGCAAACATCCCGAATCCGGCAAGATGATCTCGGCCGGCCTCGGCCGTTACGGGCCGTTCGTGCTGCACGATGGCACCTACGCCAATCTCGACAGCATCGAGGATGTGTTTTCCATTGGCCTTAACCGTGCCGTCACGGTGATTGCCGAGAAGCAGTCCAAGGGCAAGGGTGGCCGCAATGGTGGCACGCCTGCGGCTCTGAAGGAACTCGGCGACCATCCGGATGGCGGCGGCAAGATCGTCGTGCGCGACGGCAAATACGGCCCCTACGTCAATTTCGGCAAGGTCAACGCCACGCTGCCCAAGGGCAAGGATCCGCAATCGGTGACGATCGAGGATGCGCTGGCGCTGATTGCCGAGAAGGAAGCCAAGGGCGGCGGTGGCAAGAAGCCGTTCCGCAAGGCGGCGGCAACCAAAGCCCCCGCCGCCAAGAAAACAGCGGCCAAGAAGCCGGCCGCGAAGAAAAAAGGGTAGAACGGCGTGGCGCGCAGGATCACCGGAAGAAGTCACGGCGATCCCCGCACCGCCGACACACGGGCCAAGGTCAAGGACGACTATCGGCCCTCGCGCGACGAAATCCTGCGCTATATCGCCGAAAACCCAGATCGCGCCGGAAAGCGCGACATCGCCAAGGCGTTCACGCTGCGCGGCGACGACCGCATCTGGCTGAAGGATCTCCTGCGCGACCTGCAGGACGAAGGCGTTCTGACCAAGGAGCGCAAGCGGTTGGCCCGGGTCGGCGCCCTACCCCATGTCGCCGTGCTCGACATCTTTGGCCGCGACGGCGATGGCATCTTGCTGGCGCACCCGACCGAGGCAGTCGGTCCGGGCGAGCCTCCCGTGGTCTCGATCCGCGTTTCGCGCAGCGGCAACGGTCCCGCGCCAGGCATCGGCGACCGCGTGCTGGCCAAAACCTTCCCGACCGACGATCCGTCAGGGCCCGCCTATACCGGCCGGGTGATCAAGATCTTCGAGAAGCGCACGGACGCTGTCCTCGGCGTCTTTCGCGTGCTTCAGGACGGCAGCTTCCGCATCGAGCCGGTGGAACGGCGCCAGCCCGAGCTGATCGTCGACAAGGAATTCCAGAACGGCGCCAAAAACGGCGATCTTGTCGAAGTCGAGCCAGCGCGAGCCTCCCGCTTTGGGTTGCCGCGCGCCAAGGTGCTGAACGTGCTGGGTTCGCTGACCAGCGAAAAGGCGGTTTCGATGATCGCCATCCACGCGCACGACATTCCCCACATTTTCCCGGCCGACGTCATTGCCGAATCCGAGGCGGTGAAGCCCGCGACGCTTGACCATCGCGAGGACTGGCGTGACCTGCCGCTGGTTACCATCGATCCGGCCGACGCCAAGGACCATGACGACGCGGTCTTCGCCACCCCTGACCTCGACGAGAAGAACCCCGGCGGCGTCATCGCGACGGTCGCCATCGCGGATGTCGCGGCCTATGTCCGCCATGGCACGGCGCTCGACCGCGAAGCGCTGAAGCGCGGCAATTCGGTTTATTTTCCCGATCGCGTCGTGCCGATGCTGCCCGAGCGCATCTCCAACGATCTCTGTTCGCTGCGCGAGGGTCAGGATCGCCCGGCACTCGCGGTGCGCATGACTTTCTCCGCCGAGGGCAGAAAGATCAGGCACTCCTTCCACCGCGTCATGATGAAGTCGGCGGCCAAGCTGGCCTATAGCCAGGCCCAGGCCGCGATCGACGGTGTACCGGACGACAAGACCGGCCCGATCCTCGACACTGTGCTGAGGCCGCTGTGGGAGGCCTATGCGATCCTCAAGCGCGGCCGCGACGGCCGCCAGCCGCTGGAACTCGACCTGCCGGAGCGCAAGATCCTGCTCAAGCCGGATGGCACGGTCGACCGCGTCATCGTGCCGGAGCGGCTCGACGCCCACAAGCTGATCGAAGAGTTCATGATCCAGGCCAATGTCGCCGCGGCCGAAACGCTGGAAGGCAAGAAGCAGGCGCTGGTCTATCGCGTCCATGACGCGCCGTCGCTGGTCAAGCAGGAATCGCTGCGCGAATTCCTGCAGACGCTTAGCCTGTCATTGGCACGCGGCGCCCAGATGCGGCCCAGCCAGTTCAACGGCATTCTTGAGCGTGTGCGCGGCGCCGACAATGAGGCGCTGGTCAACGAAGTGGTGCTGCGCTCGCAGAGCCAGGCCGAATATTCACCCAAGAACATCGGCCATTTCGGGCTCAACCTCAGCCGTTACGCTCATTTCACCTCGCCGATCCGCCGCTACGCCGACCTGATCGTGCATCGCGGACTTATTGCCGCGCTCGGTCTCGGCCCCGGCGGGCTGACGCAGGATGAGGAGGCCCGCCTCGAAGATGTTGCGGTGCTGATCTCCGGCACCGAGCGGCGCGCGATGGCTGCCGAGCGCGACACGGTCGACCGGCTGATCTCGGCCTACCTCGCCGAGCGCATCGACGACCGCTTCGACGCCCGCATCTCCGGCGTCACCAAATCAGGACTTTTTGTCCAATTGCCGCAATATGGCGCCGATGGTTTCATCCCGGTGTCAACTTTGGGCGGCGATTACTATATATACGATGAAACGGCCCGCTCCCTGTTCGGAGAACGCTCGGGCAAAGGCTACCAGCTCGCGGACCGCGTCGAGGTCCGGCTCGTCGAGGTGGCGCCAATGGCCGGCGCGATGCGCTTCGAGATGTTGACCGACCCAAAGCCCCTGCCAGGCTCCAGCAGGTCGTTTCACAAGGCTAAGGGCCGCGCCCGTGCGTCGCAATCGCGACCGGGGTCGCGCGGCAGGAGACGATGATGGAACAACAGGTTTTTGGTGGCGAACATCACTCTGGCCGGGTTGCCCGCCCCTTGTGGACGGCGATGAAGCGGGGCTTCTTGGGCCGCTGCCCGAACTGTGGCGAAGGCAAGCTGTTCCGCGGCTTCACCAAGACTGTCGAAACCTGCAGCGTCTGCGGCGAGGAGATCCATCACCATCGCGCCGACGATCTGCCGGCCTACCTGGTCATCGTCATCGTCGGCCATATCGTTCTCGGTGCCTTCATGGGCGTGGAAGCGACCTCGACGCTCTCCACCTGGCAGCACATTGCAATATGGGTGCCCTTGACCATCCTGCTCTCCATCGCGCTGCTGCAACCGGTCAAGGGTGCCGTCATCGGACTGCAATGGGCGTTCTATATGCACGGGTTCGGTGGCCAAAAGGATGGGACGGAGTCCCACCACGGCGCCTAAGGCGCCGCTGGCGCAACACGCCAATCGGTAAGGCCACTTTCGCATGCAAGAAGTTTCCGCTAGGTCCCTGCGCATGGAAGCATTGACCAAGGCGGATGCCGACAAGCTCGACAAGGGTCTTGCCACGCATGGCGGCGGGCGCCTGCGTCCGCGTGACGCCGCGACGCTCATCCTGCTCGACCGCAAGGGCGACGACGTCCTGGTGTTGATGGGGCGCCGCCACGCCGCACACGCTTTCATGCCAGGCAAGTTCGTGTTCCCCGGCGGCCGAACCGACCCTGCCGACAGCCGCATACCGACAGCGACGGCACTTGACCAGCACGAAGAAGCCAAGCTGACGGCCGGCCCCGGCCGCACCAGCCGCGCCCGCGCCCGCGCCATTGCCTTGTCGGCGGTCCGCGAGACCTACGAGGAAGCCGGCCTGCTGATCGGCCGCAAAGGCGCCTTTGCCACGACCAGGCGCGATTGGCAGGGTTTCGTCGAACATGGCGTGGCACCGTCGCTGGAAGCATTGCGCTTCGTCGCGCGCGCCATCACGCCGCCGAACCGGGTACGCCGCTTCGATACCCGCTTCTTCAGCGCCTGGCGTGGCGATGTCGCCGTCGAACTGCCCGATGGCGGCCCGACCAATGAATTGGAGGAACTGGTCTGGCTGCCGCTCGCCAAGGCCAAGCAGGCCGACATACCCGACATCACTCGAATGATCCTGGACGAGCTGGAAAAGCGGCTCGCCGACGATCCGCTGCTGCGTCCGGGCGGACCTGTCCCTTTCTACCGGCTTGTCCGCAACCACTTCACCCGCGAACTTCTCTAAGCAATTCCAGGAACACTGTGCCGCGGTTTCCCACGGGAATTGCGCAAGATCAAAAAGACAGAGTATTCAGCATCCCATGACGGTCGATACCCAACCACAGGGCGACGAACGCGTACACTGGCTGCCGATGGTGGCGGCGATTTCGTCGATCAGCGTCGTCGGCATCGCCATTGGCCTCGGCATGCCCTTGCTCAGCGTCATCCTGGAAACACGCGGTCATTCGGCCTCGATGATCGGCCTGAACACGGCTGTCGCCGGCGTGGCCTCGATCGCCGGGGCGCCGCTGGCCACGCCGCTCGCCATGCGCTTCGGCGTCGCCTGGACCATGATCGCCATGATTGCCACCGGCGCGCTCGCCTTCGTCGGTTTCCATTTCGCGCCCGATTTCTGGATGTGGTTTCCGCTGCGCGTCGTTCTGCACATCGCGCTGACCGTGCTGTTCATCCTGTCGGAATTCTGGATCAGCACGTCGGCGCCGCCACACCGGCGCGGCCTTGTGCTTGGCATCTATGCCACCGTCCTGTCGCTCGGCTTTGCCGCCGGGCCGTGGCTGTTCGCCCATCTCGGCAGCTCCGGCTTCAGGCCGTTCGGCGTCATCATTGCCCTGGTGACGCTGGCTGCCATACCGGTGCTCGCCGCGCGCAACGAAAGCCCGACCATCGTGGCCGACAGCGAAACCAGCCACTTCCTGCGTTATATCTGGCTGGTGCCGACCGCGACTTTCGCCGTGCTCGTGTTCGGCGCGGTTGAGACAGGCGGCTTCGCGCTGTTCCCGGTCTACGGCAACCGCATCGGTTATTCCGAGGCCGACGCGGCGCTGCTGCTGACCATGATCGGCCTCGGCAATGTGCTGTTGCAGATTCCGATCGGCATGATCAGCGACCGCGTCTCCGACCGGCGTTATCTCTTGCTCGCCTGCGCCACGGTCGGCCTCGTCGGCACGATATTCATGCCGTTCTTTGCCGCGAACTGGCATTTGATGGCCGCGCTACTCTTCGTCTGGGGCGGTGTCGTCGCCGCCATGTACACGATCGGCCTCGCCCATCTCGGCTCGCAGCTCTCCGGCCACGAACTGGCCTCCGCCAACGCCGCCTTCGTGCTCTGCTACGGCGTCGGCATGGTGCTTGGCCCGCAGGCGATCGGCATCGGAATGGACAGTTTCGGGCCTTCCGGATTCGGCTGGTCACTCGGCCTGTTCTTCGGCGCCTACATCGCCCTGGTCTGCTTCAGGCTCGTGCGCAAGCTCCTGCTGTAACACTGCGCCGTCGAGTGCCCTTATCCGCCGCGCCGCGGCGGATGCTGACAGAACCGTGTCAGCAGCGTCCGGTTAGAAGAGTGTCCCCTGATATCCGAAGTTGAGGACACTGCCATGATCGACAGCGGCTTTGAGACCACATCACTGCGAATGACGCTTCTGCTGCTTGTAACCTTCCAGGCTCCAGCTGCCGATGTTGACCGCATCATGGACGCGGTTGTCGCGATCGCACCGCTCGCCATGGGCAAATATGACCGCAACGCGTATCAGTCGGCACACGGCATCGAGCGCTACAGGCCGCTTGAAGGGGCCGCGGCCGGCGCCGAGACCGAATTGCGCCGCCGCCCGGGCACGGTCGAGGTTTCGTTCGAACTGCCCGACGACCAGACGCTGGCGGCCCGCGTCGTCGAAGCGATCTTCCAGGCGCATTCCTATCAGGAACCGGTGATCCGCATCCAGCCGATCCTTGCCAGCCGCTCCAAGGGGCTGGACGACCGTGCCAATCCGAATCGGTGGTGGAACACGACCGGAGACTGGAAGGAGGTTGCGGTATCCGAGGCGGAAACCGCCTGATTTATGCGTTCTGGGCAGCTTGGGCCGGCCACATCAGGCGAGCCGGGCTTGACTTTCCAGGCACGTTCTTTATGTGTCGCGCCAAGTTTCCCGCGTCCGGGTGTTTTCCCGTGCTCCAGCGGCCAAAACCCCACGAACATAACGGACTGAGATCATGGCCAAAGCCGCAAACATCAAGATCAAGCTTCTGTCGACCGCCGACACCGGTTTCTTCTACGTCACCAGCAAGAACAGCCGTACCAAGACCGACAAGCTGTCGTTCCGCAAATACGACCCGGTCGCCAAGAAGCACGTCGAATTCAAGGAAACCAAGATCAAGTAATCTGGTTTTTCCTCTGGAATGCCAAACGCCGCCCATCGGGCGGCGTTTTCGTTCGGCCCGGGCGGCTGAAGTCCGTCAGCCCGGCTGAGCGCCTTAGAGCCGGATGATTCAGGTCGAGTCGACCTGAAATCTGAATCCGTCTCTAAATCAAAGAGATAGAGCATGATGTCGTCCGAAAACCGCTTCACACTTTTCGGCATCATGCTCTAGCCGATGCGGTCGCCGCTCTTCCCGTCGAACAAATGCAGCGATGCCGGATCGGCCGACAGGCGCACCATGTCGCCAGGCTTCACGGCCGCGCGCCCCATCGCAAAGACGCAAAGCTGCTGGCCGGCCAGCTTGACGTAGAACTGCGTCGACAGGCCGAGCGGCTCCACCACTCCTACTTCGCCTTGCAGCGTGCCGTCGTCAGCCAGCCGGATATGCTCGGGCCGCAGGCCGACGGTGATGACGTCACCGTCCCTGAGCGGCAGGCCGTCCGGCAGCCGAAGCTTCTGGCCATCGGACAACACGGCGTCCACCTTGCCGCCCTTCTCCACCGTGGCCGGCAGGAAATTCATTCCAGGCGAGCCAATGAAGCCGGCGACGAACATATTGGCCGGCCGGTCATAGAGATCGAGCGGCGCCCCCACCTGCTGGATCAGCCCGTCATGCATGACGACGATGCGGTCGGCCATGGTCATCGCCTCGATCTGGTCGTGGGTGACGTAGACCGAAGTGGTCTTCAACTGCTGGTGCAGCGCCTTGATCTCGGCGCGCATATGAACGCGCAGCTTGGCATCGAGGTTCGACAGCGGCTCGTCGAAGAGAAAAACCTTGGGATCGCGTACGATGGCGCGGCCCATGGCGACGCGCTGGCGCTGGCCACCAGACAATTGCCTGGGCAGGCGTTGCAGGAACGTATCGAGCCCCAGCCGCTTGGCGGCACCATCGACGCGCGCATCGATCGCCGGCTTCTCGGCCTTTCGCAGCATCAGGCTGAAGCCCATGTTCTTCGAGACGTCCATATGCGGATAGAGCGCATAGGACTGGAACACCATGGCGATGTCGCGGTCCTTGGGCGCCACGTCATTGACCAGCCGCTCGCCGATGCGGATCTCGCCGCCCGAGGCTTCCTCGAGCCCGGCGATCATGCGCAACAGCGTGGACTTGCCGCAGCCGGACGGTCCGACCAGCACGACGAACTCGCCATCGGCGATTTCGAGATCGACCGCGTGCAGGACGCGCACGGCGCCATAATCCTTGCGGACCTTTTCGAGCGTGACAGAGGCCATCGGTCTATCCTTTGACGGCGCCGGCGGTCAGGCCGGTGACGAGATAGCGTTGCAGGAAAGCGAAGAAGATGCAGACCGGGATCAGCGCCAGGATCGACGCCGCCATCATCTGTCCCCAGTCAACGGCGAACTTGCCGATGAAGGTGAGCAGGCCGACGGCGAAGGTTTTCTGGTCGTCGCTGGAAATCAGCATCAGCGCGAACAGCAGCTCGCTCCAGGCGGCGGTAAAGACGAAGCCCAGCGTCGCGCCCATGCCGGGCAGCGTCAGCGGCACGATCACCTTGCGCATCGCCTGCGCGCGCGTGCAGCCGTCGATCATCGCCGCCTCCTCCAGGTCCTTGGGGATGCCGTCAAAGAAGGACTGCATCAGGAAGGTGGCGAAGGCGGTGTTGAAGGCGGTGTAGATGATGATCAGCCCGGTCAGGCTGTTGATCAGGCCGATCTGCCCCATCACGCGGTAGATAGGCGGAATGACCATCACCAGCGGAAAGGTCTGGGTCAGCAGCAACATGAGAGCCAGTGCAGCCTTGCCGCGAAAGGTGAAGCGGGACATGGAGTAGCCGGCGAGCGTGGCGATGACCGTGACCAGTGCCGCCGTCGACACCGAGACGATGACGCTGTTGAGGAAATAGCGCGGGAAATCGGTGGCTTCGAGCACGGTCACGAAATTCTGCAACGTCATGTGCGACGGCCAGAAGGTGATGCCTTCGGAATAGAGCAGCCGCTCCGGCGTGACCGAGATCTTCAGCGTCCAGTAAATCGGGAACAGAGCGAAGACGACGTAGGCGGCGATCGCGGCGTAGAGGCCGATGCCACCGAAGAAGCGCTGTGATGCTGAGCGTCCGGCAATCATCAGACGTGCCTCACAAGCGAGCGGCGGATGGCGATGAGCACGATCGCGTAGGCGATGAGCAGGACCAGCAGCAGCACGGCCACGGCCGAGGCATAGCCCTTGTCCAGCGACTTGAAGGCGCTGACATAGATGTAGACCGGCACCGTGTTGGTCGAGCCGGCCGGTCCGCCCTCGGTCATGACGAAGATCAGGTCGGCGAAAGTGGCGATCCAGATGGTGCGCAACATCACCGTGATGGCGATGGTTGGGGCCAGGAAAGGCAGCGTCACCTTGGTGAAACGTTGCCACGGCGAAGCGCCGTCGATCGCCGCCGCCTCATGCAGTTCCGAGGGAATAGACTTCAGCGCCGCCAGCAGCGTTATGGCGAAGAACGGAATGCCGAACCAGACATTGGCTATGATCGGCCCCCACATGGCGGTGGAGGGATCGGACAGGACGTTGGTCGGTTCGGCCTTCAGCCCCAAGGCGAACAGCCAGTGCGGCAGCGGACCGACGATCGGGTTGAACAGCCAGGCCCAGGTCAGGCCCGACAGGAAGGACGGCACCGCCCAGGGCAGGAAGACCAGTGCCTGCACCGCCTTGCGGCCTAGGAAAGGCTTGTCGAGCAGCAACGCCAGGCCAAGGCCGAGGAAGAACTGGAAGAACAGGCTGGCCGCCGTCCACCACAACGTGTTGATCAGCGCCTGGCCCAGCACCTGGTCCGACAGCATCGCCTGATACTGCCCGAGCCCGACATACTCGGACTTGAAGGCCGAAAATTTGCGGAAGGAATAGCTGATGCCGATGACCAGCGGCACGAGCAGCACCACGACCAGCAGGATGATCGCCGGGCTGAGGTAGAGCCAAGGCTCGATCGTCGCGTAGGAGAGCCGCTTTTTTCGCGGCGCCGCTGCGGACCGAATTTCGGATACGGCATAGGTCATAGCGTGCTGGATCGTCTCCTGGAGGGCGCCGGGATTGGCGACAGCGTCCTTCTCCCGTTTCACGGGGAGAGATGCCGGTTCACCCTCCGTGCTGCACCGCAGCGAAGGATGGCCAGCCAGATGAGGGACGGCGCCAGCTTCTCAGAACTCAGCTCTGCCCCTCATCCGTCAACTCGTGCCACCTCTCCCCGTTGAACCGGGAGAAGGAAAGGCGCTTGTTTACTTCTTGTTCTTCGCCAGCCAGTCCTGCTGTTCCTTGGTCAGGAAGGCAGCCCACTGGTCGGCGACCTCCTTGGCCGTCTTCTGGCCGAGCAGCACTTCCTGGAAGTTCTTGATCGCGACCTGGTCGACGAAATTGCCGAGGTTTTCCAGATGCGTCGGCGGCGTCACCATTTCATATTTGGAGCTGTCGCTGAGTTCCGTGAACCAGCCCTTGAACTGCTCGGTCTTGAAATGGGGATCCTGGTCGGCACCGTTGTGGATCGGCACGACGCCGACTTCCTTGGCCCATTCCAGATTGTCCTTCGGCGACAGAAGCGTCGCCATCAGCTTCCAGGCATCATCCTTGTGCTGCGAGTTGGCGAACATCGCCCAGCCGGCATAGCCGAGGGTCGGATAGGACTTTCCGCTTGGTCCGACCGGCAGCGGCGCCACGGCGAAGTCGTCGGCGCTCATCTTGTCGGCGATGCCGAGCAGCGCGTCCGGATCCTGATTGAGCATGGCGCAAGTGCCGGAGTAGAAGCCGGTGACGGTTTCGTTAAAGCCCCAGCTTACGGCATCCTTCGGCGCTAGACCATTCTTGTACATGTCGGCCAGCATCTGCAGGCCCTTGACCGAGCCTTCTTCATTGATGGTCGAGGTGCCGTCCTCGTTGAAATAGCCGCCCTTGCCCTGAGCGATGTTCATGAACATGTGCATGCCGTTGAAGGCGCCCGGCCCGCCGCGCAGGCAGTAGCCGTATTTTCCGGGAATGGCCGAGATCTTCTTGGAATCGGCGACAAACTCGTCGAGCGTCGCTGGCGGGCCGTCAAGACCAGCCTCCTTGAACAGCTTCTTGTTCCAGAACAGCGCGTTCACATAGTAGCCATAGGGGATCATGAACTGGGTGTTGTTGACCGTCGAGCCGAACTGTTTGGCGCGGTCGCCGAGCGTCTTGGCGTCGTCCCACTTGGCCATATAGGGGCCGAGATCCTCGAGCTGGGCATTGTTGGCGTAAAGCCCCATCCAGCGTTCCGGCATCTCGACCACATCGGGCGTGTCACCGGCCTGCACCATGGTCAGGAATTTCTCGAAAGCCTGGCCCCAGGGCAGCGAGACCAGTTCGACCTTGACGCCTGGATTGGCCGCCTCGAACTCGGCGATCTGCTTCTTGAGGAATTCGGTGCGTGGCGGGCTGGTGATCACCTCGACCATTTTCAGGGTTGAATCGGCGAGCGCGCCACCGGCGGAAATCGCCAGCCCCGCGACGGTGGCAAGCATGACGGTCAGTTTTTTCATGTTCAAGACTCCCATTTTGAACCCGCTTGTTATTTTCTGGCTTTTTCGAGGGCCTGGGCGACATCCGCCCAGAGATCCTCGACACTTTCCAATCCGACATTGAAGCGGATGGTTCGGGGGCTGACGCCGAAGCGCGCCATCGAATTCAGTCCTGGCGTCTGCTCCAGCGACGCCTTGGCCGGTACGACCAGGCTCTCATGCCCACCCCAGCTGACGCCGATGCGGAAATATTTCAGCGCGTCGACGAAGACGGGAATGTCGATGTCCTCGGTAACCTCGAACGAGAACAACCCGCCATAGCCGGCAAGCGTCGCCTTGCCCGGATGGTTCGAATAGGCCGGATGGTTCACCCGCTCGACATCGCCATGCGCCTTCAGCCGCTCGGCGATGGCAAGCCCGCTCTTCATATGGTGCGGCAGGCGCAGCGGCAGCGTGCGCAGGCCGCGCAGCAAAAGCCAGGCCTCGAACGGCGACAGCTTGCCGCCGAGATAGGAATAGGTCTGCTCGTTGATCTGCTTGATATGCGCTGCCGAGCCAGCCACCACGCCGGCGACCGTGTCGCTGTGGCCGCCGAGATATTTCGAGGCCGAGTGCAGCACGAGGTCGACGCCGTGCGAGATCGGCTTCTGGAACACCGGCGTCGCCCAGGAATTGTCGATGGTGGTGACGATGCCCTGCTCTTTTGCCAGCCGGGTCAGATGCGGCAGGTCCTGGAGCTCGAACACCATCGAGGTCGGGCTTTCCAGATAGAGCAGCTTGGCGCCGGGAAGCGCCGCCGCGACCGCGTCCGGGTCGGAACCGTCGACATAGTCGACCTTGATGTTGAGCCGCGGCAGGAGCCGCTCGAACAGCCGGTAGGCATCGCCATAGCAGTTGCGTACAGCAACGATGCGCTCGCCCGCCCCGACGAAGGCAAGCACGGTGGCGCTGATCGCCGCCATGCCGCTGGAGAAGCCGCGTGCGGCCTCTGCACCCTCGAGCGCGGCGACACGAGCCTCGAACTCCATGACCGTCGGATTGTCGCCGCGGGAATAGATCGGCTGCTTTCGTTTGCCGGCAAAGGTATCGGCCATTTCCGCATAATTGGCGAAAGTGAACAACGAGGTCTGGTAGATCGGCGGCACGACGGCGCCGCCGGGAAACGGTTCGTCATGCGCCAAAACCGTCGCCGCCTCGGCGAGATAATCGTGATCGAAACCGTCTGGATGCCCGTTCATTTCAGGTCCGAAAGTTTGAGTTTGGCCGCACCGCGCTTCAGATCGTCCTCGACGGTGGCGATGAGCTTGAGCGCCTCGTCGCGGGCGCCCTGCGGATCACGCGCGGCGATACGTTCGTAGATGGTGCGGTGATAGGGAAAGCTGGCATGGCCGAAATCGCGCACGCCGAGCGGATGCTCCCAGAAACGGTGGAACAGTTCGTGCATGGCGGCAATGATCTGTTCGAACAGTGGATTGCCGGAGACCCGGTAGATCGCCTGGTGGAATTCCCAGTCCTCTTCCGATGACATGCCGTCAAGGGTGCGAAACGCCTGCTCCATGATATCGAGCTTGCCCTCGATCTCGGCAATGTCGGCCGGGCTGGCCCGCTCGGCGCACAGTGCCGCTGCCTCCGCCTCCAGCGCGCGGCGTATTTCCAGCGTCTGCATCAGGCTGGTGAAGTCATTGCCGCCCGCCAGCGTCAGCGGCAAATGCAGCATGTCGGGCGAGACGGCCGCCTTGAGAAACGTGCCGCTGCCTTGCCGGCGTTCGACCAGGCCCAATCCTTCCCACCGCGTCAGCGCCTCGCGCACCGTGTTGCGGCTGACCTTGAGCCGTTCGGCTAGAATGCGCTCGGTCGGCAGTCGCTCGCCAGGCCGCAAGGCCTCGGCGCGGACGAAGCCCACCAATGCCTTCAGCACGGCGTCGTCACGCGCCGTCGTCTGAATTGGTGGCAGGCTGTTCTGGTCCACATTTCCTCCAAGTGGTCCAATGGTCCAACCAATTTCTGCACGGATGGAGCCTCCTGTCAATTGCTTGTCAGGAGACAGCTGGCCATCAGCCTGTGGAAGGTGACGCGCTGCGTTCGGAGGGGCGCCCGGCTCCGGCATCCGGTCCGAACCATCTGGTCAGCGCATCGGCCAATCCCTGTCCATCCTCAACGCCAACCCAGGCCACGTATCCATCGGGCCGGATCAAGACCGCGTCGGGTGCGGCGACCGTTCCGAGTACGGGAAGCTCCCAGGCACCGGCATACGATGCGTCGATCTGCCGGATCCGGTCGGCCCAAGGCGCAATGTCCAGCCTGCCTGGCTCACCGAAATTGAGGAGCAGCGGCCGCGCGTCGTGGAGCAACGTGAACAGTCGCAACGGCCCATCAGCGGTGGAGAGATCGAGGTCGGGTATTCGTCGCCCAAGCAGCGCGTGCCCCTCCCCGAGATCGTAGTGGACATCCAGGCCAGACATCTCCGCGGCGATCCGTTTGCGTGGCCCATCCATGGCGAGCAGTTCGGCGAATGTGTCGCTCAAGGCCTTGGTGCGAGCATCCATCCGGCGAAGCGCGACCTGCGCCATCGCGTTGCGCAGCACGCGGGCGGCGACCGGATAGCGTTCGGCATGGTAGCTGTCGAGCAGGCCTTCCAGTGACATCCGCTTGACCACCTGGGCCAGCTTCCACCCCAGGTTCACCGCGTCCTGCACGCCGATATTGAGGCCCTGTCCGCCCATTGGGGGATGGATATGCGCGGCGTCACCGGCCAGCAGAACACGTCTGTGGCGGTAAGCGGCAGCCTGCCGCGTCATGTCGGTGAACCGGGAAATCCAGGTCGGACTGTGGACCCCGTAATCGGTGCCGTAGACACCGACAAGCGCCTCGCTGAGATCGCGCAGTGTCGGTTCGCCACCAATGGTCAGTTGTCGCTCGGTCAACACGATACCCACCCGGCCGTCTTCCTCAATCTTGCCGATCGCATGGATACCATGGGCGTCACTGCGAAAGCCCAACGCTGGTTCCTCCGCCGTCTCCACCTCGGCGATTATCCAGCTCATCGTCGGATCCCATCCATCGAACGCAATCCCCGCGGCCTTGCGGATCATGCTGCGTCCTCCGTCGCAGCCGACGAGATACTGCGTCCGCAACCGCTGGCCGCCAGACAGATCGATGTCGACGCCACCATTATCCTGTGCGAAGCCCGTGACGTCCTGCCGGCGATAGATCGGCACGCCGAACTCGCTGATCCAGTCGGCCAATATCCGCTCGATATGGTTTTGCCGCAACGCCAGCAGATAGTTGTGCCGCGTGGGAAAGTCGCTGATGTCCAATCGGATCATGTGGAAGCCCACCGACGGCGATGTCTGTCCCTGCGAGAGGAACCGGTCGGCAATTCCGCGCTGGTCGAGCACCTCGACGGTGCGGACGTGCAGGCCACCCGCGCGCAAACCGATGAGTTCCTGGTTTGGCCGCCGCTCGACAATGGCCACATCGACGCCCGCCAATGCGAGTTCGCCGGCCAGCATCAACCCGGTCGGACCACCTCCGGCGATCACCACGGCATGATCCCGACGCACTCGGCCACCTGGCAACAATTCCGGCATTTCGCCACTCCCGTTTCCGTTAACCTGGGTCGTGGTTCTACGGGAACAGCCGGGTCTTGCCGCAAGCCCCTTGCGCGCCATATGTATGAAATGGAAGGAGCTGGCTCCTCTCCTTCTCCTTATGCAATGGCGGTGAAAAAGTCTTGGCGTTGCCAGGCAATAGCGCCGAGAGTGCAGCCGAAGCCGTTACAGTCCAGAAAAGCGGGAACCTGCCGCAAAAAAGCCCCGGCACTTCCGGGGCTTGACGCAGATTCCTGATGTCATATCGGGCAAAGGGGGCCGGTCGGCGTTTGGCAGCGGTACGAGGAGGCCACTATGTGCCAGCGCCGGCCGGCCGACCCCACGGACCCAGGAGATGCGGCGGACCTGAGCATCATGGGGTATTCGAGGATCGAGCCGGCTGTCTACCTCGTGCCGGCTTCGTCTTGGCCTTCACATTTGCGCAAGAGCTTATGGAAATCAACAGTTTCTTAACCAAGGCTCGCGAATCGCTTGGATTAAGGTAAATGGGTAACCCTGTTGGGTTGACCGGATAATCGGGCCCGGAGCGTCAGGCTGCCTTGGCAACGACGCGGTTGCGGCCGCCGCTCTTGGCTTCGTAGAGCGCGAGATCGGCGCGTTTCATCAGTGCCGCCACCGTGTCCACGCCCTTCAGCACCGATGACACGCCAACACTGACGGTGACCTCGATCGTCTTGCCCTCGGCGCCGATGGCGAACGGCATCTGGGCGATTTCGGCACGAATGCGCTCGGCCACCTTCTCGGCCACTGCGCCGTCGGTGTCGGGCATTACCACCACGAACTCCTCGCCGCCGAACCGGCAGGCAAGGTCGATACCCCGGACGTTCTTGCGCAGCCGCCGCGCGAATTCGCGCAGCACCTCGTCGCCGCCGTCGTGCCCATGCGCATCATTGATGGACTTGAAGCGGTCGAGATCGGTGATCATCACCGACAGCGGCCGGCGCCGCGCCACGGCGCGATCGAACAGCGTCTGCAGATGGCTGTCTAGATAGCGGCGATTGTGCAGCCCCGTGAGGCCGTCGGTCACGGCCATTTCGATGGTCTGGGTGACACTGGCGCGCAATTGGTCATTGTAGCGCTTGCGGCGCACCTGGGTACGCAGCCGCGCCGTCAGTTCCTGCTGGTCGATCGGCCGCATCAGATAGTCGTTGATGCCGAGTTCGAGCCCTCGGATGATGCGCTCCTCCTCGCCCTCCTCCGCCAGCAGGATGATCGGCACGAAACGGGTGCGGTCGAGCGAGCGCAGTTGCGAGCAGAGCCTGAGCGGATCGAAATCGGCGAAGGCCGTCGAGATCATCACGCATTCATAGGGCGTCTCCGCGGCCTGGAAGAACCCGGCATGCGGATCGCCCGTGACGTCGAGGTCGGCACGATCGCGCAGCATCTTCTGGATGCGCTCGACCGACGATTTGCGCTCGTCGATCAAAAGCACCTTCGGCGTCGTGTCCTCGGACGCGAAATTGCGGCTCAAAAGTTCTTCGATGCCGATGTTGCGCGTGGTCGAGGCGCGCAGCCGAAGCTCGTCGGTCAACGACTTCAGGCGGACCAGGCTCTTGACGCGCGTCATCAACTGCAAGTCGTTGACCGGCTTGGTCAGGAAATCGTCGGCACCGGCCTCGAGCCCGCGCACGCGGTCGGTGACCTGATCGAGAGCGGTGATCATCACCACCGGAATGTGCGACGTCGCCGGATCGCTCTTCAATCGCCGGCAGACCTCGAACCCGTCCATGTCGGGCATCATTACGTCGAGCAGCACGACATCGACCTTGCCGTTCTCGCAGGTCTCGATCGCATCGGCCCCATTGGTGGCGGTCAGAACCTCGAAATACTCGGCCAGCAGCCGGACTTCCAGCAGCCTCACATTGGCAGGGATGTCGTCGACGACGAGGATCCGCGCAGTCATTTCACAACGCTCCGGCTCGGCTGGAAGGGTACATCAGGCATCGCCCAGATAAGATTTGATGGTTTCGATGAAACGCGGCACCGAGATCGGCTTCGAAATATACGCCTCGCAGCCGCCTTGGCGGATGCGTTCCTCGTCGCCTTTCATCGCAAAGGCAGTCACCGCAATCACCGGGATGACGTGCAGATCGTCGTCCTCTTTCAGCCATTTGGTCACTTCCAGTCCCGACACTTCGGGCAGTTGGATGTCCATCAGGATGAGGTCCGGCCGGTGCTGGCGCGCCAGGTCGAGCGCCTCCAGACCGTTGCGGGTGCGCACCGTCTCGTAACCGCTTGCTTCGATGAGGTCCCGAAAGAGCTTCATGTTGAGCTCATTGTCCTCGACGATCATGACCTTCTTAGGCATCGGCATCCCGTCCCGGCCGTCCTCCACCCGGAGGTGGCCGTCATGCGCTCTTTCCTTGAACGCACCAAACCCTGCTTCACTATACGGCAATATGATTGACGAAACGGAAACCCGAAGCCTGCAAAGCAGCACGAATTCCGCCTCGCCTCCCTGCGCGTCCAAAAGGCGCGCCACACGCTAATGGCTTGCCGCAAGCAATTCTTGCCATTACTGCGGGAGAGACTCATTCCACGCACCGAAGGTAGTGATGGCAAACGCAGCGTCAATGCGCGAAGAGGCGGAAACCATTGCCGTCAAGGCACTGGGCTTCGTTGCCACCGATCCGGAGCTTTTACCGCGCTTTCTGGCAATCACGGGAATAGAGGCGCATTCGATCCGCCGGGCGGCCGGCGAGCCGGGTTTCATGGCCGGCGTCCTGCAGTTCATTCTCGCCCACGAGCCGACCTTAATGCGCTTCGCCGAGGAAACCGGCACGCCACCAGCGGCTGTCGGCAAGGCGTTGCGCGTCTTGCCGCTTGGCGATGACAATCACGAGCACTCCACATGAGCGATGATCCCGAAACCGCGCGCCAGATCGAGGAACTGGCGGCTGACGACCGACCGCTGCTGGTGCTCGATGTCGATGACGTGGTGCTCGAATTCATCCGGCCCTTCCCGCATTTCCTCAAGGCGCGCGGCTATGGCCTGACGCTGGCGTCCTTCCGGCTGACCGGCAACATTGCCGAGACAGCCAGCGGCCGCCTGATCGGACAACCTGAAGTCACCGCACTCCTCGGCGATTTCTTCGACGCGCAAGCCGATTGGCAAAGCATCACCGATGGCGCCGCGGAAGCCCTGACCGGGCTTGGAGACCGTGCCGAAATCATATTGCTGACAGCCATGCCGCACCGGCATCGCGCCGTGCGACGCGCCCATCTCGATGCACTGGGGCTAGCCTATCCGCTGCTGACCACCGAAATGGCCAAGGGCCCGGCGGTAGCCAAACTGCGCGGCAAGAGCGGCAGGCCGGTGGTCTTCGTCGACGATCAGCCAGCCAATCTGGCGTCGGTGCGTGACTCGGTCGCCGACGCAAACCTATTCCATCTGATGGCCGACAATTCGCTGCGTACGTTCCTGCCATCGGTCCCGGACGATGTCATCGTCGTCCAGGATTGGCACGAAGCCGCGCCTAAGATCGCTGGCGCGCTGGGGTTCTAATCCAGGCGTTTTGGTGCGATCCCGGACGAAAAAACCGGTTCGCACTGTTCCGGATTTGCTCAAGGGCAGAACACTCAAGGATTGAGCTTCGCCCCTGCCCCGCCGTTAGCGCCGCCGCCATTATCGCTACCGCCATTATCGCCGCCGCTCTCATCGTCCGAACCGTCACCGTCGTCGACGCTATCGTCCACCGCCGGGTCGGCGGGCTTCAGCATGACGCCGTTGACGGTGACCGAGCCGTCGGCCTTGGTGTTGATAGCCCATTCCAGCTTGCCATCCGGCAGCGTCTTGGCAAAACCCTTCGCCATGAGAGCGATAGGCACGTACTGCCCGACCTCCGGCTCCGCCTTCGCCGCTTCCTGCAGATGTTCCATGACCTTGTCGAAGCCGGCGACGTCGACAGTGAGATTTGCGTCGGGTTTCTGGCCGAAGCTTGTCATCTCACCTTCCAGCGCGATCTCCATGTCCTTGTTCTTCACGGTACTGTGGCCGATGACGACCTTCGGCGTCTTGGCCAGGAATTCGGCTTTGAGCTGGTCGCCGAACTCGGCCGGCAGCGGCGGATCCTGGTTGAGATCAAAGGCTTCGATGGCCTTCTTCGCCATGCTGTCGAGATCGATGTTGGCACCGCCGAAATTCAGGTCGATATCGGTGGGCAGCAATGCCACGCTCCAGCTCGGCAAAAGCTGCTGCGGCACGGTCAGCCCCGAAGCCTTGATACCATAGCTGACCTTGCCGTTCTGGGCGACGCCGTCGGAACCGAACGCTATGCCGAACTGGGTTGCTCCGAACGTGCCGATAGGGCTGTCGACCGCGAAGTCCTTGAAGCCATAGGTCCCGTCGATACGCTCCCACACCGGAAGCGCTGCAAGCAGAAGCGACTTGAGCTGCGCCTGGTTTGCCTTCAGCGTCTTCTCGTCCTCATTGGCCACGGCAAACGCCAGGAGATCGAGCAGAGGCCTGGTCTGCACGCCCTTGCCGCTGGCCTCCACGGAAAATTCCGGCGACTTCACGGTGACGGGAAAATTCAGCCCGCTCTCGGCATCGTTGAATTTTATCGCTTCGACGAAGTTCGAAATCTTTTGCGACGTCGTGAAATCAACGCCGCCATTGGTCGCCTTGGTCGCGGAAAGCGTCACGGTGCCGGCACCGGCGGTCACATCCATCTTTTGCTTGGCGTCCTGCGACGACATCGTCATTCCGGCCATCGAACTCGTGGCGCTGGTGAAGGCCGCCAACTTGGGGTCGTAGACGCCGTTGCCCTTGCCATCCTTGATCGAGAACTGCGTGCTCTGCTTTCCCTGAGGGCCGTTGAATTCAAAGGAGGCGCTCTGCGAAAAATCCATCGAGACATCCCAGGACCCGTCGCTGCGCGGCTTGACCAGCAGGGCGTAGGGCGCAAGGTCGAATTTCACCAGTTTCTGGTCGGGAAAGCTGCTGGCCAGCGCCTTGAAATCAACCACGATCTTGTAGGCGTCGCCTTCGGCCGAAACCTTCAGGATGCCCTTGTCGAGCGCCTGTTTGCCGACATAGCGCGACAGGTCATCGGACAATTGCTTGGCGCCCTGACTGTCGACGGTCTGGCCGAAAGCAGGCGCGCTCAGCAGGAACGCGGTAAAGGCAATAGGCAGCATACGGTTCACGGGAATTCTCCGTTCGGTCGAAAAGGCAAAATGGTCTCGTATCTCTGGTAGGGAAATACCATCGCGACTGCAAGACGATGACAGTCAGGCAATCGGCTTCAACACCAGCCGCATCAGCGGTCGACCGGCCTTGCGCTCCACAAGCCTTTCGAACCCGGCTTTCTCGAACACTCCCGATGACCCGACAAACAGGCCGATCGAACGCGAATCGCGCGACAGGTCGATCGGGCAGGCCTCGACGAGCCGCGCCCCGTTCCTGCGGGCGAACTCGATGCCGCCTTCGACGAGGCGGTGGGTGATGCCCCTGCCGCGCGCCTTGGCGCGGATGAAAAAGCATGAGATCGCCCAAACGGCCGGATCGGACGCGTCGGCGGGATCGATCGGCGCCGAGCCCCTGCCCTTGTTATTCCATTCGGGCACGTCGGCGCGTGGCCCGATCTGCATCCAGCCGACCGCCTTGCCGTCCTCGAAAGCCAGCAGGCCGGGCGGCGGGCCGGCTTCGATGCGCGCCTTGATGTGATCCTTGTTGCGTTCACGACTGCTCTCGCGCCGCGCCGCCGGCGCCAGCCGGAAATGGGTACACCAGCAGCCGTAGCAGGCGCCCTGCTTGCCGAAAAGGTCCTCGAATTCAGGCCAGAGCTCTGGCGCCAGCGGCACTACGGTCGTGCTCATGCGTTCTCCCCAGGCCAGGCTTGTCGCTGGCCTTGCGCTGTCGTACCATTGGTTTTGTTCTCTTTATGTTCGCAGCGATGGCGACCCCTGTCAACAATCCCGACCACGGTTTTTGTCGTGACTGCCTGACTTTTCAGCGCAGTGAAACGCGCCGTTGCGAACGCTGCGGCAGCCCTCGCCTTGCCCGCCATCCCGAGCTTTACCGGCTGCACCTCGCCCATATCGATTGCGACGCCTTCTACGCGGCCATCGAGAAGCGCGACAACCCTGCGCTCAAGGACAAGCCGCTGATCATCGGCGGCGGCAAGCGCGGTGTCGTCTCCACCGCCTGCTACATCGCTCGCATCCGCGGCGTGCGCTCCGCCATGCCGATGTTCAAGGCGCTCGAGGCCTGCCCGGAGGCGGTCGTGATCGCGCCCAACATGGAAAAGTACGTGGCCGTCGGCCGCGAGGTGCGCGCCATGATGCAGGCTTTGACACCGCTGGTCGAGCCGTTGTCGATCGATGAGGCCTTCCTCGACCTCGCCGGCACCGAGCGCCTGCACGGACTGCCACCGGCCGTGGTGCTGGCGCGCTTTTCGCTGGCGGTGGAGAAGGAGATCGGCATCACCGTTTCATCAGGCCTGTCCTATTGCAAATTCCTCGCCAAGATAGCGTCCGATTTCCGCAAACCGCGCGGCTTTTCCGTCATCGGCGAGGCGGAGGCGGTCGGCTTTCTGGCCACGCAGCCGGTGACCATGATCTGGGGCGTCGGCAAGGCGTTCAACGCCACGCTGGAACAGGATGGCATCCGCACGATCGGCCAGCTCCAGAAGATGGAGCGTGGCGACCTGATGCGCCGCTATGGGGTGATGGGCGAACGGCTCTACCGGCTTTCGCGCGGTGAGGATGTCCGCCGCGTCGACCCAGACCAGGACGCCAAGAGCGTATCGGCCGAAACCACTTTCGACACCGATATCGCCTCACTGGACGAGCTTGTCTCGGTGCTGAGGGGCCTTTCGGAAAAAGTCTCGGCGAGGCTGAAGAAATCAGGCATCGCCGGGCGCACCGTGGTGCTGAAGCTGAAGACCCAGGACTTCAGGCTGCGCACGCGCAACCGTCAGCTCGGCGACCCGACCCGGCTCGCCGACCGCATCTTTTCGACCGGCGTGGAACTTCTTCGCAAGGAGACCGACGGAACGAAATTCCGATTGCTCGGCATCGGCGTCAGCGACCTCTCCGACGACGACAAGGCCGACCCGCCGGATTTGGTCGATGTGCAGTCGCGCAAGCGCGCCATGGCCGAAGGCGCCATCGATGCGCTACGCGACAAGTTCGGCCGCAAGGCGGTGCAAACCGGCTACACCTTCGGCAAGGGCCGCGACGCCCATCCGCCGGAGCCGCTGGAAGATTGAACCCGATCAGCTGCGTCGAAGATCGATGCGGCTGGTCACCACGCTCTTGCCGGTCTTGGGATCGCGGTCGACCACGGTCAAGACTATGCCGTCCGCACCGTTTTTCTGCACGGTAAGCTGCGCGGCGCGGTCGCCATTGACCTCCTTGGCCCAGCGGATGGCGAGGTTTATCGCATTGCCGGAACGGCTTCCGTTCAACTGCGCCGGTCCGGTGCGCGATCCCACATAGACACCGCTGTATTTGGCGCCGCTGGTCTTCAGGCGAGCACTGATGGCGCGTGTCACCAGGATCAGGCCGCGGCAGTTGCCGTCGAGGGACAGCGAAGACGATGTCGCATTCGATTTGAACGTGCAGGAAACGCTGACCGTTGGCGCCTGCGTCGTCACCTGAACGGTTCCCTTGCCGGCGAAATTGCCCTTGAAGGATTGGAGAAATTTGCTCTCGTCCGCATGCGCGGCTGTGGCCGCGACGGCCAGGCACCCGGCAAGCACAAACCGCGTGAGTAATGTCATCGAAGGTCTCCTTGTGACGGGTGGAACGGCGATCGGTGATGCTCAAGCGGACATCGCGACTCAACGCGGCTTGCCATGTCAGGTTCCGCCCGCGACAGGGCTGTTTTGCAACGTCGCGCCAATATCTCTGGCCCAGTCAAATGCGGCGGCTAGTGGTTGCGGCAAAAACCCCGGCTTGCGAGATAGCTGACATGGCACCTACCCCCTCGATCCCCAAGGCCGCTTTCTGGATGGCGCTGTCGATCGCCTCGTTCCTGGCGATGTCGGTCGCCGGCCGCGCCACGACCGCCGAGCTCAACGTCTTCCAGGTGCTGGAACTGCGCTCGGTCATCGGGTTCTTCATTCTGCTGCCGCTGGTGATGATGAGCGGCGGCTTCGCGGCGATGCGCACGCAGCGGCCCGTCGCTCATATCGCCAGAAACGTCATCCACTATACCGGGCAGGCGGCATGGCTCTACGCATTGACCTTGATTCCGTTGGCCGTGCTGATTTCGATCGAATTCACCACACCGATCTGGACGGCTATCCTGGCGGTGACCTTTCTTGGTGAAAGGTTGTCCCGGCCAAAGCTTGCCGCGATCGTGCTGGGCCTGATCGGGGTGGTAATCATCGTTCGCCCCGGTGTGGGCTCGGTCGATCCGGGCCATCTCATCGTGCTCGGCGCCGCGGTTTGCTTCGGCATCTCGGTGGTCCTGGTCAAGTCGCTGACGCGGACGGACAGCGTCGTGCGCATTATCTTCTGGATGCTGATCATCCAGTCGGTGGTCGGCCTCGTTCCAGCCCTTTACGAGTGGCGCAACCCGCCGCTGGAACTGTGGCCATGGATCGTGCTGATCGCCTTCACCGGCATGTCGTCGCATTTTTGCATGGCCCGTGCGCTTGGCTATGCCGACGCCACCGTCATTTCGCCGATGGATTTCCTGCGTGTACCGTTGTCGGCGCTCATCGGCTGGCTGCTTTACAGCGAGCAGATCGACGCCTTCACCGCTGGCGGTGCATTGCTGATCCTGATGGGCAATCTGCTCAACTTGCAGCGCAAGGCAGTCAAGCCGGCAGAAGTCGCGGCGTCATAGCGTTGCCAGTCAGTTCCCTTCGTCTGGAATGTTGAGCACGTGTCCGCACGCCTTGCAGTGTACGGCGTCCGGCTCGTGACGCTGCAACCCGCATTGCGGACAGGGAAAGAACACCTTGGCCGGCCGAAAGATCGCCTGCGCCAGCCTGACGAACAGCGATATGCCGATGATCATGGTTACGATCGCCGTCAGCTTGCCGGCGATGCCCGGCAGCACGATGTCTCCGAAGCCTGTCGTCGTCACGGTCGCGACGGTGAAGTAAAGCGCGTCGATGTAGTTTTCCAGTCCGGCTCCGTTGCGAAAAAAGAACGTGTAGACGAAGCCCGTGATGACAAAGAGAAAGGTCAAAAGGTTGATCACCGCGTGGCTTGCCTCGCGCCAGGGCCGCAGGCCACGCATCTCGAAATGCCGCCAGATCGAACCGCTGCGCGACAGCGACCATAGCCGCAGGATGCGCAGAAAGCCGAGGCTCGCGAGAGCTGTCGGCATCAGCAGCGTCAGAAGGATGAAGGCATCCACCCAGAAGGTCGGCTGCTTCGTCAGGCGCAGCATGTCGTTGGAGGCGAGCAGCCTGGCAATCAGATCGGCGGCGACGAGAGCCGCCACGGCATAGTCTAGCCACAGAAACGAGGGCGACTGCTGGATGACCGGGGTGGCGATGAAAAAAGCGATGATGGCGAGGTCGATGATGACAGCCACCAGTTGGAACCGGAACGCGGCCGGCGAGCGTCCGTGATAGAGCCTGCGCAGCCTGTCGCGTAGTCGCGCCGTCGCGGAAAGGTTCTGCGATGGGCGCCTCTCCTTGGCCTTCATGCTGGCATGAGCAGCCGATGCCGGCCCGCGGGGTGCCGCCTGGTAAGCGCGCAGATCACACCAGTTCCACTTCAATCACGCCCGGCACGGCGCGCATCGCCGAGGCGATCTGCGGCGAGACGCGGTAGCCGCCTTGCAGAGCGATCTCGACCTCGCCCTGCGCCTCTTCCTTGATCACGATAATGCTCACCTGGCTCTCACCGCGCTGCGTGAGCTGGGATTGGATCATCGAGGCAGGTCCATCGTTCCTGACGAAAATGCGCAGGGCTTTCTGGATGCGGCTTGCTTCGTCCTCCAGCGATTGGACGGAGTTGATGCGCAGGCTGACGCCCTCGGGCCTGTCCTCCGCCGCGACCGTGATGACAACCGAGCGGCCGGCCTCGAGGAGGTCACGGTACTGCGCCAGCCCTTCCGAAAACAGCACCGCCTCGTACTGGCCGGAGGTGTCGGAAAAGGCCACCACGCCCATCTTGTTGCCGGTGCGCGTCTTGCGCTCCTGCTTGCTGGTAACGGTGCCGGCAAGCCGGCCGGCGGAAGCGCCGCGCTTGACGGCAGCGGAGAACTCCGCCCAGTTCTGCACCCGCATCTTCTGCAGCGCCGCCTTGTACTCGTCGAGCGGATGCGCCGAGAGATAGAAGCCGACGACCTGGAACTCGCGGTGCAGGCGGTCGGCAGCGAGCCACGGATCGGTCGCCGGCAGGTTGAGCGCCTGAGACTGTGCGCCGAGGGATGCGCCGAAGATGTCGGCCTGACCCGAAACGGCGTTCTGCTGGGCGAGCGACGCCAGCCCCATCATTCGCTCGACGCCGGCCAACATCTGGGCGCGATCGTGGCCGAAGCAGTCGAGCGCGCCAGCCATGATCAGGCTTTCGAAAACCCGTTTGCCGACGATCTTCGGGTCGACCCTCTCGCAGAAATCGGCCAGGCTCTTGAACGGCTTTTCGCCGCGAACGGCGACGATGTGCTCCACCGCGGCATCGCCGACGCCCTTCAGCGCGGCCATCGAATAATAGATCCGGTTCTCCCCGACCTCGAAGGCACGGAAACTCGTCATCACTGACGGCGCCAGGACTTCGATGCCAAGGCGCAGCGCATCCTGGCGGAAGTCGGCGAGCTTGTCGGTGTTACCCATGTCTAGCGTCATCGACGCTGCCAGGAACTCGACCGGATAATGCGCCTTGAGATAGGCGGTCTGGTAGGAGACGACAGCGTAGGCGGCCGCATGAGACTTGTTGAAACCGTAGTCGGCGAACTTTGCCAGCAGGTCGAAAATGAAGTCGGCTTGCGGCTTTGCGACGCCGCGCTCGACCGCGCCGGAGACAAAGCGTTCGCGCTGCTTGTCCATCTCGGCGCGGATCTTCTTGCCCATGGCGCGCCGCAGAAGGTCGGCTTCGCCGAGCGAATAGCCGGACAGCTCCTGCGCGATCTGCATCACCTGTTCCTGGTAGACGATGACGCCTTGCGTCTCCTTCACCAGATGGTCGATCTTGGGATGGATCGAGGCCATCTCCTCCTCGCCATGCTTTCTGGCGTTGTAGGTCGGGATGTTCTCCATCGGTCCCGGCCGGTAGAGGGCAACCAGCGCGATGATGTCCTCGATGCAGTCGGGCCGCATGCCGATCAGCGCCTTGCGCATGCCGGCACTTTCCACCTGGAACACGCCGACCACCTCGCCGCGCGACAGCATCGCATAGGTCTCGGGATCGTCGAGCGGGATGGTTGCCAGATCGATATCGATGCCGCGCCGGCGGATCAACTTGACGGCCGTCTCCAGCACCGTCAGCGTCTTCAGGCCGAGGAAGTCGAACTTCACCAACCCCGCCTGCTCGACATATTTCATGTTGAACTGGGTGACAGGCATGTCCGAGCGCGGATCGCGGTACATCGGCACCAGTTCCGACAACGGTCTGTCGCCAATGACGATGCCGGCGGCGTGCGTCGAGGCGTGGCGGTAGAGGCCCTCCAGTTTCTGCGCCATGTCGAGCAGCGTCTGCACGATCGGCTCTTTCTCAGCCTCCTCGGCAAAGCGCGGCTCGTTGGCGATGGCATCGGCGAGCTTGACCGGATTGGCCGGGTTCTGCGGCACCATTTTCGAAAGCTTGTCGACCTGGCCGTACGGCATCTGCAGCACGCGGCCGACGTCGCGCAGCACGGCGCGCGCCTGCAGCGTACCGAAAGTGATGATCTGACCGACCTGGTCGCGGCCGTATTTCTGCTGGACGTAGCGGATCACCTCTTCGCGACGGTCCTGGCAGAAATCGATGTCGAAATCGGGCATCGACACGCGGTCCGGATTGAGGAAGCGTTCGAACAGCAGTGAGAAACGCAGCGGATCGATGTCGGTGATGGTGGTCGAATAGGCAACCAGCGAACCAGCGCCCGAACCACGCCCCGGCCCGACCGGAATGCCTTGCGCCTTGGCCCATTTGATGAAGTCGGCAACGATCAGGAAGTAGCCGGGGAATTTCATTTTCTCGATGATGCCAAGCTCGAATTCGAGCCTCTCACGATACTGCTCGATCGTGTAGCCCGGTGTCGGTCCGTGCAGGGCGAGCCGTGCATCGAGCCCCTCGCGCGCCTGACGGGCCAGTTCCTCGGCCTCGGCCTTTTCGGCGGCGTCCTTGTCGGAGGCATCGCCGCCCGTGAAACGCGGCAGGATCGGACTGCGGGTTTTTGGATAGTAGGAGCAGCGCAGCGCGATCTCGACAGTGTTGTCGATGGCTTCAGGCAGGTCGGCGAACAATTTCGCCATATCGGCCTGGCTGCGCAGGAAATTGTCCGGCGACAGCCGGCGGCGGGTGTCGACGGCGACAACCGACCCCTCGGCGATGGCGATCAACGCATCATGCGCCTCATACTCGTCGCGCGACGAGAAGAACGCCTCATTGGTGGCAACCAGCGGCAATTCATGGGCATAGGCGAGATCGATCGAGGATTTCTCGATCATCCGGTCGTACCCCGAAACCCGGTCCAGCTCGACATAGAGCCGGTCGCCGAACATCGCCTTGAGCGTTACCAGCCGCGCTTCGGCAAGATCGCGGCGATCTTCCTTCAGGGCCATGCCGATCGGGCCGCGCGGCCCGCCACTAAGACAAATCAGGCCGTCACATTGGCCGTCCATCATTTCGGTGGTCAGGTGCACCGCTTCGCCGGGCGGTGTTTCAAGGTAAACGCGGCTGACCAGCCGGACGAGATTGGAATAGCCGGTTTCGGTCGCCGCGATCAGCACGACCGGCCGCATATCGGGACCTTGCCGACGACGGTCACGCTGGCCGTCGCTGTTTTCGCCGGAAAAGGCAAGCGCGATCTGGCAGCCGATGATCGGCTGGATGCCGTCCTTCACCGCCTTCTGGGCGAACTCCAAGGCGCCGAACAAATTGTTGGTGTCGGTCACCGCGATCGCTGGCGCTTCGTCCTTGACGGCATGGCCGACGATCTTGCCGAGTTGCAGCGCGCCTTCCAGCAGCGAATAGGCCGAGTGCACGCGCAGATGGACGAACGGCCGCGCCGGCACCTCCGGCCGCGCGGCCGCGATCGCGGCCTCGCGCTTCAGGGGATCGCGTGGAAGTCTCTCATCCGCCATGGTTTCTCGCGCTGTCCGTAAGACTTGAGTCGATGGAGATGTATTGTCCGGGACCGGGCGATACCAGTCCAGCACAAACGACTACCGACCCACAGGCTTCCAGCCGTTCAGGCGAATTCCATGATCACCGCGTCGACGGCAAGGCTGTCGCCCGGCTTGGCATTGAGTTTCGCCACGACGAGGTCGCGCTCGGCGCGCAGAACGTTTTCCATCTTCATCGCCTCGACCACGGCCAGCGTCTCGCCCGCCTTGACCTCCTGGCCTTCGACAACGGCGATCGACACGACGAGGCCCGGCATCGGGCAGAGCAGCAGTTTCGACGTGTCCGGCGCTATTTTCTCCGGCATCAGCCGTTCCAATTCGGCGGTGCGCGGCAGCATGGCGCGCGCGGTCACCGACATGCCTTTCCAGGCGATGCGGAGGCCATTGGCGACAGGACGGATCTGGGCGGCAACCCTGCGCTTGCCGACCGTGCCGCGCCAGATGAGATCGCCGGGCCGCCAATCGGACGAAACTGTCAGCGCCTTGCCGCCATCGATGGACAGGTCCATTTCCATCGGGATGGAAATCATGCCTTCGAGGATCGACGCCGACAAATACTCTTCGCCGATCTTCACCACCCATTCGCGCTTGAGCGCTCCCGAATGCGGCGCCAGCCGCCCGCCCAGCCGGTCGAGACGATCGCGGCGCAGCAGTTCCACCGCGGTCGCGATCGATGCCAGAACGGCTTTTTCCTCGCTGTTCGGTACGACGGGGGCAAAACCGTCGGGATATTCCTCCGCGATGAAGCCGGTCGATATCGCCCCTTCCCGCCAGCGTGGATGCTGCATCAGCGCCGCCAGGAACGGTATGTTGTGCTCGATGCCGTCGACGACAAAGCTGTCCAGCGCTTCCGACATGGCGTCGATGGCCTCGAGCCGCGTCGGCGCCCAGGTGCACAGCTTGGCCAGCATCGGATCGTAGAACATGGAGATTTCCGAGCCTTCGGTGACGCCGGTGTCGTTGCGGATGACGACCTCGCCGAAGCGGCCTTCCTCGGGTGGCCGGTAGCGTGTCAGCCGGCCGATCGACGGCAGGAAATTGCGATAGGGATCCTCGGCGTAGAGCCGGCTTTCCACCGCCCAGCCGTTCAGCTTGATGTCGCTCTGCTTGATGGCGAGCTTTTCGCCGGCGGCGACGCGGATCATCTGCTCGACCAGATCGATGCCGGTGACGAGTTCGGTCACCGGATGCTCGACCTGCAATCGTGTATTCATTTCAAGGAAATAGAAGTTCTTGTCCTTGTCGACGATGAACTCGACGGTGCCGGCGCTCTGGTAGTCGACAGCCCTGGCCAACGCCACCGACTGCTCGCCCATCGCCTTGCGCGTCTTGGCATCGAGGAAGGGCGACGGCGCCTCTTCCGCCACCTTCTGATTGCGGCGCTGGATCGAGCATTCGCGTTCGCCAAGATAGAGCGCGTTGCCATGCCCGTCGGCCAGCACCTGGATTTCGATGTGACGCGGGTCGACCACGAACTTTTCGATGAAGACACGGTCGTCGCCGAACGAACTCTTGGCTTCCGAGCGCGCCCGGTCGAATCCGTCACGTACTTCCGACTGGTCCCAGGCGATGCGCATGCCTTTGCCGCCGCCACCGGCCGAGGCCTTGATCATCACGGGATAGCCGATCTCGCCGGCGATCTTTTCGGCGTGATCGGCATTCTCGATGACGCCGAGCCAACCCGGAACCGTCGAAACCTCGGCGGCGTTGGCGAATTTCTTCGACTCGATCTTGTCGCCCATCGCCTTGATTGCCCTGGGTTTCGGCCCGATGAAGACGATGCCTTCCGCTTCCAGGGCTTCGCAGAACGCGGCTCGCTCGGACAGGAAGCCATAGCCGGGATGCACGGCCTGAGCGCCCGTCGCCTTGCAGGCCGCGATGATCTTTTCAGGAACGAGGTAGCTCTGCGCGGCAGGCGACGGCCCGATATGCACCGCCTCGTCGGCCATTTCGACATGCACGGCATCGCGATCGGCGTCGGAATAGACGGCGACCGTGGCAATGCCCATCTTGCGCGCCGTCCTGATGACGCGGCAGGCGATCTCGCCACGATTGGCGATCAGGATCTTGGTGAACATGCGGGCAGAATTCCCCTCCGGCAGATGGTTCAGTTCTATGGACTATGTCGCCAGGTCTCAAGTGCCGCAGCGGACGACATGGCGGGCGTCCCTCCCGATGCTCCGTCGCACTCCCCTGCCGAGCCGGGCTGGTTGTCGACGGTGTGCTATCTGCGTCAAGAAAGCCAAGATTTCGTCTCATCTGAGAGTTGATGAGCAGCTCAAAACCTGAAACCTTGGCTCAAAATCGCCTTTGGAGGAATTGCCCGATGAAAACCCGCGCCGCTGTCGCTGTCGCCGCCGGAAAGCCGCTGGAGATCATGGAGGTCGACCTTGATGGACCGCGCGATGGCGAGGTGCTGGTCGAGATCAAGGCGACCGGCATCTGCCACACCGACGAATTCACGCTGTCGGGCGCCGATCCCGAAGGCCTGTTTCCCGCCATCCTCGGCCATGAGGGCGCCGGCATCGTCGTCGATGTCGGGAAGGGCGTCACCTCGGTCAGGAAGGGCGACCATGTCATCCCGCTCTATACGCCCGAATGCCGGCAGTGCCCGTCGTGTTTGTCGAGGAAGACCAATCTGTGCACCGCCATCCGTGCCACCCAGGGGCAAGGGTTGATGCCGGACGGCTCGTCGCGCTTCTCGATCGGCAAGGACAAGATCTTCCACTATATGGGCTGCTCGACCTTCTCCAACTTCACCGTGCTGCCGGAGATCGCGGTGGCCAAGGTCAACCCCGACGCGCCCTTCGACAAGATCTGCTACATCGGCTGCGGGGTGACCACCGGCGTGGGTGCCGTCATCAACACGGCAAAGGTCGAGCAAGGCGCGACCGCGGTGGTCTTCGGCCTCGGCGGCATCGGCCTCAACGTCATCCAGGGCCTGAAGCTTGCCGGCGCCGACATGATCATCGGTGTCGACCTGAACAACGACAAGAAGGAATGGGGCGAGCGATTCGGCATGACGCATTTCGTCAATCCGAAGGAGATCGACGGCGACATCGTGCCCCACCTCGTCAACATGACCAAGCGCGGAGCCGACCAGATCGGCGGCGCCGACTATACATTCGACTGCACCGGCAACACCAAGGTGATGCGCCAGGCGCTGGAGGCATCGCATCGCGGCTGGGGCAAGTCGGTCGTCATCGGCGTCGCCGGCGCCGGCCAGGAGATTTCGACCCGGCCGTTCCAGCTGGTCACCGGCCGCAGCTGGATGGGCACCGCCTTCGGCGGCGCGCGCGGCCGCACCGACGTGCCGAAGATCGTCGACTGGTACATGGACGGCAAGATCCAGATCGACCCGATGATCACCCACACGCTGAAGCTCGAGGACATCAACAGGGGATTCGACCTCATGCATGAGGGCAAATCGATCCGGAGTGTCGTGGTTTACTAAAAGACAGCCACACGCCGCCGGCCATCCGGCCAGCGACCCCTGTGGTGAAACATGGGAGGAGAGAAAAAATGGCGGAGAAACTGCATCCAAAGATCGACAATGGGCTGCCCAGGGAGAGCGCCAGCTTTGCCGGCGGCACGCTGGTCTGCGCCTGCACCAGCAAGCCGGTCAAGGTGAAGGTCAAGGGCCAGATCGCCCACAACCACGCCTGCGGCTGCACCAAATGCTGGAAACCCGACGGTGCTGTATTCTCGGTGGTTGCGGTCGCCGGCACCGGCGATGTCACCGTCACAGAGAACGGCGACAAGCTCAAGGTGGTCGACCCCTCGGCGCTGATCCAGCGTCATGCCTGCACCCAATGCGGCGTCCACATGCACGGGCCGGTCGAGCGCGACCATCCGTTCAAGGGCCTGTCCTTCATCCATCCCGAGCGCTTCGAGGAAGACGGCTGGTCGCCTCCGGGCTTCACCGCCTTCGTCTCCTCGATCATCGAATCGGGTGTCGACCCAAGCCGCATGGACGGCATTCGCGGCAGGCTGAAGACGATCGGGCTGGAACCTTATGACTGCCTCAATCCGGGCCTGATGGACTATATCGCCACCTGGACGGCGAAGAAATCCGGCGCCCTGCCGGCCTGACGACCGAGAGATTTCAGACAGGGGCCGGATATGTTTCCGGCCCCTGCTCGTTTCCGGAGAGACAATGCCCGCACCCGCCATCTACGTCGACGCCGACGCCTGCCCGGTCAAGGCCGAGGTAGAAAAGGTCGCCGAACGCCATGGCGTCGTCGTCACCTATGTTTCCAATGGCGGTCTGCGTCCCTCCCGCGACCCGATGATCCGCAATGTCGTGGTCTCCAAGAGCGCCGATGCCGCCGACGACTGGATCGTCGAGAACACCAAGCCCAACGACATCGTGGTCACGGCGGACATTCCGCTTGCCGCCCGCACGGTGGCGATCGGCGCGCATGTGCTGGGACCGACCGGGCGGCCGTTCACGCCCGAGACGATCGGCATGGCGGTGGCGATGCGGGACCTCAAGCAGCATCTGCGCGAAACCGGCGAGAGCAAGGGCTACAATGCCAGCTTCGCGCCGCAGGATCGTTCCCGGTTCCTGGGTGAACTTGACCGCATCTTGCGGCGCGCGCTGAAATCCGCCACACCGGGCTAGCAACAAAGCGCCATCCAGGTGGAGACCGCCATGGCCGCCGAAACCCCGATCAAGAAACCGATGCAGCGCCACATGCTGTTCGCGGTGTCGGCCTGTATCGGTGCGTTTGCGCTGCTTGTGGCGCTGCTGCTGCACGCCCCACTCGCCTATTCGATCGGTGCCAACATATTTTTTGCCGCTTACGTCCTTCTTGTCGTCAGCCAGATGCCCAAATTCACCGGCAAGTACCTGAGCAAGAATGCACGCGCCACCGATCAGCCGGTGCTGGTGATCTTCGCGGTCACGCTCGTTGTCGTCGGCGTTGCCCTTGCCTCCCTGTTCCTGCTGATCAATCGCAAGGATGGGGATCACCCGATCGAACTCGGCTTCGCACTGCTGTCGATCCCGCTCGGCTGGTTCACCATCCATGCCATGGCTGCGCTCCACTATGCCCATGTCTACTGGATGGACGGCGACGCGGTCGACGCCGGCACCAATAAGAAGATTCCGGTCGGCGGCCTGCTGTTCCCGGGCGACAAACGCCCCGAGGGCTGGGATTTCCTCTATTTCTCGACCGTCATCGGCATGACGGCGCAGACCGCCGACACCAACATCTCGACGACGCACATGCGCTGCGTCGTGCTTGTCCACTCGGTCCTGTCGTTCTTCTTCAATACGGTCATTGTCGCCGCAGCCGTCAATCTCGCCGTCAGCCTGGGCGGTCCGTAATAAATCCGTGATCGCATGAAACATCGGTTTGGATCGCGACGTATCAAGAGGACAATGAACGCTTAGGACAAGCCGCAAGGCCGGGAGATCAGACAAGATGGAATCGGTTGCCAGAAGCCAATCCGAAATTGGACCGGGCGTCCCCGCGTCAAAAGAGAAAACATTGATCTACCGGCAGTCGCGCTGGACGCGGCTGACACACTGGCTATGGGCTATCTCGTTGTTTTTCATGCTGCTGTCCGGCCTGCAGATCTTCAATGCCCGCCCGCAGCTCTACATCGGCAAGCAATCCGGCTTCGACTACAACAACACCATTTTCGCCATAGGCGCCGAAAACACCAATGCCGGGCCGCGCGGCTACACCGAAATCTTCGGCCACCGCTTTGACACGACAGGCGTCCTCGGCTGGTCGGGCCCGGCCGGTAACGAGACGGCGCGCGGTTTCCCGTCCTGGGCGACGATCCCGTCCTACTATGACCTCGGCACCGCCCGCGTGATCCATTTCTTCTTCGCCTGGATACTGACGACGACCTTGATCGTCTGGCTCGTCGCCAGCCTGATCAACGGCCACATCCGCCGCGATCTGGCGCCTCGCCTGGATGACCTCAAACGCTTGCCCCGGGACATCGCCAACCACGCCAGGCTGAAATTCCACCACACGCGCGAATACAACACGCTGCAGAAGATGGCCTATGGCGGCGTGCTGTTCGTGCTCTTGCCACTGATGATCATCACCGGCCTTGCAATGTCGCCGAGCATGAATTCGGTGCTGCCCTTCCTCAATGAATTGACCGGTGGCCGGCAGACGGCACGCACCATCCATTTCACCGTCATGCTGCTGCTGGTCGCCTTCTTCGTCATTCACATCCTGATGATCCTCGCCGCCGGCCCGATCAACGAACTGCGCTCGATCATTACCGGCTGGTACCGCACTGATCCTCCCGTGCATGACGACAAAACGTCCGAGAGGAGTGCCTGAGATGGCGAAATTTGAGATAAGCCGCCGAAAGTTCCTCACCGCCGCCGGCCTCGGCGCGTCCGGCATCATGCTGTCGGGCTGCGACGCCTTCGACAGCCAGCTCAGCATCGGCAGCGGCCTGCGCAGCTTCCTCGAAAACGCCAATGGCCTGACCCACAAGGCACAACGGTTGCTCGGCGGCGGCAATTCGCTGGCGCCCGAATTCACCGAGGCTGATATCCGTCAGCCAATGCGGCCGAACGGCGTGACCGCGCCGGACGACGACGCTTACAAGGCCCTGCTCGCCAACAACTTCGCCGATTGGCGACTGGAGGTGTCAGGCCTCGTGGAAAAGCCGCTGTCACTCACCCGCGAGCAGCTCATGAACATGCCGAGCCGCACCCAGATCACCCGACACGATTGCGTCGAAGGCTGGAGTTGCATCGCCAAATGGACCGGCACGCCACTGGCGCTGCTGCTCGACCAGGCGGTGGTCAAGCCACAGGCCCGCTATGTCATGTTCCATTGCCTCGACACGATCGACCGCAGCCTGTCAGGCGACATCAAATATTACGGCACGATCGACCTCATCGATGCCCGCCATCCGCAAACGATCCTTGCCTACGGCCTGAACGGCAAGCCGCTGCCGGTCGAGAACGGCGCGCCGCTGCGTGTCCGCGTCGAGCGCCAGCTCGGCTACAAAATGCCGAAATATCTCTACAAGATCGAACTGGTCGATGGCTTCGCCACTATCGGCGGCGGCCGGGGCGGCTATTGGGAAGACAACGGCTATGACTGGTATGGCGGGATTTGACGGTCCCTCGCATACGGGCCGAGCACGACTTGTCCCCCATGGAATTGAGTTCGCTCGAGGATCGTCTCAACCGCGATAACCGACGTATGATCGACCGCGACGATGACCGAGGGCTGACCTTTGTCATCCGCGATGGTGCGGGACACGCGGTCGGAGTAGCCGCCGGCTATTCCTGGGCGGGCACGTCCGAACTGACTTTAATGTGGATAGACGAGGCTCACCGAGGTCGCGGCTACGCAAGGCAGTTGCTAGACGCCTTTGTCGCGGAGGCCGCCGATCGCGGTGTCAGGAAAATCTGGGTCTCCAGCCACGACTTCCAGGCACCAGATCTCTATGAAAAGGCTGGCTTCGAGCGTATGGCCGAATTCTCGGGATGGCCCGAAGGCCATTCCAATATCATTCTTTGCAAAACGATAGCAGCGGACGGCGGGGCTTAGGCAACCTTGTCGAGCAACGGCTTCAGCGCCGGATGAATTTCCGGCGAGGCATGCTTGATCAGGGTCAGCAGCGCACGCTCATTCTCGTAAAGAGGCCGGTTCACCCCGATATGTCCGACCAGCCACTTTGCCTCACAGGCATCGATCGTCTCGGCACGGCGGGCCAGCGCCTCGGCGGCCCTGTTCTTGGCCTCCCATTCGGTCTCTATGTCGTCAGGAGAGCGGTAGGCCTCGATGACACCGGCAAGACCGCCGGAGACCATGCGGCTGAAGAAGCCGCCGATTTCCGGATCGGTATGATCGAGGAAAGTTTCCTGGCGCAGCGCCACCTCGCGGGTGGGCGCCTCATAACCGGCCGAGCACATGACGAAATTGGCGATCGCCTTGACGAACAGGTCGTTCCACGACGGATCGTTATTGGCCTGGGCGGTCCGCTCGTTGATCCTGAACAGCACCTCGGCCTCGGCCTGGGTGATGGCGATGTTGCCGTCGCCACCATGGGCATGGAGGATGCGGCGCAAAAGCTCGACTTCGGCCCCGGCGATCAGTCCGGGCACCAGCGCGCCGCCGAGCATCAGCGGTCCCTTACCGTCGACGACGGCGTGGGCGACCTGCTCCAGCGCGTAGACGCAAAGCCGGCTCGGCGAGGATTTCGCCTCTTCCAGCACATGGACCAGCAATTCGAGTTCGGTCCGGCTGTCGACCATGCCGTCGCGCGAAATCGTGCGGACCAGCCAGTCGGCATTCTCCCCCGAAATGTAGCCCAAGGGCTTTTCCTGATGAACGATGTAGTCGGTGACCGCCTCGACGAAGAACGGCGCCCATTCCGCGCATTTGTCCCGCGCCGTCTGGTTGAGCGCGAACAAGGCCTCGGCTTCGCCCCGGCTCACCACGCCGTCGGCGAACACGTCGCGGCGCAGCATCACGACGTCCTCTGAAGCAATGCGGTTCTTCGAAGTCAGCCCCGCCACCGGAGCACTCATGATCAACTCGCCCATCTGTCGTCCCCGTCCGCCCCAACGCGTCACATCGGTCAGCTTTATCAGGAGTGTCTTGAAAAACCGGCAAACGGCGTGGTTAGCGAAGACTTGTCAGAACAATGTCGCTGGGAGGTGACAAGGTGTCGTCGACGGGCTATGGATGGCGCGTCGAGGGCTCAGGGTTCTGAGTCCTACCTGTTTGCGGGAGAGAGCAGCGAGAGCTGCCGCCGAAGGGGAAATCGCCCGAAATCTCTCAGGCAAAAGAACCGTGGACGGGAAAGACACTCTGGAAAGTCGGGGCTTGCCCCCGCGCCGAAGGTGTAAGCGCCGCTGACAGAGTTCCGGCTGCGCGAGTCTCTCAGGCTTCAGACAGAGGGGCACGGACTGGTCGCCATCAGCGGCCGATTGCGTGCGACTCTGGAGGCGACATGACGGGCGACGACGACAAACACCTTCCCCTCGAAGATATTCATGCGGCTGCCGGAGCGCGCTTCGGCGCCTTTGCCGGCTGGTCGATGCCGCTGACCTATCCGGCCGGCGTCATGAAAGAGCATCTTCACACCCGCGAGCATGCGGGGTTGTTCGACATCTCGCATATGAAACTGTTCGAGGTCAGTGGCCCGGAAGCGGTTGCGCTGTTGAACCGCGCCTGCCCGCTGGACGCCGGCGCGCTCGAAATCTCGCAGTCAAAGCTATCCTTTTTCCTGAACGAAGCAGGCGGCATTCTCGACGACCTGATCGTCACCCGGCTCGGCGACACCAGGTTCATGGTGGTCGCCAATGCCGGCAATGCCGTCGCCGACGAAAAGCATTTGCGCGCCCTGGCGACCGATTTCGAGGTGAAGGTCGAGCCGCTCGACCGCGTCTTCCTGGCGATCCAGGGTCCCGAAGCCTGGGCTGCACTCTCCCGCGCCGGCATCGAGACCGGCTCGCTGCTGTTCATGCATGGGGTCGAGCCGCGAAAAAACTGGTTCATGAGCCGGTCCGGCTACACCGGCGAGGACGGTTTCGAGATCGGCCTGCCGGAAGCCGATGCGCGTGACCTTGTCACCAAGCTGCTGGAGGATGAACGCGTGCTTTGGATCGGCCTTGCCGCGCGCGACAGCCTGCGGCTGGAGGCCGGCCTCTGCCTGCACGGCCAGGACATCACGCCCGAGACCGACCCGGCCGCGGCGGCGCTGATGTGGGCGATCCCGAAAGAAATCCGTGCCTCCGGCACCTTCATTGGCGCCGACGCCTTGCGCGCCGCCGTGGAACGTGGTCCGGCGCAGAAGCGCGTCGGGCTGAAACCGGAGGGTCGCCAGCCGGTGCGCGCCGGTGCCGCGCTGTTCGAAACCGACGGCAATCCTGCCGGCCATGTCACATCGGGCGGCTTCGGCCCTTCCGCCGGCCATCCGGTCGCCATGGGTTATGTCTCCACGCCGCTGGCAAAGCCCGGAACGCGGATTTTCGCCGACGTGCGCGGCACGAAGATCCCAGTCGATGTCAGTTCTCTGCCCTTCACCCCTCATCGCTACCGCAAAGGATGAATTCCATGGCAACAACCTATTTCACATCGGATCACGAGTGGCTCAGCGTTGAGGGCGGCATCGCCACCGTCGGCATCACCGACTACGCGCAGGAGCAGCTCGGCGACCTCGTCTTCGTGGAACTGCCGGAAACGGGAAAGAAGCTCGCCAAGGGCGACACCGCCGTCGTGGTCGAATCCGTCAAGGCAGCCTCGGACGTTTATGCGCCGGTCGATGGCGAGATCACCGAAGCCAATGGCACGCTGTCGTCCGACCCCTCGCTGGTCAACTCGGCGGCAACCGGGGCCGGATGGCTGTGGAAGATGAAGCTCGCCGACGAAAGTCAGCTCGCCAGCCTCATGGATGAGGCCGCCTACAAAGCCCATATCGCCTGACATCGGGAACTTATCGACATGACCGCTGCTCCCTACCCCTTCTCGGCCCGCCACATTGGACCCGGCCTTGCCGACGTCAGAGCCATGCTCACCGTCATCGGTGTTCCCTCGGTCGAGACACTGATCAGCCAGGCCGTGCCGAGATCGATCCGCCTCGACCAGCCGCTGGACCTCCCCGCGCCGGCCAGCGAAGCCGAAGCTCTCGCCGAATTGTCGGTGACCATGGCGAGGAATACGGTGCTGAAAAGCTTTATCGGCGCCGGTTACCACGGCGTCCACGTGCCGCCGGTCATCCAGCGCAATCTGTTCGAGAATCCGGCCTGGTACACCGCCTACACGCCCTATCAGGCCGAGATCAGCCAGGGCCGGCTCGAAATGCTGTTCAACTTCCAGACGCTGGTCACCGAACTGACCGGCCTGCCGGTGGCATCGGCTTCACTGCTCGACGAGGCGACCGCCGTCGCCGAAGCGGTCGGCATTGCGCTGCGCCACCACCGCGACAAGCGCACCAAGGTGGCGCTTGCGGGCACGCCGCACCCGCAGACGCTGGACGTCGTTCGCACCCGCGCCGAGCCGCTCGGCATCGAGATCGACGGCGAGACGATCGACGACAACACCGCCGCCCTGCTCGTCTCCTGGCCGGACACCTTCGGCGTCTATGGCGACCACAAGGCGGCGATCGAAAAAGCGCGCGCCACTGGCGCCATTGTCGTCTTCATCGCCGACCCCCTTGGTCTGACGCTGACCGACGCGCCGGCGAAACTCGGCGCCGACATCGCGGTCGGCCCGATGCAGCGCTTTGGCGTGCCGATGGGCTTTGGCGGCCCGCATGCGGCCTATTGCGCGGTCTCCGACAAGCTGACGCGGCTGATGCCCGGTCGCCTGGTCGGTCAGTCGACCGACAGCAAGGGCCGCCCCGGCTACCGCCTCGCCCTGCAGACGCGCGAGCAGCATATCCGCCGCGACAAGGCGACGTCCAATATCTGCACCGCACAGGCCCTGCTTGCCAACATGGCCACCGCCTACGCCATCTGGCACGGCCCGGTCGGCCTGCAGGCGATCGCCGGGCGCATACACGCGCTGGCCAACCGCTTGGCAAGCGGCCTCGAGGCGGCGGGCGTATCGGTGCTCGGCTCCAGCCGCTTCGACACGGTGACGGTGGAGACCAACGGCAAGGCGGCCCAGATCGCGGTCGCCGCCGAAAAGACCGGCCGGCTGCTGCGTGTGCTCGATGCCGACCATGTCGGCATCAGTTTCGACGAGACCTCGACCGACACCGATCTCGACGCGATCGCGGCCTTGTTCGATGCCAAGGCTGCCGCTTCCGCCGACAGCACGGTGCCCGGCAAGCCGCGTGGCAAGGAGTTTTTGACCCAGCCGGTCTTTCACGAGAACAAGTCGGAAACCGAGATGATGCGCTTTCTGCGCCGGTTGGCCGACAAGGACCTGGCGCTCGACCGCGCCATGATCCCGCTGGGCTCCTGCACCATGAAGCTCAACGCCGCGGCGGAAATGATGCCGGTGAGTTGGCCAAGCATCGCCAATTTGCATCCCTTCGCGCCGGCAAGCCATTCGGCCGGCTACCGCGCCATGATCGGCGAACTGGAAGGCTGGCTGTCGGAGATCACCGGTTTCGACGCCGTGACCTTGCAGCCCAATGCCGGCAGCCAGGGCGAATATGCCGGGCTGCTCGCCATTCGCGCCTATCACCGCTCGCGCGGCGAGGGCCATCGTACCGTCTGCCTGATCCCGTCTTCCGCGCATGGCACCAATCCGGCGAGTGCCGCGATGGCCGGCATGAGCGTCGTCGTCGTGCGCTGCCTGGAAGACGGCAACATCGACATGGACGATATGCGCGCCAAGGCCAACGAGCATTCCAAGAATCTCGCGGCGCTGATGTTCACCTATCCCTCCACCCATGGCGTCTACGAGGAAGGCGCGCGCCACCTCTGCGCCCTCATCCATGAGCATGGCGGCCAGGTCTATTTCGATGGCGCCAACCTCAACGCGCTGGTCGGCCTTGCTCGGCCAGGCGACATCGGCGCCGACGTCTGTCACATGAACCTGCACAAGACCTTCTGCATCCCGCATGGCGGCGGCGGCCCGGGTGTCGGTCCGATCGGTGTCAGGGCTCATCTGAAGCCCTATCTGCCCGGCCATGTCAGCGAAGGCTCGGCTCATGCCGTGGCCGCCGCTCCCTTCGGCAGCGCTTCCATCCTGCCGATCACCTGGATGTACATCCGCATGATGGGCGCTTCCGGCCTGAAGCAGGCGACCGAGACGGCGATCGTTTCGGCCAACTATGTGGCGACGCGGCTCGCCCCGCATTTCCCGCTGCTTTACAAGGGCAGGAGCGATCGCGTCGCCCACGAATGCATCCTCGACACTCGCGTGCTCAAGGAGAGCGCCGGCATCAGTGTCGAGGACATCGCCAAGCGCCTGATCGATTATGGTTTCCACGCGCCGACGATGTCGTTTCCGGTCGCCGGCACGCTGATGGTGGAGCCGACCGAGTCCGAACCCAAGCGCGAGTTGGATCGCTTCTGCGAGGCCATGATCGCCATTGCCGGCGAAGCGGCGAAAGTGGCCAAAGGCGAATGGCCCTTGGCCGACAATCCGCTGGTCAACGCACCGCACACATCGGCCGAGGCGCTGGCCGGTCAATGGACCCATCCGTATTCGCGTCTGGAGGCGGCCTATCCCGCCGGCGATGCCGACACGGCGACGAAGTACTGGCCGCCGGTGTCGCGCATCGACAATGTCGCCGGCGACCGTAATCTGGTCTGCTCCTGCCCGCCGCTGTCGGATTACCTGGGCGCGGCCGAATAGCTACGCGGAACGCAAGGCCGGCTCGACCGCGTCGGCCCTGCCCGTCTTTTTGCGGCCGATGACGCAATTTCGCCCCGCACGCTTGGCGGCATAGAGCGTGGCGTCGGCCCTGGCCAGCACCTCATCGAGGGTGCTGCCGTCGGCCTCGCCGAAGCCAATCCCGCCGCTGACCGTGCTGCGCAAGGGCCCGAGGGCGGTGGGCACGACTTCCGTGCCGAAAGCGACGCCGATCTTGCTGGCGAGGTCATAGGCCCGCTCTTCCGTCACGCGCGACATGACGATTGCGAACTCCTCGCCGCCCAGGCGAAAGGCGTCGACCCCGGTTCTGGCATATCTCCTGATGACGGCGGCGAAGCGGCACAGGACCTGGTCCCCGACCGGGTGTCCATAGATGTCGTTCGTCCGCTTGAAATGATCGAGATCGAACATGACGATCGCCATGAACGGGCCGAAGGTGCGCTCGCCATAAAGCGACGCTAGCCCCCGACGGTTCATCAGTCCGGTCAACGGGTCGGTCATGGTCTCGGCCTTGAGCTCGATCTGCGCCTGCAGATGGTGGAGCGAAAGCGTCAACGCGCCAAGGCCTGTCATACAGGCCACCGCCACGACCGAGTTAAGGCGTTCGGCCCAATTGTCGGGCGCGACGCCGAGCGTCCACTGGCCTTTGGCCATCAGAACCACGCCGCAAAGGGCAAACGACAGCGCACAGGTGCCGCTCAGGACCGATACCACCAGGAGAATACGGCGATCGTGACTGCCATTGATCCAGAACATGGCCCCGATCGTCGAGAGCAGCGCGGTAACCGTCGCGTAGGTGATCACGAAGCCGACCCCGTCAAGGCCCATGAAAGTCACGGCCGCGCAGACAGCCATGGCGGCAAATGTCGGCGCGATCGCACGCCTGTGCTCGCGCACGCCGAGATACTGCATGGCCGAAATGCAGATGATGAGAAAACCCAGGCTGAGTAGCGCCAGCGCGATCTGGCAAAGCAGCGGATCGGGCTCCCTGGTATAGCGCCAGAACAGGATCACATGCGCGACGAGCACGATAATGCCGCACGCCACTGTCAGCACGAAGCCCGCCCGCGGCGCCGTGAGCCAGATCGCAACCATGGTAGCGGCTAGACAGGTACCCGACAGCGCGGCTGCGAGCAGGAGCGAACTGAAATCCAGCATATCGGGCGGAGGCCTCTCGAGCGTCGGCGGTTGCGCCGCATTCTAGGTCAGCGGCAGCCCTCGGATATGATTTTCGGGCGATCTCTCGGCCCAAGCTGCGGATAGGGTTTACAAAGCGTCGATGCCACCTGTGCCAAAATCGCCCCCCTGGACGGCGCGACCATCAACCGGCATCAGCCCTTGTTCAGCAAGGCGAGGTTGGCGTCGACAACGGTGGGATCGGTCATGCCGGCCTTCGCCTCGAGCAGCAGCGCCCGGGCCTTCTTCTTGTTGCCGCGCAACAGTTGCGAATAACCCATATTGTTGACGATCTGCGGCTTGCGGCCGGCAACCTTCAGGAGCTGGCCGTAGGCGCGGTCGGCGAAGTCGAAGCGGCCAAGTTCGTCATAGGAAGCCGCAAGCCCCATCCAGGCCTCGGCATTGTCGGCCTTCAGTTCGACGGCCTTGCGGAAATGCGCTTCGGCAAGACCATAATTGGCATCGCGAAACTGTGCCTTGCCTTCCGCCAGATCGGATGTGGCGACATCCTTCCCTGCAGGCTGGATCGCAGTGGTCTTGGTCGTGTCGACGTTGTTGTTCGTCGTACACCCGCTGATCATTAGGACGGCTGCCATCATGGCCATCGCCGCAAATTTTATCTGACGCATGCCCTGCCCCGTCGCCCGATTTGCCGGGTCGTTCTTCGGGAAAGAGACTACAGGACAGCGATTAAGCTTCGGTGCCGAAATGCAGCTAACTTTCAGTTTCCGGAATAGCAATCATTAACCACCGGCGCGTGCCCGTCAAATCTCCGCGGACGCGAGCGGCGCCGCAGCGAGGCCCAGCAAGAGGGTGCGCAACAATATTTGCATGGACTTCTCGCTCATTTAGGCCGAAGCGGGTCCGATTTACCTGCCGTACCCAATAACTTTCTTGCAATCGCCTCGGCGGACTTTTGCGGTGAACACCATCACCTCGCCCGCACTCCAAAATACAGCTAATGGGCCGTCATTTTGACGATGATGGGAATGACCGCGATCATCAGCACCACCGGCAGGATGCAGACCACGACCGGCACCGACATCTTGGCCGGCAAGGCATGGGCCTTCTCCTCGGCCAGCGACATGCGCTTGTGGCGCATTTCGTCTGAAAACACTCTGAGCGCGCCCGACAGGCTGGTGCCGAGTTCCTTCGACTGCTGCAGGAGCGTGGCGAAGGAGCGTACCTCGTCCAGGCTGAGGCGATCGGCGAGCGCCTTCAGCGCGTCGTCCAAGCTGCGTCCCGCCCGAAGTTCCAAGCACACGAGCTGCAGGTTCTGGCTGAGCGACGGATAGCTCTTGGCGAGTTCTTTCGAAACGCGCTCGACGCCGGCTTCCATGCTCATGCCGGCGTCCGAACAGACGATCATCAGATCCATGAAATCGGGGAAGCCGTTGCGGTATTCGCGCATCTTCTCGCGCACCTTCTGGGTCAGCACCAGGCCCGGCAAAAAATAGCCTGCGGCCCCCGACAGGATGATGAAGGTCCACCGGCTGGTCATGGTCGCGTCGGGACTGGCCATCCACCGGTTGAGCACGAAGACCGCGAACGTCGTGCCGATCATTGCCGTGAACCGGATGAGGAAGAACATGCCGACGGCGCGCGGCTCCATGTAGCCCGCCTGGATGAGCTTCAGGCGCAGCCGAGCGACATTTTCCGGGTCGCTCTTGGCATAGAATTCCTGCGCCCTCTTCACCGCTTGCTCGCGCACGACGCCGCTATTCTTCTTCTGCACAGGTTCGGGCCTGGCGGCCACGGGACCCTGGTCGACCTTGAGCCGGCGCTTGACGTCGTTGCGGTCGCCCTTCGCCACCACCATCGGCCAGGCGACAGCGGCCGCTCCCGCGGCAAGCAGGAGGACGGCCACCGGCATCAGCGAGGTCGGCGCGAGGGAAGCGAGGAATTCAATGACGCTTTGCATGTCAGAACTTGAAATTCGACATTTTGAACATGATCAGATTGCCCAGCATCAGCCAGCTGACCGAGCCGCCGATCATGTACCATGTCTTCGGCACGCCCCAGACGTCGCTGTAATATCCCGGCATCATGGCCATGATGGCGGTGAACAGCAGCGCCGGTACGGCCGTCAAAATGTAGGCCGAGAGGCGGCCTTCCGTCGAAATGGCGCGCACCTTGCGTCGCAGCTTGCCGCGTTCGCGGATCGTCGTCGACAACCCATCAAGGATCTCGCGCAGATTGCCGCCCGAACTGGTCTGGATCGACACGGCGGTGATGAACAGCGGCAGATCCTCGTGGCCGACCCGGTCGAACAGTGCATTCAGCGCCGTGACCAGGTCGGAACCATAAGTGACTTCGTCGGCAATGACGCCGAATTCCGTGCCGATCGGATCGGGCATCTCGCGCGACACCATGGCGATGGCCACCGGCACCGGATGACCGGCCTTGAGGCCGCGCGTGATCAGCTCCAGCGCTTCCGGCAGTTGCATGCCGAAACGCTTCAGCCGGCGCTTGCGCATGGAGCGCATCGCCATGACCGGCAGCAACGGCACCAGCACGACGAACAGGATGAGCCCCATCAGCAGCGGCAGCCCGCGCCAGATCGCGGCCAGGGCAACGGCCGTCGCCACACCGCAGGTGATCGTCAGGAATTTCGAAAGCGGCATCACCATGCCCGACTGCGTGCGCAGGGCACGGAACCGGTCGGGCGAAAACAGCGACGTTCCCTCGTCGAGACCGCGCTCCTTGCGCAGCTGGATCAGCACCTGCTCCTGGCTGATCTTGTTTTCCTGCAGTTTCATGCGCCGGTTGATGGCGGTGCGCTTGTCGCTGCGTCCGGCATAGAGCAGGTAGATCGCCTCGGCCACCATGATGCCGGTCAGTGCGGCTCCGGCATAGACGACATATATCGCGCTGAACCCGTCGAACACGCCGGCTACTCCTGCGGCCGGCCGGGTTCGAAATAACGTCCGGGAAAGTCGATGCCCATGGCGCGCAGGTCTTCCAGGAAACGCGGCCGAATGCCGGTCGCCTCGTAGTAGCCAAGGATCTTGCCATCGGCCTCCATGCCGGTGCGCACGAAGCGGAAGATCTCCTGCATCTGGATGACATCGCCTTCCATGCCGGTCACCTCGGCGACGCTCGTCACCTTGCGCTTGCCGTCGGAAAGTCGGGTCAGCTGGACGATGATGTCGATGGCGCTGGCGATCTGGCTGCGGATCGACTGCACCGTCATCGGCATGCCGGTCATACCCAGCATCTGCTCGAGGCGCGAAATGCAGTCGCGCGGCGTATTGGCGTGGATGGTCGCCATCGAGCCTTCGTGGCCGGTGTTCATGGCCTGCAGCATGTCGAAGGCTTCCTCGCCGCGGCACTCGCCGAGGATGACGCGGTCGGGACGCATGCGCAGCGCGTTCTTGACCAGGTCGCGCTGTTTGAGCTCGCCATGGCCTTCGATGTTGGCGGGACGCGTCTCCATGCGTGCGACATGCGGCTGCTGCAATTGAAGTTCCGCCGCGTCCTCGATGGTGATCAGTCGCTCGTCTTCCGGAATGAACGCCGACAGCGCGTTGAGCATCGTCGTCTTGCCTGTGCCGGTGCCGCCCGAAATGATCGTCGTCTTGCGGGCGTGGACGGCCGCGGCCAGCACTTCGGCCATGTTCTGTGTGATGGCGCCGAATTCGACCAGCCTGTGCAGGCCAAGCTTGTTCTTGGAGAACTTGCGGATCGACACCAGCGGACCGTCGACGGCCACCGGGCGGATGGCTGCGTTGAACCGCGAGCCGTCCAGCATGCGAGCGTCGACCATCGGTTGCGATTCATCGACGCGGCGGCCGACGGCGGCCACGATCTTGTTGACGATTCTGAGCAGATGCGCCTCGTCCTTGAACGGGATATGGACCTGCTGCAGCTTGCCTTTCTTTTCGACGAAGCAGTTCTGATGGCCGTTGATCAGGATATCGTTGATATCGGGATCCTTGAGCAGCGGCTCGAGCGGGCCGAGGCCGACCATCTCGTCGACGATGTCGTCAACCAGCGCGTCGAGTTCGGCGGTGTTGATCGCCATCCGCTCCTGGCGGGTCTTTTCCGATACGAAATCGTGCACTTGCCGGCGCATCTCCTCCTTGGGCAAGCGCTCCAGCGCGACGAGATTGATCTCCTCGAGCAGCATCCGGTGGATGCGCACGCGGGCATCGAGCACCTTGTTGGCATTCTTTGCCGGCGCCGCCTCCGCCTTCGCCGGCAAAGCCTTCCGGCTGGTCGGGATGACGACTGCATGATGCGCGACCGGCGTCGATTCAGCCGGACGCGGACGCGCGTCACGGTTCTGCAGGGTGGAAAAACGGCTGGTCATCCAGCTTTCCTTTTCAAGAGGCCCCTGCCGAAGCCGAACAGCGACTTCGACTTGCTCGCGGTTGCCACCGCCTCTTCCGGAAGAATGATCTTCTTCAGGTCGTTGACGACATTGGCGTTGGGATCGATCTCGTGCAGCGGCACGCCGCGGTCGACCGCCTCGCGCACCAGCCGGTAGTTGTTGGCGATGCCGCCGACAAAATGCTCGCCAAGGATTTCCTGGACGTCCGCCTGCTTGATGCCGTTGTCGAACATCTTCTGCTCGAAACGGTTGACGATCACGTTCGGCTTCACTTCCTTGCCGGCGGTCTCGTAGACGGCCTGGATCAGCCGCTGCGTATGGCGCAGGCACGGCACCGTCATTTCGGCAACGATGTAAAGCTTGTTGGAACCGAGCAGCACAGTTTCCGTCCACGGAAACCAGGTGCGCGGCATGTCGATGACGACATTGTCGAAATAGGCCGAAACGAGGTCCAGCATGCGCACCACGACATCGGTCTTGAATGAGCGCATTTCGGACGGATGCGTCGGCGCCGCCAGCACACACAGTCCGCTGGCGTGCTTGGACAGCATCACATCGAGCAGTTGCCGGTCGAGGCGCTCAGGCTGGTTCTCGATTTCGGTGATGTCGAAACGCGGCTCGAGATCGAGATATTCGGCGCAGGCACCTTGCTGGAAATTGAGGTCGACCACGCAGGTCGAGGCGCCGCGCGTCACCGAATGATGCAGCTGGAACGCGGTCTGCAGTGCCAGTGTCGTGGTTCCGACGCCGCCGGCGGCGGGCATGAAGGTATAGATCTGCGACTCGGTGTTTTCCTCGCGCCCGGGTCCCTGCAGAGCCCGCACGACCGAACGCACGAGGTCTGCGGTGGTGATCGGCTTGACCAGGAAATCGGCGACCTTGAGCTGCACCAGGATGCGCACGGCCGCGGCGTTGAACTCCTGGGTGACCACGACCACCGGTGCCTTGCCCTCGAGCCGGCGCATGACGCGCTGCAGGGACTCGATCTCCTCGAGTTTCGCTGCATCCATGTCGACGATGACAACGCCGAACTCGGCCTCCTGGACCTCGCCGCGCAGCTCGGTGACGTTCTTCTCCACCGTCATGAGCTGGATGATCTCGGAGGCGGCGAAGGCCGTCTTCGTGTCCTGCGCGAAGGTCCGGTCTGTCGATACGAGCAGGATTTTCTTGGTGCTGTTTGCCATTCTCGCCGCCTGTGAGGTCGATCGCCGTCTGGATCAGTTGTCGGTGGTCGTTTGCGCTGCCTTGGCACCGGCCGCCTGATCGGGCGTGACGGGTCCGGCACTGCCGCGCTTGGCAGGCACGAGAAGTTTCGTGTTCTGGACGCCGTACTTCCACGGGTCGACCATCTGCATGACGGTGTTGGCGGCCTGCGCCTCGCCGGCGCCGGACGTCACCCCCTCGCTGCGCACGTAGTCGTCGCTGGTGCAGCCGCTTGCCAGGCCGGCAAGAAGCAGGCCGATGCACGATCTCAGGATCAGACGCATGGCTCAGTCCTTCGGCAGGTCGAGGAAATGACCGACTTTGGTGGCAGGAGCGGCCCGTGCGGCACTGCCGTCGGCCAGCGCCAGCGCGCGGCCCGTATCCGGCGCCTTCACCTCCTCGGTGTTGTTGAGGAAATAGTCGACATTGCTGGCTGGCTCCGTGCCATCGGTCGGCTCAGCCATTTTCTTCGACGGATCGACCGGCTTGACCAGATAGGGCGTGACGATGATGACCAGGTCGGTCTCGCGCCGCTGATAGGATTTCGACGAAAACAGCGCTCCAAGCACCGGCATCTTGCCAAGGCCGGGAATGCGAGACGTGGTAATGTCGTTCTGGGACTGCAAAAGCCCGGCGATCATGAAGCTCTGGCCGTTCTTCAGGTCGACCGAGGTCTTGGCGCGGCGCACGATGAAGCCGGGCACGGAAATGTTGCCGATATTGTAGGACGCCGACGCATCGATCGAGGAGACTTCCGGCGCGATGTCGAGGCTGACCAACCCGTCCTTGAGTACGGTCGGCTTGAAATCCAGGCTAACGCCATATTTCTTGTAGCTGACCGAAATCTTGCCGTTTTCCTCCGAAACCGGGATCGGAAATTCGCCGCCGGCCAGGAAGCTCGCTGTCTCCCCTGAACGCGCGATCAGGTTCGGCTCAGCCAGCCGACGGGCAAGGCCGCGCTCTTCCAGCGCCTTAATGGCAATGTCGATCGAGACGCCGTTCGACAGCAGTCGGCCGATGATCTCGCCGGTCCCCGCCGCTGGGACCGTGCCCGGATCCAGTGAAATGTCGCGACCGCCGAAGCCGTAGGCGAAATTGGCGCTGTATTTCGCGCCCAGGTCCTGCCCTGCCTGGCGGTTGATCTCGACGAACCGGACATTGAGCTGAACCTGCTGCGACGAAGAGATATTGACCGAGTTGATCACTTCCTCATTGCCGGAAAAGCGGCTGGCGATCTTGCTTGCCTTATCCGCTGCAACCGCGTCATCCGCCTCACCCGACAGCACGACACGGCCGTTGGCCGAGCCGACCTTGATCTTGGCGTCCGGCACACTGGCACGGATAGTGTTCGCCAATTGGTCGGTGTCGAGCGTCACCTCGATGTCCACGGTGCCGACGAGCTGCTTGTTCTGGTCGAACAGCGCAATGCCGGTGGTGCCGAGATTGTTGCCCAGCACATAGAAGGATTTGTCGGTCAGCGGGTTGACGTTGGCGATCTCCGGATCACCGATGACGATCTGGTAGAAGGCCGCGCTCGTCATGATCGTCTTGGGCTTGCCCTTGGCAACCTTGATCGACGCATTCTTGGTCGACGAGACATAAACGATGTCGTTGTCCGCCTTCGCCGCTCCGGGCAAGGCAAGCACGCCGCTCGCAGCCAGGGTAAACGCCATCGCCAGGGCGCGCACCAAGCGCGACCGAGCCGTCATTCGATATAGGGTACGCATCAACATTGTCCCGTCCCGCCCGGTCCCCACCGGTCTTTACTTCTGGTCCCGCGTTGGAACCTGATATTCCTCGGCCTGCGTGCCGCGCGTCACGATGATCGTCTTGAATTTCGGCTTCTCCGGCTCCTTCGCTATGGCATCGAACAAGGAGCCGGCCACGGCCTGCGTCTTGGAAGCGACGGATCCGCCGAAGGAAGAGATGGTGGTGACGCCGTTCTTGCCATCGCCGCCTTCGCTGGCGGAGCGAAGCGACAGCGACAGCGTTCCGACGGTGCGGGCAAGCGCCACTTTCTGCGCGCCGTCGCTCGTCACCTCGAGGGTCACGGAATTGGCCACCTGCGGCGTCGTCTGGCGCTCGTCGGCGCCCTGCCCGACGCTGAGCACCTTGGCGTCGGCAACGACGATCTCCGAGGTGATGGTCGAACCGGCAGCCCCTTGCGCGTTCTTGGCGACTTCCTGGATTTCGCCGGCATCGCGCGTCAGCACGACATCGACCCGGTCGCCCGGCGTGACGAAGCCACCGACGCCGGCGATCTCGTCGGTGCGGATGGTGACCGCCCGCATTCCGGGCGTCAGCATGTTGGACAGCGTCGCGCGGCCGTTCGGTCCCGACAGCTTTGCGAGCAGCACCGGCTCGTTGATCTCGATCGGCGACAGCGCAACCCGGCCGCCTTCGCCGAGCAATCCATCGATGGTGGCAAAGGCGCCCTGCGGAAGGGAATCCTGCGGCCACGGGATTTCGCTGAGCTTGGCGCGGTCGAGCTCCATGCCATAGCGCAACGGCGCGTTCGCCACCACGATGGTCTTGAACTCGATCCTGGGCGCGGCCGGAGCGGCGATCGAGGCCGTTTTCTCCTGGGCATCGGCCTTCGCTTGGCTCTTGACCCAGAAATCCGCGGCAAAGATCGAGATCGCGCCGAAAACGGCGGCGATGCCGATCATCGTTATGGCCTTGCCCCTCACGCCGAAAACCCCTGATGCCCGTCGTTTCTTGTTATGTTGGGCTCACGCTAGGCGGCATTGTTAAAGAATCAGGAATATTGCGCGGCGGCATTTGACCTATTTCCGCCCGCTTGGTTATCGAATGGTTTTAGGATAAGAGCAGTTAAATCCCCGAACGTAACAGGAACCTCCGTCGCTTGGCGCTGAAAAGCGTGGCAGTATCGACGGGGTGATTCGCAGCTTGGACTCTATGGCAGGCATGGACGACAACAACGATCTTTTCGGCAATCTGGAGAAACAGCCGCAGCCGGTTCGCACGCCGGCGCGCCCGGCGGATCCGCTGGTGCAGGCGGCCGCCAGGCGCCCAGCCGCAACCAAGGATGGCAGCGAGGGCTACAGCGCCGCCGACATCGAGGTGCTTGAGGGCCTTGAGCCGGTGCGCCGCCGGCCAGGCATGTATATTGGCGGCACCGATGACAAGGCGATGCACCATCTGTTCGCCGAGGTCATCGACAATTCGATGGACGAAGCGGTTGCCGGCCACGCCACCTTCATCGATGTCGAACTCTCCGCCGACGGCCATCTCACGGTCACCGACAATGGCCGCGGCATTCCGGTCGACATGCACCCAAAATTCAAGAAGCCGGCGCTCGAAGTCATCATGACGACGCTGCATTCGGGCGGCAAGTTCGACTCCAAGGTCTACGAAACATCCGGCGGCCTGCACGGCGTTGGCGTCTCCGTCGTCAACGCCCTGTCGGATCATCTCGAGGTCGAGGTGGCACGTGGGCGCCAGCTCTATCGCCAGCGCTTTTCGCGCGGCGTCCCGGTGACCGGACTGGAGCAGCTCGGCGAAGTCCACAACCGGCGCGGCACAAAAATCCGCTTCCATCCCGACGAGCAGATTTTCGGCAAGGGCGCGGCCTTCGAGCCGGCGCGTCTCTACCGCATGACGCGTTCGAAGGCGTACCTGTTTGGCGGCGTCGAGATCCGCTGGACCTGCGATCCCTCCCTCATCAAGGAAAAGGATCAGACACCGGCCAAGGCGGAATTCCATTTCCCAGGCGGCCTCAAGGATTATCTGAAGGCGTCGCTCGGCGATGAATTCCAGGTGACGCGCGAAATCTTCGCCGGCAAGAGCGACAAGCAAGGCGGCCATGGCTCGCTCGAATGGGCGGTGACCTGGTTCGGTGGCGACGGCTTCATCAATTCCTACTGCAACACCATCCCGACCGGTGAAGGCGGCACCCACGAAGCCGGCTTCCGAAACGTGCTGACGCGCGGCCTGCGCGCCTATGCCGACCTCGTCGGCAACAAGCGCGCCTCGATCGTCACCTCGGAAGACGTCATGATTTCGGCCGCCGGCATGCTGTCGGTGTTCATCCGCGAGCCGGAATTCGTCGGCCAGACCAAGGACAGGCTGGCGACGATCGAAGCGATACGCATCGTCGAGACCGCGATCCGCGACCCATTCGACCATTGGCTGGCCGACAATCCGCAGGAAGCCTCGAAGCTGCTCGACTGGGTCATCGCGCGCGCCGACGAACGGGTGCGCCGCCGCCAGGAAAAGGAAGTCTCGCGCAAGAGCGCAGTGCGCAAGCTGCGCTTGCCGGGCAAGCTCGCCGACTGCACGCAGAACGCGGCGGCGGGTGCCGAACTCTTCATCGTCGAAGGCGATTCCGCCGGCGGCTCGGCCAAGCAGGCACGCGATCGTGCCAGCCAGGCCGTCTTGCCGCTGCGCGGAAAAATCCTCAACGTCGCCAGCGCCGGCAATGACAAGCTGGCCGCCAACCAGCAGATATCGGACCTGATCCAGGCGCTCGGCTGCGGCACGCGGTCAAAATACCGTGACGAGGATTTGCGCTACGACCGCGTCATCATCATGACCGACGCCGACGTCGACGGCGCACACATCGCTTCGCTGCTGATCACCTTCTTCTACCAGGAGATGCCGGCGCTGGTGCGCGGCGGCCATCTCTATCTGGCGGTGCCGCCGCTTTACTCGATCAGGCAAGGCGGCAAGGTCGCCTATGCCCGCGACGACGCCCACAAGGACGAGCTTCTGCGCACCGAATTCACCGGGCGCGGCAAGGTCGAGCTTGGCCGCTTCAAGGGCCTGGGCGAAATGATGGCCGCGCAGCTCAAGGAAACCACCATGGATCCAAGGAAGCGCACCTTGCTCAGGGTCGATGTGAACGAAGTCGATTCCGCCACCAAGGACAGGGTCGACGAGCTGATGGGCACCAAACCCGAAGCCCGCTTCCGCTTCATCCAGGAACGCGCCGAATTCGCCGAGACGGAAGTGCTGGATATCTAGCCGCTGGCGCGTTTAGCTTGCGTTCCTGACATGGAGACCAGCATGTGACCTGGGCGCGGCTGAAAACCTATTTCGAGTCGAGCCTGGCCGGGCTGACGCAACCGACACGCTCGGACTGGATTTTCGCGCTGCGCACCGTTTCGGCCGGCATGATCGCATTGCTGGCCGCTTACGCGCTGAAGCTCGACCATCCGCAATGGGCGATGATGACGGTGTTCATCGTCGCCCAGCCGGTTGCCGGCATGGTGCTGGCGAAAGGCTTCTACCGCCTGCTCGGCACGCTGGCCGGCGGTGTCGCGGCAATTGGCATCACCACGGCATTCGGCACCGGCCCCTGGATTCTGGTGACGGTGCTTGCTGTCTGGATTGGCATTTGCACCTTCGTCTCGTCGCTGCTGCGCAATCCCGAAGCCTACGGCGCGGCTCTTGCAGGCTACACCGCAATGATCATCGGCCTGCCCGCTTTCGGACAACCGCATCTGGTCGTAGACCTCGCGGTCGCGCGTTGTGCCGAGATCGTGCTCGGCATCGTCTGCGCCGGCCTGACCAGCCGACTGATCCTGCCAAAACTGGCCAGCGACGCCATCGTCTCGCGGCTGAAACGCTGCATTCTCGACCTCGCCACCTATGCCGGCGGTGCGTTTTCAGGCGGCGACCGGGCAACGCTGATCGGCCTGCACCGGAAGCTTGTCGCCGATACCCAGACGCTTGGCGAGATGCGCGCCTATGCCAGGCTCGAAGCGCCGAGCTTCGCGCCGCGCGCGCATCCGGTGCGGCGCACCATCGGACAACTGCTTTCGGCACTTTCGGCGGCGCGCGCGCTCTATTCGCATGCCGCTCCCAAAAACGCCGCCCTCATCCCGGTACGCTCGGAACTGCAGGCCCTTGTCAGCGAACTGGCAGCCAAGCCGGGAGCGCTGGACGATACCTCATCCTGGGTGGCGCGGCTCGACGCGATCTCGATCAGGGCCAGGCAAATGCCCGACGCCTCGATCGAGCCGGGTGAGGACAGGGTCGGCACCATTACCCGCCTTACCATAGCGGCCGATTTCGCCGAGGCGCTGAAACAGGTGCTGCGTGGCCTCGATGCCTTGCGCGCGCCGGTCACGCGCCGTCCAGGTCCCGGCAGCCAGCAGCCGGCCCTGGTGGTGCATCGCGACTATCCCGGTGCTGCGCGCAACGCCATCCGCGCGGCCGTTGCCACGCTGCTGGTGGCGGCTTTCTGGCTGACGACGAAGTGGTCGGAGGCGGCCGGCACCGTCATCCTCGTTGCCGTCGTGTCGAGCCTGTTTGCCGCTCGCCCCGACCCCGTGCAAGTATCCTGGGGATTCTTCAAGGGAACGCTGCTCGCTTTGCCTTTTGCCTTTCTCGTCGGGCAGGTTGCGCTCCCTGCTCTGCCCGGCTTCGGCTGGTTCATGCTGTTCGTCGTGCCGATCATGGTGCCGGCGGCACTCGCCATGGCCAATCCGCGCTATGTCGGCGTGGCGACGGCCTTCGCCATCAACTTCCTGGCCTTCCTCAGCCCACATCAGGCGATGACCTATGATCCCGGCCCCTTCTTCGCCGGCTCGGCATCGATCCTGGTCGGCATCCTCTTGGCCATCGGCGTCTTCATCGTCGTATTGCCGGCCGATCCATGGCTCGCGGCCGACCGCATCGTGCGGGCCATGCGGGAGGATCTGGCGCGGCTTTGCCTGCATGAGCGCGTGCCGAGGCGCTCAGCCTTCGAGAGCCTCGCTTACGACCGGGTCAATCAGTTGATGCCGCTGGTGCAGAATTCCGGCAGGAAGGGCGAGGCGGTGCTGGGCGGCGGCGTCGCTTCCGTCACGGTCGGCCTGGAAATCCTGCGGCTGCGCACGGCCAGCCAAAACCATGCCCTCCCATCGGAAACGACGCTTTCAATCGCCACCTTCCTGAGGGGACTGGCGCGCGAGCTGCTTTTCCGAGCCCCTGGGGATCCGCAAACAGCGACCATTGCCGTCGCCCGGCAGTATGCGGCAGGCATCGCCCAGCGAAACGCCACCGGCGACATGCTGCAGATCGCGGCGTCCCTGCGCATCATCGCCGCGGCGATGGAAGATTTCCCGGATTTCTTCGCAAGGGAGAAAACCTAGGCAGCGGCGATCGCCAGTGCATGGCCGCGTGCGTTCTCACGCAGGGCGTCTAGGTGGATCGATTTGACCAATGCGGCAAGATCGCCTTCGGCGGATTGCCCGCCTAATTCCTTGAGCATCAGCCAACTGACTTCCTGCACGCCAGCAACGCGCTTGCCGTTGGCGACCTCGCGCCAGATCTTCAGGGCGCGCAGGATGACGGCATGCGTGGCGGCAGCCATGCCGGCACTGCGGAACAGCGCCTGCAGGGCCACGTCGTGCCCGCCGGCCAGCAGCGCCCTCACCCGTGGTTCGGACTGCTGGCTGAGCGCGACCAGCGCCGAACCGAAGAAATCGACCTTGCCGTGCGCGATGGTGCGGATCAGGAAGCTCGCGGTCAGATCGCCGCGCAGCCTGAGATGCTCGATCAGCGCCGCGTGCTCTTCTTGGCGCGTGCCCTCGATCAGCGTCACCGAGGCCTTGACGCAAGCATCGCGCATGACCCGGTCGGCACGCGCGGCTCCCATCAATGCCATGACCAACGGCGATGTCTTCAATGTCTCGCCGAGCTTGACGAGCAGCATATGCCGGCAATCGGCAGGCAGCCTGATATCCGATATCAGCGCCTCGCGCACCAGAGGCAGATGCCCGTGGCGTTGCGCCATGCGCTGGAAGCTGAGTGACGCGATGTCGGCGCCGCTATTGGCCAAAAGCACGGCGCATGCCTCCGCCTCCCCGACCTCGGCGATAGCCGCCGAAAGCGCCATCGAGACTACAGGCCGGTCGGCGATCAGCTTCTGCGTTGCCTTCTGGCTCGCCGCCACGCGATTGATCAGGTCGGCGTCGGTGAGCAGCGGCGAGCGCGCCAGCACGACCCCGGCGACCTCCGGCTGGTCGGCGGCAAGCGCACTGATGATCTGCAACGGTGCGTGATGGCTCATCGAGAACGCTTCCGCCATCGCCAGCCGCACTTTCGACGAGGCGTCGTCGAGCAGCAGCGTCAGCGCGGCCTCGGCGGCGCAGCGATCCTCGAACGGCAATTCGCAATTGACATAGGCTCGGGCCAGCGCATGAGCGGCGGCGGCGCGCTCCGAAACCCTGGCCGTGTAGATCCATTTCAGGAAATGCGAAACAACTACCATGCCCGTCTGCTTACGCCCCATGCCGGAAGGTTTCCGGCCCCGTGAGAAGGGTAGGCAGAAATGGTTTACGAACGGTTCACCATGTTCATTAACTGGCTTGCGAGCGCCTGAAGCAGCGCCTATCAACCGTCAGACAGCGCAGGAGGCGGAAGATGGCCGGGCTATATCTGGAGGAGTTTGTTGTCGGCCATGTCTTCCAGCACACGCTGCGCAAGACTGTCACCGAGAGCGACAACATGCTGTTTTCGGTGATGACGCTGAACCCGCAGCCGCTGCATATCGACTTCGATTTCGCCGCCAAGAGCGAATGGGGCAAGCCGCTGGTCAACTCGCTGTTCACGCTCGGCCTGATGATCGGCATTTCGGTCAACGACATCACGGTCGGCACGACGGTCGCCAATCTTGGCATGAAGGAAACCGTGTTTCCTCACCCGGTCTTCCACGGCGACACCATCCGCGTCGAAACATCTGTCGTCTCGGTGCGCGAATCCAGGTCGAAGCCCGACCGCGGCATCGTCGAATTTGAGCACCGCGCCTACAATCAGCATGGCGATCTGGTCGCGAAATGCATCAGGCAAGCGATGATGCTGAAGAAGGCAGACTGATGCGCTCGCTGCTGTTCGTTCCAGGCGATTCCGAACGGAAGCTGGAGAAGGGATTTGGCGCCGGCGCCGACGTGGTCATCGTCGATCTCGAGGACTCCGTGGCGCCGCAGAACAAGGCGCGGGCGCGCGAGATCGCGGCGCGCTTTATCCTCGAACGCAGGGGGCAAACCAACTCGGCGCTTTATGTCAGGGTCAACGACCTCTCGACCGGAATGACGGACGATGATCTTGCCAAGCTCGTTCCGGCAAGACCGGACGGCATCATGCTGCCTAAATCGAACAGCGGCCAGGATGTGCAGCAGCTCGCGGCCAAGCTCAGGGTTTGGGAAGCCGAAAACGGCCTGCCCGACGGGTCGATAAAAATCCTGCCGATCATCACCGAAACTCCGGCGGGCGTGCTCGCCGCCGCCACCTATGCGGGGACAAGCGCACGGCTCGCCGGTCTCACCTGGGGCGCGGAAGACCTTTCGGCCGCGATCGGCGCACGCTCTGCCCGCGACGAGCACGGCCGCTACACCGATCTCTTCCGTCACGCCCGCCTGACGACCATTCTCGCGGCCGGAGCCGCGGAAGTCGCCGCGATCGACACCGTATTTCCCGGCTTTCGCGACATGGTGGCCTTCGCCGCGGAATGTGCCGACGCCGAGCGTGACGGTTTCACCGGGAAAATGGCGATCCACCCCGATCAGGTGCCCGTCATCAACACCGCCTTCACGCCCTCTGCCGAGGCGGTGAGACAATCGGCGGCTATCGTGGCGGCCTTCGAGGCGGCCGGAAATCCGGGCGTCGTCGGCATCGACGGCAAGATGTTCGACCGTCCGCATCTGCGGCTGGCCGAACGCCTTCTGGCCCGCGCGAAAGCGGCCGGGATATCCGCCTGACGGCTACTCCTTGCCCCAGCGTGGCCGCCGCATCGAAAAGACCTCGTCGACGCTGGCGTAATCCATATAACCGAGACGCGCGACATTGCCGGCCTTGGTGATGTCGAACAGGCCGTCTTTCAGGAAAGCATCGTCGATGTGAACGCCGATCACCTCACCGGCGACGACAAAGGCACTCGTCGGTGATCCGTCCAGCGCCTTCGGGCGAAACACTTCCGTCACCCGGCATTCGAGCGCCGCTGGTGCAGCCGCCACGCGCGGCGGCTTGACGAGACGCGAGGGCGCCATGGCGAGATCGGCATAGACGAACTCGTTGACGCCACGCGGTGCATCGACGGATGTGTAGTTCATCTTGTCCGCAAGATCGCGGCTGACCAGATTGGCGACGAACTCGCCGGTTTCCTGGGCAAACGAGGCGCTGTCCTTCTCACCCTCCGAGGAAAACCAGACAATGAAAGGTCGCGTCGAAAAGGCGTTGAAGAAGGAGTATGGCGCCAGATTGACCTCGCCGGCCTGGTTCAGCGTCGATATCCAGCCGATCGGGCGCGGCGCGACGATCGCCTTCGAAGGATCGTGCGGCAGGCCATGCCCCTTGGACGGCTCGTAGAACATTCAGCCCGCCCAAGGTCCGGCATAATCGGTGTAGAGCTTGGCCGGATCAGGCCGTGGCCGCTCCGGCGCCGGACCGGCGTAGGAGCCGATATGGATGAACCCGACGACGCGCTCCTGCGGCGCCAGTCCGAGAATCGCCCTGCCCTCCGGCACGTCGGAATACCAGTTGCTGATCATGTTCGTGCCATAGCCCAGCGCAGTGGCCGCGATCATCAGGTTCATCGCCGCCATGCCTCCGGACAGGAACATCTCCCATTGCGGGATTTTTGGGTTCTCCCTCGGAATAGATACGACACCGATCACCAGCGGCGCGCGCGAGAACCGCGCCAGTTCCTGGTTGCGACGGCCTTCCGGCAACGGCCCCTCGCGCTGTTCGGCCAAGGCCGCTAGTTTTTTGCCGATCTCGATGCGGGCTTCGCCGCGATAAAGGATGAAGCGCCACGGTTCGAGCCGTCCATGGTCGGGCACGCGTGTGGCGGCGGTGATCATCGTGGCGATATCGGCGTCGCTGGGCGCCGGTTCCCTGAGGTCGGGTATCGGCGCTGAATTTCGGGTCAATAGAAAGTCGATGATCGGCGACGCCATGGGCGCAAGTCTCCTGAAACACTCTGTTTTGAGCTGAAGCGCACCATCGGGAATTCGGGCGGCTCGGGCAAAGGCGCGCAAACGCCGGGCTGAAGAGTCCCGGATCGGACTCTTAAGCCTTGAAATTGCCACCGCCATGGGCTTCAACGCAAGGCATGTTTGAGGGGCGACTGCGTCTTTTCCTGGTTCGGCTCTGCGCCGCGCTGTTCCTGCTGCCGGTCTCCATGGCTGTCGCGCAGGAAAAGGACGGCGTCGGCGACCTGAAACTTCCCGGAATTTCGAGCTATGCAACGCCGAAGAGCGAGACCCCGCTGGCGCTTGGCGGCGGTGGCGCCATCACGCTCTCGGCCCAGTTGACCGACAAGGGCACCGACATCACCCGTGGACTCGTCTGGCGTGTCTTCAAGCCCGAAGCGGTGAACGGCAAATTGCCGATGGTCGCCTCCTCCCATGGCGGCAGCGCCGTCTTCCAGCTCGAGCCCGGCAGTTACCTGGTCCACGCTTCCTATGGCCGCGCCGGCGCCACCAAGCGCATCACCGTCGGCAAGGAAGCCAAGCGAGAAAGCCTCGTGCTTGATGCCGGCGGCCTGAAGCTCGATGCGGTTCTGTCCGGCGGCGTGCGCATTCCGCCGAAGAAACTGCGCTTTTCGATATATGAGGGCACCGCCGAGGCCAATGGCGACCGCGCGCTGATCATTCCCGATGTCGAACCCAACAGCGTCGTGCGGCTCAATGCCGGCATCTATCATGTCGTCTCGACTTACGGCGCGGTCAACGCCGTCATCCGATCCGACATCCGCGTCGAGGCGGGCAAGCTGACGGAAGCCACCGTCGAGCATCACGCCGCTGAAATCACCATGAAGCTGGTACGCGAGACGGGCGGCGAAGCGATTGCCGACACCTCGTGGTCGCTGCTCAACGAATCCGGCGATCCGATCAAGGAAACCGTCGGCGCCTTCGCCTCGATGGTGCTGGCCGAAGGCGACTACACCATCATCGCCAAGAACCGCGATCGCATTTACCAGAAGGATTTCACGGTCGTTGGCGGGCAGAACCAGGAAATTGAGGTTCTCGCCACCGAAGCAGCGGCGATGGATCCCGAGGAAGGCGCCGATTAGCCTTCAGGCGGCGAGCTTGGTTCGCGCCGGGAGGAACGGAATGCGACGGCGCGGCAGGCTCGGCGCCAGGTCGAATACACCGCGATAGAGACGGTCGAGCAACGTTTTGCGGTCGCGCAGCGGCTCCAGTTCGTTCCAGCTCAGCACGTTGCCGACGCGCACGTCGATCGCCCTGCCGGACAGCCGCGCGAATTCGCGAATGAGCAGCGAGGTGCGCAAGGTCAGCGAGGCCTTGCCGACGAATTTGGCCACACGCCCGTCGCGCTCGGCCATGTTCATCGGCCCGCTGACCAGATGGAAAAGCCTGCCGTTCTGGCCGGAGAAATGCATGGGGATGACCGATGCCTTGGCCTCCTGGACGAGACGGGCCGGAAACATCTTCCACGGCAGGTCGCGCGCGCGGCCAAAACCCTTGGGCGCAGTGGCCACGCCGCCGGCCGGAAACACCACAATGGTGACACCTTCCCTGAGCAGCCGGACCGCCTCATGGCGCACCGCCATGTTGTTCTTCACCGCGTCCTTGGTCTCGGAAAAGTCGATCGGCAGCGAATAGGGCTCCATCTCGCGGATCCTGAGCAGGTCCTTGTGGATCATCACCCGGAAAGGCCGGCCGAGTTGCTCTGCCAGCGACAGCACGGCAATGCCGTCGCCGATGCCGAAGGGATGGTTGGCGACGATCACCAGTGGCGTGTCGGGCAATTGCGCGGGCGGCCATTGGTCGGGAATTCGCACGCCCACGTCGATGAGGTCCAGCATGCGGCTGAACACACGCTCGCCCGTCGGCACCACCTGGCGGCGCCAGAAATCATAAAGCGCGGCAAAGCGATCGCGGCCTGACAGGCCTTCGACCGAATGGATGAACCAGCGCGCCAGCGCCGGCTGGTGCGGATTGGCGTAGGAAAGCTCTGGGAACGGTCGTTCGCGCGATTTCAGCTTGAGCATAGGGGCTCGTTACAACGTTGCCGTGACAGGGATATGAAAATGGCGGTGGATCGCTCCACCGCCATTCGATCGAAAAACACTCCGATTCAAGCAGCGCGCTTGCGTCGGCGATCAGGCGTGATCGCTTCTTCGGTCAGCCGTTCGATTGCTTCGGCAAGACCAAGCGATTCCTGATCGCGCGAGCCGAGCCGGCGGATGTTGACCGTCTGCTCCTCCGCCTCGCGCTTGCCGCAGACGAGGATGACCGGCACCTTGGCCAGGCTGTGCTCACGGACCTTGTAGTTGATCTTCTCGTTGCGCAGATCGGCTTCCGCCAACAGCCCGGCGGCCTTCAGCTTTGCCACGACCTCGGTCGCATAGCTGTCGGCGTCTGACGTGATCGTCGCCACCACCACCTGCAGCGGCGCGAACCATAGCGGGAAGTGGCCGGAATAGTTCTCGATCAGGATGCCGAGGAAACGCTCCATCGAACCGCAGATGGCGCGGTGCACCATGACTGGCTGCTTCTTCTCCGAATCCGAGCCGATGTAGAAGGCGCCAAAACGCTCCGGCAGGTTGAAGTCGACCTGCGTCGTCCCGCATTGCCATTCGCGGCCGATGGCATCCTTCAACACATATTCGAACTTCGGCCCGTAGAAGGCGCCCTCACCCGGATTGATCGAGGTCTTGATGCGGTTGCCGGACCTTGTCCTGATCGTCTCCAGCACGCCGCCCATGATCGCCTCGGCATGATCCCAGGCCTCGTCCGTGCCGACACGCTTTTCGGGCCGTGTCGACAGTTTGACGCTGATTTCGTCGAAACCGAAATCGGCATAGGTCGACAGGATCAGGTCGTTGATGCGCAGGCACTCGGAAGCCAGCTGTTCCTCGGTGCAGAAGATGTGCGCATCGTCTTGCGTGAAGCCGCGCACGCGCATCAGCCCGTGCAGCGCGCCCGACGGCTCATAGCGATGCACATTGCCGAATTCCGCCAGCTTCACCGGCAGATCGCGATAGGATTTCAGCCCATGCTTGAAAATCTGCACGTGGCCCGGGCAGTTCATCGGCTTCAGCGCAAAGATGCGGTCATCGTCGGTTTCATCGCCGGCGACCGTCACCTTGAACATGGCGTCGCGGTACCAGCCCCAGTGGCCTGACGTCTCCCACAGGCTCTTGTCGAGCACCTGCGGGGCGTTGACCTCCTGGTAGCCCTGCTCGTCGAGCCGGCGCCGCATGTAGTTGACCAGGTTCTGGAACATCTTCCAGCCCTTGGCGTGCCAGAAGACCACGCCCGGCCCCTCTTCCTGGAAATGGAAAAGGTCCATTTCGCGGCCGAGCTTGCGGTGGTCGCGCTTCTCGGCCTCTTCCAGCATCGTTTGGTAGGCTTCGAGCTGCGCCTGGTCGGCCCAGGCCGTGCCGTAGATGCGCGTCAGCATCGGATTGTTGGAATCGCCGCGCCAATAGGCGCCGGCCACCTTCATCAGCTTGAAGGCGTTGCCGATCTGGCCGGTCGAGGCCATGTGCGGACCGCGGCAGAGATCGAACCAGTCGCCCTGCGCATAGATCTTGAGATCCTGGTCCTCGGGAATGGCATCGATCAGTTCGAGCTTGTAGCGCTCGCCCTTGTCGGCAAAGACCTTTTTTGCCTTGTCGCGCGACCAGACCTCCTTGGTGAACGGCTTGTTGCGCGCGATGATCTCGCGCATTTTCTTCTCGATCACCGGGAAATCGTCCGGGGTGAACGGCTCGTTGCGGGCAAAGTCGTAATAAAATCCGTTCTCGATCACCGGTCCGATGGTCACCTGCGTTCCCGGCCATATCTCTTGCACGGCTTCCGCCAGCACGTGCGCGGTGTCATGGCGGATGAGTTCCAGCGCGCGCGGATCGTCGCGGGTGATGATCTCCACCTTGCCGGATTTGCCCAGGGGATCACTGAGGTCGCGCACCGTGCCATCAATGGCATAGGCCACGGCCTTCTTGGCCAGCGACTTCGAGATCGATTCGGCGAGACCCGCACCGGTCATCGCCGCGTCGTAGTCGCGGACGGAGCCATCGGGAAATGTCAGGGAAACGGAATTCAGCATATGGTTCTCCTATCCAGTCCCGCAAACGAGCGCGGGTGGTAAATGCAGATCATCAGCGGTTCGGGGCTGCGACCTGCCAGGGTGCCGGATGTGTCGGCGGCGGCAGTCTTTTATGAGCAGATGCCGCCGCCGTAAAGCCCGGCTCACTTAATCAGCTGTGGCAGATCCTTCAGGAACGCGGCCCGTGTCGCCAACCCCTTCGGCAAGTCGGTGCGTTTCGTATCGACGACGAGCCGGGCGAACACGATCTGGCGGCCGTCTTTCCCAGCCCAGCCGACAAACCATCCGAGCGAGCGCTTGTCCTTGCCGCCCGCGCCGACTCCGGTCGTGCCGGTCTTGCCCTGAACGGCCCAGTCCCCAGCCTTGAAGTTCGGCATGATGGCGCGTGTCATTTCATGCGCCCTGGCCGACACCGGCATTGTGCCGGCGAGCAGTTGCCGCAGGAAGGCAACCTGTTCGACTGGCGTGATCTTAAGCGAGGAGTTGACCCAGGAATGGGTGAGCCCGTCATCCTTGCTAGGATTGCCGGAAACGTCACCATTGCCATAGTTGAACTTCGATACGTAGCCGGCAAATTTCTGAGTTCCGAGCTTACGGGTGATCTCGCGCGAGAACCAGATGATGGAATCGCGTTCCCAGATCGTCGGATCGACGATTTTCTGGTCGCGTTTCACCGCGTTGAACTCAGGCTTGTAATCCCATGCCGGGGTATGTTCATCGGCAAGGATGCCTGCGTCGTAGCCGATCAGCGAAAGCGGCACCTTGAACGTGGAGGCCGGGCTGAAGCGCTGGTCGCAGATACCGTCCTGGTAAAGCGTCTTGCCGCTCTGGGCATCGGCGATCAGCGTGCACTGCACGTCCGCGAGCGGCGCGGACTGCGCGCGCATCGGAAATCCCAGCAGCCAGGCGAGCAGGAACAGGACACCAGCCATGATAAAGGGAAGACGATCGACATTGCGCATTTTCTGCTCGCTCCAGAAGGGGGTTCGCGAGCGGGCTTAGCGAGGTCTCTTGTCTCGATTTTGTCTCAAATGCGCAGTTGTTGTGCAGGCTTGCGTTAACCCTACCGGAGCGTAAACGGCGCGACGCGACCAGCCACCCTAGCCCTGCGCTCCGCCGCGCTTGCGACCAATCCGCCAGTACCGCCATGGCATGAACCAGACGTAGCGGGATGCCAGCGCCTGCGGCACGAGATCGACGCCGTGCGTGCCGAACGGACCGCAGCGCAGCACGCGGAACAACCCCATCCAGCCGCCGGCCCAAAGGCCATGGCGGGCGATCGCCTCATGCGCGTATTCCGAACAGGTCGGCAGATGGCGGCAGGAATTGCCGACAAAGCCGGACAGCGTCAGCTGGTAAAACCGCACGAGCGAGGTGCCGAGCAAGCGGCCCGGCGTCTTGCGCCAGGGGCCGGGCCAGTTGCGGCCGCGCCTCGACGCTCCGGCTGTATGCGCATGCCTGTGCTGGTCGCCCACTGCGATCTCCGCGTTTTCCAGCTGATAGATGTGCGCTTGCACCGGAGAACGCAATCCCGATCGCCGTGCGGTCACGGGCGGGAACGGCGAAATGGCCCTCGGTCGGCTGGCGGCGCCCAGCGGCCAGGATGAGACCATTCTTCGTGATGCCTTGTAGCGCGTCTTTCGTCGCGCCATTGGAACGTCGCGATCCGTATGACGTCGCCAAGGATCTCAAGCAACTGCATCATGGCGGCATCTCCTTGAAGACGATTAGACCGCCGCTGGCCTTCGCCTTCAAACGAGTATAATTTCCGTTTCGGATAATCTTGGGTTATGCGAAATGAAGCGTGGACGCTTGCCCCTGACGGCGTTGAGGAGCTTCGAGGCGGCGGGGCGGCATTTGAGCTTCAGCAACGCCGCCGAGGAGCTTTTCGTCTCGCAGGCGGCGATCAGCCGGCAGATTCGCGAACTCGAAACCTTCCTGCGCCAACCGCTTTTCGAACGGCACCATCGCCGCGTCGAACTGACGGATGCAGGCCGTCGGCTGCTTGCTCAACTGGTCAGAAGTTTCGACGACATCGACAAACTACTCTCGGAACTGGTCGCGGTTCCCGCGCAGGCCGTGGTTCGTGTCAGCGTCGAGCCGTCGATTGCATCCGTCTGGCTGGTACCCCGGCTCAACCGGTTTCGCCAGTTGCGGCCCGATATCGACGTCTCCCTCGAAGTGGACCCAAGGCTGATCGAGTTCCACAGCGACCAGCCCGAACTTGCCTTACGTTTCAGCTCGAACGCGACGTCATGGCCCCGCAGCGAAGCCGAGCGGCTGGCCTCGACAGTCGATTCGCCGGTTCTGTCGCCGGCGCTGCTTTCATCGGGCCCAGCCCTCGGGAAGCCGGCCGATCTTGCTCGCTTCACGCTTTTGCACGAGGAAAACCGCCAGGGTTGGACGCGCTGGTTCGAGGCGGCGGGCGTACCCGCCAACGCCATGCCCACGCGCGGGCCGATGCTTGCGGACGCCTCACTCTCCAAGCAGGCCGCGCTGCTCGGCCACGGCGTGGCGCTGGGCGATCTCCTGCAGATTGGAGAAGAATTGGAGACCGGAGCACTGGTCAAACCGTTCGACATCGATGTCGCATCCGGGGCCTATTGGCTGGTGGCCAGGAGTTTGCACAGTCTCTCCGAACCGGCTGCGGCCTTCGCCGACTGGCTAAGAAGCGAATTCATCGAAAGCAGGCGGGCGCTGAAAGCTCCGGCCTGAGCCGTGCGCTGGCCGGAGCCGGCTACTTTACCTTCTTGTATTTTCCGAGAAGTTTATCGAGGTCGTCGATGTCCACGGACGGATGTCCCGCCGCCGGGTCGACTGCTGGGTAGAATGTGACGACGATGTCGCGCCACAAATCATAGTCGGCGCCGTAGGACGCCAGCCCGGGAAACGGCGCGCAACGCGTGATCGCGCGAATGGCGGCTTCGGCAACCTTATGCCTTGCCGATGTCACGGGGCCGACGATTTTTGGCGGGCCGGCGAGCGATCCGTCCTTGTTCAGGCTGATCCGGACGCGTGCAGTACTTGTGGCATTTGCGGGCACGTTCCAGCAGGGCTGGACGGCCCTCATGAGATAGTCGCCGATATCGCGCTGGACTGCTGGTTCCGCCCCGCTTGAGCCACCGGCCGACACAAGTGAAGCGGCAAGAGTACCGGCGAACACCAAGCCATGGCATGAACGACCGCTCTGGCGGGATCCGCTCACCGTAAGGTCGAAGACCACTCTCAGGCCGCTTCGTCGGCGCGCTTCTTCTCGATCTGGCCGATGGCGTCGACCACGGCGTCGAAAGTCAGCATGGTCGACGCATGACGCGCCTTGTAGTCGCGCACCGGCTCCAGATAGCCGAGGTCGGCGAAGCGGCCTTCCGGCGGCGCGCCGTTCTCCTTCAGCATCTTCAGCATGGTCTCGCGCACCGCGCGCAATTCCTCGGCGCTGGCGCCGACGACATGTTGCGCCATGATCGAGGACGATGCCTGGCCGAGCGCGCAGGCCTTCACGTCGTGGGCGAAGTCGGTGACCACGCCGTCCTCCATCTTGAGGTCGACGGTAACGGTCGACCCGCACAGCTTGGAATGCGCCTTCGCGGTCGCGTCGGGATGATCGAGCCGGCCGATGCGGGCGATATTTCCGGCAAAACCGAGAATTTTCGCGTTGTAGACGTCGTTGATCATTATTTTCCAATCCGTCGCCGCCAAGCGAACAGCGATTGCCGTTGTTGCGTCTTTCATTCGCTCGGCACGACCATATATAATGCTGGCAGTCCGGTATCGACAAGGCGGCGAACGCCACTGTCCTTGCCGGGAAGTTCACGCCGCTTACGGGGCTGGAAACGGGGCGAGTTTCCGACACCGAAAGGTCGTGGTCCGTTCAACTCGTTCCTCCTCAGAGAGGAACTACGGGAGACGCCTTTTATGGATGCCGTCATCAAGAAACTAATGCCCCAGTCCGCCTATATGGAAAAGCCGGTCACCGACCGCCCGAGCGAGGCCGAAGTCGAGGCCGCCGTACGCACCTTGCTGCGCTGGACCGGCGACAATCCGGATCGCGAGGGTTTGATCGACACGCCCAAGCGCGTGACCAAGGCCTATCGCGAAATGTTCGGCGGCTACGACATGTGCCCGGCCGAGGAGCTTGGCCGTACTTTCGAGGAGGTCGCCGGCTACGACGACCTGGTCATCGTCAAGGACATCCAGTTCCATTCGCATTGCGAACATCACATGGTGCCGATCATCGGCAAGGCGCATGTCGGCTACCTGCCCGACGGCAAGGTCGTCGGCCTGTCCAAGATCGCGCGCGTCGTCGATATCTTTGCCCATCGGCTGCAGACGCAGGAAGCCCTGACCGCCCAGATTGCCGGCGTCATCCAGGATGTGCTCAACCCGCGCGGCGTTGCCGTCATGATCGAGGCGGAGCACATGTGCATGGCCATGCGCGGCATCCGCAAGCAAGGTTCCACCACGCTGACCTCCACCTTCACAGGCGTCTTCAAGGATACGCCCGAAGAGCAGGTTCGTTTTGTCACCATGGTGCGCGGCGGCAGGGCGTAAGCCCTTTGCCGACGTCGCGGTCAATAGGAAGATAGACCGGCAATGTCGGCACTGGAATTTCCGGAAGCTCCCTCGGACAAGAAAGCCTTGGAGGAAGGCGCGGTGTTTTCGCCGCGCTTCGATGCCGCCGGTCTTGTCACCGTCGTCGTCACCGATGCCGCCGACGGCATGCTGCTGATGGTCGCGCATATGAATGCACGGGCGCTGGCTCTGACGCTGGAAACAGGCATTGCCCATTACTGGTCGCGCTCGCGCAACACGCTCTGGAAGAAGGGCGAAACCTCGGGCAATTTCCAGCATGTTGTCGAGATGCTCACGGATTGTGACCAGGATGCGGTGTGGCTTCGCGTGAAAGTGTTGGGCCACGACGCAACCTGTCACACCGGCCGGCGTTCTTGCTTTTATCGGACGGTGGGGCTGATCGACGGCAAGGGGACGCTTGCCGACGACGGCAGCAAGCCGCTGTTCGATGCGGAAAACACGTATCGGAAGCCATCAGCTTGAACCTTCTGCCTGACACCGACCACATAGATTCATCATTTCGATACGGCCCGTCCGTATACTAGCCTGGGACAAGGGAGATCATGATGCTCGAATGGGCGTCATTGCGTAACAGACCAGATGTCAGGGAGGCCAACGGCCTGTCCTCGGCAGGCGGCGCATCCGAAACAACCTCCCCCAAGAAAACAGGTATTTCGCTCGCGCTCGGTGGCGGTTGCGCCAGAGGCTGGGCTCATATCGGCGTGCTGCGCGCGCTCGATGAAGCCGGCATCGAAGTCTCGATGATCGCTGGCACCTCGATCGGCGCCCTCGTCGGAGGCTGTTATCTCGCCGGCAAACTGGATGAGCTGGAAGAGTTCGCCCGCAGCCTCACCAGACGACGTATCTTCGGCCTGCTCGATCTCAACCTGCGCGGCAGCGGCCTCTTCGGCGGCATGAAGCTGGACGCGCGCCTGCGCGAGCACGTGGCCGGCATCCGCTTCGACGATCTGCCCAAGCCATTTGTCTGCGTCGCGTCGGAAATCCGTACCGGCCACGAGATCTGGCTGTCTAGCGGTTCGCTGATCACAGCCATGCGCGCGTCCTACGCGCTGCCTGGCGTGTTCGAACCGGTCGATTGCAACGGCCGCGTGCTGGTCGACGGAGCGCTGGTCAACCCGGTGCCTGTTTCGGTCTGCCGCGCCTACGAGCAGCCGCTCGTCGTGGCGGTCAACCTCCACTACGACCTGTTCGGCCGCGCCGCCGTGATCAAGCACAGCGCCGGCGAGCTGGTTATCGAAAAGGATGCGCCAAGGCCCGGCCAGGTCGACGCCCAACACCAATCGCACCAGACGCGTTTGGGCATCACCGGCGTGATGGTCGAAGCCTTCAACATCATCCAGGACCGTATTTCGCGGGCGAGACTTGCCGGCGATCCGCCCGACATGTCGCTGCAACCCAAGCTCAGCCATATCGGCCTCACCGAATTTCACCGGGCCGACGAGGCGATCCAGCTCGGCTACCAGGCGACGATGGCGCAGATCGGCGAACTGACGCGGCTGCAGACGGTTCTCGCCTAGACCATTTCCTCAAGTTGTATTGGCCTCAGGACAACTGATTGCAAAACGCAATTGGTTATGGTGATCTGCGTCAATCCAGGCGGAGGTGCCGATGGCCAGGATTGTCTATTCCATGCTGACGTCGTTGGACGGCTATATCGCCCGATCGAACGAGGACATCGGCTTGCCAGTGCCCGAGGCGGAACTGCACCAGCATTTCAACGACATGATGAGACAGGCCTCCGCCGTGCTCGCCGGACGGCGCATGTACGAAACCATGCGCTTCTGGGACAGCCCTGAACGCGAGACCGGCGCCACCGAGGTCGAGCGGGATTTTGCCCATGCATGGCGCGAAACGCCGAAGATCGTCTTCTCGACCACGCTTCGGCAAGTCGGGCTCAATGCCCGGCTGGTGGATGGCGATGCGGAGGATGCGGTACGATCTCTCAAGGCGCAGGCCGATGGCCTCGTCATCCTTGGCGGCGCCGATCTTGCCGCCTCTCTGGCACGAGCCGGCCTCATCGACGAATACCGGCTCTATATGCATCCCGTGGTGCTGGGTGGCGGCAAGCCATATTTTCAATCCGGCCTGTCGCTGGCGCTGACCCCGCTCGGCACGCAAAGTCTCCCCCAGGGCGTGACGTTGCTGCGTTATGCGCCGGCCGGCTGAATTGCGCGGGTTTCCGGCGCGCCCTACGCCCGCGCGGCGTCGATGATGCGAAACTGCACCGTACGGTTGCCGTTCCAGTAATTGCCCGACAGCGAGCCGGCGACATGCACCGTCTTGCCGCGGTTCTTGGAAAGGAACTCGCCAAGCACCGTATCGACGGCGCGAAAGGCGATCGCCTGGATGCGGCCGCCGCTCTCCGACTGTAAATCGGCGCGAATATGGTTGGTGCCGACCGGCCTGATGTCGGCCAGCCGATGGCGCGGCAGCACGAAAACAGGCGCGACATGCCCGGCACCGAAGGGCCCCGCCTTTTCCAACGCATCGAGCAGGCCGAGCGTCGCGCCTTCGGCGGCAAGCGCGCCGTCTATCGCCAGGCTTTCCTCATCCTGCAACCTGAAAACGTCGGCGGCTGCCCGCTCCTCGAAGAAGGCCCTGAGCTCACCCAGTCTTGCCCGCTCGACGGTGATGCCCGCAGCCATGCCATGGCCGCCGCCCTTGACGATGAGCCCGGCATTGGCGGCTTCGCGCACCAGCCGGCCAAGGTCGAAACCCGACACCGAACGGCCCGAGCCCGTGCCGGTGCCGTTGGCGTTGAAGGCGATGGCAAAGGCCGGCCGCCGTGCGTGATCCTTCAGTCGTGAGGCAAGCAGGCCTACGATGCCGGGGTGCCAGCTGTTGCTGGCGGTGACGACGATCGCCGGGCCGCTGCCGCCCGCGAGCTCGGCATCGGCTTCGGCGCGCGCGGCGGCGAGCATCTCCTGCTCCATCAGCTGCCGCTCCTGGTTCAGCCGGTCTAGCGTCTCTGCGATGGTCTGCGCCTCGACGGGATCGTCCGTTGCAAGCAGCCGGCTGCCGAGTGCCGCATCGCCAATGCGCCCGCCCGCATTGATGCGCGGACCGATCAGATAGGCGAGATGGAAGGTGCTGATCGGCTCGCCAACGCGCGACACTCGTGCCAGCGCGGCCATGCCTTCATTCTTCTGCTGTCGCGCCACTTGCAAACCCTTGACGACGAAGGCGCGATTGACGCCCGTGAGCGGCACCACGTCGCAGACGGTGGCAAGCGCCACGAGATCGAGCAGGGAAAGCAGGTCGGGCGGCGTGACATCGCTCAGGCCACGCAGCACCTTTGCGGTCTGGACCAAGGCGAGGAACACGACACCGGCGGCACAGAGATGGCCCTGTCCGGAAAGGTCGTCGTCGCGGTTTGGATTGACGACGGCAATGGCCGCAGGCAAGACGCCGCCGACCTGGTGGTGGTCGAGCACCACGACATCGGCGCCGGCGGCATTGGCCGCGTCGATCGAAACGGCGCTGTTGGTGCCGCAATCGACTGTGACGATCAGCGTCGCGCCGCGCGATACCAGTTCGCGCATGGCATCGGGATTGGGACCGTAGCCCTCGAAAATACGATCCGGGATATAGATTTCGGACGGCACCGAGAAATGCGTGAGAAACCGCTTCAGCAAGGCCGACGAGGCCGCGCCATCTACGTCATAATCGCCGAAGATCGCAATTTTCTCCCGCGCCATGACGGCGGCGGCGATGCGGATAGCGGCCTTGTCCATATCGGTCAGCGAGGCCGGGTTCGGCAACAGGTCGCGGATCGTCGGGTCCAGAAACCGCTCGGTCTCATCGGCGGCCACGCCGCGTCCGGCAAGAACGCGCGCGACGATGTCGGGCACGCCATGACCCTGTGCGATGGCGAGCGCGATCATGTCCTGCCGTTCGGTCAGCCGGTGCTCCCAGGAGAGACCGGTTGCCGACTGCCTGACATCGAGGAAGAGGCGCCTTTCGCCCATCATGCGCTTTGCCAACTCATGGTCGGCGGCAGGATAAGCCAAAGGCCGCGGGAGACTTCAAGAAAAACTACGCTTTCCGCCTTTCAGCCGTGCACCCACCGTTCGCTGGCCGCCCGAGACATCAGAGGCCGCATGCCGATCGGGCGGTGTCATCGTTAAACCCTTGCCGCCATCGGAGGCAGCCAGATGGCTAACAACTGCGGCCCGGCTTCGCAAGCGGGTCTAGAACTTATCCATATCCTGGTGCCTGGCCTTGATCTCGCGCACGGTCCGCGATGACGATCGCAGCACGATCGTGTGGGTGGTGATGTATGTGCGGCCGAACTTGACGCCAGCCAGCATGTTGCCATCGGTGACACCGGTGGCCGCAAACAGCACGTCGCCGCGCGCCATGTCTTCCGCTTGATAGATCCGCTTCGGATTGGAAATGCCCATCTTTGCGGCACGTGCGACCTTTTCCGGCGTATCGAGGATCAGCCTGCCTTGCATCTGGCCGCCGGTGCAGCGCAACGCTGCCGCGGCCAGCACGCCTTCCGGCGCGCCCCCGGTGCCGAGATAGATATCGATGCCGGTTTCTTCCGCGTCCGTGGTGTGGATGACGCCGGCGACGTCGCCGTCGCCGATCAGCCGGATCGCGGCGCCCGTGGCGCGCACGGCATCGATCAGCTTGGCGTGGCGCGGACGGTCGAGAATGCAGGCCGTGATGTCGGACACAGCAACGCCCTTCGCTCGCGCAAGGCTGGCGACGTTTTCGGCCGGCGAGGCGTCGATATCGATGACCCCGTCGGCGTAACCGGGACCGACCGCGATCTTGTCCATGTAGACGTCGGGCGCGAACAGCAGGCTGCCCTTCTCGGCGATCGCGATCACGGCGAGCGCGTTCGGCAGGTTCTTGGCGCAGATCGTCGTACCTTCGAGCGGATCAAGCGCGATATCGACCGCGGGCCCTTTGCCGGTCCCGACCTCCTCGCCGATATAGAGCATCGGCGCCTCGTCCCGCTCGCCCTCGCCGATCACCACCGTGCCCTTGATCGCGAGGCGGTTGAGCTCCTCACGCATGGCATCGACGGCGACCTGGTCGGCAGCCTTTTCGTCGCCGCGGCCGCGCAGCCTGGCGGCCGCGACCGCGGCCCGTTCGGTGACGCGCACCAGTTCCATGGTGAGTATCCGGTCAAGGCCGGCGACGATGTTCTGGGCCACATTCATTCGGCAAATCCTCGTTTGATGCCGCCTCCCGCCAGAGGCGTGCTTGTTTTGTCAAACGACCATGACAACGGCAAGACCTGCCGGATGGTTTATCGAAAGGATAGCAATATCAATCGATTGAACCGAATTTTTGAAAACAATGCCGGCCCGGTTTGAGATGAACCGAGCCGGCACGAAACAGAAATTGCCGTCTTCGTGGTCCTAGAAAACCGCGAGGTATTTGAGCAGCGAAATAATGCCGATGATGATGACGATGACCTGGACGATCTGCCTCATCCTGGCATCAAGCGGCAGCCGCTGCACCAGGTAGAGAACGAGAATGATGACGAGAAATGTGATCAGGATGCCGATTAACACGGACGAAGCCATAGTGCCCTCCTTAAATGACTTGCTGAAACGGAGAAATGAGCCGGCATTGCCGGCTCAATATCGGCGCGGTCAATACCAGCGGCGCGAGGTGTCGTTCATCGACTGGCCGACGGCAATCCCGGCCAGAAACCCGAGCAGGCCGATCACGCCAACCACGGCGGTCGTCGTGCCCGGATTTTCACGCGCGACTTCCGAAACGGACTGGGCCTGGCTGCGCAACTGCTGCGCTGTCCGCGAGGCGCGGGAAGCGGCAGTATCGTAGAAATCCGATGCTTGCTCACTGGCATCATCGAGCATTTCCGCGCTGCGCTGCGAAATGCTCTTGTTGATCTTGGTGATCTCCTTGCGCAGGTCGGCGATCTGCTTTTCCAGCGTCTTCTGGATGTCGCCGATGTCAGGGGCGTCGGATTTGTTGGTATCGGCCATGAAGCGGCTCCCTTGGTTGCTGACCAAGAGAACGGTACCGACGCCAATTCGTTCCGGCGGCAGCGGGACGTCCTCACCGAACCGAGATACACCGCCGGTGGTTATGCCCACGGCAACGAGGCTGCCTGCTACCCTGCCCGCTCGATGCGGATGACCTGTGGCTTGTCGGTCAGATGGCCGTCCTTGGTAATGCCGTCGACAGCCTTGCGCACGGCGGCCTCGGTAGTCTCGTGGGTGACGAGGATCACCGTCTTCTGCGCCGCCGCCTCGCCGCTGACCGCATGCTGGACGATCGATTCCAGCGAAATATCGTTGTCGGCCATGCGCTTGGCGATCGCCGCGAACACGCCGATGCGGTCGTGCACGGTCAGCCGGATGAAGTAGCCGCCGGCATGGCTGCGCATCTGCGCCTTCTTATACGGTCTCAGCTCCTTCGCCGGCCGGCCGAAGACGGGACCATGCTGGAAGCCGGGCCGGCTCTTGGCGATGTCGGCGATGTCGCCGATGACCGCCGAGGCGGTGGCATTGCCGCCGGCGCCGGGGCCCGAGAGCAGCAACTCGCCCAGGATATCGGTCTCGATCGCCACCGCGTTGGTGACACCATGCACCTGCGCGATGACCGAAGCAGTCGGCACCATGGTTGGGTGCACACGCTGCTCGATGCCGCTTTCGGTGCGCTGGGCGACACCGAGCAGCTTGATCCGGTAGCCGAGATCGCCGGCGGCACGGATGTCGGCCTGGGTAATGTTAGAAATGCCTTCCATGTAGATGTCGTTGGCGGCGATTTTGGTGCCGAAGGCAAGGCTGGTCAGGATCGACAGCTTGTGCGCCGTGTCATGGCCCTCGATGTCGAAGGTCGGGTCGGCTTCGGCATAACCCAGCCGCTGCGCGTCCTTCAGCACGACGTCGAAGGAGACGCCCTCGGCCTCCATGCGGGTCAGGATATAGTTGCAGGTGCCGTTGAGGATGCCGAAGACACGAGTGACGGAATTGCCGGCCATCGCCTCGCGCATCGTCTTGATGACCGGGATGCCGCCTGCCACCGCGGCCTCGTAATTGAGCAGCACGCCCTTCTTTTCAGCGATTTCGGCAAGCGCCACGCCATGCTTGGCAAGCAGCGCCTTGTTGGCGGTGACGACATGGCGGCCGGCTTCGAGCGCGGCCTTCACCGAGGCGCGCGCCGGCCCCTCATCGCCGCCGATCAGCTCGACGAACACGTCGATCTCGGCGGTCTGCGCCATCTTGACCGGATCGTCGAACCAATTCGCGGAGCTCAGATCGATGCCACGCTCGCGTTTCCGGTCGCGTGCGGAAATCGCCGACACGATGATGTCGCGCCCGCATTGGCGGGTCAGTTCCGCCGCCTTGTCGCGCAACACGCGCGCCACCGATGCACCGACCGTGCCAAGTCCAGCAATTCCAACACGCAGTGCTTCAGCCATGGAAGGCGACGCCCCTCAAATAAGATCGAATTTGTATTTACCGGTGGGCGGACAGCGGCACCACATTGTTGGGCTGCTTGGCGCTGGCCGACAGGAAGCGCTTGATGTTGCGCGCCGCCTGGCGGATCCGGTGTTCGTTCTCGACCAGCGCTACGCGCACGAAATCGTCGCCATGCTCGCCGAAGCCGACACCGGGCGCCACCGCCACATCGGCGTGCTCGATGAGCAGCTTGGAGAATTCGAGCGAGCCCAGATGACGGAACGGCTCAGGGATCGGCGCCCAGGCGAACATCGAGGCCGCGGGGGCCGGAATGGTCCATCCCGCGCGGCCGAACGCATCGACCATCACGTCGCGGCGTTTGTGATAGATGTCGCGCACCTCGGCGATATCGGCGCCGTCGCCATTGAGCGCGTGCGCCGCCGCCACCTGGATCGGCGTGAAGGCACCGTAGTCGAGATAGGATTTGACCCGGGTCAGCGCCGAGATCAGCCGTTCGTTTCCGACGGCGAAGCCCATGCGCCAGCCGGGCATGGAGAAGGTCTTCGACATCGAGGTGAACTCGACGCAGACGTCGATGGCGCCCGGCACCTGCAGCACGGAAGGCGGCGGATTGCCGTCGAAGTAGATTTCCGAATAGGCGAGGTCGGACAGGATGATGATGTCGTTCTTCTTGGCGAAGGCCACCACGTCCTTGTAGAAATCGAGCGAGGCGACCAGTGCCGTCGGGTTCGATGGATAGTTGAGGATCAGCGCCAGCGGCTTCGGGATCGAATGGCGGACGCCGCGCTCGAGCGCCGGAATGAAGCCGTCATCGGGCTCGACTTGCAGCGAGCGGATGACCCCGCCCGACATGATGAAGCCGAAGGCATGGATCGGATAGGTCGGGTTGGGGCACAGGATCACGTCGCCGGGCGCGGTGATCGCCTGCGCCATGTTGGCGAAGCCTTCCTTCGAACCGAGCGTGGCCACCACCTGGGTGTCGGGGTTGAGCTTCACGCCGAAGCGGCGGGCATAGTAGTTTGCCTGGGCGCGGCGCAAACCGGGAATCCCGCGCGACGAGGAATAGCGGTGCGTGCGCGGATCGCGCACGACCTCGCACAATTTGTCGACGATGGCCTTGGGCGTCGGCAGGTCCGGGTTGCCCATGCCGAGGTCGACGATGTCGGCGCCCCGCGAACGGGCGCTCGCCTTGAGCCGGTTGACCTGCTCGAACACGTAAGGCGGAAGCCGGCGGACCTTGTGAAATTCTTCCATGGCAGTTCCAGACAGCAAGGGAGCGTTGGGCGCGCGCTATATACTCATTTGCAGGTAGGGTCGAGGGCGGGGTCGCATTTGCCTTCGATCTGCTTCAGGGTCTGCGGACCATGTTTCTTGGCGAGATCGGTCAGCGCCGCCTGGTTGGTGACGGCCGCGCCGCCGCCCTTGGCGCCCTGCCCGTTCTCGTCGGCCTTCAACTGGGCGAGCTTGGCTTTCTTCTCGGCCTCGGTGAATTGTTTCGCCGCCACCTGCGGCGGGATGTTGAGGTTCGGAAAGGTGCCGGTGTCCTTCGGGCCCGCGTCGGTGGCCATCGGCACCGGACCGCTGGTATTCGTGCTCGAGCATCCGGCAACGGCCAGGAGCATGAGGGCCGCGCTGATGCGGCAAAAGTGGCCGGCACCGAAAAAAACAGTCTCGCCAAACTTAATCGTCATATTGTTTCCTTGGCAGCCGGGGTAGAGCGAGATTGGACCCTGTCGGATGTCCCATGTTAATATGTCAAGAAAACGCTTCCGGAGGAACCCCGCGAACCATGTCCAAAACACCCGATTCGGGCAAAGCGGAAGATGGCGGACCTTCGACGGTCGAGCAATATCTGGTGAAGGACCCGGAACGCTTCGCGCTGAACATGGCGCGGATGATCGAGCAGGCTGGCAAGGCGGCTTCCGCGTGGGCCGAACCGCGCGAAAAAGGTGAGGTGCGCGACCAAGTCGCCGAGCCGGTGGTCGACATGGTCAAGACCTTCTCCAAGCTCAGCGAATACTGGCTCGCCGATCCGCAGCGGGCGCTCGAAGCGCAGACGCGGCTGTTCGCCGGCTACATGACGGTTTGGGCCAACGCCATCCAGCGCGTCAGCCCCAATGCCGAGGGCGCCGACGATGCCGTCAAGCCGGAGCGCGGCGACAAGCGGTTCCAGGACCCGGAATGGGGCCGCAACGCCTTCTTCGACTTCTTGAAACAGGCCTATCTGGTCACCTCGCGCTGGGCGTCCGAACTGGTCGACCATGCCGAAGGCCTAGACGAGCACACCCGCCACAAGGCGAGCTTCTACGTCAAGCAAGTATCCAACGCCATCTCGCCGTCCAATTTCATCCTGACCAATCCCGAACTGTTTCGCGAAACCGTCGCCTCCAACGGCGAAAACCTGGTGCGCGGCATGAAGATGCTGGCTGAGGACATCTCCGCCGGCAAGGGCGACCTCAAACTGCGTCAGGCTGACTATTCACCCTTCGAGATCGGCAGGAACATCGCCACCACGCCCGGCAAGGTGGTCGGCCGCAGCGATGTCGCCGAGATCATCCAGTATGATGCGGCGACCGAGACGGTGCTGAAGCGCCCGCTGCTGATCTGCCCGCCTTGGATCAATAAGTTCTATATACTCGACCTCAACCCGCAGAAATCCTTCATCCGCTGGGCGATCGAGCAAGGCCACACCGTTTTCGTCATCTCCTGGATCAATCCGGATGAACGCCACGGCGCCAAGAACTGGGAAGCCTATATCAGGGAAGGCCTGCAATACGGCCTCGACACGATCGAGAAGGCGACCGGCGAGCGCGACGTCAATGCTATAGGCTACTGCGTCGGTGGCACGTTGCTGGCGGCGGCCTTGGCGCTGATGGCTGGGGAAGGCGACGACCGCATCAAGTCGGCGACCTTCTTCACCACGCAGGTCGACTTCACCCATGCCGGCGATCTGAAAGTGTTCGTCGACGAGGAACAGGTCGCGGCGGTGGAAAAGTCGATGAACGAAAAAGGCTATCTCGACGGCACCAAGATGGCGACCGCCTTCAACATGCTGCGCTCGGGTGACCTGATCTGGCCCTATGTTGTCAACAACTACATGCGCGGCAAGGACCCCCTGCCCTTCGACCTGCTCTACTGGAACGCCGATTCGACCCGCATGGCGGCGGCCAACCACTCCTTCTACCTGCGCAACTGCTATCTCGAGAACAACCTCTCGCGCGGCACGATGGAACTGGCGGGCCACACGATCTCGCTCGGCGATGTCACCATTCCGGTCTACAATCTCGCCTCCCGGGAAGATCACATCGCGCCGGCTCTGTCCGTCTTCCTTGGCTCGAAATTTTTCGGCGGCCCGGTCGAGTACGTGATGGCGGGATCGGGCCATATAGCTGGCGTCGTCAATCCGCCCGCATCCAACAAATATCAGTACTGGACCGGCGGTCCGCCGAAGGGCGACTTCGACCAGTGGATAGCCTCCGCCACCGACCATCCGGGATCCTGGTGGCCGCACTGGCAAGGCTGGATAGAGGCCAAGGACAACACCCGTGTGCCTGCCCGCAAACCCGGCAAGCATATGAAAACCTTGGGCGATGCTCCCGGGACCTATGTCAAGGTGCGTGTGTAACGGACTGTAATGTCTGGTGAGTTGACGCCCCCGCAAAAGCGGGCGAAATGGTGTCGTCAACCATCAAGCGGCCGCAATTCGGCAATCGCTGCAAAAATACTTACAGGCTTGCTGATTTGACACAGGTCTCGTTTCCGGATCGGAGACAAAGGTCCACCTGACGCGGACATACCAGTCGGCGCCAGGTATATACCGATCGGACACCGAGGGGGAATTTGACTTTGAAATCAGCAGGATGGAGCCTCGCAAAGGGAGAACGCCGCGCCATTGTGGCAGCGCTCTGCTCCATACTTCTGGCCTCCTGCACATCGGCTGGCGATCCGACAATGTCGGTTGGAATGCCCGGCTATAATGCTTCCGAATCGGACCTCCACGCCGCCTCTGCGGGCAAGCCTCTCGCCGCTGATTCGTCGTCGCAAGTGGCGACAGAGCAGACGACCGTGATGAGCGAAAGCGACACGGCACTCCCCGAAAAGGTTGCTTACGTACCGATTGCCAAGCCTGGGGCCACTTTCCCGCTCACCATACCGGCCGGCGCGGAAACGATCGCGGGACAGACGCCGCAGTCCTTGCAGCAGCCGGTACAGACGGCGCAGCAGACAGACGCGGTCGCCAAGAAGATCGCCGCCGCCGATGCCGCCGCCACCGCGCCGACGCCAGCCGCGGCACCGGTGATGAACAATCCGGTGTACGTGACCGCCGGCGAGGCACCGCAAGCCGACGCGCCGAAGAAAAAAGGCTTCCTGGCGTCGATGTTTGGCGCCACCCCGGCTTCGGCCACGCCTGCTCCGCTGGTCAACACCCGATCGGGCGAACAGCCTGCCGTGCAGCCCAAGCCTGCTCCGCCCGCGGCAAAACCGATCATCACTTTGGCCTCTGCTGATTCCACGCAGAAGCCACTGCAACTGGCTTCACTTGGCGGCGATGCCGGTCACATCACCGGCAGCGACGCCTTGCCCGGCGTGCGCCAGACGGCCCTGTTCGAGATCAAGCGCAAATCCGGCCTCGACGATGAAAGCGACGTCGACCTCAACGAGGACGAAGGCTCGGGCGGCTCCTATCAGGTTGCCTCCGCCGCCGGCATGGCTCGGCTCGCGCCCAACGGTCTCTTGAAGCAGAATGAGAGCGTCGACGTGGCTTGCCTGAAGCCGTCCCTTGTGCGCGTGCTGAAGACGATCGAAGGCCATTACGGCCGCAAGATGATGGTAACCTCGGGCTATCGCGATCCGGCCCGCAACCGTCGCGCCAACGGCGCCAAGAATTCGCTGCACATGTATTGCGCCGCCGCCGACATCCAGGTGCCCGGCGTCTCCAAGTGGGAGCTTGCGAATTACATCAGGACCATGCCCGGCCGCGGCGGCGTCGGCACCTACTGCCACACCGAATCGGTTCATGTCGACGTCGGCCCCGAGCGTGACTGGAACTGGCGCTGCCGCCGGCGCAGCGGCGGTGACGACGGCTAGCGGCGATTTGGCAGGCTGGAGCCTGCCAGCGGAAGTCCCCGACTTCGTCATCCACCGGCAGAGCAGGAGCGAAGCTCCATCGCGAACACCCGAGGATGCCGGGGCGCCTGACGTCACCGCAAATCGCAAGCTCTTCCGCCCCCGCGAAAACGCTGATTTGGCAGGCTGGAAAAAAGTTGTCCAAGGCGGCACCTAACGGGTTGCCGGTTGCGCGCAACGCCAGTATAAGCCGCTTCGTCTGAGCGCGCCCATCGTCTAGCGGTTAGGACACCGCCCTTTCACGGCGGTAACAGGGGTTCGATTCCCCTTGGGCGTACCAGATAGTTCAAGCACTTAGCACCTACTCCCCTGAAGTTGTCGAATAAGCGCCGAATATACGGTAGCGAACTATCGCGGACGGAGGAGAATATTCCATGGCCGCTTTCGGGGGATAAGCCAGATGAAGTGCCCACACTGCACAGTTTCGATCCACGCAGCCTGGTCGGCGAAAAGCGTTGTGTACCAGACGACGACCACTCCGTTCGCGTATAGATCAATGATGTGCCCCGAATGCAGCAAGTGGGTCATTGAACTAATGGATAGCAACAAGGGGGGCGTCTGGGCGCTGGTAGAGCCTCGGGCTGCGGGTCGCGGTCCAGTTCCGCCAGAAGTACCAGGGGCAATCGCAGCTGACTACCTCGAAGCTTGCAACGTACTTCCTTTGAGCCCCAAGGCATCCGCTGCCCTCTCTAGGCGCTGCTTGCAATCGATGCTTCGGGCGCGTGGCTACACTGCAAAGGATCTGGCAAAAGAGGTCGACCTGCTACTTGCTGAGACTGACGCCTCCAAGGCGATCCCGGTTTCGCTACGGACCGTTGTCGACGGTATTCGGAACTTCGGCAATTTCTCCGCTCATCCGATCACCGATCTGACGAGCTTGCAGGTCATAGACGTCGAACCAGAAGAGGCTGAATGGTGCCTTGAGGTGCTAGAAGAGTGCTTCGATCATTTCTATGTGCGCCCCATTCAAGCTGCAAAGCGAAAGGCTGCCTTGGACGCCAAACTAGCGGGTGCTGGCAAGCCAATTTCCAAGGGATAAACGGAACAGCCCGCCACCGTGAGGCAGCGGGCCATTGTTTCGCTTTCGGTAGATCAGGCCGTGGCAGCCGCGAGACGCCTTACCTCTTCAATGAAGAGGTGCAGGCATTCGACATCCCAGTTCCATTCGTTAAGAGGTGCCTCTGGCTGGTCCGGATACAGTGATGTATCGAATTGAAGCGTTGTCGCTTTGGCAGCTATTCCTGCTACGGAGTGAGCCGGGATCGCTCTCATACGTTTGCCGATTTCATCGAGGACGATCGCAGCGTCTTCACATTCCTTGGTGATCGGATCGCATTGTACGTGGCGCAGAGTCCAATATTCCCTGTGGTCCTTGAACGGGAGATGGCGCTCCGGCTCGCCGTGCTTTTCCTCGAACTCACTGTGTGTGCGCTCGCACTGGGCATGGATAACGCGATATTTGGTGTGGTGCTCCTCGAACTGCGCTGCCAGTGCGACCAACGCCTCGTCATGTGGCAACAAGTTGGCACCAGCTTCGAACGGAACGAGCGCACCCGATGCCGCAATGGCTGTACTGGCTACGAGGCTGCGACGATTGACCAGCTGATTCATAATTGATTTCCCTGCTTCGATTGTGGGTGGTGGCGCTGCATGCACGGCGATGGTCACTGAGTCGCGGCGATGAAACGACCCGAAGAACCGGCGTAGCTGGGGAAATCCTGGCAAAACGGTCATGATGGTTTCTCACTGGTAAATGGGGCTATCACGGCCCGCATGGCGATCGGCGCCAAAGCCGGGGGGTGATAACTCGCCAGCGAGACGAGCCGGTGGTTTTTAACCGTGAGGTCTGGACAGCACCACCGCCCCCGGCCTATAAAAGGCCGTTCGCGGCAGCCGCCAAGCTGCGCGTCCTCCCAAAGAGGGAGATACGACTTACGATCGCGCCAACGATTTTAGGTCGTCACTGGTCCGGGTTATCACGCCCACGGACACGTTCCGCTTATTCGCTGATTTCGTCAAGCACTCCTGAAAGGGAGTTGGCTTGCGCGCGCATAGATTACGCGATGCTCAGTTAGGGCAAACAATTGGGGCGGGCTGCGTGATACCGACGCGTCGGGTTGATCGCGCACGGCGATGGCATGATCACAGACTTATTTCTCACAGCGGTCGCTGCTTTTTCCATTCTGGTTCCACTCTACTTCATCCTCAAATGACAGTAGTGCGTCGGCCTCCAGTTTCAACGTGAACAAACCGGGGATTCACATTTGCCCGGTTCCGATCTAGATTCTCGGCATGGAAAGCGTATTTGACGATCTCGCCAGCGCCTTGAAAGCCCCTCAGACTGGCCAGGGAAGCCGCTACAGCACGTTCGCCCTGAAGATGGCAGCGAACTTGCTCCTAGGCTTCGCGATCGGTCTGGGAATCGCCATAGGTCACGCTGTAGCGGGCTGAGCACTCACTCGATCATACTCCGCACCGGCCCGGTGGTATTCCACTGGATGAACTCGACTTCCTTCCCCGTCACTTCCCGCACAGACTGCAACAGCACCTCATGCAGGATCCGAGTGGCGCGGTATTGCTCGCAGTGTGGCGATATGAACGGCTTCACGATGCTTTTGTGCAGCGCTTCGGCCGCCACGAGAAAGCGCTCGATTTCAGCTTGGGAAAGCTGTTTGGATGGTTTGGACCTGGCCATTTGGCGATCTCCGTTTGAGTGGGCCGCCGCAACGTGAGGATTTTATTCCTGATCTCGCCATGGTTGGCAAGCCCTAGCCGCCGGGCGCATATTAGGTTCCGCCTAGTGGAGCTAGACACCTTTAGAGAGCAAGATGGCCCAGACGATCCGGTTCGCGATCTTTGCGGTTTCGGCTGCTGCCGCCGGCTTGGCGTTTTTCGCCTTCCATTCCTTCTGGACGTGGACCGCGCCGCTCCTGATCTTGTTCGTCGGCTCCATGCTTGCCGAACACATTTTCAACCGGCTGGCGTCGGACGAAGAAAAGCAGCGCGATCTGGAAGATCGCGTGCGCAATCCGCCGTTGTAAGGCCACGCTGTAGCGGGTTGATGCCTGGTATTTGCGCTACTGCAATATTAGGCCATGATCCCTTCTGCCGGGAGGATGATCTCCGGCATGGCGATTCTTGCGTCCCGCCCCTTTCCCGGTAGTATCGCCATCCGGCGGTGGGGGCGCGGGACAATGAAAAAGAATTTCTGGACGTTTACACACTACATGCGAGAGGTCGCCTGGTCAGATTGGCGTGGACGGTTGGTTATACTCACCGTTCTTATCGCTTCTGCAATAACATTCATAATTTGGTGGCGTTACCCCGACGCATCGAACGTTACCACGTTCTTTGGTGCTGCGTTCGCATCTTGGGTTAGCGGATTTATACTATTTATTATCACCGGCTTTGTAATCGCATTGGTTACGCTCCTTAGGCCGGAACGAGAGATTTTTGAAGCCAGAGCTAGGAACCTTCTACAGAGACAAACTGGCCCGCATATAAACTACATTATCTCAAAACTACACGACCTTTTTGAGCCCTATTTGGAAGAGATGACTAGAGACATCGCTATAATTGACTATGACGTCACATCAAAGATGTTTCTCCTAACGCAGGATTCCGTCCTTAGTTACCGAAGCTATTTGCCCGACATACCTGTTGTCTTCGATTCTCAGGTTGGCTACGTCAACGGAAACAAGTCGCCGGATGGAAAGAAAAAAGCGTCTTTCACTTTTTTGAAGGTGGACGGGAAGACCGTTGGGTCATCTGAGGAATTTGATGTCTCAATCAGGAGGGACTTTCAAATCTCCGTTCATCCTCTGTCAACCGTTAAGGTGCGATATAGATTAACCTATTGGGTTTTGGCAGACGCGGAACCAAATCGACAACTGGTAAAAAGGTTCACTCGCAAACTTCTCGTAACCGTACACAACCACCTTTCGACGGAAACGGTCACGGTTTATCACCCGAATGACGAAGAGTTGAAATGGAGCATTCCAGCCGGGGAGCAGGCCCAAGTGGTGAACATGAATGAATTGACGCCAACCAAGGACGCAAATACGTTTGCCTTCGATTTTCGCCTTAGTTTGGCTTGAAAACGACCTCAGGATGCCTTAGGTTTTGGCTACATAAGGAGATTGAAAATGCGTAGAGGTGACGACATCGGCGGCTAAAACCCGCGAATCATTGATGCGTATATTCCATGGAAGGCCCCAACGAGCGTGGGGCCTTTTGCATTTTGGAATGAGTGCAGGCGCCGGCATCAAGCCTGACCCTTTGGCTCGGCGGCGACCAGGGCGGCAGCTACCCGCCTCTCGTTCATGTCATCCGTGGCGCCGGCAAGCTCGATGACGAATTGAGGCACCCACTCGCTGCGGAGCGTGAACCTATGGACCGAGCCGTCCGGCATTATGAACTGGAAGGCCAGATGGCCGCCGTCCTCCGATGTTCCAAGGGCATAGGCTGAGATCTGCGCTTCGTCGAAGCTCCCGAACTGCGCACGGAATCCCTTGCGGCTGTCCCCAACCAGAGCGGCGTACTCGGGCGGTACAGGCCAACTCTTACCGACCATAGATCCCTCGCATCGCGTCCTTGACGGCAAGCACGACCTGCCGACGCATTTCTACGGCGCTGTCCTTGCTGACTTGTGCGCCAGCATGGATGGTGATCGGCACTGAGACGCTGATCGGCCGCTGGCTCATGTCACCGCTTTTGTTGGCGGGCGCCTGTGCCGCTGACCGGGCATCCTGGAATTGATCCGGCCTTGCAATGATCACGCGCTCGTTCGGGTTCTTGAAGAACTCGACCTTTTGCGTGTCGCCGGCATCAATCATGCCACCGGTGGCAAAGCCTGCCGCCTTGTTCGAAGCAGCGAGCGCTTGCGCATAGGCTGCGGCATACCCCGGAGAACTCGGGCTGATGCCGTTGAGCATGGCGTTGTAGGGATCGCCACCATGCAGGGCTGTAGGAGCCGAGCCGAGCGAGGAACCACCGGAGGGATAGCCCAGCGGTGACTGACCGCCGTAGACGATGGAGCGGGCGATCTGCTCAGGTGTGGCGCCAAGGCCCGACGATCCATAGCCGATGTTGCCACCGCCAACGATGCCGGCCGCTTTGAAGTTGGACTTGATCTGCGACAGCACATCGAGGAACGTCGCGGTTTGCGGATCAACGGTCGATGCCGAGGAAGACGAGCCGGTGCTTGAGGATGAGCCCGACCCGCTGAAGCCGCTGCTGCTCTTGAGGTCATCGAGCAACTGCGCGGTCTTGCGCGTGTTGGCCTCGATGTTCATCCAGATCGTCCAGGCGCGATCGCTTTCCTTGGTCGGCTGCGTACCGGTGAAGGCAGATTGCGCGTTCGCAAGCGCCTGGGCGAACATCAGCGACTGAGCGGATGGCACCACCGTGCCAGCGCCCTGCGGCAAGACAATCTCGGGACCATGCTCGCCGACGAGATATGGCAGGCCAGCCGCCACTGGGCCGCCGGCCGCGCGCGTGCCACCAAATCGGGTGACTGCGACGCCGCTGGAGCCGCCGGAAAGACCATACGAGGAGCCATATCCTGAAGACTCGGCGCCGCCATTGTAAGAGGGGACCGAATAGGCTTGCTGGGTCATGTCGGTTTGGCCGCCATAGCGTGTGACGCCAATCCCGCCGGTGGTGCCGACGTCGTAAATCGACTTTGAGCCAGTCCCGACCTGTTGCGTAACAACCGAAATTGTGACGGTACGGTTTTTGATGGCCTGGATTGCCGCGTTGAGCTGCTTGGCGGCGCCTGTGTCGGCGACGAGCTCCTGATTGGTCCGGACCAGCGAGTCGACAAAGTTGTTGACCTTGTCGACGGGGAATCCGTCCGTGATCAGGGTCTGTCGCACCATGTCGAGACCCTGATACACGGCGTTGACGGTGGCGTTACCCGTGGCCATCGCAGCAAAGAGCTTCTGCACTGTGGCCGTTGCATCGGCAATCTCGCTGTTGGCGTCCTTGATGCCAGCAACGTCGCCAAAGAAGGCTTGAATGTTGTCCTTGCCGCCAGCGGCGGCGAGAGCCTGCTTCAGCACGTCAACCTGGGTGGTTGTGGCGCGGAACTGCGATTCAAGCTGGACCATTCCGGCCAACTGGTTCTGCCGGGCATTCTGCACCGCAGCGTCTACCTGCTGGAACAATCCGAGAGTGGTCTGAAGTTGGCCGTTTGCCTGGCCGGCAAACTGACCCGCCAAAGAGCGCGTTACCCCGAAACCGCTGCCCGAGTTCATGGTGCCGAACAGCTTGGCAATAGTGGCGTCGGCACCGCCGGCCTTCTCACTGACATCCTTGAACCCAGCAGAGATTTCAAAGAGCGTGTGCTGTGCCTTCGCGCTGTCCTGCACGATCGTGCTGATCCCGGTGTCGGCCGAGATTGACCTCTCCAGATCCGCAGCCTTTTTCGCGGCGTCCTCCAGCGACCTGGCAAACGCATGCGCCTCGGCATTCAGCTTAGGGTCAAGCTCAAGTCGTCCGATCTCGCTGTACAGGGCTTGCGCGCTGATGGTGCCATCGTGAACCCTCCCTGAGAGCGCTCGAAACGCCTCCGAACCTGCCTCACCAGTCAGCGCGAATTCACCGCCAAGCGCGGACATGTCGATGCGGAGTGCGTTCAGATCCGCTGATAGCGTTTTCCTCGCGTCTGAAATCTGATTCTTAAGGTCGGCCGCCGCGATCGACTTTGGAATCTGGTTCGCCTGCTCTTCATACTGCTTGGCCGCGATTGCCGCCTCCGGGTACGCCTTGGCGATGTCATCAATGAGTTTCCTGTTGTTCTCCAGGACCGTATTGACGTCGAGAACACTCCCCTTGATCCCGCTGAAAGCCCTAATGGCAGCCTCAGCGCCGAACGATATCGCCAGAAAGCCGAGCGTGAAAGGATTGAAGACGGCGGATGCCAATCCGCCAAGCGCCTTCATGCCATTGCTCAGGGTCAAGACACCGGCACCAGTTCCAACAAGCCGCTCATTCAGAACGATCAGGCTGCCGGGGATGCGCGAGAAATTGCCACGCGCGATTTCTGCCCCAAGGACAGAGAACTCCCTGGTTACACCAGCACCAAGGCCTGCCGTTCTAGTCTCGGCAACGCCAAGTTCGGCCATACCAACGGCAGCGGCTCTGCTCGATACCGCCACTTCTTCATTGGCCACAGCCAAGCCCAGCATACCGGGAGTGATCTTCGACAGATTGCCCCCTGTCGCCTCAAGCGCGGCGGCGAAATCCTTCGCGGCAATAGTGCCCGTGGCGAGCCCGGCTCCGCCGCCGCTGCCGAGCGTGCTCAATTCAGCGTTGGCTAACTTGGTCGCCGCAGCGACACTCGACAGGGCCGCAGTTGTGGCTGCGGTGTTCGCTGTCAGTTTCGTCAGCGTGGCGCCGGCGGCGGTGCCCGAAGCTGTCAGCTTGCTGAGCAAAGCATTGGTTTTGTCCACGCCGGCGGCGATCTTGGCCAGCCCTTCGGACAAGCCGGCGCCATTCAGTTTTGCAGTGAGCTCTGCATCGAATTTCGCGGCGATCTGCTGCGCCTGGGCGAGCTTGGCCTCGAATGGGCCAATATTGCCAGAAATCTCAATGACGACGTTGCCCGCGACTTCCATGGTTCATTCCCCTCCGGCTGCCGGCGTGGTCAGTTGTTCCCTGATCAGCTTGGCCAAATGCTTGCCGATACTGACGATCTCGGCGGAGCCGGAAAGCTGGGCCAAGGCGATATCGAGGCCAGCGAGATCCGCGTACGCAACCGACAGGTCAGCCAGGACGGCTTGGTAGCGCGCGGCGGCCTTGTCCCGCGCGGCTTTGAGGTCGTCCAAGGTGACGGCGGCTGACATGTCGCGATCCCCGATCAAGCTGCGACTGCCCGAGCCGGAATGCCCGGATTGTCGGCGCGGTATTCGGATTCGTTGGCGTAGAATTTCCCGAGGGCGACTTCGTCCGCAGATGCCGCCGGGTAGGCGTTCTGGCCAGGAATGACCTTGAGAACATTGTCGCCTGACTTCACCAACCACGGAGTTGGAACGGCTTTCTTCTCGAAGTCGTCGAATACGCGATCCTCGAGGCCGGTGACGGCCTTTATGTCGTTGCGAGCAACAAGCATCGCCGCCTCAGCGGCTTCGGCGGTTTCCTCCGCCTCTGCAATCCCCGCGACCTGGCCACCATCAACCCGACGTTCCATCACCAAGTCGCGAAGCTGCCCGAAGATGTCATCCGACAGTCCGGAGAGGGCCGGGGGTGCTGAAAGGACTGCATCCGCAACCCTTTCATCCCGGCTGCCACTGATGAACGCCATGCGCTCGCCGGGCTTCATTTCCCTGACAAGCGCGCGAATTTCCTGCCGCTCAAGCGCAGCGGCGATGTTGTTAGGATCCGGCTGCGGGAAGGCCGAAGCGAAAATGGCCGCCCGCGCCTGCTTTGCATCGGACAAGGCCTTTGCGATCGGCGCGAACGCCATTTTGAGGCCAGGCAAATAGGTCTTTGCCGCCTCGTCCTTGATGGCCTTGCTGCGACCGATCTCCGTCAAGCTCGCATCAGTCTTAATGGCATCGGCCCGCTTGCTAAACCGATCGGCGATATCGAGGCAGGCCGTTGCAGCCTCACGAAGCTTGTCGTCTTTGACGCGGGTTACAATCTGCTGCGTGCGAAAGTTCATGATTGTTCCTTTCTCAGACCGAAGCGGCCACGACGGAGTTGATAAGCTCGTTGCCACGCGCGCGGGTCTCGTCCTGCCAATTCAACCCGCCAGTGGCGGCAAACTCAGCATGTCGAAGCGGCCACGGCCTGGAATCAGGATGACCAAAAAACCCACGGACCGGCGTCGGACCGACTGGCACATTTTGGTTTTCGAGCGCCCTGTCGTGCGCGGCCAAATTGATGAACGCGGCCTCCAATTCGGCTAAAGCCGTTTGGTATCGGGCACCGGCTTCGGCGTGGGATTCAAGCAGTTCGGCAGGCGTCATTTTCGGGGTTCCTATCGTTGAGGGGATCGGGCGGCTTCGGCAAGCATGCTGTCGATCTGGTCGTATGGGCTGCGATGGCCTGTCGGGACGGAGTACTGGTTGCTGGTGCTCGTCCCGCGCCCATACGGAACGGAGTAGGCGACTGGCGCCGGCCGCTGCTGAAGGATCATGTTGGCGAGACCGGCAACCGCGTTCGCGATATCGTCATGGCCGTTCGGCGCATGGTCGATGGATTCTTTGCCGCCGCGTGCAACACGACGCTCCAGGCCAACGATCTGGTTGACCAGTTTGTCATCGTCCAGGAGGTCGATCGTGCGACTGTTCAGGGCGGGCAGGAGATCGCGGTAAAGGTCGGAGCGGGAATGTTCGGCAATGCGGTAGGTGATGCCGTGCTTTCGGAACTGTTCACGTGGCCATTCGCCCGCGTATCGATCGCCGGTGACTGACGACACGCCATACGACTTCAGCAAGGCGGCAAAGTCCGACACAGCACCTTCGGGAGAGAAAGGCGGCTTGCGCTCCCTGGTGGCATCCAGAACGCCCCGGCGGCCGTCCTTGTGGCCGATCGCAAGCGTCATCGAATCGTTGCTGCCGCCCGAAGGGTCGACAAAGGCATGATATGCGATCCCGTTCAGCCTCTCGCGCTCCGTCACGTCCAGCGACACGCAAGCCTCAACCACTTCGCGGGTAACAAACGCCTCGATATCTGCGCGCCACTCTGCAAGCCATTCAGCAGCAGCTGCCGAATAGTCTCGCTCCAGGGCGGCATCGATCACCGATTGCCGAACGCTCGGGTTCATCTCCCGCGTCGTGGCCTTCCAAACCAGCGGGGTTCCGTCCTTGCCCCAATACCGCCTGTAAGCGTCCCACAAGGCGCCCTTGCGGGCATAAGGGCTGCTGGCACAGATCAGCATCGCGTTGGGGATCGTGGCCATGCCGGGCCGGATTGCGTCGAGGATGGCATAGTCGGGTTCGGCAGCATCGTCGGTGCGCCAAAATGCGATCTCGTCAGCCAGGACAGCGGCGTAGGTGTAACCACGTGTCGAGCGGAACGATGCTGTGCCAACTTCGATGGTAACGGAGTTGGTGAGGTCGAAGGCGTCGGCTGTCTCGCGTTCGATGAGTTGCGCAAGGCTCTTGATGCCGGTCAGCATGGCCTTGATGTAACGAATGATGACACGGGCCTGTCTGCGATCGGCAGCAAGCACCAGCACAGTGGCGCGTTCACCTGGTGCAAGGTATTGGCGATAGTCGAAGAAGCAGGCCAGGAAGACGGCAACCAAGGCCATCACGAACGACTTGCCACCACGACGGCCAGTCACAAGCCATGCCTCGCTGCCGGCCTCTACTGGCGCCGTGGTGCGGCCAGTGTGATGCTTGTACATCTCCAGTTGATCGTCGGTCATAGGCAGACCGAAGAGGGCAGCCAGGAAAGCGAACCACGCGGCGTAGGAAGCCCGGTTCTTGAACCAGGGCGCAAAGAGCAACGGGCTATCGCAGGCTTCGAGGATGTTCACGCGGCACGCCCCGCAATGATGTCCTGTAAGGTCGGTGTCACGTCCCGTGCCCGACGTTGCAAGCCAACATCGGCCAGCAATCGGCGCTGTGCATTGGTCAGGGCCATGAACTCCCCGAGATCCACCGGATCGCCAGAGAGGTACGTCGCGCCAGCATCCTTGATCATCGCCCCCAAGAGAGCGGCACCGTCAACGATCTCGCGTTCCATCGCAGACAGTTGTTCCATGCCCCCCAAGTCGCTTGCGAGCTGATCCCGTAGCTCGAACGTGGCCTGTGCCGCCTTGGTCCTGCGGTCCAGATCGTCAAGCGTGCGCAACCGTGCTTTCGCCCCTTTCGGTGCGGTAACGGTGCTGCTTTCGGCTTCTATCTGATCGGCTTCTGCGAGCAATTTACAGGCCTCTTATTCGACGAATATGCAATGTATAGCATGGCATGGCAGTTAAGTCATTGATTTTACTAGTTCACGTGAGTTCGCGGGCGTTCAAGTTACCGCCTTTGCACGGCGGGTACTCGCATACGAAGGTCTGCACCTTCTCCCGCCAGAAAAAGACAACGGGTGCGGGTGAGCGTCGGTGCTCTGCTTTGCACTTCCAATTTGCTAGCGGGACAAGCGGGACAAAGCGCGACATGTCCCGGTGTGTCCAGGTGACGGTAAAGCGGGACAGGACGGGACATATACCTTTAGGTATGTCCCGGTGTCCCGGTCCCGGCCTCACCCTGCACATCGCCAGGCATGATCATCGTAGAACTGCACGTGGCCGTGTTCTCTCAGCGCATCGCGAGCACGTTGAAAGGCCTTCCGCTTGGCTTCGGCCGTATCATCGGCAGAGTGCAGATAGAAGTGCTGCCGCCAATGATCGATCATGACGACATTGCATGGGGGCCAATCTGATCCTTGCTTGCGCACACCATGTTCGACGAGCGCATCGTCAAGGGCATTGAGTGCGGCGCGGTTTTTGGCTGAGAGAGCGGTTTTCTTGGCCGCGGTTGATTTCACGCTGGTATCCATCTCGGGAACGAGGGTTCCGTGAGATTGCACCAGCCGGAATCCCCATGAGCCGGTACTGTCGGCATCCTTGTGGCGTTCGACCGTCAAGGTTGCCGTCATGGCTTCCTTATCTCCCTCCACCTTCAGGCGGGTATCGAAACTACCCCAGAAATGGGTGTGCATTCGAGCCCGGCTGTCGTCTTGCCAGCCAGTATGAGCAACTGTGAGGATGGAGGCGCCGGTTTCCCGTAGGATGCGCTGCACGCCATGCACCCAGGCACGTGCGGTCTTGTCCTCGATCTCGGAACCGGCCATTGAGCCGCCGAAGATGTCGATCACAACAAGCGCGAAGTTCCCACGAATGTTCATGGCGGCGATCAGCGCCGTGATGTCGTCTGCCACGTCCAGGCGGATTTCTTTTGGGTAGAGGTAGGCGCGGCGATCACCCTCATCTATCCGGTGATGCTCATACCAGCCTGGGATTCTAAGGCGTCCGACACCATTCGCCCCTTCGGTGGCTACGAACAGAACGCCGCCGGGGCTGACGGGGTTGCCGTGCCAGTCCTGGCCGGTATCGACACCGAGACCAATGTCGATGGCTAGGAAAGACTTGAACGCGTTGCTCTTACCGAACATGACGGCGGTAGAGCGCTTCTGGATAAGCCCCTCCACCAGCCATTCCGGTTCCGGCATCGCGCACATATCCTCATAGCTGAGGAGTTGGATCTTGTTGTCCATCAATAGCCCCTCCGCGCCTGCTGGCGGTATTCAACGGCCGCAAGCTCGATATGAGACGCTACCGGCGGCAGCACTGGCCGCCACGGTCTGTTGCTGAACTCGGCAACGATGCCGGCGACGTAACTGTACGATCGCGCGGTCCGGTCGTGCTCATAACCCGCCTCGTCAAAGCTAAGCACTGCGCATTGCAGATGGTTGCGAGATGCTGTCAGGTGCCGCAGAGCTGCATCGATATACAAGTCCATGCTCGGGGGATTGGGGCGGAAGGTCATACGGCGCCCCCGTAGGCGAGCCGGGCAACAGTCAGCGCCACCGGTACCGAGATCGGAAAGCGCGCGATGATACGTGACGCTTGCCTGAGACGGAGCGTTTCGCTATTATCGTGATCTCCGCTGCTGTGTTGAAAACCGACTTCGCGACGCTCGCCCTGCCCGGCGGGCTTTCGCATTTTAGGTGGCGTCTGCATTCGCGCCTCCTGCAATCAACATCTGGTGGTATCGGCGGATCGCCGCGCAAGCCAGGAGCGGGTTAAGATGGAACCGCTCCATGATGTCGACGGTAGCGGACCTGGGGCGCACGTCCTTCGGCGTTGCGGCCAACCATTGAGCCGCCGTCTCGATCAGTTGAAGTTCTCTTTCGCCGGTCATTACGCGGCCTCCCGAACCGGGAGCGAATGAAGGAATGCGGATAGATCCTCGCTGAGGATAATTGTGCGCCTACCCGCTTTCCTGGCACTCAACTTGCCAAGCTTGATGGCTTCAAAAATCTTAGTGCGGCCGATGCCAGAACGGTCAACGGCTTCCTCGATGGTCAGGCCAAATTTCTGATTTTCCAAGGTCTTGCTCCATGAACTGCGGAACGTCCGCGTGAATTCATGGGCGTATGGATGCTGCAGTAGGCCGAGACTAACCACCGCACGAAATGGGCATTTCGTGTTTGGCTATTTATCGATGAAATTGGAGACACGCGATTGAGCGACATCGCGATAGCGGGCATACGCCCGTTCAACCGTGGCTTCTGACAGCTTTTGGGTGCCAGCCACTTCGCCCACAGATTTCTCCTGACTCCACCCGTTGGCCACCATTCCGCAAACTACATGGATGGCAATCTTTACGTCTCGATCCTGCAGGGTGATGTCCCGAAAGGCAGACGTTTGCCCCTTACCATCGGCGCCGAATCCCAGCATTCGACCGACTGATTCCGCTTCCTTACGGCCTCGATGCTTCCCCTCCCTGATCATTTGGTTGAGCAAACCAGCACTTTCATAGAAATAGCGCAGAACCCAATCAGGAACCGGCAATTCGCTATCCATTGCTAGTCGAAGACCGACCCACGGCAATATCGGATTGAAGCTTTTGGCGTGGGTTTCACCGATCCGAGAAATCGCAAGAGTTCTCCATTTCACTTGCCAGTCCGGCGCGGTTACATCGATGCCATTTTGTTTGGCCTCAATCTTATCGGTTGCTTCGTCCCAAGGTTTGTTGAGAGCCATCACGCGCGAACTCCCATCTGAACGACGTTGCTGCCTTCCTGCGGTAGGAGCGGCACGACGGCCGCCGCCGCCATATCTTCCAGGCCATCGGCAATCCACCTGCCATAGTGCCTTTCGATCATCGGCACCGACGTGTCATGCAACGCCGCCACCAATCTGATTGGCAGGTTTGCCCGGATGCCGCGCACGATCGAGCTGTGCCGCAAGCTGTATGGGATCACGCCCGGCATTCCTGCACGTTGCCGGATTTCCCGCCAAGGCCTTTGCAATTCACTCGCGAACTGCCATGGGCCACGGCCAGCGCGTTCCCAGCCGATCGAGCCGGCCACTTGTTTGCTGCGCCACCGCTCCAGCAGATTTTCGTCATTGCCCCTGCCTGTGGTCGCGGGCAGCAATGCGTCCAGCACGTCATTGCCTACCGGATGTGGTGTGCTGGCGATCTTGCCGCCACGGCCCTTGCGGGAGCTTGGAACCATCAATCGGCCCTGCCCGCGCTGCACATCGCCGACCTTCATGCGAGCGATTTGCGAAAACCGTGCGCCCGTCGCTGCCAGCACCACAACGAACCGGAATAGGTCGCCATCCCAATTACCTTCTGTGTCGATCTGACGAGCGGCGGCGAGGATGATGCCCACTTGAGCGGCGGAAAGGATCTGATTGTCACGGGCCAGCGGCGCCGCGTCGTCACTGTCAACCTTCTCCGCCTTGAGGCCATGCTTGATGATCGCCGGCAACGTCGGGTCCAGTCGCTCCCGATGCGCGGCATAGGCACCGTTGAGAGCGGCTTTAAGGTCATTAATTAAACGCTGTTCGGTCGAGCTCTTCAATTCCTCGGGCAAACCTTTGCGCCACGTCAGCAGGTCGCTTTCCTTCAACTCGTGTAGGCCGATAGATGCCAGTGGCGCGGCGGGAACCGCCTCCTGCTTGCCGCGCTTGTCCTGCCCGAGCACATATCGCCGCAACCGCTGGCCAGCATCAGAGCGTACCGTGCGGCCCTTCCTTCGGGTGTCTCTGGCGTCACGTTCGGCCACGTAGGTTTCGACGGCAAGTCGAATGGTCAACACTGGACCAGCAGCGGCGGCTTTCGCTTCCTGCCGGGCCGTGGCTATGATTTGGCGGGCTTGTGTTTCCGCTTGGGTGAATGTCAGCAGACCGTCAGCCGGCTTGTCGTTGACATCGTTGGCGGGGCCGACCGGCGCCTGTAGGTAGTTCGCCCCTGCCCCGTGATTGCGCCACCGTGCGAACCAGACGCCACCGCGCTTCCCGCGCCGATACCAAATCGCAGCATCGGCGTCGAGACGGCGGGCATACTCCCCTGCCAACAGCTTCGAGCGAGCGCTTGCCGTCGTGATCGGGGCTTCCTTGAGCGTCTTGGCCATCGTCTTTCCGCCTTGCTGCTTTGAAAACACGTCGAATATACGTCGAATATACGTCCTTGTACATAGGTGAACGTCAGCGTATGGATTGCCGAGAAAATAAGGACTTTCGCGCACGTGGGCGGACACAATGAGTTCGAATTGTCAGCCCTTTCACGGCGGTAACAGGGGTTCGATTCCCCTTGGGCGTACCAGATTTTTCAGGCCTCGGTCTCTCCTTCCCGATTCTACACAGCGAGTGCCCGGCAGATTTGGCAGGGCGGCACCGCATCGACAATTTGAGGATCACGGCGTCCGTTGCGGCCGATGCTCAAGCCTGTTGCGGTGACCGCTCGGATTCTCGACCTTGTCGAGCAAACGGGCCGGTGGTTAAATGGACCGTAAGGGAGCGCTCACATGGCAGTTCACCTTTCGGCGGATACACGCGCTCCTGCGGCAACGCCTCCAAAATATCTCTTTGGTCCGCTCGCGGACTTTCTGATGCTTGGCGGCAGCGCATTCCTGATTTTGCCCGTGCTGTATTTCGTGCCGCTGAGATACGAAGGGCTCGTTGCGGCGACGATGCTTTTCCTGGCTTATCTGATCAACTATCCGCACTTCGCCCACTCCTACCAACTCTTCTACCGCAATTTTGGGCGGAAGCTGCGTGGCGACGGATACGACAGGAACCTGCAGATCCGCTACATCTTCGCCGGCATCGTCGTTCCCCTGCTCATGGGCGCATTTTTCGCTTATGGCTCGATAACGGCTAACGCCCGGCTCTTGGGGAATGCAACCAACGCGATGTTCTTTTTCGTGGGTTGGCACTACGTCAAGCAAGGCTACGGCATGTTGATGGTGGATGCCGTCCTGAAGCGCCGGTTCTTCACCGATCCGGACAAGAAAATCCTGCTGGTCAACAGCTATGCCGTTTGGCTGTTCGCGTGGCTTCAGACGAACACGGCGGTCAGCCAGGGAAAATACCTGGGGCTGGAATATTACACGTTTGCCACCCCTGCATGGCTCAATGCGATTGCACTCTCGGCCGCGGCCGCCTCCACGGCTGCCACGGTTGTGATGCTGATCAATCGCTGGACCAGGAATGGCGGCAGCCTGCCATATAACGGCATCATCGCCTACAGCGCGTCGCTATATCTTTGGATTCTGATCGTAAGGACAAACCCGCTCTGGCTGCTCGTAGTGCCGGCGCTCCATTCCTTGCAGTACCTGGCGGTGGTCTGGCGCTATCAGAGCAATGTCGAGCGTGATGCGCGCGATGCCGAAAAAATTCCGCAATCCAGAATCCTGTCGATTCTTGGTCCGGCCTACAGAGTGCGGCTCCTGGAGTTCATTAGTGCTGGCCTCCTCCTTGGCGGTCTGGGTTTCTGGCTGATTCCGACCGCGCTGACCGCCATTGTCCCCTATGACCGGGAGGTCCTTGGGTCGTCGCTGTTCTTCTTCATCGTGTTGATTTTCATCAACGTACACCACTATTTCCTCGACAACGTGATGTGGCGCCGCGGCAACCCCGAGGTGTCGAGATATCTGTTCCGTTAGAGCTTTTTGCGCCCAAGCGGAACCGCTCGGCGTAATGCGTAATGGACCAGGGACGGCTCCAATCCCGTCCCGGACCGACGATCCAGCCGCATCGGGATTTTGGAGGCCTCGCCTCGGAATCGAACCGAGGCTTCCGAGATTTGCAGTCTCTAGCGTAGCCGCTCCGCCACGAGGCCATACGTGCTTTCGTAAAGGGCACACGTTTAAAGATTCTTGATGTCTTGGATAAAAATTTCGACAATCCCGCGCTGGCAAAAGAGCCTGTTACTGGACGGAATGGAACCGTTCCAAACGTCCTTCGCCGACATGGCAGGGACAGCCCACGTCTAGCTGCCGACCAGCGGCACGGTAACGGTCGTCGCATAATTGATCGGAAAGGCACTGAAGTACGGGAAGTCTATGACGAACGCATAGGCAGCGGTCAGGTGCGCCATGCGAAAGCCGCCGCTCACGGGATCGATGGCGATCGTGACGTTGACATCCTTCAGACCCAGCGCAAGCAGTTTCTGCGTCGCGATCGCCTGGATGTCGGCCTGAGTCAGCGTGTTGTTAAGCTGCAGGGACCGTGCGGACGCCTCCAGCGTGTACCGAACGCTTGAGGCCGAATTCATCGACCAGCCGAAGGCGAAGATTCCGAATAGCAGCATGATGAGGAACGGTGCGATCAGCGCGAATTCGAGCGCGGCTCCGCCCGATCGATCGGCCCTGAAGCCCCTCGCATTACCGAACACGGATCAACTCCTGGTGGCCGATCGTGCTGGGGGCGGAAAAGACGCCGAAGGTGAAGGGCGGGGTCCAGGTGGCCGATGCCTGGATCTGAACAAAGACCGCCGACAACTTCGGTCCGCTGCACAGCGTCGAGGCGTCGACCACCGTCGTCCCGCATTTGTGGATCCGGCTCAGCGTGACCTGTCCGTCGTCCGGCCGCTTCTCCCAGCTCGAAAGGGCAACGGCCTGCGTTGCCGCATCGTCAGTCGACCCAGCCAGCACCAGGTTTGCCGCTGTCTTGACGCCGGCGCGCATCGACAGTGAGTTCGTGACGTATGACCAGCCGTCGACGATGCCGAGCAGCGCCAGGCACAGGAAGGGCAGCACCATCGCGAACTCAACGGCCGCAGCGCCTACCTCATCTTTAAGAATTGAGTACGATCGGCGATCCACGGAAGGTTACTCGACCAGCATCACGGACTGCGCGGCGAAAATATCGCCCATTCCAAGGCTCGTGCAATCCTGATTGATGGTCGCGTTGCCGGACCATTGGATCATGTCGGCGACAACCTGCGTGCACCCGCTTTTGCCGGAGAAATTCCCGAGATAGTTTACCTGCTGCCTGGGGAAGTAGAGCGCGCCGGTCAGCAACGAGGTTGCCGTGCCGTTAAAGGTACTCTGTCCGCCGGTGGCCGTTCTGTCGCCATACATCAGCACGCCCGAGTAACTGCCGGACGTCGGCGCGCTCAGATTGACCGTGGCGTTGCCGTTCATCGACACACGCGAGGCGCCGGCGAGGTAGATGGTGACGCCGTCACCGAAGACGTTGGCGTTCGCATTCACTTTGAAATCGCCCCCCTGGACGACGTAGACCCCAGGCGAAAGGGTGACATCGCCGCTGAGGCTGAGTCCACTGCAGTAGGTCCCCGGCTGGATCGTTTGCGTCGTCTTGTTGCCATTGATATTCTTGCAGGGGTTCGAGGCCGCCGGGGCCGGAAGGCCGGCAAATGGATCCGCGGCAGGCAGCGCCTGGGTGATCGGGGCCGCGCAAACGGTGGTGACGGGATTGCTAAGAGAGACGCCGCCCGCCGTTATCAGGCAATCGACCTGGAGACCCGCCGATCCCTGAAGCTTGATGGCATCCGAGGCGATCGAATTGGCCATCACCGAGCAGCCGGTGAACTTCACGCTGGTGTTGCCAGAAAACAGGGCAGCCTGCGAGGCGGTCGGATCGAGCGCGAGTATGCAGGCCTTCGAAGCATTGGTGATGAGGGCCACGGCCCTCGCCTGTTCTGGAACCTGGGTCTGAGTGAAGATCAGGGTGAACATCCGATCGAGCTTTTGGCCGACGATCACTTCAACCGCTTTCTTGGCCGTGTTCGGTCCGGACGCGGGCGGCGTATTGACGACGATCGTGCCTGCGCCAAGCCCATTCGTCGCGGCCGACTGGGTCGCCGCCGCGACGATCGTCGGCGTATCGGAACCCGAGATCTGCTCCAGCGCGCCGGCATAGGCCGCGGCATCCGCCGTGGCCTGCAGTCTCAAGCTGTTATAGTACCAATAGGAGGTTTCCACGCCAAAACCCGCCGCACCGACAACGATCGGCAGGGTGAGGGCAAAGATGGTGGCGACGTTCGCGGCTCTGCTGCGGCCTATGCCGGCCGCCGTCAGCCGTATCCGGGTGAAGCAGTTGAACACCATGGTCAATTAGAAAGCACGCATATATGAACGAAAGGCTAAAACTTAGGCTCATTTTCGATCAGGGGTGCCATTGTTTGATCGGAGGTGCCATCGTCTGATCGGCGTCCGCCGCTTCAGGCGGAAAGAACTGGCACGGACTCACTGTTCGACTCAGCCAACAATTCTCTTTGCACGGCCAGGAAGAACCTGCGCACTTCGTCGCTGGCTGCCGTTCTGTCCCTGCCCGTCCCGACAACGAGATCGAGCAACTCCGTCGCTTTTGCCTTCCAGAACGAGGTGGCGGTCTCGCCATGCAGATTGCCGAGCTTGGCGGCAACTTCCCTGACCAAGAATAGCTGACGATCGATCGGGAACGCACGGACTTTTTCTGGGTACATCTTCCGAACCATGAAACTGACGCAACGAATCAACCATTGCCGAACAAGCAATGGCTAACAGCGAAGGTGGAAACGGAAGCTTAACGGTGACCGGCGATGCGTCGCGCACGCGAATTGTCATGTACTTTCGAACCCGAACTGGTTCACCCGGCGGCCCTCAGGCCGGCAGTGCTCTCGCCTCGCCGCCGCGCTTGCGCGGCACCATCATGTCGCCGGCCATCAGTCCGGTGACACGGCAGAACGCCATGAACGCCCGGCAGGCGTCTTCGGTCTCGACCACATCCACCGTGGCACCGAAACAGGCATTGAAGGCTTTCTGATACACCGGCCCCTGCCGGCGTGCCGGCCAATCCTGCAGAAAATCGAGCGCCTGCTCGACGCTGTAGATTTCCTCGACGGGCAAGCCGGGGCCTGGTGCGATGCGCACCGGCACCTCGAATTGCAATCTGTCCATTCGACATCTCCCGAACCGGCATCGCCCAAGCAACGCCGTTCGTCGTCAAAAGTTGCTTCGTTCGTTTTGTGCCACGGAAATGTGTCGTCACTGCGGAAACCCGCCGCTTTGCTGCAGCGGGCAAAGGCAAAGCCTGCCGGCACCAGGCGGCCCGGCAGTGAAAGCAACGCCGCGAAAAACGGGAAAGCATTGCCTCGGCAAGCGAATATCCGGCGGCTGGGACCGCATCAGGCAGTTCTTCCTTGAACCTTTCGCTCCCAAGTGCCAAATCTGGTGCCACTTACGCGCCTCACTCCTGCCGCGCGCCACCTTCTATATGGACAAAATGGTCACCTATCTCGACGCCGCCACTGCACCGCTCAGAAACACCGGCCAGATCCGCCTCTATGGCGAGGAAGGCTTTGCCGGCATGCGCAAAGCATGCGACCTCACCGCGCGCTGCCTGGACGAGCTGGTGCCAATGGTCGGTCCCGGCGTCACCACGGACACGATCGACCGTTTCGTCTTCGAGTTCGGCATGGACAACGGCGCGCTGCCGGCCACACTCAACTATCGCGGTTACACGAAATCGTCCTGCACCTCGATCAACCATGTCGTCTGTCACGGCATTCCCGACAACAAGCCGCTGAAGGATGGCGATATCGTTAACATCGACGTGACCTACATCCTCGATGGCTGGCACGGCGATTCCTCGCGCATGTATCCGGTCGGCACGATCAAGCGCGCCGCCGAACGCCTGCTCGAGGTCACCCATGAGTGCCTGATGCGCGGCATCGCCGCGGTCAGGCCGGGCGCGCGCACCGGCGCCATCGGCGCCGCCATCCAGACCTACGCCGAAGCGGAGCGCTGCTCCGTGGTGCGCGATTTCTGCGGCCACGGCGTCGGCCAGCTGTTCCATGATGCCCCAAACATCCTGCATTATGGCAGCGCCAATGAAGGCGTGGAAATGCGCGCCGGCATGATCTTCACCATCGAACCGATGATCAATCTTGGCCGGCCGCATGTGAAAGTCCTGTCGGACGGCTGGACGGCGGTGACGCGCGATCGCTCGCTGTCGGCGCAGTATGAGCACACGATCGGCGTGACCGACACCGGCTGCGAGATTTTCACGCTGTCGCCCAAAAAGCTCGACCGCCCCGGCCTGCCGGTTTAGGACACCGTGGCGAGGTCTTGAATAGCGGCCTATTTCCAGTGTTTGCGCGGCCGCCAGTCTCGTCCTGATCTCTTAGCCAGCGCATTATTTCCCGGCAACTGCGCGGACGGCCATCGCTAACCCTGCCATTGATGCAGGGATCGTAGCGTTCGCGCCGGTAATTGTCGTGCCGTTCCCGATAACGCTCCCGGCGGTCCAGCATGCGCAGGAGCTCCCGGCAGTTATGCGGCTTACCGTCGCTGTAACGGCCGTCCGTGCAAGGATCATCGTATTGGATGAAATGGATCGGGAGGTTCTGATCAGAGCGGCTACCGGCGGGTACGGCATCGATCACCAGGGCAGCCATTGCAGGGCTGAAGCTCAGAAACAGCCCGACGGACAGCAGGATACGAACGAGGCTGGGCATCTTGGTTCTCCAATGCGGGGCCATCAATGGCGATGCCGTGAGCTTGCGCGACCCCCATTGCCGCGACATTGCGTTGAGGTCGGTGGCTTACTTATTCCTTGCCGCCGAAAAGACCTCGACCGCCCCCGCCCGCCGTCCTAGTGTTTCGCGGGGATCAGCGATCATTGCTCGGGCTGGATGGGCGGCACATGGCGACACAGGGCGATGACGACGAGCGGAGTTTCTTCTCCGAGGTGCCGGTGCGGCAAGCCACGAAGGCCAGACAGGCTCCCGCCGAAAAGCCTCACTATCTCGGCCACCGTGATCGTCTGCGCGAGCGCTTTGCCTCGGCCGGCCCGGATGCCTTGCCCGACTATGAACTGCTGGAACTCCTGCTTTTCCGCCTGATCCCGCGCGCCGACACCAAGCCGGTCGCGAAGGCGCTGCTGGCCCGCTTCGGCACGTTGGCCGAAGTGCTCGGCGCGCCCGTCGGCCTGTTGCAGGAGGTCACGGGCATCGGCCCGACCGTGGCGCTTGAGCTGAAGGTCATCGCGGCGACCGCCCAGCGCATGGCGCGCGGCGAGGTTCAGGGCCGCGAAATCCTCTCGTCATGGCAGCAGCTCCTCGACTATTGCCGCTCGGCCATGGCGTTCGAGGCGCGCGAGCAGTTCCGCATCCTTTTCCTCGACAAGAAGAACGCGCTGATATCAGACGAGGTGCAGCAGACAGGCACGGTCGACCACACGCCCGTCTATCCCAGGGAAGTGGTCAAGCGCGCGCTCGAACTGTCGGCCACCGCGATCATCCTGGTCCACAATCACCCCTCCGGCGACCCGACGCCGTCGCGTGCCGATATCGAGATGACGAAAGAGATCATCGAAGCCGCCAAGCGGCTGGGCATTTCCGTGCACGACCACATCATCATCGGGCGAAAGGGCTATTCCAGCATGAAGGGCCTGCTGCTGATCTAGGTCTTGTATTCGCGAGACGGCAACGCCACGGCGCTGGCGATTATCCTGGCCGGAATTTGAAATCATTCAATTGTGGAAAGAACGATGCTGATGCCGCGCACTCGCGGATCAATCTTCCAGTGGCGACAGCCCAAAAGATCGCCACTCTTCTAAAATCAAGGCCGATCGGTCTTGCAGCTGCCGGCAATCTGGCTGACCGCCTCGTCGAAGCCGGCGAGGTCGAAATCGGCTTGGCCACGCCCCGACAACAATCCGAAGCGCCATGACAGCAGCAGGCGGTTTGCCGGAACGAGGCGCTTGATGCCATCGGCGCCGTCGCGCATCAGCTGCCTGCCGCGCGTGCCGACGGACCAGCTCTCGTCGAATTTGCCGGCGCCGTCGATGGTCACCGACATGGTGATTTTCCGGCTTGCGGAGACCGCGTCGTTCAATTGCAGCCATTCGGTCCAGGCCGGCTCGCCGTCAGCCCGGCAAGCGATGGTCAGCACCGGGCTGTAGCTCAGCGCGCCGCCTCCGGTGATCAGTTTGTTGGTGGCATAGACCGACGCCGTGACGAGGCCGTCATTGGCCGTGTCAAAACGCCAATTCTCCGTACCGGCCCCGGCAGCGCCGCAGGCCAAGGCAAGGAAAAGCACCGTGGCGGCAGCGCGCCTCGTTCCCACGAACACCCCCAACGACATCACCAATTACCTCTGGCCTTCCAACCAACCAGATAATGATCAAGGCTTCGTATCGCCACCGGTGCCCATCAGGAACGAATCCGATGTTGCAGTTTGGCAACGAAAAAAGGCCGCCCGGAGGCGGCCTTTTGGAATTCGCTGCAATGAGCGGCCTATTCGGCGTCCTTGGCGGCCTTCTTTTTCGGCGCGGCCTTTTTTTTCGGCTCTTCCGTCTCGTCAGCGGCATCGCTTGCCTTGGCTTCGGCCTTCTTCGACGCGGCTTTCTTGGCCGGCTTCGCCTTGGCCTTGGTCTCGTCTTCCTCGTCGTCGGCCATCAGCTCTTCCTTGCTGACCTTGACGTCGGTGACCGAGATCTGTTCGAGCAGGTGGTCGACAACCTTCTCCTCGAACATCGGCGCCCTGAGCGCGTTGAGCGCCTCGGGATTGCTGCGATAGAACTCGAAGGCTTCCTGCTGCTGGTTGGCCGGGAAGCGGCGAACCTGCTCGAACAGGCCGCGTTGCAGTTCCTCGTCCGAAACCGTGACGCCGGCCTTCTCGCCGATCTCGGCCAGCACCAGGCCAAGGCGCACGCGGCGCTCGGCAAGGCGCATGTATTCGGCGCGCGCATCTTCCTCGGTCGTCTCTTCGTCGGCGAAGGTGCGGCCGGCGGCTTCCAGGTCGCGGTTGACCTGCGCCCAGATGTTGTTGAACTCGGCTTCGACGAGCTTCGACGGCGCTTCGAACGAATAGGCCGCATCGAGCTGATCGAGCAGCTGGCGCTTGACCTTCTGGCGCGTCATCGAACCGAACTGGTTCTCGATCTGGCCGCGCACGATGTCACGCAGGCGCTCGAGCGATTCCAGGCCAAGGTTCTTGGCGGTCTCGTCGTTGATTTCGAGCTCGCCGGGCTTCGACACTTCCTTGACGGTGACCTCGAAGGTCGCTTCCTTGCCGGCCAGATGCGCCGCCTGGTAGTTTTCCGGGAAGGTCACGGTGATCTGCTTCTCGTCACCGGCCTTGGCGCCGATCAGTTGATCCTCGAAGCCCGGAATGAACTCCTTGGAGCCCAGCACCAGCGGCTGGTCGTTGCCGGCGCCGCCAGCGAAAGCCTCGCCGTCGATCTTGCCGACATAGTCGATCGTGACGCGGTCGCCTTCGGCGGCCTTGCCGGTCTTCGGCTCGTAGCTGCGCGCCGATTCGGCGACGCGCTTGACCTGGTCGTCGATTTCCGAATCCGGAACGTCGAACACCTGGCGCGTCACCTTGATGTCGGAGAAATCCTTGATCTCGATCGCCGGAATGACCTCATAGTTGAGGCGGAACTCGAAGTCGGCGCCTCCGGCCAGGATCTTCTCGGCTTCCTTCTCGTCCTCGGTCATGATGACCTCAGGCTGCATGGCGGCCTTTTCGCCGCGCCCGGTGATGATCGAGCGGGTCGAGTCGTTGAGGATCTCGTTGACCACTTCGGCCATGAACGACTTGCCATAGACCTTGCGCAGGTGCTGCACCGGCACCTTGCCCGGACGGAAGCCGTTGATGCGGACCTTGTTGCGGGCGTCCGACAGCCGCGCCATCAGCTTGGCTTCCATATCACCGGCCGGCACGGTGATCTTGATCTCGCGCTTGAGACCGGAATTGAGAGTTTCGGTGACCTGCATCGTAAAACCTTTGTTTTCACCAATGAGGCTGCCAAACGGCTCCCTGCCGTTCACAGCCTGCCGGTAATTCTTGCCGGGAATGGCTTTTGGTACGGAACCTGGCGATTTGACCGGAAATACGGCTCAAACTCTCCCAAACTGCGTTCCAAAATGTGAATAAGTTCTTGTTTTTCCTACTTCTTATCACATCTTGTAGAAGCGGATCGTCGCGTTCCGTCACATTTGACACGCCTTTTGTCACAGGCGAGCCTAATTTTCAACAGTCTTCGCGTTTAGGCGAATAACCAACATTCCGGCCCTGAGCCAACATCTTGTCTCCGACATTGACAGAATGATGGCTACATGGGATTGCCGGGCCACGCGGGTATGGCGGAACTGGTAGACGCACCAGATTTAGGTTCTGGCGAGAGATCGTGGGGGTTCGAGTCCCTCTACCCGCACCACCCTTCGCTCTTCGAGCTTCGGGTGGCAGGTCACCCGGAGCTCGCTAGACGAAGGAGCGTCCTGCGAGACCTGGCGAAGAGGACCGGCGTCGTTATCGCGCGTCCCACGACCTAATAGAGCGGCTCCTCGAAAAGCGTCTTGTCGCCATCCATCAGCGCCTTGATCTGCGCCGTGCCGTCGGCGGCGAGCGCCAGCTTGATCCCGAACGGGCGCACCCGCATGTCGCTCTGGATCGCCATCCCCTCGCCTTCGGGCAGATAGAAGCGCTCGATGCCGTAATCCGGCGCGATCGTCATGCCTTCGCCGCGAAGATCCCAACCTGCGGCGACATGGCCCGAAATGTCGGCTTCGTCCGCGGCGGCCGGCGTCGGTGCCGTGCCGAACCAGGCGGCGGTCGGCGTCCAGTAGCCGTCGGCGCCCTTCTTCAGCCGGACCACGATCGAGGTGTCGTCGCTGGACTGTTTGTCGGACGCAATGTTGGCGATCATTTTCACCGGTATGCGCGAGATGTCATAGCCGAGGACGATATAGTCGCCGCGCAGCAAGTCGCGCGGATCGACTGGTTGGATCTTCAGCAGCACTTCCTTGCCGTTACGCAGGATCGCCGCACGGCTGGCAATGATCCAACTGAGAAAACCGAGTTGGACGAGCGCCAGCACCAGCGCCGAGATGACAAGCCTCTTCCCGGTCATCATGCCGTGGCTCCCCCAATGGCCGGACCCTTCATGCGTTTTTCGACGCGGATGATGACGATCGCAAGCACGCCCAGCAGCAGCGCGGCGGCGAGGAAGAAGCCGGCGGTGTCGAGCATCGACTGAAGCGTCACGACATAAATGATGGCGAGTTCGAAGGCGAAGCCGAGATAGGCCAGCCAGCGCAGCCCGCGGCTCTCACGGCCTGCGAACACGACAGCCGCGACGATCCCCGCCAATGCGACGACCGAAGCGATGACGAAACCGCTGTTGTAGGTGCTCTCGTCAGCCAGTTCGAACTGGATGATGGCCAGGCCGGTGAGGAAGCCGAGCAGCGCGTGTAGGGGCAAACGACCGCCGAGTTGCACGATCCTGTCGACCGGTTCCGGCGCAAGAACGGCAGCTGCGAAAAGCGCGACGGAGACGATGACCAGAGGGATCGCTACCGGCAGTGTCGCGTGATCCATGGCCAGGAGCACCAAATAGAAAAGCAGCGACAGGATGATCAGATGCCGCGCCGGCTGGCTGCGGGTCCAGAACGATACGGCAAACAGCACCACCGCCATGACGATGAAGGCGTGCGGAAACTCGCTACGGCTGTAATAGTCGAACCCTTTCAGGAACAGCCAGGCATCGGCGATACCGATCGCTGTCACGGTCAGCGCGTTGGAGCGCAGCGCCACCGCCGCCAATGCCGTGCCGGCGCCCCAGGTAACCAGGGCGGAAGCCTCGTCGCCGGACAAATGGTACATCTGCCCGATCAGCGCGATCGAAGCGCCGAACGCGGCCGCCGCCACGACCCACAGGGCTTCGCCGATCGCCGCATGGTCGCGCGTCTTCAGCACCGCCCCGCCGACATAGCCGCCAAGGATAACGGCGAACAGCGCGGCCACCCGTGCCAGCCGCGGGATCGCTTCCCAATTGGCGGCGACGAAGATCAGGATGGCCGCTCCAAAGAGCAGGGCTGCCATCATCGCGAGGATCGAGCCGAAGCTGAGCGACTGGCGGCCGTTGGCGTCGACGTCACGGGTCAGGGAATCGGCTGTGGCGGCGTCGATCAGGCCTGCCTGCCGCCACCGCGCGATATCGGACCTTAGTCGTGATGAATAGCCCGCCATTCCCCTTCTCCCCCAGTTGGTCTTTTTTCAGCCGATCAGCCCAAACCGTTGACGTCACGGCACTTTCTGATTCTGGCTTCTTTGTGTCGGGTCGGTGAAACCGCGTTAATGTTGCATTGCACAATTTGCATTGCTGCCATGCAGCCATAGCGCTTTTAAATCGATATGGGTCCCCCTACTTATGGTTCGTACACAAACGGAATGATCCGCAAGAAAGACGAAACGAGAACTACCATGAACCTGATCCGCAACTACCGCAACTGGCGCCGCTACCGGGACACCGTCTCCGAGCTGAGCCGCCTGAGCAACCGTGAACTGACCGACCTCGGCATCAGCCGCAGCGACATCCCTTACGTCGCTCGCAAGGCGGTCTAATCCTTCGGGCCGCGAATGGTCCGAACCAGTTTTGAAAAAGAGAACGACAATGAACTTGATCCGCAACTATCGTAACTGGCGCGTTTATCGCGAGACGGTTACCGAGCTGGGTCGCCTTTCGAACCGCCAGCTGCATGATCTCGGTATCGTCCGCGACGAAATCAAGATCATCGCCCGCCAGGCGATCTAACCAAGGAATTTCGCTGGGGTCGACCTCCTCCCCGACCCAAGCGAATTCGGTCCGCCCTTACCTCCTCCCAAGGGTTGACCATCAAAACGGCGCCCGCCGCACCTCCTCCCGCGGCGGGCGTTGTTTCCCCGGGGCAAAAGCATTTTGCCCCAGAGGTTTCGCCCTCTCTAAAAATGCGAAGAGAATTTCGTCTGAGCCGACCTCCTCCCCGGCGATGACGAATAGGCCCAACCTTCACCTCCTCCCGAAGGTTGGCCACCCAAACGGCGCCCGCCGCACCTCCTCCCGCGGCGGGCGCTGTTTCCCCGGGACAAACGAATTTTACCCCAGAGGTTTCGCCCTCTCTAAAAATGCGAAGAGAATTTCGTCTGAGCCGACCTCCTCCCCGGCGATGATGAATCGGTCGGCCTTCACCTCCTCCTGAGGGTCGACCCCCAAAACGACACCCGCCGGACCTCCTCCCCCGGCGGGTGTCGTTGTATTCAGGGGCAGGTGTTCCCGACCAGGCGTTTCGCGTTACCGCCACGCGACAATTGCAATCGCCGCGGCAAGCGATTATTCCGGCGGCCATGAGCAAAAATCCAATCCATATCATCGGCGGCGGCCTCGCCGGTTCCGAAGCGGCATGGCAGGCGGCCGAGGCCGGTGTTCCCGTCATCCTGCATGAAATGCGCCCGGTTCGCGGCACCGATGCCCACAAGACCGATGGCCTGGCCGAACTCGTCTGTTCCAATTCCTTCCGCTCCGACGACGCCGAAAACAACGCCGTCGGCCTGCTGCATGCCGAAATGCGGCTGGCCGGCTCGCTGATCATGAGCGCCGGCGACGCCAACCAGGTGCCGGCAGGCGGCGCGCTGGCCGTCGACCGCGATGGTTTTTCCGACGCAGTGACGAAAAAGCTCGAGGCACATCCGCTGATCACCATCGAGCGCGAGGAAGTTCCCGGCCTGCCGCCGGCGGAGTGGGACCAGGCGATCATCGCCACCGGGCCGCTGACCGCGCCGTCGCTTGCCCAGTCGATCGCCGAAGCGACCGGCGCCGATGCGCTCGCTTTCTTCGATGCCATCGCGCCGATCATCCATTTCGACACGATCGACATGGATACCTGCTGGTTCCAGTCGCGCTACGACAAGGTCGGGCCTGGCGGCACCGGCAAGGATTATATCAACTGTCCCATGGACAAGGATCAGTACCTCGCCTTCGTGCAGGCGCTGGTCGACGGCCAGAAGACCGAGTTCAAGCAATGGGAAGGCACGCCCTATTTCGACGGGTGCCTGCCGATCGAGATCATGGCCGAACGCGGCGTCGAGACGCTGCGCTACGGACCGATGAAGCCGATGGGCCTCACCAATGCGCACAATCCGACGGTGAAGGCCTATGCGGTCGTCCAGTTGCGGCAGGACAATGCGCTGGGCACGCTCTACAACATGGTCGGCTTTCAGACCAAGCTGAAGCACGCCGAACAGGTGCGCGTGTTCCGCACCATTCCGGGCCTCGAAAACGCCGACTTCGCCCGCCTTGGCGGCCTGCACCGCAACACCTACATCAACTCGCCGACCTTGCTGGACGCCTCGCTGCAGCTGAAGTCGCGACCCGGCCTGCGCTTCGCCGGCCAGATCACCGGCTGCGAAGGCTATGTCGAGAGCGCCGCCATCGGCCTGCTCGCCGGGCGCTTCGCCGCGGCCGAGCGGCTCGGCCATGCACCATCGCTACCGCCGCTTACCACCGCCTTCGGCGCGCTGCTCAACCACATCACCGGTGGCCACATCGTTTCCGACGACGAGCCGGGCAAACGCTCTTTCCAGCCGATGAACGTCAATTTCGGCCTGTTCCCGCCGGTCGAGGCGCCGAAGAGCGAGGGCAAGCGCATGCGCGGCAAGGACAAGACCGTCGCCAAGCGCCACGCCATCACCTCGCGTGCCCTGCAAGACTGCCGTGAATGGCTGGGTGTGCCGGCGCAGACGGCTGAGGCTGCCGAATAAGCTCGCGGCCTGATTGGACGCTCGGCGTAAAGTAGGATACTATCCTACTTTACGCCGAGCGGAGCCGTTCCATGGAAGCAGCCGAGAAACTATCCGTCACCGTCACACCCGCGATGGCACGCATGATCCGCGAAAGAGTCGAGGACGGTTCGTTCGGCTCGGCCAGCGAGGTTATCCGCGCAGCTCTTCGCGCTTTCCAACGCGAAGAAGAGGAACACGCCGAGCGCATGGCCTCGATCAGGGCGCGTGTGAAGGCGTCGATCGAGGATACGAGACCCGCCGTTCCGCTCAATGAGGCAATCGACAGAGTAAAGAACCGCATTTCGCAACTGGCGCGAGACAATGATGATTCAGCGTCTCGCCGTCGTTCTTAGCGAAGGAGCTATATCCGACCTCGAGGCTATCGCCGCCTATGTGCTTGAGAGCAGCGGAAGCGAAAGCATCACCAACGGTTTCGTCGACCGGATCAAGGAACGCTGCCTGGGCGTTGGAAACGTCCCTCGTGGCGGTCGCCCGCGTGATGACATCGCGCCGGGACTGAGGACGGTTCCTTTCGAACACTCCGCTGTTATAGCCTACGTGGTCGAAAGCGATGTCGTTCACATCGTCAACATCTTCTACGGCGGCCGCGACTACGAAGCGCTGATGCGCGATAGCGACAAACCCTCTTGACCGGACAGCTACTCGGCCGGCTCGGCGGTCGCTAACGGCAAGCCTGGCTTGCCCGCCTCCGCAGGATTTCGCCTGACATAAGCAGCCTTCAGCGTCTCCGAAGTTTCGCGTGAGCCGTCATGGCTCCAGCCTGGTGGCTTGATCAGGTAGTTCAGTCGCTCGCTCACTATCAGCCCCGGCGCGAAGGCATCCCTGAACATGCCGATCCATTCGTGGAACGCCACTTTCAGCGGATTGAAAGTGCCGAGATTTTTCACGATACCGTAGCGCGGCCGGTCCTCTTCCAACTCCTCGACGAAGGTGCCGAACATGCGGTCCCATATGATCAGCGTGCCCGCATAGTTGGCGTCGAGATAGCGCGGGTTGGTGGCGTGGTGGACGCGGTGGTGCGAGGGCGTGTTGAAGATGAACTCGAACCAGTTCCACATCTTGCCGATCGTCTCGGTGTGGATCCAGAACTGCCAGACCAGGTTGAAACCGAAGGTGAAGGCAATCACCGCCGGATGGAAGCCGAGCAGCACCAGCGGCGCCTGCAGCACGAACATGAAGGTGAACAGGCCGGTCCAGCTTTGCCTGAGCGCCGTCGACAAATTGTAGTGCTGGCTGGAATGGTGGTTGACGTGCTCCGCCCACACCCAGCGCACCCGGTGCGCGATGCGGTGGTAGACGTAGTAGCGCAGATCATCGAGCAGGAAGGCCGCCAGGAACACCCAAACCGACAGGCCGAGATTGAAGACCCGGAACTGCCATAGCCACAACAGCGCCCAGTAGGACACGACGCCGAGCAGCAGCCCGGCGACGACGTTGCCGGTGCCCATCATCAGGCTGGTCAGCGTGTCGCGGGTCTCGAACGAGCCCTTGGCGCGACCGGTCCGCACCAGCCAGAGCTCGATCAGGATCGCGGCGACAAAAAACGGAATGGCCAGTTGGGTGACCTGCGGAAACTCGTAGCTGTCCATCACGCTGCCTCCTTCCCGGAACTCGTGTCTCGCGGCCCAAGAGCGTTCCGCAAGGCCTGCACGTCGGCGGCATTGGCGAAGCGGAAGCGGCCGCCCTTCCAGGTGAAGTCCGTCAGCCGCAGCTGGATCGTGTCCGTCTCGTCAGTTTTGGACACAACGACGTCCCGAGGCGTCACGACGCGGGTCAGAAAGCAGTCGCCGATACCGTGGACGATGCCCGTGCGGCCATGGCCAAGATCGAGAAAAGCGGATCGGCTGTCCGCGGTTAGTCGAACCGCGGTCACAATCTCGTCGGGAAAGTCCTCTGCGAAACGGCCCGTGGCTTGATCCGCGCCGGTCAGAGTGACCATATTGCTGCCGCCGGTGAAATGCACGGCGGCTACCGACAGCGCGATGCCCAGAACGACGATCACGACCAGCACGGGCAAGCTCATGAACGGGAATCTCCTCCGGGCCAGCCTGTCGTCTTAGGCGACAGTTCTCGGCAGGCGGACTTCTTAACACGATTGACGTTTACGTCAATGTGTCGGCCAGCCCTTGCCCGCATGGCGCAGCAGCAGCCAGTGTCGGCGCAACGCCGATAGCCGTGCCACGCCCCCGAGCGGGGCCTGGCGCGAGCCTTCCATCTTGTCGAGATAAGCGCGCGACAGCGCCAGCGGCAGGAATGCCGGACGCAACGACCCCGGCAGCGCGGCAGCACCCCGTTCGAAGGCGGAAAGATGTTCGCGCGCCAGCGAGATCATCGCGGCCACGGCGCGCTGGGCACCAGGACCGCCATCGCCGGCAATAAACTCTTCCGGCGACGAGCCCGCCGCCGCCAAGATGTCAGCCGGGACAAAACACTGCCCGCGCCCGCGGTGCAGCGGCAACAGAAGCAAAAGGCCCGTCATTGCCTGCGCGCAGCCCGCCCTGCCGGCCAGTTCGGCGAACCTTGGCGCCTCGACAGGATCGAGCACCATTGCCGCAAGCTGGATCAGCGCGGCTGCCGTCTCGCCGCAATAGCCTTCCAGATCGGTGCGCGACGGCATCGGATCGTCGTAGAGATCGAAGATGCGTGCTTCGAGCATGTTCTCAAAGGCCAGTTTCGGCAGCTTGAACGCCGCAATGGTGGCGTTCAAGGCTTCGGCAACAGGATGGCCCGCGCCCGCCTCGCCGCCGGCGGCGATGACATCGCGCCACCATTGCAGCCGGACCTCCCCGGGCAAAGGCTCATGGATGCGGTCACGAATGCCTGATATCTCGGCATTGAATGCGTACAGCGAAAACAGCGCCTTGCGCTTGTCGGCCGGCGCGTAGAGCGCGGTGAGATACCGATCATGGTCGGCGACGCGCACCGCATCCATGACGATTTCAGTATTCTGCGACATATCAATCGACAGCGATGAGCGCGGCTGCCACGGCGCGGTTTTCAGCCAGAAGGACATTGTAGGTCCGCACTGCTGCCCCAGTCGACATCGGGTCGGACGCTATGCCGGCATCCTTCAGCGCGGCCCGCAGTGCCGCCGGCAACGGCCTGAGATCCCGACCCATGCCAACCAGCAGGATCTCGACCTTGTCGGCCTCGGCGAGCAGCCTGTCGAAATCCGCGACAGTCAGCGCCAGGGGATTTGCCGGCTCCCAACCATGGATGCCTGTGGGCAGGCACATGAGAGAGCCGCGATGCGACATGTCGGCAAAGCGGAAGCCGCCATTGCCATAGGCCTCGATCGGCGCGCGGCCGGGGAAATGCGCCTCGCGGATGATGATGCCTTTGCCGGCCATCACTCTATCACCCCTCGGGGCCGCGCGTCAGGTCGCGACGGCCTTGCCGCCGCTGACCGGCTTTTCCTCGTCGGCCGAAGCCTGCGGCCGCAGCTTGAACAGGATGAGCAACGGCGCCGCGATGAAGATCGACGAATACGTGCCGAACACGACGCCGAACAGCATCGCCAGCGTGAAGGAGCGGATCACTTCGCCGCCGAACAGCACCAGCGCCAGCAGCGCCAAGCTGGTCGTCACGGACGTCAGCGTCGTTCTCGACAACGTCTCGTTAATGGCGTTGTTCAACAGCTGCGGCAACGGCATTCGCTTGTATTTTCGCAGATCCTCGCGGACGCGGTCATAGACCACGATCGTGTCGTTCAGCGAATAACCGATAATGGTCAGGATCGCCGCCAGTGACGACTGGTTGAACTCGAGCCCGGTGATGACGAAGAAACCGAGCGTCATGACCACATCGTGCACTGTCGCGACAATGGCGCCGACCGCGAACTGCCATTCGAAGCGGAACCAGACATAGATCAGGATGCCGGCCAGCGCGACGATCATGGCGATCGTGCCTTGCTTGGCCAACTCGCCGGAAACCGTCGGGCCCACCACTTCGACGCGACGGAAATTATACTGATCCTGCAGCTCGCCGCGCACCTTGTCGATCACGGTCTGCTCGGCATTTTCACCGGCATCCTGCGTGCCGACGCGGATCAACACGTCGTTGGGTGCACCGAACTGCTGCACCTGCACTTCGCCGATGTTCAGTTCCGTCAATCTGCTGCGGATGTCACCAATATTGGCATCGCCGCTCTTCGACTGCACCTCGATCAGGGAACCGCCCTTGAAGTCGATGCCGTAATTGATGCCGACGCTCATGAACAACACGACGGACAATATCGACAATGTGCTGGACAGCGCGAACGTCCACCGGCGGATACCCATGAACGGAATTTTCGTGCCCGGCGGAACGAAAGTCACCGGTGCGCGCGGCAGTTCCTTCGGACGTGCGCGGCGCAGCCAGATCGACACCAGCAGGCGGGTGAAGGTGAAAGCGGTGAAGACCGTGGTCAGGATGCCGATGGCATAGGTGATGGCAAAGCCCTTCACGGGTCCGGTACCGAGATAGAACAGCACCACTGTCGCAATCAGCGAGGTGACGTTGGAATCGACGATGGTCGCCAGCGCCTTCGAGAAGCCGGTGTCGATCGCCTGGATCACCGAGCGGCCGGCGCGTCGCTCCTCGCGGATACGCTCGTAGATCAGCACGTTGGAATCGACCGCCATGCCGATGGTCAGCACGATACCGGCAATACCGGGCAAGGTCAGCGTCGCGCCGAGCAGCGACAGCAGCCCGACGATCATAGCCACGTGCACCGCCAGCGCGATATTGGCGAGGAAGCCGAGGAAACCGTAGGCGACGAACATGAATGCCACGACGAGGATCGAACCGATGATGCCCGCGACCTTGCCCGCATGGATCGAATCCTGGCCCAGGCCCGGACCCACGGTACGCTCCTCGATGACCGTCAATGTCGCGGGCAGCGCGCCGGCGCGCAGCAGCACGGCGAGGTCGTTGGCGCTTTGGGCTGTGAAATTGCCGGAGATCTGGCCGGTGCCGCCAAGGATCGGTTCACGGATCTGCGGCGCCGAAATCACCTGGTTGTCGAGGATGATGGCGAACAGCTTGCCGACGTTCTGCGCGGTGGCCTGGCCGAAGCGGGCGGCACCCTTGGAATCGAAGCGGAACGAAACCACCGGCTCGTTGTTCTGCGAATTGTACGTCGCCTGTGCGTCGACGAGGTTTTCACCCGACACGATAACGCGGTTCTCGATCAGGTATGGAACTGGCGGATCGTCCTGGGAATAGAGCACCGACGAACCGGCTGGCGGGCGCCCCTTGAGCGCGTCCTGCACCGGCATCGACTGGTCGACCATCTGGAAGGTCAGCTTCGCGGTCTGGCCGAGAATTTCCTTCAGCCGCTGCGGATCCTGCAGGCCAGGCACCTGGACGAGGATGCGGTCCTCGCCTTGCCGCTGCACGATAGGCTCGGTCGTGCCGAGTTCGTTGACGCGGCGCTCGACCACCTCGATCGATTGTGCCAACGCGGTCGACGTGCGGTATTTGATGCCGGCGTCGGTGACGGTGAACTTGAGCAGGCCCGGCTCGGAATCATCGAGCGCCATTTCCTGGATGGAACCGCCGGTGAACAAGCCGGCGGCGACAGGATCGGTCAAAGTCTTCAATGCCTTCTTGGCGGCATCGAGCTGGGCGGGATCGGTGATGCGGACCTGCAGGGTCTTGCCGGTGCCGGCAAGACCGGTATAGCCGATCTTGGCATCGCGCAGCAGTGTGCGGATTTCGTCGCGCGTCGTCTCCAACCGATCCTTGATCAGATCGTTCTGGTTCATCTCCAGCAGGATGTGCGAACCGCCCTGCAGGTCGAGGCCGAGCGTCATCTGCCGCTTCGGCACCCAACCGGGCAGCTGAGCCAGCGTGCTGGCGGGGAACAGGTTGGGCGCGGCGAGGATCACTGTGGCGGCCACGGCCAGCCAGATCAGGATCATCTTGAAGCGCGAGAAATAAAGCATAGGGCGTCGTCCGTCAGAGCGTGTCCGCGGATCGCTCCGCCTTGAATCTGGTTATTTCTTGGCGTTCTGGTTGGCGACCGGTTCGCCCTTGACTCGCACATCGGCGATCGTCGAGCGCAGCGCCGTCACCTTGGTGCCGCCGCCAAGATCGATCTCCAGCTCGTTGTCGTCGATCACCTTCGTCACCTTGCCGACAAAGCCGCCGCCGGTGACGACAGTGTCGCCGCGACGAACCGCCGCCAGCATCTCGCCGCGCTTCTTCAGCTGCGTGCGTTGCGGGCGGATGATCAGAAAATACATGATCACGAAAATCAGGACAAACGGCAAAATGCTGATGAACATATCGGGAGAGGCGCCGCCGATGCCTTGGGCGTATGCCGGTGTCACGAACATCGAGGTACTCCTGAATTTTGAAAAACAGCCACCAAACGATCAAGCGGGATTTGGCGGCCCCTAGAAATTTGGCCGGAATATAGTCGGTAAAGTTGTCAATGCAACTGCGCGGCCGGGCAAATCGGCTGCTTTTCCGGCCTGTTTAGCCGTGTTAGAGCAGGATCGCGAAAACCGCGAGCCGGTTTTCGGAAAAGATCACGCTCGAACAAATGGTTGCAACCGGTTTCGAAACCGCCGGAATCGAACCGGACCTACCTGCCACCGCAAAAACCGAAGCAAAAAAGACCCGACATGACCGATACCAGCATCGACGCCCTGAACCAGAAACTCGACCGCCTGATCGAGGCGGTCAGCCGCCTCGCGCCGCCGCCGGCGCCTGAAACCGACCTCAACGTGGCCGACTGCTTCGTCTGGCAGGCCGATCCCGGATATCTGGAGCCGGTGCGCAAGGTCAACCGCGTGGATATCGGCCTGATCCGCGGTGTCGACCGCGTCCGCGACATCCTCGTCGACAACACTGAGCGCTTCGCCGCCGGTTTCGCCGCCAACAACGTCCTGTTGTGGGGTGCCCGCGGCATGGGCAAATCGTCGCTGGTCAAAGCCGTACACGCGCGGATCAATGCCAAGGCGAAGCCCGGCCTGCCACTCAAGCTGATAGAAATTCACCGCGAGGACATCGACACGCTGCCGAAGCTGATGGGCCTGCTGAAGGCGGCCCCCTTCCGCGTCATCCTGTTTTGCGACGATCTGTCCTTTGACCATGACGATACGTCCTACAAGTCGCTCAAGGCAGCACTCGAAGGCGGCGTCGAGGGCCGTCCGGCCAACGTCATCTTCTACGCGACCTCGAACCGCCGCCACCTGTTGCCGCGCGACATGATCGACAATGAGCGCTCGACCGCCATCAACCCATCGGAAGCGGTCGAGGAAAAGGTCTCGCTATCCGACCGTTTCGGGCTGTGGCTCGGCTTCCATAAATGCTCGCAGGACGAATATCTCGACATGGTCAACGGCTATGCCAGCCATCATGGCCTCGACATCGACCCCGAGCAGTTGCGCGCCGAAGCGCTGGAATGGGCCACCACACGCGGCAGCCGCTCAGGCCGCGTCGCCTGGCAATTCACCCAGGATCTGGCCGGCAGGCTCGGCAAGCCATTGAAGGATTGAGGCGATGGATCGCGCCGCCAACCCGATCAACCGACAGCGTCATTTGGGCGGCGTCCGTCGCAAATCGCGCGGCGTTTGACCGATCTCGCGGCGCATCCAATGCGCCAGGTGTGACTGGTGCGCGAAGCCCGTCATTTCAGCTACTTCGCTTGTGCTGAGGTCGCCTCGCTGCAGCAGAACGCGTGCGCGTTCAACGCGACGCCGTAACACATAGCGGTGCAGGGTGACGCCCGTCGCCACTTTGAACCATGTCCGCAAATGGGAGCTGCTCGCGCCGGCAACGCGGCTTAGTCGATGAATCGAAAGCGGCTCGTGAAGAGACGCCTCGATGTGCTCCAGCACGCGTTTGAGCTGGGTATCCGACAAACGGTTCGTTCGACCGATATCAGGTTCACCAAGGCCGAGCAGCCTCACCGCCAGTGCGGCGCCAATGCTGTCGGCAAACAAAGGGCCGCTTGGCGAATCTGCATTCAGTTCGCTCTCGAGCGCCCAGGCGAGATGTGCGATGCGCTGGTCGCGAAGCAGGTGGCGCGTGTCGAGCCGCAATGCTTGCCCCTTGCCGCCAAGCTCCGCCACCACCCTTTCCATCAGCGCTGGCTGCAACGCAATCTCGATCGTGTCGAACGGGGTTTCGGCCTCGAAGCCGCCCTCCTGGCCGGCTGGCACCAGGTCGATATCCCCGGCGCGCCTGACGAAATATCGCCCAACCTGATCGCAGTAGGAGCGTGTCGCCGCGCTGGCATGCACCATGATGCGATGGTGTGGAGCCCGGGACAGGCGGTGGACTCCGGCTTCGATATGCCGGGAGGCCATTGTTACATCGGACACGGCTTGAGCCGGAGCGTATCGCGACTGCATGCTCTCTCGATTCATGGCAAAACCTGTCCGAGATTTGGCAATTCCCGCGCGATTTTCAATGCCGTCGACCTGTACTCACGCCTCTCCATCAAACTTGGACGAGAGGTTACACCATGAGTTTCTATGTTGTTGTCGGAGCGGGCCCGGTCGGTCGCGAAACCGCTCGCCTTCTTGGCGAGGAAGGACATGATGTCGTTCTCACCAGCCGAAGCGTCGGCTCGAACGCATTGCGGAACGTGCGGCCCATGCAGGCCGATGCTACCGATGCGTCGGAACTCGCGCGTGTCTGCCAAGGCGCCGATGCCATCTTCATGTGCGCCATGGCCACCTATCACAGGTGGCCAACCGATTTTTTCCCCATCATCGACGGCACCGTGCGCGCGGCCGAAGCGGTCGGCGCGAAACTCATCGTGTTGGGCAACCTCTATGGCTATGGGGAAAATGCCGATAGCCCGCTTCGTTCCGACCTGTCCCTGGATCCTACTTCGAAGAAGGGAACGGCCAGGGCGATCATGTGGCAGCGAGCCGCCCGTGCCGACGTGCCGGCAATCGAAGTGCGGTCCAGCGACTATCTCGGCCACGGCGCGATCAGCTACTTCTCGCTGGTCGCCCTGCCCTCCATCATCGAAGGGAAGCCTACGGCTTTCATTGGAAACCTCGATGCGACGCATGCCTGGGCCTTCACCAAGGACGTCGCCAGGACGCTGGTCGCGGCTTCCCGCTACACGGGCGAATGGGGACGGGCGTTTCACGTCCCCTCGCAATACGCCTCACCCCGGGAGCTCATCCAGAAAACCGCTGCGATGCTTCGACAGGAGGTCTCGGAAATCCGTTCTTATTCGATTGCCGAGATGGAAGCACTGGGTATGCATGAGCTCATCGAGATGAGCTATCTTTTCGAGAACCCCTTGCTGGTGGATTCTTCCGACGCCGAGGTGCTTCTCGGTATCAAGGCCAGCAGCCTTGAGGTCATGATCGCCGACACGCTGCGTGATCATCTCCGCGCTTGAGGGCCGGCCTTCGACAGAACTGAAAAAGCCCGCTCCTTGCGGAACGGGCTGAGCCGGCGGGCTGGACTGGAGGTCAGGCGGCCCGCATATCGCTTTTTTTCTTCTATTCGAGATAGCCTGACGGATCGACCGGGGCGGAGTTCTTGCGCACTTCGAAGTGCAGCTTCGGCGAATCCGTCGTGCCGCTCATGCCCGAGAGCGCGATTTCCTGGCCGCGCTTGACCTTCTGGCCGCGCTGGACCTCGATCGAGCTGGCATGGCCATAGACGGTGACCAGGCCGTTCTCGTGGCGCACCAGCACCGTGTTGCCGAATTCCTTGAGGCCGTCGCCGGCATAAATGACGACGCCGTTCTCGGCCGCCTTGACCGGCGTGCCCGTGGGCACGGCGATATCGACGCCGTCCTTGCCGGATCCGAAACCGGAGATCACCCGGCCGCGCACCGGCCAGCGCATCTTGCCGATGCCGGTGGCATCGGGTGCCACCGCGTCGTCGTCCTCGGCCTGCTGGATGACCTTGGCGTCCTTCTTCGGCGGCGTGTAGGAGGCCAGCGTTTCCGAAGGCGTGGCCTTTGCCGGGACTTGCGTTGTCGCGGTGGTCACCGGATCGACCTTGGCCGGCTTGGCGCTGGCAACCGTCGCCGTTCCGCCGCCCGGCACCTTCAAGGTCTGGCCGATTTTCAATATGCCGTCCTTCATGCCGTTGGCCTGCTTCAGCGCGACCACGCCGACGCCGGTCTTTCTGGCAATCGAGGACATCGTGTCACCCGACTGGACCGTATACGTACCGGCGGCGCCGGTTGCCTTGGCCATCTGCGCCGGCTTGGGTTCCTTGGGCTGGTTCGCCGTGGCCGACGCATCGACCTGGGCGGCGGACTTGCCCTCCTTCAGCTTAGGCTGCTGCGGCAGCACCGCCATCTTGTCCGGCGCGCTGGCCGGCAGGTCATGCTTGCCGTCCTTTGCCGGCTTTGCGTCGGCGACCTTCGGCTCGGCCTTGCTCGAATAGGCATAGGCCGGGATGACGATCTTCTGGCCGGTCTTCAGCCCCTTGGTCGGGCTCAGGCCATTCACCTTCATGATGACATCGGCCGGCACCTTGTAATGCGCCGCCAGGCCGGAAATGGTCTCGCCGTCCCTGACGGTGATTTCGGTCGCGTGCGGCGTGCCTGCCTGGGCCATCCTCGGCTCGTCGGGCTGGGCATTCTTGAAAGGCTTGGCGGCCGGCGCGACAGTGCCGGTCGTCGTCCTGTCGACATGAGGAGCGGGCCGAACCAAGGCCGGCGCCGATGCGACACGCACCGGATTGGCGGCAGGCGCGAGCGCTGGAGCCGGCTGCGCCTGCGCGGAAGCCGGCGGCGGCAAAGGCCGGCTCGAAACCGGATCGAGGCTGGAACGGCTCACCGACTGCGTGTGGCTGCCATCAAGCGGAGCAGCCGAGACATCGCCCGGATAAGGCTGCACCGCATCCTGCTTGTTGATGATGGCACGTTGATTGTTGGTCGAGGACGTGAAGACGTCGTCGACACTGTTGAACCGCGAAGCCTGGGAACTGCACCCGGCCGCCGCGCCTGCAATCATCAGAACAGCGCAGCCCCGCGCCAGATTGCGACTATTTGTCTTCAAAACACTGAGTTGCATCGCACTAACCCGCACAAACGCTGCACCAACTGGACAGGATTAAAGCGCGTTAATGTTACTGGCCGGTTAACCCATTAGAATCCGACGAAAATTTTCTTAAAACATTTGGGGATGATCAGCGGCACGATGGCGAGCCCGAAAGAGATCCGGCGGCCGGCCGGAAACTAGATAACCGCTGCAATGCTTCGCAGGATCGGCTGCAGCCGCACGAGGCCGATATCCTCGCGCTCGAAACGGCTGCCGACCTTGGTGAGCTTGGCCAGCACCTGCTCGCCCTCCTCCGGCCCGATCGGCGCGATGACGATGCCGCCGCTCGACAATTGGTCGAGCAGGAAGCGCGGCAAACTGTCGAATGCAGCCCAGGCGACGATGCGGTCAAACGGCCCTTCATTGGGCAATCCGTTGGAACCATCGGCCTGCCGCACGATGGCATTGCCTATGCCGAGTGCCTCGAAACGCTGCCTGGCTTGCTCGACCAGCGTCTTGTACCGATCCACGGTCACGATCCGCGCCGCCAGCCGCGACATGACAGCCGATGTGTAGCCGGAACCGGTGCCGATCTCGAGCACGCGGTTTCCCGTTTCAATGGCCAATGCGGCGATCACCGCCGCCTGCAGATCCGCCCCTTCGATCGCTTCGCCGCATTCGATCGGCAGCATGCGGTCCGACCAGGCGATCTGGTGGTATTGCGCTGCCAGGAAGCCGCGTCGCGGCGTCGCCTCGAAAGCCGCGATCAGCGCCTTCGGCACCGTTCCCCTGCCGCGCAGGCGCAGCAGGAAAGCGGCAAATCCTTCGCGATCATCGATTGGAAAGCCCTGATTCATGCAAGCGCCTTGCTCAGCTGGTCACGGATCTCATGCGCGGTAAGGTCAAGCTGCAGCGGCGTCACAGACACCAGCCTGTTGCGCAGGGCAAAGAGATCGGTGCCCTGCTTGCCCTCGACCGGCTCGCGGCCGAAGCGCAGCCAGTAATAAGGCAGGCCGCGCCCGTCGCGGCGCTCGTCGACCCACAGGCTGTGCACCAGCTTGCCCTGCGTGGTGACCACCGTGCCGGCCACTTCCTCGGGAAGGCAGTTGGGAAAATTGACGTTGAGCAGGACGCCGTCCGGCAGCGGCGTCGCGACGAGCTTCTTCAGCAGTGCCGGCGCCAGCGCTTCGGTGGTCTCATAGGGGACGACGCGATCCTCGCCGACAGTGCTGTAGCCCTGGCTGAGCGCTATCGACCGGATACCGAGCAGCGCGCCTTCCATGGCGCCGGCGACGGTACCGGAATAGGTCACGTCGTCGGCGATGTTGGCGCCCGAATTGATGCCGGACAGGATCAGGTCGGGTGCACCGGGCAGGATCTTCTTGACGCCCATGATGACGCAATCGGTCGGCGTGCCGCGCACGGCAAAATGCTTCTCGCCGATTTTCCGCAACCGCAGCGGCTCCGAGATCGACAGCGAATGCGCATAGCCCGACTGGTCCTGTTCCGGCGCCACCACCCAGACATCGTCGGACAGGGTGCGGGCGACGCGCTCGAGCGAGGCCAGGCCCTCGGCATGGATGCCGTCGTCATTGGTCAGAAGAATGCGCATTATTTCGATTCGATCTTTTCCAGGCCGCCCATGTAAGGCCGCAGCACTTCAGGAATGGTTACGCTGCCATCCTCATTCTGATAGTTTTCGATGACAGCTATGAGCGCGCGGCCGACAGCGGTGCCCGAACCGTTCAGCGTATGGACGAAGCGGTTGCCCTTGCCATCCTTGTCCTTGTAACGGGCATCCATACGGCGCGCCTGGAAATCGCCGCAGACAGAGCAGGACGAGATTTCGCGATAGGCGTTCTGGCCGGGCAACCAGACCTCGATGTCATAGGTCTTGCGCGCGCCAAAACCCATGTCGCCGGTGCAGAGCACCATGGTCCGGAACGGCAGCTCAAGCCGCTTCAAGACTTCCTCGGCGCATTGTGTCATCCGCTCATGCTCGGCGAGTGAGGATTCCTGGTCGGTGATCGAGACCAGCTCGACCTTGTAGAATTGATGCTGGCGCAGCATGCCGCGCGTATCGCGGCCCGCCGAGCCTGCCTCCGAACGAAAGCAGGGCGTCAGCGCCGTGAAGCGCAGCGGCAGCTTTTCATGCGCCGTGATTTCTTCGCGCACGAGGTTGGTGAGCGGCACCTCGGCGGTCGGGATCAGGCCAAGCCTGCCCTCCCCATGTGGCGTGAAGAACAGATCCTCCTCGAACTTCGGCAACTGGTTGGTGCCGAACAGAACGTCGTCCTTCACCATCAGCGGCGGGATCACTTCCTCATAGCCGTGCTCCGTCGTGTGCAGGTCGAGCATGAACTGGCCGATGGCGCGTTCCATCCGCGCCAGGCCACTCCTGAGCACGGTGAAGCGCGATCCCGACAGTTTCGCCGCGCGCTCGAAATCCATCATGCCGAGCGCTTCGCCGATCTCGAAATGCTCCTTCACCCAGTTCGGCCGTGTCGGCACCTTGCCGACGACATGCTTGACGACATTGTCGTGCTCGTCCTTGCCGACCGGCACGTCGTCGAACGGCACATTCGGCAGCACCGCCAGCGCATCGTTCAGCGCCTTGTCGAGCTCGCGCTCGCGCGCCTCGCCGTTCTGGATGAAGGTCTTGATCTCGCCGACTTCGGCCTTGAGTTTCTCGGCAAGGGCGGCATCGCCCGAACGCATGGCGTTGCCGATCTCCTTCGAGGCGGCGTTGCGGCGCTCCTGCCTGGTCTGCAGCTCGGTGACATGTTCGCGCCGCGCCTCGTCCTTGGCGATCAGCCCGTCGACCGTGGACTGCGCCTCATCCGCCGACCACGAGCGCTTGGTGAGCGCCTCGACAAGGGCCTTCGGGTTGTCGCGAATCCATTTGATGTCAAGCATGGTGTCCGTCCTCAAGCTGGGTTTGAGGGGCGTAAACCGCATCCTTGATCGATGCAAGATGGGCCGGGCGGCGGTTGTCGTTTTCCGCCGCCGCCGATGCCCTACGAGGCCGCCGGCGCTGGCGGCTCGTCCGGCGCCTTGTCGGCCACGGTCTCGCCGGCTTCCTGCTTCTCGCGCGCAAGCCGCTGTTTCTCCTGGTCGCGCTCGATCCACCGCGCGGCCCAGATGGAAACCTCGTAGAGAAGGATGGTCGGAATGGCCAAGCCGATCTGGCTCATCGGATCCGGAGGTGTCAGCACCGCGGCAACGATGAAGGCGATGACGATCGCCCATTTGCGTTTTTCGGCCAGCGCCTTGGACGACAGCATGCCGACGCGCGTCATCAGGCTGGTTACCACCGGCAGCTGGAACACCAGGCCGAAGGAGAAGATCAGCGTCATGATCAGGCTGAGATATTCCGACACTTTCGGCAGCAGCGAAATCTGTACCTGGTCGTCGGTGCCGACCTGCTGCATGGCGAGGAAGAACCACATCACCATCGGCGTGAAGAAGAAATAGACCAGCGAGGCGCCCATCAGGAACAGGATGGGCGATGCGATCAGGAACGGCAGGAAGGCATTGCGCTCGTTCTTGTAGAGCCCGGGCGCAATGAATTTGTAGATCTGCGTGGCGATCAGCGGAAAGGCGATGACCATGCCGCCGAACATGGCGAGCTTGACCTGCGTGAAGAAGAATTCCTGCGGCGCGGTATAGATCAGCTCGACCTTGTGCGGGTCCAGCCCTGCCCATTTCGTCGCCCACTTGAAGGGGACAACCAGAAGGTTGAACAGCCTCTTGGCAAAGAAGAAGCAAACCAGGAAGGCAACGAAGAAGCCACCGAGAGACCAGATCAACCGCCTGCGCAGCTCGATCAGATGCTCCATCAGAGGCGCCGACGATTTTTCGATCTCGTCCTTTTCCTTGTCCGAAACGCTCACTTGGCGGCTCCAGCCGTCTTTTTGGCTACCGGCTTCTTGGCCCCAGCAGGTTTCGGTTCGGTTCTCGCAGGCGCCTTGGCAGCAGGCGCCTTGGCTGCAGGCGCCTTGGCGACGGCAGGCTTCGTCACAGCCGCGGTTTCAGGAACTGCCGCTGTCGTGGCCTTTGTCGACGCCTTGGGCGTGGGTGCGGTTTTTGCCGCCCCCGCGGGTGAGGCTTTTGCCGCCACCACCTTAATGGATGGCGCTTTTGAAGCCGGCACCGCCTTGGCGGTTTTCCTGGATGCCTTCGGTTCCGTGGAAGCCGCCACCACCGATTCATCGGTCATCGCCGGGAACATCGATGCTGGTGTCGTGACTTCCGGGCCATTGACGCCAGGCATGGTCGTTGCACCGTTTTTCAACGGCTCGGCCGCCTGTGGCGTCGCCGCTGCAGGGGCCGATGGATCGGCGGCCGGCTTCGGCTTCATCGCCGCGTCGACGCCGGCGCGCACATCGGCTGCCGCCTGCTCAAACGGATTGAGCTGCTTCTTGATCTCGGCGACTGGGCTGAGACCCCGGAGTTCGTCGACCGACTTCTTGACGTCGTCGAGCTCGGCTTCCTTCAAGGCCTCGTTGAATTGCTTCTGGAAATCGGCGGCCATGGCGCGCAACTTCGCCGTCGTGCGGCCGAATGTGCGCAGCATGTTGGGCAAATCCTTCGGCCCGACGACCACGATCATGACGATCGCGATCACCAGCATTTCGGTCCAGCCGACTTCAAACATGGCAATCTGTTCCGACTAGAACTTTTGGCTCAGCTCTTGCTGGCCTTTTCCTTCGCGGCCGAAACGGTCTCATCGGCACGGTGTTCGACGGTGCGCTTGTCGTCGGCAACGTCGTCGTCGGCCATGCCCTTCTTGAAGCTCTTGATGCCCTTGGCCATGTCACCCATCAGCTCGGGAATCTTGCCGCGGCCGAACACCAGCAGCACGATCACCAGCACGATCATCCAGTGCCAAATCGAAAATGAACCCATAACCAAATCTCTCTCGAATGTTTTCCCTGGCGATGATCTATGCGTTTTCGCTTTGGGATTCAAACACAACCGCGACAGAGTTTATGAAAGGCCGACGGATGTCACGCATTTTCGGCGATGCGGCCCGCTACCAAACGGCGCATGTAAAGCCGGAAAGCAGCTTTTGAAAGGCGCTCGTGGTCAATCTTCCGTGACGCGCGGCGTCAGCAGACCGAGCTCCTCGAGGTCGATGTCGGTCAGTGGATCCTCGTCCTCGGTCAGCGCGTCGGGATCGGCCGGCGGTTGCGGGATGGAGAAATTCGACGGCATGCGGCCCGATAGCAGGCCGGCGCCCTTCAGTTCCTCCATGCCTGGAAGATCACGGATTTCCTCGAGTGCGAAATGGTCGAGGAAGGTTTCGGTGGTGCCATAGGTGACGGGGCGGCCGGGCGTTTTGCGGCGGCCGCGCATGCGCACCCATTCCGTTTCGAGCAGCGTGTCGAGCGTGCCCTTCGAGGTTTCGACACCTCTGATGTCCTCGATCTCGGCGCGCGTCACCGGCTGGTGGTAGGCTATGATCGCCAGCACCTCGAGCGCCGCTCGTGACAGCTTGCGCTGCTGCACCGTATCGCGGCTCATCAGGAAGGCCAGGTCGCCGGCGGTTCGGAAGGCCCAGGCATCGCCGACCCGCACCAGATTGACGCCGCGCCGGGCGTAGATCTGCTGCAGCTCCCTCATGGCTAGCGCGACATTGATGCCATCGGGAAGGCGTGCGGCAAGCTGCTTTTCGCTGACGGGTTCGGCGCTGGCGAACACGATCGCCTCCGCCATGCGCACGGCTTCCGCCATATGCAGACGCTCGGCCGGGTTCTGCACCTGCTCGGCCACATCCTCGGAGAACAACTCCTGCCCAGGCTCGTCCTCGACCTTGAACGGGATAACCGAAGCGTTGGCGCGTTCGCTCATGATGCCACCTCGACTGCCTTGATTGCTTGCGTGCGGCCGCGCAAATAGATCGGGGCAAATGTCTGATCCTGCCGCACGTCCATCGTGCCGTCGCGCACCAGTTCCAATGTTGCCGCGAAGGAACTGGCGATCGCCGTGCGCCTTTCCTCGGGGCTGGTCATGTACACGATCAGGAAACTTTCCAGTGTCGTCCAGTCGCTTACAGCCCCGACAAGGCGGGTCAGGATGTCGCGCGCGTCCTTGAGCGACCAGACACCGCGCCTGGCGATCGTCACGTTGTTGATCGCCTGCTTCTGCCGCTGCTGGGCATAGGCCGTCAGCAAGTCGTAAAGCGACGCCGAATAGGCGTTGCGCTTCTCGATGATCACCATTTCCGGCATGCCGCGCGCGAATACGTCGCGACCGAGCCGGTTGCGGTTGACCAGACGCGCAGACGCGTCGCGCATGGCTTCGAGCCGCTTCAGCCGGAGCTGCAGCACCGCCGCCAGTTCCTCACCGCTTTCGCCCTCCTCGCCCGGCTGCTTGGGAATCAGCAGCTTCGACTTGAGGAAGGCCAGCCAAGCCGCCATCACCAGATAGTCGGCGGCAAGTTCGAGCCGCAGCGCCCTCGCCGTCTCGACAAAGGTCAGATATTGCTCGACCAGTGCCAGGATCGAAATGCGCGCCAGATCGACCTTCTGGGTACGGGCAAGATGCAGGAGAAGGTCGAGCGGGCCCTCGAAGCCGGCCACGTCGACGACCAGCGACGGATCGCCGGTGACGCGTGAATCGTCATTCTCGGCCCACAGGCGGTCCATCGGTGCGGCCTTCGGAGCCTTGCTTTCCAATGCTTCCGCCACTGCCCTGTCACTTCCCTTGGCTATGCCACCGCGTCGAAATAGGTGGCGAATTCAGCGCGTATCTCGGTTTCTTCTACCGTGTCGCTTTTCTTTATATAGGTCATTGCCCGCTTGGCGCGCTCCAGCGACTTGCCTTCAAGCCCTTTGGTGCGCGATGCGATCCCCGCCATCTCCTCGAAAACGCCGTTGCAGTGAAGGACCAGATCACAGCCGGCCGCAAGGATCGAGGCGGCCTTTGTCGGGAAATCCCCAGAAAGTGCCTTCATCGAGGTGTCGTCGCTCATCAAGAGCCCGTCGAAGCCGATCTCGCGGCGGATGATCTCGTCGATGACCTTGCCGGAAGTCGTCGCCGGGTTCTTGGGATCGATGGCGCTGTAGACGACATGCGCGGTCATCGCCATCGGCAGATGGTTGAGTTCGCGGAACGGGGCAAAGTCGTGCCGTTGCAGATCGCTGAGCGAGGCGTCGACGACAGGCAGCTCGAAATGCGTGTCGGCAAACGCCCGGCCGTGCCCCGGAACATGCTTCATCACGGGCAGCACGCCGCCCGCCATCAGGCCTTCGGCCGCGGCGCGGCCGAGTTCGATGACCGGACGCGGATCCTTGCCATAGGCGCGCGCGCCGATGACATCGCTGGCCCCTTCGATCGGGACGTCGAGCACCGGCAGGCAATCCGCCGATATGCCGTAGCGCAGGAGGTCGAAGGCATGCAGCCGCGCCATCAGCCAGGCGGCACGCGCGCCGGCGTCGTGATCGTCGCGCCAAAGCGCCCCCAGCGCGCCACCGGCCGGATAGTTCGGCGCCAGCGGCGGTCGCAGGCGCTGCACCCTGCCGCCTTCCTGGTCGATGAACACCAGCGCGTCCGGGCGCCCGATGCAATCGCGCATCTCGGCGACGAGATCGCGGATCTGCTCGGCCTCGCCGATGTTGCGGGCGAACAGGATGAAGGCCCACGGGCACTCATTGCGATAGAAACGGATCTCTTCGCGGGTGAGCGTTTTCCCGGCACAGCCGAGGATCATGGATTTTGATTCGGTCATTTCAGGAGTCTAGAGCCTCGCGCGGTCAAAGGGAATCATCCCTGACCGCATAGGACGGGCTGCAAAACAGGCTTCCACATGAAAAAGTCGGCGCGGCCTTGGGCCGCGCCGACTTTGAGAGATTGGATCGACGTCTAGAGCATGATGCCGAAAAGTGTGAAACGGTTTTCGGACATGCTCTATCTCTTTGATTTAGAGACGGAATCAGATTTCAGGTCGACTCGACCTGAAATCATCCGGCTCTAGCGCGATACGAAGCAGTTGCCGCCCGCGGTCTTGTAGCTGGTGCACAAATTGATCGCATCGTTGCGCGACTGAGCCGGAACGCGCACGCGGTAGAACGTGCCCTTGCCGGCGATCTCGGCCTTGACGATGTTGGCCGTGCGGCCGGAGAGCACGCTGCCGTAGCGGCGCTGCAGGTCCTGGTAGGTCGACTGGGCACTCTCTACCGTCGGCTGAGAAGCGATCTGCATCGACCACGACCCGCTGCCGGTCGCGGTCGATGCGGGATCGATGGAAGCGACCTGATCTGGCTTGACCTCGCCGACCACGTCGACCGGCTGGTCGGACGGACGCTGCGGCGCGATCGCAACCTTGGCCGGCGTGTTGGCCGACTGCGCCTTGGCTTCAGCCTTGGCAGGCTTGGCCGCGGGCTTCAGAGCCGGCTCATCGTCGGCCTGCGCGGCGGCGGGCGCCACGGTGCCAGTCTGGTCGGTGCCAGTCTGGCCGGTGCCAGTCTGGCCGGCACCGGTCTGGGCGGTACCGGTCTGGTCGGCGCCAGTCTGGTCGGCGCCAGTCTGGTCGGCCCCGGTCTGATCGGTATTGGCCTGCGCGGCAGGCGCCACATGCTGTGGTGCCGGATCGGTCGGCTCCGCCGCGGCGACCTGGGGTGCGGCCGGTGCCGGATCCTCACGCGCCACCAGCGAGCCGTCGGACTTGACCACCATGGTCCTGACCTTGCGCGGCGCAACGGCAACGACATCGTTGCTGGTGCCCTTGTCGGCTTCCTGCAGGACCTGCGCGATGCGATCCTCCGACTTCGGCGTGGGCGCCGCAATGTTGGCGGGGGCCGCACCAGCGGTCGAGACGTCGCCTGCGCCATCCGTGCCGGCGGCAGTGTTCTGGTCGGGAGAAAGATCGACGGCGCGGGCCGGGTCCTTCGCCTGCACGTCCACCGGCTCCTCGGCGTTGGTGACGAGCTTCTGCTGGACCGGCTCGGCCGGCTTCGCGCCCTTGACCACCGCGTCATAGACCTTGTTGTCCTGGTTCGGCACCACGGTGCCGCCCGGATTTTCCGGCTTGATCTTGATCGGTGAATTATCGGCCTTGACGATCACCGGAGCCTCACTGCCGCCCTTGCCGCCGAAAGACAGCGCAAAGGCGCCAAGACCGCCCGCGACCGCCACGGCACCGACTATCGCCGCGATGAAGAGGCCGCGCCGGCCGGACGACCGGGCGGCTTCCTGCTCGCCGAGACCCGGAACCGACATCGCTTCGTCCAGTTCGGGATCGTAGTCGAGTTCATCGACGGTGAAATCGTCCGCCTGCGAGATCGGCTGGCTGCCGGGCAGATCATCGAAGCCTTCAGCAGCATCGGCATAGGTCGAGGCCGCCGCCGCGCGGGCAGGCATTTCCGCCGGCCGTGCCGCATAGGTCCGCGCTTCCGGCTGATAGGTCGGCCTGGATTCTTCATATTCCGGATTGACCGCGTCATATCCCGGATTGGCGTTGCCATATCCCGGATTGGCGTTGCCATATCCCGGATTGGCGTCGCCATATCCCGGATTGGCCGCGCCGTATCCCGGATTGAACCCGGCATTGTAGGATTCGTCCGCATAGGCGGCGCTAGTGGCAGAAGCAGGCGCGACCTCCACCGAATTCATTTCAGTCAGAAGGCTGGCGAATTCGGCGTCGAGATCGTCATAACCGGATGCTACCGGCTCATCGTCTTCGAAATGCAACTCTGGAATGTCGAGATCGTCGGCCAGCGCCACGACGCGCTCCGGCACATCGACCGTCTCGACATCGGGCATCTCTTCATAACGCGAGGACTGCTGCGCCTGCGGTGCCGATGGAGCCACGTAGGGAGCGGCTGCAACCGGCTCGGCCGGCCGGTAGGACGGCACCGCGGCCGTTTCCGGTGCTGCCGTCCAGGCCGCCATCGAGGCGGCAGGCTGCGCGGCAAATGCCGGCTGTTGGGGAACCGGTGTCACGCGGCTCCACGAACGGGCCGGCTCCGACGGCGCGGAGCGTTCCGCCAGCCAATCGAGCGAATCGGCTTGATCCTGCAGGGAAGCTGTTTCCTCATGCGGGTCAACGCCCTCGGCCCGGGTGGCGTCGAAGGCGCCATTGTCGAAATCGACCTCGCCCTGCTCAGCGGTCTCCGAGCGGAAATCATGGTCCTGAAGCTCGTCGAGCAGCAGGTCGTCGAGGTCAACGTCGGCGGCATGGGCGGAACCGGACTGATGCACATCCTCGGACGCTGCTTCATCGAGATCCCAGTCGAGATCACCAACAAGATCGACAGGTTCCTCCGCGACCTTTGCAGTCGAGACGAGTGGCGGCTGAACAGGCGCGGCGGCCGGCTGGGGCACGACCGGCTGAGCCATGGCCGGCTCCCTGGCCGACGGCAGCGTGCGCGCGGTCATGGCGCCAAGAAGCGCGTTCAACTCGTCTTCGAGGCTTCGTTCGTCCGTGATGGGCGCCTGCACTGGCGACGCGATGGCTGCCGCGGGCGCCATCGGCTGCGCGGGAGCCGCTGCGATTTCGGCGACGGGCTCTTCGGCGGGCTCGGCAAACGCCTCGTCCAAATCCAGGTCGAAAGCATCATCCGAAATGGCTTCAGCGCCTGGAATCTCGTCCTTCATGCCGATGACATCGGCAAGCAACTCATGTGCTGGCGGCTCCTCAAAAGCCTCTGGCTCATCGGCCTGAACGTCAAAATCCACGTCGACATCGGCCATGGCATCGTCGAACTGACCAACGAAATCCTCGCCGGAGATCGACTGGGTCTCATCCGCGGTGGCCGGCGCCGGCTCTGGATATTCGGCAGCAGCCACTTGGCGCTGATCCGCCGAATGGTCGTCGAGCATCAGCTCGTCCTCGAGCGAGATCGCAACGGCATCGTCGAATTCTTGATCGGAAGCCGGCTCGGCCGCTGCCGCCACTTCTGCAACCGGCGATTCAACGGCATACCGGGGCTCGGCGGCCTCGTCCTCGATATGGAAATCCCGGTCGAGGGAAGCGGCAAGCTCGTTTTCCATCGGCAGATCGTCGTCGAAGGCCGAAACGTCTTCGAGCGAGCTGGCCACGGTATTGTCGAAATCGATGTCGGCGGCAGGCTCGACGGACTGCACGGCTTCCGCGGCGCCGGCATGGCTGGCGGCCACCGTCCGGTCATCGACCTCAGCCATGTCCAGGTGAAAATCGTCGTCAAGCGACAGCGCGAGATCGTCATCCGACACATCGATTGCCACCGGCTCGAATGCCGGCTCATGAGCCTCGACAAGCGGAGCGACGACGCTGTCGGCAGCGTCGAATTCGCCCATCAGTTCCTTCTCGAGATCGATGTCGAAATCGCCCTCTCCCGCAGCCTGATCGGCGACCATGGCTTTCGGCTCGGCCGGCGCCTGCGGCTTGACCGGCTGGCGGGGGTCGAATCCCATGATCCTGGTCAGTTCCGCGAACGGATCATCGGCGGCGATGTCGTTGTTGTCGGCTACTCTCAGCTGGGTTCTGTCTGCCATTATTGTTCCCGAACTCGCACTCATTCGGACGCCATGGACGTCGCGCAGGGTTGGCCCTTACCAGCGCAATGTGGGCAAAAGGTGACAGGTTTTTTAGTCAAACCTAACGCATTTCGGTGGGCGCGGCGGCCCCGATCAACGTCAGGCCGGACGTCAGAACATCCGAAACAGCCTGCACCAGCCCTAGTCTGGCATGCGTCAATTGTCGGTCGTTAACCTTAACAAAACGTAAGTCCGGATTATCCGTACCCCGGTTCCAGTGTCCATGGAAACTGGAAGCCAGATCATAAAGATAAAATGCCAGCCGATGCGGCTCGAGCGCAAGAGCGGCGGACTCGATCAGGCGCGGATATTCCGCAAGCTTCCTGATCAAGCCGATTTCCCCTTCGTCGGTCAACGACGTTGACGCTGCCGCCAGGCTGTTGCGGTCGAAATTCGCCTCGCCCAATTGTTCGCTCGCCTGCCGGAACACCGAATGGCAGCGCGCCGAGGCGTACTGCACGTAAAACACCGGATTGTCCTTGGACTGTTCGGTCACCTTGGCGAAGTCGAAATCGAGCGGCGCATCGTTCTTGCGATAAAGCATCATGAAGCGGATCGGATCGCGTCCGACTTCTTCCACCACCTCGCGCAGCGTCACGAAGTCACCGGACCGCTTCGACATCCGCACCGGCTCGCCATCGCGAAACAGCTTGACGAGATTGCACAGGAGAACGGTGAGCTTGACGTCGTCGCCGGCAATGGCCCGCGCCAGGGCTTCCAGGCGCTTGACGTAGCCGCCATGGTCGGCGCCGAGAACATAGATCAGGTCGACGAAGCCGCGGTCGACCTTGTCCTTGAGATAAGCCACGTCGGCCGCGAAATAGGTGAACGAGCCGTCGGACTTGACCAGCGCCCGATCCATGTCGTCGCCGACGGCGGTCGACCGGAACAGCGTCTGTTCGCGGTCTTCCCAGTCGTCCGGCTTCTCGCCCTTGGGCGGCGGCAGCTTGCCCTTGTAGATATGGCCCTTCAGCGTCAGGTCATTGATCGCCGAGCGGATCTTCCTGGCATTGTCGGCATGCAGCGTGCGTTCGGAGAAGAACACGTCGTGATGCACATTGAGCAGTGCAAGGTCCTCGCGGATCATCACCATCATCGCATCTATGGTGCGATCCTTGACGATGGCCAATGCCTCGTCATCCGGCATCTGCAGCAAGGAACGGCCAAACTCCCTGACCAGAGCCTCGCCGACGGAGACCAGATAGTCACCGGGATAAAGTCCTGCCGGAATCTCGCCGATATCGTCGCCAAGCGCCTCGCGATAGCGCAACATCGCCGAGCGCCCGAGCACGTCGATCTGCGACCCGGCGTCGTTGATTACATATTCCTTGGTCACGTCGTAACCGGCGAACGCCATCAGGTTGGCGAGCGCATCCCCGACGACGGCGCCCCGGCAATGGCCGACATGCATCGGCCCGGTCGGATTGGCCGAGACATATTCTACATTGGTTTTCCGGCCGGCGCCGATCGTCGAGCGGCCATAGTTGGGACCCTCGCCCAAAAGCGCCGACAGATGCGCCTGCCAGAAACCGTCCTGGAGCCTGAGATTGACGAAGCCGGGACCGGCGACCTCGGCGGCGGCGACATCCTTGTCGGCCCGCAGGGCGTCTGCCAATCTCTCGGCCAGCGCGCGCGGTTTCTGTCCGGTTGGCTTGGCCAGCACCATCGCCGCATTGGTCGCGAGATCGCCATGGCTGGCGTCGCGCGGCGGCTCGACGGCGATGCGCGACAGATCAGGCGAAACGCCGTCCTGGTCCTTCAGGTCTAGCGCTTCGACAGCCTTTGTGACTCGCGCGGTGAAATCGGCGAAGATGTTCATGGTGTATGCTCGGTGGCTTTATGACGAATCCGGCCCTTTGGCCGGCAAATCGAGCCCGCCCTAGCTCAAATCCGGGGTGCGGTCAAACAAACGCCTGTGTTCCTTGAGCGCGTAGGTGTCGGTCATGCCGGCCAGGAAATCGGCGACGCTGCGCGCTTTGATGCGATCCTCGGCGCGGTCCAGCCCTTCGCGCCAGCCGTCCGGCATGGCGCGCGGGTCGGCAAAATAGACGTCGAACAGGTCCCGGACGATCTGCTCGGCGTCCGCACGCACCCGCATGACCTCCTCGTGCCGGTAGAGGTGCTTGTAGAGGAAGGCCTTCAGTTCCTTCTCGGCTTCCGCCATCTCGATCGAAAATGTTACCATCGTTTCGCCCGCCGCCCTGACCGCGTCAGCGCTCAGCGGCCTGATCCGCTCCAGATTGGCGGTGGTCGACTTGATCACATCCTCGACCATGGCCGTGATCTGGCGCCGCATCAATTCGTGGCCGGTGCGCACGTCATCAAGCCTGGGATAGCGCTCGCGCACAGCTTTCAGGATCGTTCCAGGCAGCGAAACGGCCTTCAGCATGTCAAGCGCCAGCAGCCCTGACCTCAGCCCATCATCGATATCATGCGTGTTGTAGGCAATGTCGTCGGCAATCGCCGCGCACTGCGCTTCGATGCCGGCGAACCGGTCGAGCTCGAGATCCTGTAGTTGCGAGTAGTCGCGGATCGCCTGCGGTACCGGCCCTTTCAGGCCTTGGCCGCTACTGTCGGTGAGCGGACCATTGTGCTTGACCAGGCCTTCCAGCGTTTCCCAGCTCAGGTTGAGCCCGTCGAATTCAGCGTAGCGCGCCTCCAGCCTGGTCACGATGCGCAGCGATTGTGCGTTGTGGTCGAAGCCGCCCCACGCCGCCATCTTTTCGTTCAGCGCGTCCTCGCCTGTGTGGCCAAAAGGCGTGTGGCCGAAATCATGCACCAGCGCCACCGCTTCGGCGAGATCCTCGTCGCCACGCAGCGCCCGCGCCAGGGCACGTGCGATCTGCGCCACCTCGATCGAATGGGTCAGCCTTGTGCGGTAGTGGTCGCCTTCGTGCGCGATGAAGACCTGCGTCTTGTGCTTGAGCCGCCGAAACGCCGTCGAATGGATGATCCGGTCGCGGTCACGCTGGAACGGTGTGCGGGTCGGACTTTCCACCTCGTCGAACAGACGGCCCCGCGAACGTGCGGGATCCGTGGCGTAGGCCGCGCGCGGCCGATAGCCAAAACCGATGTCGCCAAGCTCATTTGTCATGGCTGATGCTGCCGCAGTTGACTTGCCCCGTCGCGCTTCATACCTATCATGTGAAACCGAAAGCAAGGTGACGCCCATGGGCGCGGATGCCAAGACTGCCATGAAAGTCGATATGACCGAGGCCGCGGCCAAGCGAATCGCCAGGATTGTTTCGGCCGAAGCCGGCAAGACGGCGCTGCGTGTGTCCGTCGAAGGTGGCGGCTGCTCCGGCTTTTCCTACAAATTCGATCTGGTCGACACACGCAATGACGACGACGTCGCCATCGAGAAGGATGGCGCCACGGTGCTGATCGACGACATGTCGCTGGTCTATATGGGTGGCTCGGTGATCGATTTCGTCGACGATCTGATGGGACAGTCGTTCCAGATCAGGAACCCGAATGCGGTCGCCTCCTGCGGCTGCGGCACCAGCTTCTCCATCTAGGACCGAGATGCCCGCAACTGGCGCGGTTCGTCAGGTTGCGCTCTCAGCCGGTCGCGACCTCGACGCGACGCTGGCCTTTTGGCGCGACGTCCTCGGCATGAGCATTCATGCCCGCTACGATCCGCCCGGCATCGCCTTCATCATGGCAGGCAATGTCAGGCTGTTGTTTACCGACGGCATCCCGGCCGGCAACCTCTATCTCGACATGTCAGGCCTCGAAGCCTTTTATGCCGAGGCCAAGGCAGCCGGCATTCCCTTCACCGCGCCACCGGCGCTCGTCCATCGCGACACCGAGGGCCAGTTCGGCCCGGCGGGGGAAAGCGAATGGATGGCCTTTATAAAGGACCCGGCAGGCAATACGATCGGTTTGGTCGAACGCCGTCCGCCGCAGGAACAATGAGACCGTCATGAAAATCGTCACCTGGAACATCAACGGCGTGCGCGCCCGCATCGGCAACCTGACCCATTGGCTGACCGAGAGCGCGCCCGACATCGTCTGCCTGCAGGAGATCAAGACGGTCGACGAGCAGTTCCCGCGTGCCGAGATCGAGGCGCTTGGCTATAATGTCGAAACCCATGGCCAGAAGGGCTTCAACGGTGTCGCCCTGCTGTCGAAGCTTCCTTTCGACGAGGTCATCAGGGGCCTGCCGGGCGACGACATCGACGAGCAGGCCCGTTTCATCGAGGGTGTTTTTTCCACCGACAAGGGCGCACTTCGTGTCGCCTCGCTCTATCTGCCCAACGGCAACCCGATCGATGACGAGAAGAAGTTCCCCTACAAGCTGTCGTGGATGGCGCGGCTGGAGCGGTGGGCGCAGGAGCGCCTGAGGCTGGAAGAGGCGCTGGTGCTGGCCGGCGACTACAATGTCATCCCCGAGCCTATCGACGCGCGGTTTCCGGAGAACTGGCTGGGCGACGCGCTGTTCCAGCCGCGGACGCGGCAGGCCTTCCGCCGGCTGCTGAACCTCGGCTTCACCGAAGCGGTGCGCGCGGTCACCGATGCGCCTGATACCTACACGTTCTGGGATTATCAGGCCGGCGCCTGGCAGAAGAACAACGGCATCCGCATCGACCATCTGCTGTTGTCGCCGGAAGCCGCAAACCGGTTCTCATCGGCTTCGATCGAAAAACATGTGCGCGCCTGGGAAAAACCGTCCGATCACGTCCCGGTAGCGATCAACCTCGCGCTGCAGCCGGCCGGATAACCAGAGAAACCCTCATATCGCCACATTCCGACGCATGATGGGAGATCATCATGGCGGCCGGGGTTCCCATGACCATTCGATTTGCTCTTTGTCCGATCGGCTTGGCACTCGCCACGGCCGCGATCGTGCCGGCCTTCGCCGCGCAGGAATGTCTTGCCAATGGAAAATCCTATCCGGTCGGCCAGGTCGCCTGCCTGACGGTCGCCGATCAGAGTCATTTGGCTCGCTGCGACATGGTGCTCAACAACACATCGTGGACAAAGGTCGGCGATAGCTGCCCCGCAAACACGATGGCGCCGCACCTGCACGTCACGCCGATCTCCACACCCGCGCCAAGCATGGTGCCGACCGAACCAACCGAAAACTGATTTTCTGGTTCCTCGAAAGAACCTTACTGATCGACGTTGCTGCCCTTGGTCAGGATATCGTCGGCCAGTGAGATCGCGGTGCGACGGTCGGCTTCGCCGGCAGCGGCGAAGGCCTCTTCCTGCATGCCGCGAATCCAGGGCTGATCGGCCGGGGAAGCACGCTCGAGGGCCGCTGTCATCATCGCCAGGCCGCGCACGACCTTGCCGCTCTGGAACAACAGATGGCCAAGCGTCGCCTGCGCGCCGGCATGGCCCTTCTCGGCGGCGAGCTGGAACCAGCGCCCGGCCTGCTTGACGCTGGCCTTCACGCCGCCTTCACCCTTCAGGAACATCTGCCCCATCTCGAACTGGGCGTTCGGATTGCGGTAATTGGCGGCGGCGCGCATGTAGTATTCCTGCGCCGCCACCTCGTTCTCGCTGACCGGGCTGCCGGGAATGCCCTTGCGCAGATAGTCGCCCAGCGCCACCAGCGCGTCGGAGACGTAGCTTTCTTCCGGAGAGCCGGGCTCGACGTCCTGGTCGACGATCTCCGAGAAGAACTTGAACGCCTCATAATCGTCGCGGGCCACGCCGTCGCCTTCGGCATACATGCGGGCAAGCTTCCAGGTGGCGCCGATCTGGCCGTTCTCGGCGGCGTATTTATAGGCCTCGGCCGCCTGTTCCTTGTGGCCGTTCTTGTAGGCGGAGAAGCCAAACTGGAACACCGCCCAGGGGCTCGACTGCGGCTTCACTCCGGTCTTGTCGTCGAACACCTTGTCGTCGAAAGCCATGGCCTGGCCCACGGCGCCAAAGATCGCAACCGCGACCAGTGCCGGAAGGACAGATGACCTCAGCAACTCTGGTGTTGACTTCAACAACTCAGATATCCGCATAGCAGTGTGTTTCTTTCGCACCGCCCGGATGGGTGACCGCGCCATCCCGGGCGGACCCTACCGTCTGTGCGTATTTCCATATCGCGCCCGACTGATAGTCGGTCGTACGCGCCTTCCATGTCTTCGCCCGAGCCGCCAGCTCGCTATCGGACAGCGCCACCTCTATCGTGCCGTTCACCGCGTCGATCGTGATCACGTCGCCATCCCTGACGAGACCGATCGGACCGCCAACGGCCGCTTCTGGCCCGACATGGCCGATGCAGAAGCCGCGTGTGGCGCCCGAGAAGCGACCGTCGGTGATCAGTGCCACCTTGCCGCCCATGCCCTGGCCGTAGAGCGCCGCCGTCGTCGACAGCATCTCGCGCATGCCAGGACCGCCGCGCGGTCCCTCATAGCGGATGACCAGAACCTCGCCTTCCCGGTAGTTGCGATGCGTCACCGCTTCGAAACATTCCTCTTCCGAATCGAAGCAGCGCGCCGGACCGGAGAATTTCAACTCCGCCATGCCCGCGACCTTCACGATCGCGCCTTCGGGGGCAAGGTTTCCCTTCAAGCCCACGACACCGCCGGTTTGGGTAATAGGTCTGTCGGCCGGGCGGACCACATCCTGGTGTTCATTCCAGGCAACGTGCTCCATATTTTCGGCCAAAGTGCGGCCAGTGACCGTCAGGCAATCGCCATGCAGATAGCCATGGTCGAGCAGCGTCTTCATCAGCAGCGGAATGCCGCCAGCCTCGAACATGTCCTTGGCGACATATTTGCCGCCCGGCTTGAGATCGGCGATGTAAGGCGTCTTCTCGAAGATGCGCGCCACGTCGAACAGGTCGAATTTCAGTCCGGCCTCATGCGCGATCGCCGGCAGGTGCAGTGCCGCATTGGTCGAGCCACCGGTGGCCGAGACCACGGTCGCCGCGTTTTCCAGCGCCTTCAGCGTGACGATGTCGCGCGGGCGGATGTTTTTGGCGATGAGCTCCATGATTTTTTCGCCGGAAGCGAAATTGAAGCGGTCGCGCATTTCGTAGGGCGCCGGCGCGCCGCAGGAATAAGGCAGCGCGAGGCCGATCGCCTCGGCGACCGTGGCCATGGTGTTGGCGGTGAACTGGGCGCCGCAGGAACCGGCCGATGGACAGGCCACCTGTTCTATTTCAAGCAACTCGGCATCGCCGATCGTGCCGACCGAATGCTGGCCGACCGCTTCAAACACATCCTGCACGGTGATCTGACGGCCGCGATAGCTGCCGGGCAGGATCGAACCGCCATAAATGAAGATCGACGGCACGTTGAGCCGCACCATGGCCATCATCATGCCGGGCAGCGACTTGTCGCAGCCGGCGAGCCCGACCAGCGCATCGTAGCAATGGCCGCGCATGGTGAGCTCGACCGAATCGGCGATGACCTCGCGCGACACCAGCGACGACTTCATGCCCTGGTGGCCCATGGCGATGCCGTCGGTGACTGTGATGGTGCAGAATTCGCGCGGCGTGCCGTTGGCGGCCGCGACGCCCTTCTTGACCACCTGCGCCTGGCGCATCAGCGAAATATTGCAGGGTGCCGCTTCGTTCCAGCAGGATGCGACGCCGACCAGCGGCTGCGCGATCTCTGCCGCCGAGAGGCCCATGGCATACAGATAGGACCGGTGCGGCGCACGCGCCGGACCGACAGTCACATGGCGGCTAGGGAGCTTAGCCTTTGAGATGACCTTGGCGTCCATTCTCTTCCTTGCCGCGGGCGGTGCGGCCCGTCCCATCGCCGAGCCTTTTGGCGCGGGTCCCGAGACAAGATCGAGGTGCGCCGGGTTTATGGCGGGAAATGGGCAATTTCCTCGACCTGACTTCCAGCGCAGGGGTTGTTCAGGAAGTGTTGCCAAAACGTCACAATTGGACGAGGCGGCCCCAGTGGGGATTATATGCAACGAAGCTTGAATGATGGGCGTATCGGCGATGCCGGTGCCAACAAAAAAGGCCGGGCAATGCCCCGGCCTTCCATTATAATTTCAAAAGCTTAGAACTTGATCTTGAGGCCGCCAGAAAGCGCCGTGACCAGATCGTTACCGAAGTCGTAGCTGGCATCGGTACCGGCCACGTACCCGTTTTCATCGGTAAGCGTACCGGAGTGGCCGCTGGTCAGCACGCCAATCGCGCCAGCCAGACGAAGTTCGATATTGGGGCGGGGCGTGTAAGCGACGCCGCCACCCAATGTCCAGGTGTCAGTCTGTGAGCCGTAGCCATGTGAGGTACCGCGATCCCAGGTAAGCTGGCCGGCGGCGCTCCATTGATCGTTGAATTTGTGACCGATGCCGCCCGAAACGGTCCAGCCGTCACGATACATCAGATCGAGAGAAGTCCACCTGACCGGCTGCGGAGAGGTCGTTGTACAAGCAGCAATCCCTCTCGTGGCCTGCGAGCAGATCGGAATGCTCTGTAAAACACTCCAGTTGACCCACTTGATCGAGCCGAAGGCAAGCCAGTCAGGAGCTATGCCCGACTGTAGCTTAAATTCCACGGAATCCGGCATCGAAGCTTCACCGTAGATCGGAATAATCGGACCACCGACATGAGTCAGATCAAGGGTGCCCGCAATGTTATCCAGCCTCACCTGGGAATTATAGACGAGGCTAGCCCGCAACGCGATCTCAGGAATTTCGTAGGCCAGCCCCGCTCGCCAGCCCCAACCGCTGCTCGTCAGGTCGACGCGACCGGTACCGGAGAAATTCGGCAGAAACGGCGTCACAAGGTCTTCCTTGAAACCATAGACTTCCTGGTAAAACACACCGCCAATGAAGCGGACTTGGCCCTTGCCAGCATCCATTTTATAGGAGCAGGTGCCCGCGTAATTGTTGCTTTTGATTTCAGTTTCCATGTTGGACTGCGCGCCAACCCATTGGCCAGGGGCCGTGTGCGCCCCCCAAGGCTGCGAGTAGTCGAACATGCAGTCGACCCCCGGCACGACCTGGGCCTTAACGCCGATGCGCGGCACCCAGTAATTCTCGCTATCGTTGGCAGTGGTCGAGCCTACGACGGTACCGTTGAGCGGATCCGTATCCTTTGCGTTCTTGAGCTTGCGATCCGGCATCACATAGGTCGTTTCCGCTTCCGTTGCGAACGGCGCCGGATCGAACAGAAGATCGATATCATATCCGCCACGCTCAATGCCGCCGGCATGCGCCGAACTCATCGCCGCACCCACCACAGCCAGCGAAAAGCATCCTGCTCCCACCAGTGCTTTCAGACGCAAATTGTTCATGGATGTCCTCCCCGAATAACTAGTGCATCAAGCTAGAACCAATTCAGGTTAACGGTGCAACAACGAATTGATTGGCGTACATGTACATGTTCCCGCAACGTATTTTGGACAAAATGCGAGCGGATGCCGCGGCGCCAAAAAAGGGCCTTTGGCGAGGTTTGCCTTTCCCAAAAAAGGAAAAAAACGGCCAGAAAGGCCCAAAAAAAGCCGATTTAAGGGGTCTTCGGCCCCATTGTTACATTATGGCAACAATGGGGCAAAAACTTCCGTTTACGTCAACATTAACGCAACGGAATGCCGATTTTCGAGGCAAAAGACTACCAATTTTAGAGGGTGCTAAAGTCTCGCGAATCTGCCTTTCAGCCGGCGTCACGAACCCTGGTCAACGCCACCGAAAGCTTGTCCTGCGCGGCGCGATATTCGGCGAGCTTTTCCCGCTCGCCTTCCACGATCTCGGCCGGCGCGCTGGCGACGAATTTCTCATTCGACAGCTTCTTGTGCAGGCGCGCGATTTCCTCGGTCACCTTGACCAGTTCCTTCTGCAGCCGCCCGGCCTCCGCGGTGAGGTCGATCAGGCTGCCAAGGGGCAGGCAGATCGTCGCCTCGTTGAGCACGATCTGTGCCGACCCCTTGGGTGCCGCATCGGCGAGCGAGATGTCGCCGACACGCGCCAGCCGCTTGATCGCCGACTCCTCGCGAACCAGCCGCTCGCGCGTCACATCGTTGGCGCCGACCACGACCAGCGGCGCTATGGCTGCCGGCGGCACGTTCATCTCCGAGCGCACCGAGCGGATGCCGGAGACGAGATCGACCAGCCAGTTGATGTCGCCAGCCGCTTCATGGTCCTCGAAATCCGGCGACGGCCATGCGGCATGGCACAGCAGCGAGTCCCGATCCCTGCCCTCGCCCGCCGTCTGCGCCCACAGCTCCTCGGTCATGAACGGCATCATCGGATGCAGGAGCTTGTAGATCTCGTCGAGCACGAAGGCGACGCAGGCGCGGCTTTCGGCCTTGGCGGCCTCGTCCGAGCCCATGAACACCGGCTTCAAGAGTTCCAGATACCAGTCGCAGAACAGGTTCCAGACGAAGCGGTAGGCGGCTCCAGCCGCCTCGTTGAAGCGATACGAGGTGATGCCGTCGGTGACCTCGCGCGCGGCGCGCGTCAGTTCGGTCAGGATCCAGCGGTTGACCGCCAGCTTGGCGTCGTTCAGCCAGAAATCGTCATTGCGCGCGACTTCGTTCATCTCGGCGAAACGCGTCGCGTTCCACAGCTTGGTGCCGAAATTGCGGTAGCCGGCGATACGCGCCGGATCGAGCTTAACATCGCGCCCTTGGGCAGCCATCACCGTTAGGGTGAAACGCAGCGCATCGGCGCCATATTCGTCGATCAGGTCGAGCGGATCGATGACGTTGCCTTTCGACTTCGACATCTTGGCGCCGTTCTTGTCGCGCACCAGCGCATGCATATAAACGGTGTGGAACGGCTCCTCGCCCATGAAGTGGAGGCCCATCATCATCATGCGGGCGACCCAGAAGAAGATAAGATCGAAGCCGGTCACCAGCACGTCGGTCTGATAATAAGTCTTCAGCTCCGGCGTCTGCTCCGGCCAGCCCAGCGTCGAGAAAGGCCACAGCGCCGACGAGAACCAGGTGTCGAGCACATCCTCGTCGCGGGTCAGGATCTCGCCCGGCTTGAAGTTCTCGAGCTTGTCCTCGACCCAGGCCTTCCACGGCCCTTCCAGCGCCAGATAATATTCGATGGCGGCGCTCAGCGCCTCTTCCTCGGTCTTCTCGACGAAGACACGCCCATCTGGCCCGTACCAGGCCGGAATCTGGTGACCCCACCAGAGCTGGCGCGAAATACACCAGGGTTCGATATTCTCCATCCACTGGAAGTAGGTCTTGTCCCAGCTGTTGGGGATGATTTTGGTGCGCCCCTCGCGCACCGAGGCGATCGCCGGCTTGGCGAGCTCGGCGGCATTGGCGTACCACTGCTCGGTCAGGAACGGTTCGATCGGCACGCCGCCGCGGTCGCCATGCGGCACCGCGTGGCGGTGCGGCTCGACCTTGTCGAGGAAGCCGCCGGCCTCCATCAGGTCGACGATCTTCTTGCGCGCAACCAAACGGTCGAGGCCGTCGAGCTCGTCCCAGACGGCCTGGCGCTCCGGCGTCACCTCGACGCCGGCGAGGAAGTCCTCATTATCCCTGAGCTTGATGGCCGCTTCGACGGTCAGGATGTTGATCGCCGGCAGCTTGTGGCGCTTGCCGACCTCGAAGTCGTTGAAATCATGCGCCGGCGTGATCTTGACCGCTCCGGACCCCTTTTCCGGATCGGAATACTCGTCGGCCACGACAGGGATCTTGCGCCCGACGATCGGCAGGACGACATTCTTGCCGACGAGATGCCGGAACCGGTCGTCCTCTGGATTCACCGCGACAGCCGTGTCGCCCAGCATTGTCTCGGGACGAGTCGTCGCCACGATGACGAAGGTTTTTGGATTCTCGGGATCGAACGTCACGCCTTCGACCGGATAGCGGAAGTGCCAGAGATTGCCGTTGACCTCCTGCTGCTCGACTTCGAGATCGGAGATCGCGGTCAGCAGTTTCGGGTCCCAGTTCACAAGGCGCTTGTCCTTGTAGATCAGCCCTTCCTTGTACAGCGTGACGAAGACTTCGAGCACGGCCTTGGACAGGCCTTCATCCATGGTGAAGCGTTCGCGCGACCAGTCGGCGGAAGCGCCGAGACGTTTCAGCTGGTTGAAGATCGCGCCGCCCGATTCGGCCTTCCACTCCCACACTTTCTCGATGAATTCCTCGCGGGTGAGATCGCGGCGGTGGATCTGCTTTTCCATCAGCTGCCGCTCGACCACCATCTGCGTGGCGATGCCGGCATGGTCCATGCCGGGCTGCCACAGGACGTTCTTGCCACGCATGCGCTCGAAGCGCACCAGAATGTCCTGCAGCGTGTTGTTGAGCGCATGGCCCATATGCAGCGAGCCGGTGACGTTGGGCGGCGGAATGACGATGGTGAAGGCCTCGGCCCCCTCCTCCGCCCCAGCGCCGGCGCGAAACGCGTCGGCTTCCTCCCACACCTTGGCGATCTTCGGCTCGACGGTTTTTGCGTCGTAGGTCTTTTCAAGCATGGGAAAACGGTCCGCGCTGTCGGAAATTTTGCTGGTTCGGTGTAAATCGGAAGGTCTTGGCCAAGTCAACCGCGAGGGATGTCCTGAGGCTTCACAAGCAGATAGGCGTCGGCCTATTCATTTCAACGGACGGGCCGTGGGCGTCTTGACGCCAATGGATCGCTGGACCCAGACCCCGGGGCTCGCGCACCTTCATTGTCAGCGACTCCGACGGCAACCTGCTCGCCTTCGCCAGTTCGGCAACCAGTGACTGATCCAACCACAACGAGAAACGCCGCCTCGGCGGCGGCGTTTCTCGGGATGCTAGCCTGGACGTTATTGCGCTCCGCGTGCCACGCGCTCGATCTCTTCGCGCACCAGCCTTTCGACCAGCGTCGGCAGATTGTTGTCCAGCCAATCCTGCAGCATCGGACGCAGCATTTCTTCGGCCATCTCGTCGAATGTCTTCTTGCTGCGGCTGGCAAAGGCGTCGGACAGTTCGCCGAAGGCGGCCGCGACCTGGCGGCCGGTATGTTCGGAAAGAATCGCGGGACGCACCGCCGGCGTTTCGTGCGCCGCCGCGCGCGCCTCACCCGTACCCGTTGGAGCATCGCTTGAAGGAGCCGGGTCGATCGTAGGTTCCGCCGCCACTGGTTTGCTTGCCGAAACCTCCGGCTGTGCCGCTGGCCTGCGGACGCTCCGGTCCGGCATCGCCTTGGCTTGCTCGCCAACCGCCGCGATCTCGCGCCGCCAATCGGCGACGATGGCTTCACTTGTCGCAACCTCCGCGGGAGCCGCTGGCGCGTCGGCGGCAGGCTCGGCGGCAACCCGGGCGCTGACCTCGGCCAGTGTCATCGGCGTCCTGCCCGGAACTGGACCGGCACGCGGCGGCGCGTCCATGCGCGCAATCGCCGGCTGCGTCTGGATTGTTTCGGTCACAGCGACCGGCTTCCTGACCTCGGGAGCGGCATGCAGTTCGGCGCGGAACGCATCGATGTCGGCGGCCGCGACAGTGCTCGCTGCCGGCTCCAGGTCCTGCTGCAATTCGTCGGCCTCGCCGGGCTGCTTGCGGCCATTGTCGCTGTCTTCGATGATCCTCCTGATGGAAGCCAGTATCTCTTCCATGGAAGGTTCGCGCTGTGCGCTGCTTGCCGTTGCCATCGTCACATCCGCCGCCCTTGTGACCCGTTGCAGATTTCCGCTCCGGCAAAAGCCGGATTCGAATCATGGCGACAGCGTAACCGACGGATCGCCGCACGAGAATCCCCAATCTGGGGACATGTGGGATTTCAACAGATTAGAGCAAATCCGCCAAAGCCGTGTGACGGTCCCGTCAGCCACCGACCAAGGGAGGACGATGGTCCAACGGTGTCGATCGAATCCTAGCCAGAAAACGCCGATCGAGCGAACGGCCTAGCGGCCGTCCGGCGTACGCAGGCCGATCCACTTGTCCTTGACGGCATTGTAGTGCTCTTCGGGCCTATACTTCGTCACCTGCAGCGCAAGCCGGTCGACAGACAAGCGGCCAATCGCCTGAAGGATGGCATAGCTCGCCACGACAACGTCGTGTTCGGAATTGGCCTGGTTGATCTTGGCGGTAATCACGGTGGCCTGCGCATTGAGTACGTCAAGCGTCGTGCGCTGGCCGACATTGCGTTCCTCGATGACGCCGTTCAGCGCCAATTGTGCGGCGTCGATAACCTGCCTGTTGGCGGATACGCTTTGCTGCGCGGCGGTGTATTGCGACCATGCCGTGGCGATGGCCTGGCGCACCTGGTCGCGGGTAACGTCGACCTGGATGCGTGCTTGCCCCAGCGATTCCTTGTTCTGCCGCACGACCGCCGACGTCCGGCCGCCGGAGTAAATTGGAATGGTCAGCGTCGCGCCGATATTGGCCGAGGTCGAATTGCCGTTGGAACCGGTGATGTCGGGAATGGACTTGCGGTAATCTTCCGAAACGCCGGCCGAAGCCGACAGCTGCGGCAACAGCGCGCCTTCAGCCGATTTGACTGAAAACGCTGCGGCGTCGACCAAATGCTGAGTGGCAAGGATGGCCGGGTGTTCGGCCGAGCCGACGGCGATCGCCGCGTCGAGGCTCGACGGCAGCAACCGGCCCAATGGCGAAGCGGGCCTGAGCTTGCCAGGCTCGTCACCGACGACCTGGTGATAGGTCGCAGCGCTGGCCAGCGCCTGTGCGCGGGCCGCGCTCAGCGATGCCACCGCGGACGCTCGTGAGGCATCGGCCTGCGCGACATCGGTGCGCGTGCCTTCGCCGACTTCGAAGCGCGAGCGCGCGGCGCGCGCCTGCTCGCTCAGGAACTGCAGGTTCTGCTCGGTCAGCACCGCGATCTGCCGGTCGCGAATCACGTCCATATAGGCCATGGCCGCGTTGAACAGCGTGTTTTCCTCGGTATTGCGCAGGCTTTCCACCGACGCCTTGACCTGGGATTCGGCGGCCGCGACATTGTTCCTCGTCTGAAACCCGTCGAACAGCGATTGATTGATCTGAATGCCGTAGCTGCCGCTTGTCAGTTTCGAACTGCCGCCGCCATTTGCCCGGCGCGTGTTCGTATAATCGATGTTGGCTGAACCTGTAACCGTCGGGCGCCAGCCCGACTTGGCAATGGCCACACTCTCGTCGGTGACACGCACGCCGGCGCGCGATGCATTCAGCGTGGAATTGTACTGATAGGCTTTTGAAAGCGCGCCGGTGATGGTTTCAGCCGAAGCAGCCAGTGGGGATAGCGCGGTCGCCGAAACAAGGACGGCGGTGAAAAGTGACTTGCGTACTGACGGCACGGTGTATCCCTCATTCGTTTTCCATGGGAACCGCGCCGCGCCGGCTTCTCCTTCCAGAGCAGGCGGCGTGGCGTGTTTATGTTCCCTGTCGCTCAGCCCAAAGTGCCCCCAGTCTGGGATCAGCAACGATCGTTCAAATGCAAGCGACCATGACAAGGTCTTTGCTGCAAGGCAAATCATTCAGAATTCGAAAGCATGCTCACGTTCGAACCCGGGTAGTGGCTTAATTGCCGCATTAAAGGCCCTTCTCCCGGTTACAACCCCCCCGGCTTTGACAAAAAGTCGCGCCACGCCTGAATTGCCCTGGCCCTCGACCGCCACCAGGCGGCCGCCTTCGGCGAGCTGGTCGAGCAGCGCCGACGGCACTTTACTGACACTGCCGCCGATGAAGATAACCTCGTAAGGCGCCTTCGCGGCATGGCCTTGCGCCAGGGCGCCCTGAACCACGGTCACATTGCCGCAGCCAAGCCCGGACAGGGTCGACGCGGCGGTTTGCGCCAGTGCCGAATCGCTTTCGAGCGCCACGACGGATCTCGCCAGGCGCGACAGGATGGCCGAGGCATAACCGGTGCCGCAACCGACATCGAGCGCCGAGTCGGTCGGGTTGATCTCGGCCAGTTGCATCAGCTTGGCCAGTGGCGAAGCTTCCATCAGGTAACGCGGGCCATCGGCGCTGTCGGCGATGCGGATGTCCTCGTCGATATAGGCCAGATCGCGCTGGCGATCGCCGACGAAGACCTCGCGCGGCACGGAAAGCATCGCATCGAGCAGCGGCGCGCTGGTCACGTCGGTGGTGCGAACCTGACCATCGACCATCTTGACGCGAAGTTCGGAAAAATCAGCGCTCATGCTCCAACCAATCTGCTTGCCGCGCCAGAATCGCGGTTCATTTCGACCGGAACTTCAGGCTCCGGCGCTGACGCGCTGGAGCCCGGGTATTGGAGGCCTCGCCCGGAATCGAACCGGGGTGCAAGGATTTGCAGTCCTCTGCGTAACCACTCCGCCACGAGGCCTCATTGCTCCCGGCGTTCCACCCGGTTCCAATAGGTTGCGGCGAAAATGCCGTCAAGCGGCCACGCGCATTCCAAAACGGTTTCCTTGCGCCGGCTCCGCGCCCTGTTAGATCGCCGTCGGAGCCGCCCACTCCCATTGGCAATCCGTTAAGCATGGCAAATGATCGAGCGAAACTCCGCGCACCGGCTTGCGTTGAGAAACAGGGAGGACTGCATCATGGCCCTGGCCAAACCGAAGGACGAAACGCACGAAACCGAAAGCGTGCCGCTACTGGGATGCGAGGAATTGGTGCGCTATGCCATCGACTGCCTGAGAATAGAAGGCACCGGCAGGCTTTCACCCCGCGACCGGGCGCGCCTGGCCTCGGCTTCAGCCGTCCTGAAGGAGATCAGCGAAGATCTGAAAGCAGGCCAGCAACCGGATTCGGAGGAATCCGGCACCGACACGGAGAAACAGCGCGACGATTGATTCTCGTCGAAGGCGACCGCCATGCGACATGCATCGGTATCGGCCGCTCAATTCGGCCGGCGTCGCCGCTCCCACCAGACGACCAGGCGGCGCCGGTGGCGGCGCACCATGGCAATTTCGTAGGAAAGCACCAGCAATCCGAGCGGCACCATCCAGAAGCCGAGGATCGGCAAGAACCCGAGAATGCCGCCAAGGGTCAATAGCACGCCGATCGTGATTCTGAGGCCGCGCGACTGCGGCATGGTGAATTCGCGCCCGAACACCGAGATCTTTCTTGCGGGTTTCGGGTTTTCGTCCGCTGCCGTCATCGCGAAGAACTGCCTGTGTTAGGGCTCGACAATCTCATTTACGAAAGCCGCGACCGCCCTTTCGGTTCCGCGCTCGTCGCCAAGACGGCTAATATGAGGGTGGGCAAGGCCGATTGCGAGAAACGCCTGAGCGAAAAAGTCTCGGAAAAATGCGAAATGCTTCTTTGCAAAGCCGAAACGGGTTTGCTATAGGCTGCGCCACTTGCTCAAAGAGCCTCCGTTCCCCGGTAGCTCAGTGGTAGAGCAACCGGCTGTTAACCGGTTGGTCGCTGGTTCGAATCCGGCCCGGGGAGCCAATTTCTCAAAAGACCTCTCTGCCTGCCATCGTCGGCACCACGCGACATAGTGGGGTTCGCCGTGGCTGTGACCCGTCCTGCTAACCCGTATGGGACTGCGGGCAGCGACACCTCTAGGCAGTGCCGCTGCCGTTGTCGCAGCTAGGCGGCCACCCCACCGCGGCCAGATTTGGTGCCGCTCATCCAGGGCAGCGGAGCAAGCGGCTCCTGCAGCATCTTGACGGATCTCGCGAACCCAGCGACGGCATCGCGCGCGACCGAGAGTGGTATCTGGCCATCGTAAGCACGCTGGCAAGCCCGGAAGGCCGTTTCGAAAATCGGGCCTCGACGCTCCCGCGGCCACTCATCCAGGAAATCGAATGCATCCTCAAGGCTTCCTATTTCTTGGATGAACTGGCCATCCTTGACTAACACCGGTCGATCGAACGTCCTGTCGCCCATATAGTCCTCCATTCGGTTGAGGGTGTTCGTTTGCTTCAGCTTTTCACGCGACGGCATGCTCAGGCTCCGCGAACATGCCGCCATCCCCACACCTGGGTGGGACACCGGCATATGCCGGAACCGGCGGCGGATCATCGTCGTCGTCATCTCGCCAGGGGTACCGCAGCCAGTTGCGCCTGGTTTTGTTGCTACGCTGGTCTGAGGACGGACTGCGATCAAACGGTGCCCTGGCCGTCGGCTTGCGCGCAATCTCGTCCAGGGTGTGGAGCGCACGAAGAATCTCGCTGACCTGCGCCATCGCACCGTTGTTCAATTGACGCAGGGTTGGATTGTCAGGAACCGCATGGGCGTCCGAGGCCCAGAAGGCGAGCAGAGCCCTCTTCTCGCCGATCGTCATGTTCTCGTTCAGGACGTCCTCGGGCGTACGCAGCGCAGCGAATTCCGCTGCGTAATCCGTCGGTTTGGATTCATGAAAACTGTAAGCTTGGGATCTCATCTCCGTTCTCCGCGATCTGTGCCTCCCGGCCGAGCCGGGAGGCGGACCACAGACTGAGGTTTCTTGTATCAGGCCACCTTGCGTTGCGGCTCGGCATCCACATCTATGGACTGCTTGTTGCCGCCATCCTGAAGCGGAACCGCTGCGGCGTTGGAACCGATCTCGATGCGCCGGGGCTTGAGTTCCTCGGGCACTTCGCGGACCAGGTCCACCGACAGCAGGCCATTATGAATATTCGCCGCCTTGACCTTGACGTGGTCTGCAAGTTTGAACACCTGCTTGAAGTTGCCTATCGCCAGGCCCCGGTGGAGGATCTCCCGATGTTGCTGATCGGGCTTTCTCTGTCCGATGACGGACAATTCAGGGCCGTTCTGCACAAGTTCCACTTCGTCGAGACCGAAGCCGGCGACGGCCATCGTGATACGATAGTCGTTGTCGCCATTCTTCTCGATGTTGTAGGGCGGCCAGTCGGAGCGCACACTGTTTTCGAGCATGTCGAAGAGCCGGTCGAAGCCGACCGTGGTGCGGTAAAGAGGCGAATAATCAAAGCTTCTCATAGCCATATCCTCCGTGAAGCAACATGGTTTACGGGTCGCCGCAGCGTCGCCGCGACGCGGTATGTCGAGCCGAAGCCTCGACGGAAAACGATCTGGGAATCACGATTTTTTTATTCAAGAGGTCGCCCGAAATTTTTTTGAAGCGGCACTACGGCCATTCCTGACCGGGCATGCATCAGGCCTTGCGGCGACAGCCCTCCGGTTGGAAGCGGGTGAGGAATATGGCCCGGGTGCTGGATCAACTGCCCGTGCAAATGCGCGCCAGGTTCGGCCTCTGGTCACGAGCGACCTTGCACGCTGCCGCCGCCGCGAGATAGATGCGTCGGTCAAGGGAGGACATCATGCGGAAAATCCTGGCATCGGTATTGCTGCTCACGGCAGCATCGTTCGCGACCGGCGCTCATGCGCTGGACAGCAGCGGAACCCCGGTCGTCGTGACGCCACTCGCATCACGCACCACCACTGCATCCGGGCAGCCGATCACGCTGCCGCGGAAGAACGTGCAGGTGCTGGTCTCGACCTATGACATCGCGCCCGGCGCGACCTTGCCGGTCCATCGCCATCCTTTCCCGCGCTACGCCTATGTCCAGGCTGGAACGCTGAGGGTCACCAACGTCGAAACCGGCAACAGCAACACCTACAAGGCTGGCGATTTCATCATCGAAATGATCGGGCAGTGGCACCAGGCCACCAACATTGGCGACGGGCCGGTCAAGCTCCTGGTGATCGATCAGGTCGAGGAAGGCGCCAAGAATACCGAATTGCGACAGTAGCCACCAGGTTACATAGGTGCTCCCGGCGGGGCGGGAAGGCAATGCGCCGCCCGCCCCCTCGCCTCGCGGATCCAGCCCCCCATGTGAACCCGGCGCTCAGCCCCAGGCGCCAACCGGCTGCCGGGTCGTCGCGTTCAGCCTATTGAAGGCATTGATCAGGGCGATCTGGATGACCAGTGCGGCAAGGGCCTTCTCGTCATAATGCCGGGCCGCCTCCTCCCAGATATCGTCCGGCACCGCGTCCGGTCGGTCGGCGAGCCTTGTGCCGGCTTCTGCCAGCGCCAATGCCGCGCGTTCGGCGTCGGTGAAATAAGGCGTTTCCCTCCAGGCAGCGAGGGCAAAGATGCGCTCTTCCTTCTCGCCGGCTTTCTTGAGCTCGCGCGCGTGCATGTCGACGCAGACGCTGCAGCTGTTGATCTGACTGGCGCGCAGATGCACGAGCTTGCGTGTCACATAGGGCAGGTCCGCTGCCTCGGTCGACTTGTCCAGCGCCAGAAACGCCTGCAGGGCGCCTGGGATGAGCATCACCGGGCTCTTGATTCTCGCTTGCATGTGTCTTCTCCTTTTGAACTGTTCTCCGGGCGTGTTTTCCCGGCCCGGACGCCTCGCATCCAGGGTTTCGACTTGATGGAACTGTTAGCTGCCTGCCGGGTGTCAGGTCTGTTTTGAGGTAACCTGTTCGAGCCGTTCGAGAATGCGCGGCCAGCCGCTTCCCATGCCGATATAGCCACGCTCGTCGGCGGGCCGAAATCCCGACTGCTCCATTCGCACCCGGGTCGCCATCCCCTCGGGTGTCAGTAACCACGTCACCACGGTTTTCAACCCGCTGTCCGATTCCGTCCCATCGCCCCAGCTATAAGCCAGCAGCCGCGGCGCCTCGACTTTCAGCACCATGCAGTTCGTCACCCCGGACCACCCGGGAACTGGTGTCGCACGGAATGTGAAGCGATGCCCCTCTTGGGCAGCGAAATCATTCTGCATGAGCCATTCGCCGACGAGTGCCGGCACGGTCAGTGCGCGCCATATCTTTTCCGCCGAATATGGAATCAGCCTTTCGACGACGATCGATTTGGTTTCCGTCATGCCTTGCTCCTCTCGTTGCTGTCGTGGTGCCACGCGCAAAATCATAACCCATCAGCTATGTATAACCCATAACCCTGCAGTTATGTGACTGTCAAGAACGGAATCTGCCGTCTGGTCCAAGTGGCGGCGTAGCGTTCACGCTTCCGCGCCAGGCGCCCGGGTGCTAGGGCTTGCGCAACACCATGGATTGGATCGCCCCTTGACCCCAAAAATTCGCCCGCCGCTTATCGAAATCTGTGTCGAAGGCATTGATGGCCTGCTCGCCGCGCAGGCCGCCGGCGCCGACCGGATCGAACTCTGCGCCAGCCTTGTCGAAGGCGGCACCACGCCGAGCCTCGGCACCGTGCGCGCCGCTCTCGACCAGGCGGCCGTGCCGTTTCATGTCATGGTACGGCCGCGCGGCGGCGATTTTCTCTACAGCGAGACCGAATACCGCTCCATGCTCGCCGACGTCGCCGCGCTCCGCGAACTCGGCGTGCCCGGCGTGGTGTTCGGCTGCCTGAACCCCGACGGGACCATCGACGAGCAGCGCATGCGCGAATTGACAGAGGCCGCCGGCCCCTTGAACGTAACCTGCCACCGCGCCTTCGATATGACGCGCGATCCGGCTGAAGCCCTGGAAGCGCTGATCCGCTGCAGGGTTGGCCGCGTGCTGACCAGCGGCCAGCGCGACACGGCGATCGAAGGCCTGGCATTGCTGCAAGAGCTGGTCCGGCTGGCCGGCGAGCGCATCATCATCCTCGGTTGCGGCGGGCTCGATCTCGGCAATATCGCCGAGGTGCGCGCAAGGACTGGCCTGGCCGAAATGCACTTCGCCGCCCTCAAGGACGTGTCGAGCGCCATGCGCTACCGCAATCCGAAGGTCGGCATGGGCGGCTCCGATCTCGACCGCGAATATCGCAACACGCTGACCGATACAGCGCTGGTAGCGGCGACAATCGCGGCGGCCAAGGCATGACCTCGCCCATAGACCGCATTGCGCAGGCCGACGAAGCGGCCGTACTGGCGCTCAACAACGAGCACGCCGCCGAATTGTCCTGGCTCGAAGCCGAACGGCTGTCGTTCCTGCTCGGCGAGGCCTTTTACGCGCGCCGCATCGGCGATCTCGAAGCCTTCATCATGACCTTCGACCAGAATGCGAATTACGACAGCCCGAACTTCGTCTGGTTTCGCGAGCGCTACATCAGCTTCATCTATGTCGACCGCGTCGTCGTGGCGGCGCACGCAAGAGGCCGCGGCCATGCTCGCCGGCTCTATCGGGACCTGTTCGACCATGCGCGGAGCGCCGGTCACGCGCTGGTCACCTGCGAGGTCAACACCGACCCGCCCAACCCCGCCTCGGATGCCTTCCACGCCGCACTCGGCTTCGCCGAAGTCGGCGACGCGGTGATCCACGGCGGCAAGAAAGCGGTGCGCTATTACGTCAGGCAGATCGCCACCTGATCGGTGGCACCCGCCGACTCACCCGGACGTTGCGCCACCCCCAAAAACAGCTAAGCGCTGTCTGACGAAAAGGGACCTCGCGGTCGTACGGCTATCGTCTGGCCACCATCAAAACAATCGGGCGGCTCACCAATTGCGGTTGAGCCATTCGCGTGCTGGGCGCTCGATCAGGTAGTAGCTGCAGAGCGCGCAGGCAAAAACCCCGGCCAGCATCGGCCATGGATTGCTGCCCTGCTCGTAGACGAATTTGTAGAAGGGCTGCTGCCACAGATAGAGCGAATATGACCATAGACCCAGCGTCGTCATCGGCAGGGACGACAGCCATCCGGACAAGAACCGCGTGCTGAAATCCAGCGCGTTGACGGCAATCGCCAGCAATGGCACCGCGGCCAGGTAGTGGATCGGTGTCGGTACCGAGTCCATGAACAGGCAAACCGCGCCGACGGCCGCCGCAACGGCGACATAAGGCCCCTTCAGCAAGGTCGGCAGCATGCCGTCCGCTTTGAGCAGGCAGATCGCGGCCGACAGCAGGATCGAGGCGATGTGCACGTCGGTGCGCCAGTACGTGGTCTCATAATCCATGTGCAGGAACCAGTAGGAAACCGCGCCATTGACCATGGCCACCAGAGCCAGGACCAGCAGCAGCGGGATGACACGGCTGCGGCTGGCAACGACCGCGCTGATCGCCGCCAGGATGATATAGGCATGTTCTTCGATGCAGAGCGACCAGATGTGGTCGAGCGCGCCGGCCCGATTCAGGAGAATTCCGGCATAGTTGTAGGTGAAGGTCAGCGCCGTCAGGGCCGCCTTCCATTTGAAGGCGATGAACGTGCCTGAGAGCGCGATCATGGCGACGACGACAAAGACCAGAAGCGCCGGATAGATGCGCGAGAACCGGCGTTTGAAAAATTTCTTCAGCGGATAGCGTTCGATGAACAGGATTTCGGCCATCAGCCGGCCGCTGAGCACGAAGAAGAATTCGACGCCCAGCACGCCCAGATTGATCCCGGGAACGGGAAAAAAATGCCCGATCAGCACGAGCGCGATCGACAGACCGCGCCAGCCATCGAGATAGGCCAGTCTTGTCCTGGCCGGTCGCTCGACGATCGCTCGGGGCGGAGCCAGATGGGTCGCGGAAATTTCGGACATGCCGATCCCTTCGCATTGTAATGCGAAAGGCACGGCTAATTCCCGAACCCGGCTCGCATTCCCGCCCTGATCCATACTGCAGTGCAATATAAGTTTGTGCAAGTGCGAGATTGTCGCTGATGCGTCTCCCCCCGCAGCATGGGCCGGAATTGCTTCAAGCAAGAGTGGAGACGCGGCGGCCGGGAACTGGGCAACGACAGTCGCCGGGAGTGAAAAACGGGGCCGTGACAGCCCGTTCCCTTGGCCTAATCGATCTTGCGTCAGGCGCTGGCTGCCGCCACAGCGCGCTTGGCCATGACCGTGATCAGATTGGCACGGTAGTCTGATGAAGCGTGAATGTCGCTCATCAGGTTCTTCGCCGGCACTTTCACACCATTGAGCGAAGCGGCATCGAAGCTCTTGGCAAGTGCTGCCTCGATCTCCTTCGAGCGGAAGACGCCGTCGTCGCCGGCGCCGGTGACGGCAACACTGACGCCGTCCTTGCCCTTGGCCACGAACACGCCGACGATCGCGTAGCGCGAGGCCGGATTGCGGAATTTTTCGTACGCAGCCTTCGCCGGTGCCGTAAAGGAGACCGCCGTGACGATCTCGCCGTCCTTCAAGGAGGTTTCGAACAGCCCCTTGAAGAACTTGTCGGCTGACATCTCGCGCTTGTTGGTGATGATGGTGGCGCCGAGCGCCAGAAGTGCGGCCGGATAGTCCGCCGCCGGATCGTTATTGGCGATCGAACCGCCGATCGTGCCCTTGTGGCGTACCGCCGGATCGCCGATCAGCGACGCCAGATGGGCAAGTGCCGGGCAGGCCTTGCGCAGCTTCTCGTCATTGGCAACGTCGAAATGCGTGGTGGCAGCGCCGATCGTGACCGTCTTGCCCGACACCTTGACCCCCTGCAGTTCCTTGATGCGGGACAGGTCGACCAGATCGGACGGCGCCGCCAGCCGCGTCTTCATGGCGGGGATCAAGGTCATGCCGCCAGAAAGCAGCTTGGCGTCGCCGCTCTTCACGAGCTTGGCGGCTTCAGTGACCGAGGCGGCACGGTGATAGTTGACTGCGTACATGGGATCCTCCCCCTAAGTGGTTAGTCAGCAGTGAGTAGTCAGTAGGGAGCAGGGAATGGCCGCTGCCGGAGGTGGCACGCTGCCCTATTCGCTATTCACTACTTCCTTAGTCACTCATTTCGCGGCGCGGATCGCGGCCCACACGGTGGACGGTGTGGCCGGCATGGCGATATCGACGATGCCTATGGCGTCGGTGATGGCATTGATCACTGCTGGCGGCGAGCCGATGGCACCGGCCTCGCCGCAGCCCTTGATCCCGAGCGGGTTGCTCGGACATGGCGTGTTCGACGTCGAAACCTTGAACGACGGCAGGTCGCCGGCACGTGGCATGGTGTAGTCCATGTAGCTTGCCGTCAGCAGTTGCCCGCTGGCGTCGTAGTGAGCGCCTTCCAGCAGCGCCTGGCCGATGCCCTGGGCGATGCCGCCATGCACCTGGCCTTCGACGATCATCGGATTGATGATGTTGCCGAAATCGTCCGCAGCCACGAACTGGACGATCTCGGTCGTTCCGGTTTCCGGATCGATCTCGACCTCGCAGATATAGCAGCCGGCCGGGAAGGTGAAGTTCGCGGGATCGTAGAACGCCGTTTCCTTCAGGCCTGGCTCCATGCCGGCCGGCAAATTGTGCGCGGTATAGGCGGCCAAAGCCACCTGGAACCACGGCAGGCTCTTGTCGGTGCCGGCGACCTTGACCTCGCCGTTCTCGATGACGATGTCGCGCTCGTCGGCTTCGAGCAGGTGGGCGGCGATCTTCTTGGCCTTGGCCTCGACCTTGTCGAGCGCCTTGGCAATCGCCGACATGCCGACCGCGCCCGAGCGCGAGCCGTAGGTGCCCATGCCCATCTGCACCTTGTCGGTGTCACCGTGGACGATCGACACCGAATCGATTGGCACCCCGAAACGCTGGTTGACCAGTTGCGCGAAGGTCGTCTCGTGCCCCTGCCCATGGCTGTGCGAGCCGGTCAGCACCTCGATGGTGCCGACGGCGTTGACCCTCACCTCAGCCGATTCCCACAGGCCGACGCCGGCGCCGAGCGAGCCGACAGCCGCCGACGGCGCGATGCCGCAGGCCTCGATGTAGCAGCTCATGCCGATGCCGCGCAGCTTGCCATTCCTGACCGAATCCGCCTTGCGCCTGGCAAAGCCGGTATAGTCGGCGGTCTTCATCGCCGCATCAAGCGAAGCGCCATAGTCCCCGGCGTCATAGTTCATGATCACCGGTGTCTGGTGCGGAAACGTGGTGATGAAATTCTTGCGCCTAAGGTCTGCCGGCGAGACGCCGAGCTCGCGTGCCGCCGCTTCCATGGTGCGTTCCAGAAGATAGGTGGCTTCCGGCCGCCCTGCCCCGCGATAGGCATCGACGGGTGCCGTGTTAGTATAGACAGTGCGCACATTGGCGTGGATGGCCGGGATGTCATATTGGCCCGACAGCAGCGTTGCATAGAGATAGGTTGGCACGCAGGACGAGAACAGCGACATATAGGCGCCGAGATTGGCGATCGTATCGACCTTGAAGCCGGTAATCCTGTTGTTCTTGTCGAATGCCATTTCCACCGTCGAGACGTGGTCGCGGCCATGCGCGTCGGTGAGGAAGCTCTCGGTGCGATCGGCGACCCATTTCACCGGCACGCCGGTCTTCTTGGAGGCCCACAGGCAGACGATCTCTTCCGGGTAGATATAGATCTTGGAACCAAAGCCGCCGCCGACATCCGGCGCGATCACGCGCAGCTTGTTTTCGGGCGCGACATTGTAGAAGGCGCTCATCACCAGCCGCGCGACATGCGGGTTTTGCGATGTCGTCCAGCAGGTATAATGATCCTCGGCCTTGTCGTAATGGCCAAGTGCGGCGCGCGGCTCCATGGCGTTCGGCACCAGCCGGTTGTTGACGATCTTCATGCGCGTAACATGCGCAGCCGCCTTGATGGCGGCGTCCGTGGCTTTGGCATCGCCGATCTCCCAGTCGAAGATCAGGTTGTTCTCGGCTTCGGCATGGACCTGCGGGGCGCCCTTTTCGAGTGCCTTTGTCGCATCGACGACCGCCTTCAATTCCTTGTAGGTGATCTCGACCGCCTCGGCCGCATCGCGTGCCTGGCCCTTGGTTTCCGCCACCACCACCACGACCGCATCGCCGACATAACGGACCTTGTCGACTGCCAGCGGCGACCATGCGCCCATCTTCATGGGCGTGCCGTCCTTGGAATGGATCATCCAGCCGCAGATGAGGTTTCCGATGCCGTCGGCCTTGAGTTCCTTGCCGGTCAAGACGCCGATGACGCCCGGCATGCCTTGAGCCGCTTTCACGTCGATCTTCTTGATCTGCGCATGGGCGTGCGGGCTGCGCACGAAGGCCGCATGCTTCATGCCGGGCACCACCATGTCGTCGACATAGCGGCCGGCGCCGGTGATGAACCTTTTGTCTTCCTTGCGCGCGACCCGAGCGCCGACACCTTCGATACCCATGCAGAGATTCCTCCCGAAAAGTGAATAGGAAGTGTGAATAGGAAGTAGTAGTGAGGACAGCCGCCGGTTCAGACCGATTACTGACTATCGACTACTCCACTCCTCTTTCCCTCATGCCGCTTGCTTCGCCTTGCCCTTGGCCCCCTTCGACATCGTCGTCGATGCGGCGAGGATGGCTTTCACGATGTTGTGGTAACCTGTGCAGCGGCAGATATTGCCTTCGAGTTCTGCCCGCACCGTGGCCTCGTCGAGGCCTTCGGGGTGGCGGTTGATCATGTCGGTCGCGGCCATGATCATGCCCGGCGTGCAAAAGCCGCATTGCAGACCATGATGTTCCTTGAAGGCTGCCTGGACGGGATGCAAGTCGGCGCCACTGGCCAGGCCTTCGATCGTAATCACGCTCGACCCCGAGGCCTGGACCGCGAGCATGGTGCAGGACTTCACCGCCTTGCCATCGACATGCACGACGCAGGCGCCGCATTGCGAGGTGTCGCAACCGACATGAGTGCCGGTCAGGCCGAGGTTCTCCCGCAGGAAATGGACGAGCAGCGTTCGATCCTCGACGGCACCGCCGACCCGCTTCCCGTTCACCATCAACGAAACGTCCGACATAGCCCCTCCCTGGGTGTCAACCTTGGTCATCACGCTGCCGACGCGCCGCTGGCACTTCGGCCACGTGCTAGTCGTACACCGCACAACGCACAAAAAACAGCACGACGGAAAAGGCGGATCATTGTACTTTCGGTCATGGCCAGGGCACCAAAGTGCATTCCTCCGGCCCCATTGCCAAAACGCCTTCTGGCGGCAACAATGCCCTCGTCGCCCGCGCGCCAGGAGCACTTGAAAAGCCGCGCACAAGAAGGCGTCGGAGGAAATGCGGGAGGACCGCCGCTGACAAGTTCACGGACGCGCTACGCATGCGGCTTGTCGGCGCTGACCACGGACCAGCCCGACCCGGATGTCTTCGCACGAGCGGTAGCCGCCGAGGCCGCCGCCATCAATGCCGGCTTTGCCCTCGTGTTCTTTTCCCAGAGCCTGATCGAGGCCGGCGCCCTGTCACGGGCACTCTCGGCCCACGCGCCGTGTCTCCACCATGCTGGCTGTTCCACCGCCGGCGAGATCACGCCGCAGGGGCTCGAGGAAGGCCATATGCTGGCGATGCTGCTGCCCTCGGCGTCCTTCACGGCGGTCAGCACGATGATCGACAATCTGTCGACATCGGGCATGGACAGGATCACCGAAGAGGTCGAGGCCCTGCGGCGCACGCTGCGCGCCCGGCTCGGCGGCGAGCAGACCAGCAACACCTTCGCGCTCTGCTTCATCGACGGGCTGTCCTATGCCGAGGAAGCGGTGAGTTCGGCCATCCACTGGGGTCTCGACGACATACCGCTCCTCGGCGGCTCGGCTGGCGACGATTTGAAATTCGAGACGACGCGTCTGATCTCGAACGGCAGGGTCACCTCCGACAGCGCCATCATCGTGCTGGTCGCCACGGAAATTCCGTTCCACGTCTTCAAGACCGACAATTTCGTTCCCACCGACGAAAAGCTGGTGGTGACCGCGTCCGATCCGGATCACCGCGTCGTGCGGGAATTCAACGCCACCAATGCGGCGGAGGAATATGCCGCTTCGGTCGGGATCCTCCCACAGACCTTGACACCGTTGAGCTTCGCCTCGCATCCAGTGGTGGTGAAGGTGGGCGGAGAATATTACTGCCGCTCGATCCAGAAGATGCACGCGGATGGCTCGCTGTCGTTCTTCTGCGCCATCGACGACGGTGTCGTGCTGTCGATCGCCCAGCCCAAGGACATGGTGGACGCGACACGAGCGGCATTGCGCGAGGTCGAGGAAAGGCTGGGCGGCATCGATATGATCCTTGGCTTCGACTGCGTGCTGCGCCGGCTGGATGCGCGCAACCGCCAGGTCTTTCGTGACATTTCGGAACTCTACCGGGTCAACAATGTCATCGGCTTCGGCACCTATGGCGAACAATACCGGTCGATGCACCTCAACCAGACTTTCACCGGCATCGCTTTCGGCGACCGCCAGGCGGCTGAATAGGGCGGCGCAACAGCATGCCGCTCAGGAACATAAACGATCTCGACAGGCTGAAGAAGATCAACGCCGCCCTGGTCAGCCGCGTCGAGCGCTCGATGGACCAGCAAGGCAATGCCTTTTCGCTGTTCCAGACGGCGATCTCGTTGGAAAGCCGGGTGCGTACGCGCACCGAGGAACTGCATTCGACGTTGCGGCGGCTGGAGCAGTCGAACATCGATCTCAGCGCCGCCAAGGAAAACGCCGAACAGGCGAACCTGTCCAAGACACGGTTTCTGGCCGCGGCCAGCCACGACGTGCTGCAGCCGCTGAACGCCGCCCATCTCTCCGTCTCAGCCCTTGCCGAGGTGCAGACCAGCGAAGAGGGAAAGAAGCTCGTGCGGCAGGTCGAGCGCTCGCTGGAAACGATGGAAGACCTGCTGCGCACCTTGCTCGACATCTCCAAGCTCGACGCCGGCGTGGTTCAGCCCGACATTGGCGACGTCAGCCTGGAGGCGCTGTTCTCGTCGCTGCGCTCGGATTTCCAGCCTGTGGCGGAATTGAAGGCGCTGTCGCTGAAATTCCGGCCGGTCAATGCCGTGGTCCGCTCGGACAGGACGCTGCTGCGACGCATCCTGCAGAACATCCTTTCCAACGCGCTGGGCTATACGCGCTCGGGCGGCGTCCTTGTCGGCACACGCCATCGCGGCGACACCATCCGCATCGATGTCGCCGACACGGGCTGCGGCATCCCCGAGGATCAGCGCGAAGCGGTGTTCGAGGAGTTCCATCGCGGCACCTTGCCGGCTACCGCCGAACTCGACGGCGGCGGTCTTGGGCTGGGGCTCGCCATCGTGCGCCGCATGGCCGGCGCGCTCGGCCATCCCGTCACGTTTTCATCCAGGGTCGGCCGCGGTACCATCTTCCACATCGATGTCCCCGTCGGCCTCGGCGCGCCGGCCGACGCCATCGCCAGCGCCGCCAGCATGGAGCGGCCGCGCGGCTACGGCCTGTTCGGCACCAAGGTGCTGCTGGTCGAAAACGACGCCGAAGTGCTGGAAGCCATGACCTTCCTGCTCGAACGCTGGCAGTGCCTGGTACGCGCGGCGACCTCCACCGCCGATGCGCTGGACATGCTTGGCGACACCGACTGGCTGCCCGACATCGTCATTGCCGACCAGCATCTCGACGGCGGCGATCTCGGCACCACCACCATATCGGAGGTCCGCGACTATCTCGGCCGCGCCGTGCCGGCGCTGATTGTCACCGCCGACAGCTCCGAAGCCGTGGCCAAGGCAGCACGGGCCGGCGGCATCGAACTGATGCGCAAGCCGGTGAAGCCGGCGCAACTGCGCGCCCTGCTGGCGCATCTGCTGGCATAGCGGGAGGGTTGGCTCAAAACCCTACCTGATCCCGGAACAGCTCGGCGCTGTCCAGCTTCGACACCTCGATCACCGCTTGCGTCCGGCTATACACATTGAGCTTGCGCAGGATCTCCGACACATGCGCCTTCACCGTGGTCTCGCCGACCTGCAGCTCGTAGGCGATCTGCTTGTTGAGCAGGCCCTGGCGCAGCATCTGCAGCACGCGCAATTGCTGCGGCGTCAGCTTGGAAAGCCGCTGCACCATATCGGCGCGATCGGTGCTGTCCGCGCCCGCCGGCAGGCCCTCATAGGTTTCAGGCACATAGATCGCGCCGTCCATCACCGAGCGAATGGCGGCGGCGAGATCGCTCTTGCGCGCCGATTTCGGAATGAAGCCGGCAGCGCCGTAGGACAAGGCCTCGGAAATGATGCGAGGCTCCTCATAACCCGACACGATCACCACTGGCAGGCGCGGATAGCGGGTCCTGAGCTGCAACAACCCCTCGAAGCCGTGCACGTCGGGCATGCTGAGGTCCAGAAGCGCAAGGTCGAAAGGCTTTGCGTCGGCCAGCAAGTCCAGCGCCTCGGCGATCGAGCGCGCTTCGACTGTGTCGACCTCGGGATAAGCCATTTGAACGGCGCTGTGCAGCGCCTCGCGAAACAGCGGATGATCGTCGATGATAAGGAACCGGACGCGATCGGTAGGGGCTGTCATAGGGCTCGTTCCGGTTTACCGGGCACACCATAGTCTCCTGACCATGGCCGGATTATTGGCAAATAGTCTATCGCCGTCGAACAGGTTTCATCGCTGCAAAAAAATGATCGGAAGCCTGAATTCCTTATACAGCCTAGGCGAAGCCCATGCTTTATCAAAAGCGACGCCTTGCCCGCCCCTGGAAATCGGCCGAATGTGCCGCCGACTCCCCGCCAAACGCAGAGACCGCCATGACCGCCTTTGTCCTTCCCGCCCCGCCAACGCCTTCCGTCGCCATTGCGGGTTCCGGCGAACGCTTTGCCGTGCGGCGCATTTTCTGCGTCGGCCGCAACTATGCGGCACATGCGCGCGAGTTCGGCAATGACGATCGCGATCCGCCCTTCTTCTTCACCAAGCCGGCCGACGCGGTGGTCGATTCCGGCACTGATATCCCCTACCCGCCCCTGACGGAAAACCTCCACTTCGAGATCGAACTGGTGGTGGCGATCGGCACCTCAGGCTTTCGCATTTCCCGCGACAAAGCGCTGGACCATGTCTGGGGCTATGGCGTCGGCATCGATCTCACCCGCCGCGATCTCCAGGATGCCGCCAAGAAGGCGGCGCGGCCCTGGGACTGGTCGAAGGCCTTCGACCGTTCCGCGCCCTGCGGCCCGTTGGTTGCCGCACGGAAATCCGGGCACCCGGCCAAGGGACGCATCTGGCTCGCCGTCGACGGCGCGGTGAAACAGGATGCCGACCTCGCCGAACTGATCTGGCCGGTATCGGACATCGTCTCGATCTGCAGCGAAGGCGTGGAATTGCAGGCTGGCGACCTGATCTTCACCGGCACGCCCGCCGGTGTCGGCGCGATCAAGCCGGGTGAAACGATATCAGGCGGTGTCGACGGCATCGGCACGATCGAACTGACCATCGGCCAGCGGAAGTGACGCATGAGCGACATTGTCCTGCACAACTACTTCCGCTCCTCCACCTCGCACCGGGTGCGGATTGCCCTGGAGATGAAAGGGGTGGGCTATGACTACATCCCGCATCACCTGCGCCATGGCGAGCATCTGGAGGCGGCCTATCTCGCGGTCAATCCGCAGGGGCTGGTGCCGGCACTGATCTGGAGCGACGGCATGCTCCTGACGCAATCGCTGGCGATCATCGAGTTTCTCGACGAGACCATACCTGAACCCCCGCTATTGCCGAAGGATCCGCCGAGCCGGGCACGAGTGAGAATGCTGGCGCAGATGATCGCCTGCGACATCCACCCGGTGAACAATCTGCGCGTGCTGACTTCGCTGCGCACCCTGTTCGGCGCCGGCGACCAGGATGTCGCCAACTGGTTCCGGCATTGGGTCAATGAAGGATTTGGACCGCTCGAAAAATTGCTCACCGCGTCGCCCGAAACCGGCACATTCTGCCATGGCGAGGCGGCGGGGCTGGCCGACATCTGCCTTGCCGCGCAAGTCACCAGCAACGCCCGCTTCGGCGTCGACATGACGCCCTATCCGACAATCGCGCGCATCAACGCCGCCTGCGTGGCGCTACCCGCTTTCCAGAAAGCCGCGCCACAGAACCAGATCGACGCCGAGTAAGGGCTCACCGGCCAACGCGCAGCGTCAGCGCCCAGAACAATAGCGCCGTCAAGCCGATGCCGGCGCCGAGCAACGAAACACCGCTCCAGCCGGCCGCGGCATAGGCCATGGTCGAGGCGATCGAGCCGAGCGCACTGCCGACCGAGTAGAAGATCATGTAGCCGCCGACCAGCCGGCTGCGCGCATCCGGCCGACGGGAGAAAATCAGGCTCTGATTGATGACGTGGACGGCCTGGATTGCCAGATCCAGCATGACGATGCCGGCGACAAGCAACCAAAGCAACCATAGTGACATGCCCATGAAGGCGATAGGCAGCCAGGCCGCCGCCATCATAAGCAGGCTGAGGCCAGTGACCAGTTGACCATGCCCGCGATCCACCAGACCACCGGTCCATCGCGCCCCCAGCGCGCCGGCGACACCGGCAAGGCCGAACAGCCCGATCGCGGTGTGCGGCAGTGAAAATGGCGGCGCGCTGAGCGGCAGCACCAGCGGTGCCCACAGCACGTTGAAGCTGGCGAAGATCAGCAAGGCGAGCACCGCGCGCACGCGCAGCAGCGGTTCCCGCACGAACAGCAGCACCATCGAGCCCAACAGCCTGATGTAGGACGTGCGCGGCCGCTCTGCCTCATGGCGCGGCAGGATGGTGTGGAGAACAACCGCCATGACAAGTGTAAGGCCGGCCGAGACAAGATAGACCCAGCGCCAGCCGGCGAGATCGGCGACGACGCCGGCGACGAAGCGGGCAAGCAGGATGCCTGTTATGACGCCGCTGGTGACGGTGCCGACCGCCCGCCCCCGTTGCGACGGCGCGGCGAGGTCGGCCGCGTAGGCAACCAGTACCTGCACCATCACGGCAAGCAGCCCGACCGCCGCGAGGCTCGCCAGCAGCATCGCCGCGTTCGGTGCAAGTCCAACGGCTATCAGCGCCACGGCCGAAAGGATCGCCTGGCCGGCAATCAGCTTGCGGCGATCGAACAGGTCGCCCAGCGGCACGATGAAGAACAGGCCAAGCGCATAGCCGACCTGCGTGACCGTCACCACGATGCCGATCGAGGCCGGCGCAATGGCAAAATCATGCGCCATGGCGTCGAGCAGCGGATGGGCGAAATAGACATTGGCGACGCTCAGGCCACAGGCGATGGCGAAGACCAGCGCGGTCATTGCGGACAATCCCGGTGTGACTTGCCTCGGCTCTTCGGGCTGCGCCGCCTTCGCTGCCGCGCCGTTCACCACCTGTATATTCATGAGGCTCTCCAGAAAAGGTTTCAATTTGAAACCACTTGTGGGATAAACAAAACAGTTTTATCTTGCAACCAAAATGAACAATCTGGACCAACGAAAGCCATGGTGAAACGAACGAGCCACCAGAGTGCGGATTGCCTGATCGCGCGACCGCTGGATGCGATCGGCGACTGGTGGTCGCTGCTCATCGTGCGCGACGCGTTCGACGGGTTGCGACGCTTCGGCGAGTTCCAAAAGAGCCTGGGCGTTGCCAAGAACATCCTGTCGGCGCGGCTCCGAAATCTGGTTACGCACGGCATCCTCGAAACCGTCCCGGCCCCCGACGGCAGCGCGCATCATGAATATGTGCTGACGCAAAAAGGACGCGGCCTGTTCTACGTGCTGATCGCATTGCGGCAATGGGGCGAGACCTATTTCTCCGGTCCGGGCGAGCCCTACACCTTCATGGTCGACACGGAGAGTGGCCGGCCGATAAGGCGTCTTGAAGTGCACGCAGAAGACGGCCGCCTGCTTGCCCCCGGTGACACCCGGCTTGCCGATTTCCGCAACCAGGAAAACAGCTGACCGCAGGGTCCGCGGACTGGCCAGCCTGGCGGAGTCGATTTCCGCTTGACCGAACAGGGAATCGGCTATCGTTTCCACAGTGAGTGTCGTCTCAAGGGTGGAATGAACGATGAAAGCCGTCGTCTTCGAGAAATTCGGCGAAGCGCCGACGATCCAGACCGTGCCAGACCCCAAGCCGGCGGCCGATGGCGTCGTCATCAAGGTCGAGGCGACCGGGCTTTGCCGCAGCGACTGGCACGGCTGGATGGGCCATGACGCCGATATCCGCCTGCCGCATGTGCCGGGCCACGAACTGGCCGGCGTCGTGGTTGCCGCCGGCAAGCACGTCACCCGCTGGAAGGCGGGCGAACGCGTCACCGTGCCGTTTGCCGTCGGCTGCGGCCACTGCTTCGAATGCACATCAGGCAATCACCAGGTCTGCGAACACCAGTCCCAGCCTGGCTTCAACGCCTGGGGCTCATTCGCCGAATATGTCGCTATCGAACACGCCGATACCAATCTCGTGCGCCTGCCCGACGAAATGGAATTCGCCACCGCCGCCAGCCTCGGCTGCCGTTTCGTCACATCGTTCCGCGCCATTGTCGATCAGGGCCGGGTAAAGCCCGGCGAATGGGTGGCGGTGCATGGCTGCGGCGGCGTCGGCCTGTCGGCAATCATGATCGCCAGTTCGATGGGCGCCAACGTCATCGCCATCGACCTCACCGAGGAAAAGCTGGACTTCGCCAAACAGATCGGCGCCGTGGCGACCATCAACGCTTCGACGACGCCGAATGTCGTCAAGGCCGTCAAGCAGATCACCAATGGTGGCGCTCACATGTCGATGGACGCGCTCGGCCATCCGACGACGTCCTTCAACTCGATCGCCAATCTGCGCCGGCGCGGCCGTCACGTGCAGGTCGGCTTGATGCTGGGCGAACACGCCCGCCCGCAGGTGCCGATGGACAAGGTGATCGCCTTCGAACTCGAAATCCTCGGCAGTCACGGCATGCAGGCCTATCGCTACCCCGCGATGATGGAGATGATCCGCCACGGCAAGCTCAAACCCGAACTGCTGGTCGGCAAGAAGATCAGCCTCGACGAAGCGCCAGCGGCCTTGATGGCGATGGGCGGATTCGAGGGTATCGGCATTGGGGTGGTGACGAAGTTCTCGTGAGGGTCGGCATCGCTATGCAGCCGCACGACGCGGCAAATCCTGCTTGGCAAACTTCTTCGCGCCGAAAACGCAAAGCACCACGCCGAGCGTAACGACGATCATCATCGGGCTGACCTGTTCATGCAGCAGCGTCGCCGCCAGTGCGAGCCCGAAGAACGGTTGCAGAAGCTGCAACTGCCCCACCGCCGCAATGCCGCCTTGCGCCAGGCCGCGATACCAGAACACGAAGCCGATCAGCATGCTGAACAGCGAGACATAGCCAAGACCAATCCAGGCATTGGAGCCGACGCTGGCGAAGGATGGCGGCAGGGTCGCAAAGGTCAGCACCAGCATGACCGGCAGGGACAGCACCAGCGCCCAGCAGATCACTTGCCAGCCCCCGAGCTTGCGCGACAGCGCGGCACCCTCGGCATAGCCAAGGCCGCAGGCGACGATGGCCGCAAGCATCAGCCCATCGCCAACCGGCGAAGCCGTCACGCCTTGCGCAAGCGCGAAGCCCGCCACCAGCGCACTGCCCAGGCATGAGAACAGCCAGAAGGCCGGCCGGGGCCGTTCACCGCCGCGCAGCACGCCGAAGATCGCGGTCGCCAGCGGCAGCAGGCCGACGAAGATGATGGAGTGGGCCGAGGTGACATGCTTCAGCGCCAATGCCGTCAGCAAGGGAAAGCCGACGACCACGCCAAGCGCAACGATGACGAGCGACAGCAAGTCATGACGCTCGGGGCGCTTCTCGCGGAACACAAGCAGCAGCGCGAGACCGAGCAGGCCGGCAATGACCGCGCGGGCCGACGTCAGGAATATCGGGTCGAGATCCATCACCGCCACGCGCGTCGCCGGCAACGAACCGCTGAAAATCAGCACGCCGATAAATCCGCTCACCCAGCCGCTCGCCGTCTTGTCCATCGCAGGCTCCGTTTGTTTCGCCCCTCTATGGGGCCCGCGGCTATGGCGCCACCAGAGACAATGCAGTACAATTCGATAAAACTGTCATGGTTTTCTGGAAGGTACAGATGGACGAAGCAGTCAGGCTCGACAGCGCCGGAACTCTCGTCGAAGGAGTCATGGCCGCCATCCGGCAGCGGATTGCCGCGCGCAGCCTGACGCCTGGAGCAAGGCTGCCCTCGATCCGCGCTTTCGCCAAATCCATGCAGGTGTCGAAATCCACCGTGGTCGAGGCCTACGAACGGCTTGCCGCCGAAGGCGCGATCCGTTCGCGGCCCGGTTCCGGTTTCTATGCCGCCGGGTCGCTGGCACCGCTGTCGCTCGCCGAGATCGGTCCCCGGCTCGACCGTGCCGTCGATCCGCTCTGGGTCTCGCGCCAGTCCCTGGAGGCTGGCGACGAGGTCCTGAAACCCGGCTGCGGCTGGTTGCCGGCTTCATGGATGCCACAGGCCGGGCTGCGCCGGGCATTGCGCACTGTCGCGCGTGCCGACGATGTCGCGCTCGCAGATTACGGCACGCCGCTCGGGCTGCCGCCGCTGCGGCAATTGCTGGCGCGGCGCATGGCCGGGCACGGCATCGAAGCCTCCCCCGACCAGATCATGCTGACGGAATCGGGCACCCAGGCCATCGACCTCTTGTGCCGGTTCCTGATCGAGCCCGGCGACACCGTGCTGGTCGACGATCCCTGCTACTTCAACTTCCATGCTCTGCTGCGCGCCCACCGCGCCAAGGTCGTCAGCGTGCCCTACACGCCGTCGGGGCCGGACATCGAGCTGTTCGCCCAGGCGCTGGCCGAACACCGGCCGCGCCTCTACATCACCAACTCGGCCATCCACAACCCGACCGGCGCGATCCTGTCTCCGGTGACGGCCCATCGTTTGCTCAAACTGGCCGACCAGTCGGATCTGACCATCGTCGAGGATGATATCTTCGCCGATTTCGAGCACATTCCCGCCCCAAGGCTAGCGGCGTTCGACGGCCTTAGTCGCGTCGTCCAGATCGGCAGTTTCTCCAAGACGCTGTCGGCGTCGGTCCGCTGCGGTTTCATCGCCGCGCCCCGTGACTGGATCGAGGGCCTGACCGACCTCAAGATCGCCACGACGTTCGGCGGCGGACGGCTGGCGGCCGAACTTGTGCTGACGCTGCTGAAGGACGGCAGCTACCGAAAGCACATGGATTTGCTGCGCGCCCGCCTTTCGCGGGCCATGGGCGAGACCAGCGCCCGGCTGAAGGCGATCGGCATCACGCCCTGGATCGAGCAGCCGGCTGGGCTGTTCCTGTGGTGCACCCTGCCGGAAGGCGTGGACGCGGCCGAAATCGCCCGCAGTGCGCTCGCCGACAACATCGTGCTGGCGCCCGGCAATGCGTTCAGCCTGTCGCAGTCCGCCAGCCGCTTCCTGCGCTTCAACGTCGCCCAGTGCGCGGACGAGCGGATTTTCAAGGCGCTCGAAACGGCGATGACTCGCTGATATGGGAACCACCAAGTCAGCAGACAAATAAGCCGCGACAACACCTCGTTGTCGCGGCCTTCTGCCCCATCAAATCAGACCATCCATGAAACGGCAGAACGCCGCCAAATCTCACCATTTGCGCGGATGCTCAATCATGCCTTTTCCGAAATGCCATACACAGATCTGGGCCTATTCCTTGCCGCACAAGAACAGCTGAAGGAATTGACGCAAGGAGCCTAGCGGGCGCCGTTCAGGCCCCTGCCCGTTTGCGGCGCTCGTAGAGCATGACGAGTGTTTCAGCCATCAGCGCCGGCTTTTCCTCGCCTTCGATCTCGACCGTGTTGGCTGCCTTCATCAGATACTGGCCCGGGCCTTTGTCTTCCATGGAAAGCAGCTTCGTGCGCAAGCGAATGCGTGCGCCGACCTTGACCGGCGCCAGGAAACGCACCTTGTCGAAACCATAGTTGAAGGCGGCCTGCGTATTCTCGGGCACGATCCCCATTTCGAGGGCCAGCGCGCCGATGATCGACAGTGTCAGATAGCCATGCGCGATCGTGGTGCGGAACGGGCTTTGCCGCCGCGCCCGTTCAGGATCGACGTGGATCCATTGATGGTCGCCCGTGCATTCGGCGAACTGGTTGATACGGTTCTGGTCGACCGTGGTCCATTCCGAGACGCCGAGCTCCTGTCCGGACATCGTTCTCAGCTGCTCGTAGGTTGGCGGCGTTTTAGGCCGTACTTCCGTCATGCCTGCTTTCCCGATCGCTTCCAAAGCTTCCGGACCACGAACCGGCGGCCTCTGTCAATTCGTCCCTCGCAAATCCGTTCCGGCGGATTCGCGCTCACTCGTGCCATGTCTTGCCATGCGATGGCAGGCGAATTGGGACTTTTCCGACCTTTCAGACTGCCGGGAGCTTATGGCGTGGCGCTAATGCAACTGTGCGAAGGGTTACGGTATCGGGAACGGGGTGTGCCCGGCCGAGAGCGGAACGACAGCCCATGAGAACCTACTTCTGCCCGTAACCGGCGCGGACCTCCTCCATCGCCTCCTTGATGCGTGCGCGCAGGATGTCGATCGATTCGGTGCCTGATTTCCTGGCTAGCTCAGCCACTTCACCGGCGTTCTTGAGCGCCGCCTCAAAGGATTTTCTAGCAAACTCGGTCTGCTTGGCCATCAACTCCTGCGGATTGCCCGGTGCGCGGTAGCTCTGCGCCATGTCGGCGATCTCGCGCAGCGTGTCCTGCAGCATTTCGCGTTGCCTAGACAACAGCGAGGACGTCCCAGCCGCCCCGGCACGCGCGGATCTCTCCAAAGCTTCGAGATTCTTGCGGTGATGCGCAAGAATCGCTTCGACATCCACATTCGGCACCTTCAGGTCACGGCCGAACCTGCCGAACATCTCCATGAAGGAATCGGATTCCGATTGTCTGGCCATGATTGTCATCTCCCCTTTGCCGCGATCGCGGACGCCCTCATCGAGGAGAATAGCACTCGAACGCCTCGTGTCCATTTCGAACACGGGCCTAGGCGATCGCTAGGGATCAATTGACCGGGAGCAGCAGCTCGATCGTGTAAAGCACGATGCCCGCCAGCCCACCGATGATCATGCCGTTGAAGCGGATATATTGCAGGTCCCTGCCAATGTTCATCTCGATCAGGCGTGTCAGTTGGGCAAGGTCCCAGCGCTTGACCTGGTCGGCGATGAATTTCGACACACCGCTCTTCTGGCTCTCGACAAAAGAAGCGAGCGCCACCACGAATCCTTGGTTCATGTCGGCCCGGATCTGCGCGTCTCCGGCAAGATGGCGGCCGACTTCGACGAACATGTTGGCCAGATGCTCCCTGATCAACGAATTCGGCGCCTTGGCGTCCTGCTCGATGAACAGGCTGAGGCTCTCCCACATGTCGCCGGCTAGCGCCCTGATTTCGGGTCTGGCGAGGAAGTCGCGCTTCATTTTCTCCGCTCGCCTGGCATATTGCTTGGACGTGCGCAGCCGCTCGACGAAACTTTGCGCGAAGCGGTCGAATTCGGCGCGCATCGGGTGATCTGGATCGGCACGCACCTCGTCCAGCAAGGAGCCAGCCGAAGCGACGATCTTCTTCAGGAGATAGGCGTCGGCCCGGAACAGGTTGAATAGCGACGGGAGTTCCTCGCGGATCTTGTCGCGCATCGTCGCCAGCGCCTGTTCGTCGTTGAGGAACCGGCCGATGACCTTGATGAACTCGTCGAACAGCTTCTGGTGGCGGCGGTCGTCGGTGAGCGCGGACAGAAGTTCGGCCGCAAGTGGCGCCAGCGGCACCTTTTCGATCTGTTCGAGCATGCGGCTGGTGACGAAGCCGCGCAGACCGGATTGTTCGACGGCGGCAAGCGTCTGCGGCACCAGCCGCACGACGAAGCGCGACAGGCCGGCGGCGCGTTCGGCATCGGCCAGCCAGTCGGCCACGAGCGCCGAAAAATCGACCTCGGCGAGTTTTTCACGCACCGGTTCCGGCGCCAGGAAATTGGCCTCGATGAAACGGCCGAGATTGTCGGCGATACGGTCCTGGTTTTCCGGGATGATGGCGGTGTGCGGGATGGGCAACCCGAGCGGCCGTTTGAACAGCGCCACCACCGCGTACCAGTCGGCAAGGCCGCCGATCGTTGCCGCCTCGGCGAAGGCGGCGACGAAGCCGAGCCATGGATAGCTGCTCTGGAAGGACTTGGCCAAGGCAAAGACCACCACGCAGAGTGCCAATGCCGCCGTGGCGACGAACTTTGTCCGCCGCAACGCGGAAAGCTTGGCGCCCGCGTCGGCATCGAACCGCACTGGCGCCAGGGATTGGTCCGATTGAGCCATGCCGCTCCTCGTCTATTAGGCCTATCTAGTGCCGCGGCCGCCGGAATGCCCGTGGCAGCCGGTTTGTCTGTCCCGGCTTTTGCCCGGCGGCGCACATAAAGTTGACGAGTTTATTCATCTATGATGCCCGGCTAGTCTGGAATTATTCCAAGGTATAGGCCATATTCCGCCGAGACCAGTGCAGCGATCCGGATTCCGGACGAGGCCGCGCCAGCAAAGTTTAGAATCTGGCGTGGTTGCATCATATCAGCGCCGAGTGAGGACGAGATGCGGCTTACGCGCCAAACCAACTATGCCATGCGCATTCTGATGTATTGCGCCGCCAACAATGACCGGTTGAGCCGCATCCCGGAGATCGCGGCCGCCTATTCGGTGTCGGAACTGTTCCTGTTCAAAATCCTGCAGCCTCTGGTCGAGAATGGCATGGTCGAGACTGTGCGCGGCCGGAACGGAGGGGTACGGCTCGGCCGTGCCGCCGAATCGATAAGCCTGTTCGACGTCGTGCGCGTGACCGAGGAAAGTTTTGCCATGGCGGAGTGCTTCGAGAACGATGCCGCCGAATGCCCGCTGGTCGACAGCTGCGCGCTGAACTCCGCATTGCGCGAAGCGCTCAACGCCTTCTTCGCCGTGCTTGCCCGCTACACGATCGCCGACCTCGTGGCGGCAAGGCCAAATGTACGCGCCCTGCTCGGCATCGACATGCTGATGGAGCGCCGCGCCCCAGCGGCCTGATCCCTGCCGCATCGTGCAGTGTCGGCTGAATATCAGCTGACCGACGATTGCGGGAGCACGAACGGCATGTTGCCGGCCGGCAGCACGCCGACCTTGAGCCGGCAATCGAACACCTTCTCGATCAGGTCGTCACTCAGCACGTCGCGGGGCAAGCCGCTGGCGGCCAGCCGGCCGCGATGCATCACGAAGATGCGGTCAGCGTACATGGCCGTCAGATTGAGGTCGTGCAGGATCGCTACCACGCCCCCGCCCCTTCTGGCGAAGTCGCGGGCGATGTTCATGATGATCAGCTGGTGCTTGATGTCGAGGCTGGACACCGGCTCGTCAAGGAACAGATAGCGCGGCTTGCCGTCGAGCACCGGCGCCCAGACCTGGCACAGCACGCGCGCAAGCTGGACACGCTGCTGCTCGCCACCGGAAAGCTCCTGATAGAAGCGGCCGGCAAAGCCGTCGAGATCGACCCGCGCCAGCGCCCGTTCCGGCAGGCGTCCGTCCTCGCCCGGCAGCGCGCCAGAACGGCCACCGACCAGGCCAAGCCTGACGACCTCCCGCACAGTGAAAGGAAACGACAGTGTCGTCGCCTGCGGCAACACAGCCCGCTGGACGGCGACCTCCACCGGCTTCATCGCTGCGAGGTCGCGGCCGTTGAGGACGACACTCCCGGTATAGCCGAGGTCCCCCGACAATGCCCTCAGGAAGGTCGTCTTGCCCGAACCATTGGGGCCGACGATTGCCGCCACCTCGCCCGGCCGCGCATCGAAATCGACACCGGCAACAATTCTCTTGCCGGCGATATCGACCGAAACATTCCTCGCCTCGATCATTCCAGCCCTCACAAATCGATCACGCCGCGCCTGCGCAGCAATATCCACAGGAAGAACGGCGCGCCTGATATCGCGGTGACGATGCCGATCGGCAGCTCGGCCGGCGCCACGATGGTGCGGGCGACCGCATCGGCAAGCAGCAACGAGGAGGCGCCGAGCAGCCCCGAGGCCGGCAGCAGGTAACGATTGTCGGGTCCGATCAGCAGTCGCAGCAGATGCGGCACGACGATGCCGACGAAGCCGATGCCGCCGCTGACGGCGACGGAGGCGCCGACCGCCGCCGAAACGCCGATGATGGCAGTGTATTTCAGCCGCTGCACCGGAATGCCGAGATGGCCGGCGGTCGCTTCGCCCAGCGCCAGCGCGTTAAGGCCGCGGGCCAGGAACGGCATCGCCGCCAGTGCCAGGACGATTATGGGTCCTACGGAAGCTATCTTGGCCCATGTCGCACCGCCGAGCGATCCCAGTGACCAGAAGGTCAGGTCGCGCAGCTGGCGATCGTCGGCCATGAATATGAGGATTCCGGTCAGCGCCATGGCAAGTGCCGCCAGGGCTATGCCCGCGAGCAGCATGGTGGCGACCGAGGTTTGTCCACGTCGCGTGGCGACGTGATAGAGCGCCAATGTGGTGACGAGACCGCCGACGAACGCCGCAAGCGGCAGCGCCAGCGTTCCGAGCAAGGCGGTCACCGGCGCCAGCACGGTCCCGCCAAGAACGATGATGACCACCGCGCCAAGGCTGGATCCTGCGGAAACGCCGATCAGACCGGGTTCGGCGAGCGGATTGCGGAACAGTCCTTGCATGACGGCGCCACAAACCGCGAGCGCCGCACCCACCAACATGCCGAGGATGACGCGTGGCATGCGGATGTCATGGACGATCAAGCTGTCGCGGGCGTTGAGCGCCGCATCGCCGGGGACGGAGCCAAAGAGCCAATCCCTGAAGACGGTCACGGCGGATGCATCCGATGCGCCGGATGTGAGCGAAAGCAAGATGGCGATCGCCAAGCCCAGGCACAGCAGAAGGATGACGGCACGGGCGCGGCCGGAACGATCCCCTTCGGATGCCCTAATCGGCTTCGCCGGACCTGCGATCGACTGGTCGGCCATGATGCTCAGTCCGTGACCTGTGCGCCATAAAGCGAAACGGCGAGATCATGGATCGCGTCGGCCGTGCGCGGCCCGAAGCCGAGTAGATAGGCGCCATCGATGCGGATCAGCTTGCGCGCCGTTCCGGCCGGCGTTGAGGCGATGGATGGATTGCCGAACACTTCGTCGTCCGAGACCGGCGGCCCGGCATTGCTCATCATCAGGATCACGTCCGGCCTTGCGGTGATGATCGCTTCGTCCGACATTTGCTTGTAGCCGGAAAAGCCTTCCACCGCATTGACCCCGCCCGCCAGCTTGACCATGCCGTCGGCCGCGGTTTCGCTGCCGGCCGCCAGGATCTTGCCACCCTGCGTCGAGAGAATGAACAGCACGCGCCTGCGCTCCTTGATCGTGGCTGTCCGCTTTTCGGCGGCTGTGAGTTTCGCATCGAGTGCCCTGGCCAGCACCTCTGCCTTGGCCTCGACCCCGATCGCCTTGCCGACAATGCGGACCTTCTGGAGGATGCCTTCGCGGTTGTACTGCTCGGGCACTTCGATGAACGGAATGCTCGTCTTCTTCAGCACGTCGACGGCTTCCCTGGGACCGCTGCCGTGCAATGCCAGTATGCCCGTCGGATTGACCGACAAGACGCCTTCCGGCGACAGCTGGCGCATGTAACCGACATCAGGCAGGCCGAGCGCGGCCTTTGGATAGAGGCTGGTGGAATCGCGCGCCACCAAATGTCTCTCCTCGCCAAGCGCATAGACGATCTCGGTGATGGAGCCGCCAATAGCGGCGATCTTCGAAGGATCGGCGAACACCGAAACGCCTTCGGTGGCGCCGACTGGTTGCAGCGCGGCGACAGCCATGGAAAGGCCGATTGCATAACCGACCCTCGATCCGCGCAGGGCGGACGGTCTCGAAACAAAACGCATCACACTTTCCTCAGGCTGCCGTCGGGTTCGGGATGCGCGGCAGGTGCTCGGCCAGAAAACGCCAGTCGTCGCGCTCGCCTTCGCCTTCATGGCGCTTGCCGAAGAACTGGATGATCATGTCGCCATTGGCGGCATAGACCTCGAGCGATGTGACATGGCCGTCCTTGGTCGGCTTGCGCACCGCCCAGACTTCATGGATGTGGTCGGTGCGCAGATGCAGGTGGAAGGTCTCGTCGAGCACGTTGATCCACGGCCCCATGGGCTTGATCGATTTGATCGGCCCGGAGTGGATCTGGATGCAGCCGCGGTTGCCCACGAAGCACATGATCGGCATCTCGCTTTCGGCGGCGTGATGGAACATGGCGCGCACCGCGTCATTGTCGAGCAGCCAGGCGTAGTCCTGGCCAACCATGCGCACCGCCTGGCGGCGGCTGAGCTTCAGCGTCTTCAGCATGCCGAAGAACTGGTGCACGTCCGTCAGCCGGCTCCAGCGGTCACGCAGGTCGTCCAGGCTCGCCGTCGATGCCCCGGCCTCGCTTTCCTCATCGAGAACCGTCCCTGAAATGTCGATCGTCGGCTCCTGGTTCGGCGATTCCAGCGAGGCGACCAGTTTCTGGTAGGCATGGAGGCTGGAGGCCGGGCGCAGATGCACCTTGTGCACCGCGTCGCCGGCCGCATCGAAGAACTGCAGGCTGCGGCGGATGTCGTCGCCGTCGCGCTTCTCCACGGCAAAGCCATGCGCCCAGATTTTCGGAAAAATGCGCAGGTCGATGTTCTCGCCGAGCACCATGGCATTGTGATTGCCGGTGACGACCTTGTCATAGACGCCGATCTTCTCGTGCACGGCGCTTTCGTTGCGGGTCAGCGCCATCACCTCGCCAACGGCCTCGAGACCGGTCAGAAGGTCGTTGACGCGCGGTTCGACGCGGACGACGCCGTCGCCGCAATGGGCGGCCACCAGCTCGGCCTCCGAAATGCCGAGCTGGGCGGCCAGGTCACGCTCGCGCGCTTTCGGATTCTCGGTCCGGGCCCGCCGGATTTCATGCGGAGCGGGTTTTACGCGCTGGTCCATGTCTTTACCTCTGATGCCTTGCCTTACTTGTTGAGAATGAGCTTGCCCTGGCGGGTGATCTTCAGCCGGTAGAGCGCGCCATGATGCTCGATGCCGATTTCGTGCTCGCCCTGGAACAGCGTGTTGCTGGACAGCGTCCGCACCGCCAGCGAGACCCGATCGAAACGGGTGGAGGTATCGTCGGAACGGCGGACGCGATAGCGAAACTCGTTGGGATTGTGCGTGTTCATCTGGGTCGATCCCTTTCCTGTGCCGGGCATCTGGCTAGGCGTTGCGAATTGCCGATTCATTTCTTGACTTGAATAATCATGTTTACTAGTCAGTGCAATACCGGACTAAATGAGTCAACATTTAAGATGCCGGATACGATCAAAATGCCAGCAAGCCCCGGGCCAGCCAGCATGGAACCTGGGATTTGGAGTTGGGGCATGGGGTTGATAAGTTGGGAACGGCGCGGCCGGTCGGCGGCGAACGGTGCGGCGGCTTTGCTCGCAAGCGTGGCGGCGATCGCTCTATCCGCGCCATCGGCGCACGCGCAACCTGCGACGCAGGCGGCGAGCGAGCAGACGGATCAATCGAAGAAGACTGACCAGCAAAAGGCAGCCCCCGCGGGCGCTACGTTGCTCGACAGGATCCTGGTGCTCAGCCGCACCGGCGAAACGGCGATACAGTCGCTGGCCTCGGCCAGCCATGTCGACCAGGAACAGCTCGATCGCCGCATGGCGACAACGCCGAACGAGATGCTTTTCGGTGTGCCTGGCGTCGCTGCGCAGGCCGACGCCAGGCGCGTCAGCACCAGCATCAACATCCGCGGCCTGCAGGATTTCGGCCGCGTCGCGGTGATCGTCGATGGCGCGCGCCAGAATTTCCAGCGTTCCGACCACGGCACCCAGTCGACCTTCTATATCGATCCCGAGCTCGTCAAATCCGTCGACGTGATCCGTGGTCCTGTCGCCAACACCTATGGCTCGGGCGCCATTGGCGGCGTCGTCTTCTTCGACACCAAGGATGCGGTCGATTTCCTCAAGCCCGACGAGACGTGGGCCGGTTCCGTCACCGGACGCTACGAGAGCAACGGCAAGGGCTGGACCACGAGCGCCACCGGTGCCTATCGCATCAATGAGAACTGGGACGTGTTGGGCAACATCGTTTACCGCGACTACGACAACTACAAGGACGGCGACGGTGACACCGTCAACGGCACCGGCTTCGACGTGCTGAGCGGCCTGCTCAAGACGACGATCCGGCCAACCGAGAACAGTGAGCTCAAGCTCGGCTGGGTCGGTTCGAGCGACGGCTGGGACGAGACCAGCGGCGGCGTGCCGGTCAACGATGTCGACCTGAAGTCGAACACCTTCACGGCCCGCTACAACATCACGGACGAAGACAAGAGCTGGCTCGATCTCCACATCAACACGTCCTACAACAAGACAAATCTCGACCTGACCAGTCTCGCGCCGCAGAACCGCTTCGATCCGGTGACCGGTCTTCCCGTGGTGCTGCCGGCAGGATCACTGTCGACATTCGATGTCGGCACGACCGGCATCGATATCTGGAACACGTCACGGTTCGAAACGAACGGCATCGCGCATGAACTGACCTATGGCGGCGATTGGGTCGGCGACAACGTCAAGACGGGTGGCGCGGCCGGGGGCGACAGTTTCTACACGCCGTCGGGCAAGCGCAACGTGTCCGGCGCCTACGTCCAGGACAAGCTCACCTGGGACTGGCTCGAAGTCGTCGCTGGCCTGCGCTACGACAGCTACAGCCTGAAGGATGACATGCATGATATTTCCGGCGACAGGCTATCCCCGCGCGTCACCGTCGGTGTCTCGCCGTTCGAGAGTGCCGGGCTTGCCGGCCTGCAATTCTACGGCACTTATGCGGAAGGCTACCGCTCGCCCTCGATCACGGAAACGCTGATCAGCGGCAATCATCCCGCCGGCGTCAGCTTCCCGTTCCTGCCCAATCCAAATCTGCGGCCTGAAACCGGCAAGACGACCGAGTTCGGCGTCAACTACAAGCAGAACGACATCTTCGAGCCGGGCGACGCCTTGCGCCTGAAAGCAGCCTATTTCAACAACGATGTCGACGACTATATCGACGGCGTAACGCTGTCGCCGTTCGCTCCAGGCAGTGGCTGCCCCTTTGGCCCCGGAATCCCGATCTGCTTCCAGTATCAAAATTTCGCCAAGGCCAAGATCAACGGCTTCGAGCTGGAGGGCGTCTATGACGCGGCATGGGGCTATGCCGGCCTCTCGGCCTCGATCACGGATGGCCACACCATTTCCTACAAGGGTGTGGAAGCCGACCTCGCCACTATCCCCTCCTCTCAGGTCACCGCTCAGCTTGGCCTGCGTTTCCTCGAGGACAAGCTGACCGTCGGCGGTGAGGTGCAGTATAACGGCAAGCCGAAGGGCAATGCCGTCGCGACGGACTACACACTGGTCAATGCTTTCGCCAGCTATCAGGCGACCGACAATCTGAAAGTCGATTTCCGCGCCGACAATCTGTTCGACGTCAAATACGCCAATCCGCTGAACGGCAGCACCACGGTTGCGGTCTACGAACCCGGTATCACGCTGAAGCTAGCGGCAACCATGCGCTTTGGAGGCTGACCATGACGCCCTTGACGGCATCCCTTCGTTTGCTGACCTCGACGCTGGCGATGTCGCTGACGACAATTCCGGCGTGGGCTGAGCAGTCCGCGCCGGTCCTGACCCTCGAACTCAATGCCGCGCAGCCTTCCGGCAAGGGCTGCCGGCTGACCTTCCTGGTCAGCAACAATCTCGGCGCCGACCTGACCAAGGCGGCGTTCGAGATCGCTCTGTTCAACAAGGCCGGCATCGTCGACCGGCTGACCGTGCTCGACTTCAAGGACCTGCCGCACGGCAAGACCAAGGTGACACGCTTTGACCTGGCCGGCACCGACTGCACCAAGGTCAGCCGCGTGCTGGTCAACAGCGGAACGGATTGCGCTGGCACGGGCGTCGAACCAACTGCCTGCATGCGCAAGCTGAAGACGGACACCAGGACCGGCATCGCTTTCGGCGTCTGAAGTGGGACCGCATAAGAAAAGACCGTGGCAGGGCCGCTGGCCGGCTTCGATTGCTTACCGGTTGAGGCAGCCGATCTTGATTTGACAAGTCTGCGCGTATCGCTGCAATTTCGCGCCCGCGACATGCAGGAAATCAATCCACTCCCCGACGCTGGCAGCGAGTTGGCAATAGCGCCGGCAGAGCGACTTGCCCAGGCACGACCGCAAGCCAGCAACGGCAAGTGGCAGGCTGCGATCGCCATCTCCTGCCTGCTCCATGCCGGCGTGGCGGCGGCTTTTCTGATCTCGTCCGCCGGCAAGTTCGATTCCAGGGAGGCAGAGCAGTCGGAAGGCGGCGATCACAAAGGTGACAAGGTCGCCGGCAGTGCATTGGACAAGGACCCGGCGGCAATGAATGTCACGCTGGTGCCGCCCCCGCCGACGGCCAAGCCTCATCCGGCAAAGGCGGCCAGACCGGCGCCGACCGCACCTTCACAGCCCGCGCAGGAACCGGTGACACACGCTCCCGAGCCTGCCCGTGACGCCGCGAAGCAGGCTTCGGAGCCCTCGGCGGAACCGGTCAAACAGCCCGTGGCCACGCCGGACATACTGGTGGCGGCAACCCCGCGCCCGGATGACCAGAGCGTGGCTGCCAGGACAGAAACGCCGGCACAGCCGAACGCCCAGGCCGGAACCACCGAAATTCCTGTCACCGTTCCGGACCAACCGCCGATCCCCGTTGCAAGGCCAACTCCGGCGGCTGCCCCTGCCACTGCTGGAGCAGCGACTGAACGGAGCGGCACGGCCGATGGCCAGGACCGGCTGGCGGAAGCGGCCAGCAAGGGCAAAAGGCAAAAAGACCAAGGCAGCGCCGCGGAAGACAGCTACCGCGGCAACGTCTTTCGAAAACTCGGCAGCGTCAATCGTACTCTCCCGCCTTCGCTGCAACTGGCCGCGCGTAACAATGCGGTTGTGGCATTCGCCATAGGCAGGAAGGGCGACATAGACCAGTTGCGCATTCTGGAAAGCTCAGGATCGCCGACTTTCGACGAGGCCGCGCTTGGCATCGTGCGCAAGGCCGCTCCCTTCCCTCCAATTCCGTCACAGGCATCGAACCCGAGCTTGGAGTTCGAGGTCGGCATCGGCCCGTTTTGACTAGGCCCGGGACAAACTTGCGGCGCAACCATCAACATCCGCGTGAAAGGGACCCCATGTACATCGCCATGAACCGCTTCAAGGTCCAGACCGGCTCGGAGGGCAACTTCGAAGCCATGTGGAAGAACCGCGACTCCAGCCTGGCCGAGATGAAGGGTTTTCGCGAATTTCACCTGCTGCGCGGCCCGGTCAACGAGACCGAGGGCTACACGCTGTTCGCGTCGCACACGGCGTGGGCAAGTCACGATGATTTCGTCGCCTGGACCAAGTCGGAGAACTTCCGCGCCGCCCACCGGAATGTCGGCACGACGAAAGTCCACTATCTCGGCCACCCGCAATTCGAGGGCTTTTCCGTCGTCGAGGGCGCGTAGATGCCGACCTATGCGGCGGCCAAGAGGCTGGCATTGCCACCCGCGGCGGTCGTGTCGACGCAGACCGCCCGCTCATGCGCATAAGCCGCCGGATAAAGCACCTCGCTGACCAGCGGGACGATCGGCCCGCTGCGCTCGGCGATGACCTTGCGCACGATGCGCGCCGCCTCGGGCGTGCCTGAAAAAGCAACCACATCGACCCGCAGCGAGCGCGCCTCGACAGGATCGGGGCGGCCGTCGATGGCCGCCAGCGGCAGGCCTTTGCCGGTCAATGCCGAGAGCGCCGCCGGTGCGCCCGGTGCAACAGCCAGCACCGCATTGCCGGCGGCGAGCGCCTGGATGGTCTGCGCCAGCAGCGTGTCGCCGTCCGGCCCCAAGCACAGCACCCGGCCGCGCGGCGACAGCGATAGCGTGTTGGCCTCGCCGGTCGGCCCGGGCAGATCGACCTGGCCGAAATCAATGCTGGCGGCGGCTCCGATCGCGGCCGCGCCCTTGCCGCGAAGATGCTTCCTGAGGATGGCGACCCGGTCCGGCCGCGTCGACCAGCCGCCGAGAGCGGGATCGGGCAGATTGTCGGCCAGTTCGGTCGCCGTCACCTTATGGCCTTCGCCGACTTCCGTGCCCGCTTCAGGCCCTTTGCGGAAACGCCTGAGATAGTGCGGCCCGCCGGCCTTTGGCCCGGTGCCGGACAGGCCCTCGCCGCCAAATGGCTGCGAACCGACGACAGCGCCGATCTGGTTGCGGTTGACATAGATGTTGCCGGCATGGATGCCGTCGACGAAATGCTGCACCCGGCCCTCGATACGGGTGTGCAGGCCGAAGGTCAGGCCGTAGCCCTTGCGGTTGATGGCGGCGATGACGCTGTCGATCTGGTCGGCGTCGAAGGTCGCGACGTGCAGCACCGGACCGAACACTTCGCGCTCCATCTCCTCGATGCCCTTGACCCGGAAGACATGCGGCGCGACGAAGCGGCCATCCTTGGGCGCCTCAAGTTTAGCGATCAGCCGGCCCTGCAGGCCCATCGTCGTGCAATAATCGCGGATCGAACTTTGCGCGTCATCGTCGATCACCGGACCGACATCGGTCGAAATCCGCCAGGGATCCCCGACGTTGAGCGCCTCCATGGCGCCTTTCAGCATCTCCAGCATCTTCTTCTCGACGTCTTTCTGGACATAGAGCACGCGCAACGCCGAGCAGCGCTGGCCGGCACTCTGGAAGGCCGACGCGAGGATGTCACGCACCGCCTGCTCGGGAAGTGCCGTGGAATCGACGATCATGGCATTGAGGCCGCCGGTCTCGGCGATCAGCATGGCGTCCGGCGCCGCGGTCTCGGCCAATTGCTTTTCGATCAGCTTGGCGACCTCGGTCGAGCCGGTGAAGCAGACGCCGGCAATACGCGGGTCCGCTGTCAGCGGACCACCGACCGACGGGCCGTCCCCGGGCAGGAGTTGGATGACGTCTTCCGGCACGCCGGCCTCGCGCAGCATCTCGACGGCGCGGAAGGCGATCAGCGGGGTCTGCTCGGCTGGCTTGGCGATCACTGAATTGCCAGTGACAAGTGCTGCCGCGATCTGGCCGGTGAAGATGGCGAGCGGGAAATTCCACGGCGAGATGCAGGCGATGGCGCCGCGCGCTTGCGTGCCCGTTTCGGCGTTCGCCGCCTCGGTGGCGTAATAGCGCAGGAAGTCGACCGCCTCGCGCACTTCGGCGACGCCGTCGGCCAGCGATTTGCCGGCCTCGCGCGTGGCGAGCGCGAAGAACTCGACGGCATTGGCCTCGTAAAGATCGGCGGCACGGTTGAGGATAGCGGCACGCTCGGCGACCGGGCGTTTTGCCCACGCCGGCTGCGCCTCGACAGCGATGCGCACGGCGGTTGCGACCTGCTTGGCGGCGGCCTCGTGAACCGTGCCGACCACCTCGGAAGGCTTTGCCGGATTGAGGATCGGGCGCTGCTTGCCGTAGCCGGCGGCGCGCGTGATCGGCTTGGCGTGCCAGCGATCGGGACCCGCAAATGCCGCTCTGGCCTGCTCGATCGCCGCCAGCGTCACCGTGTCGGTGATGTCGAATCCCTTCGAGTTGCGGCGCCCGATCCCAAAGATCTGGGAAGGCCGGGCAATCGCCGGATTGGCGGCGGGACCCTGGCTTTCAACCGTTTCCAGCGGATCGCGTGCGATATCCTCCGGCTCGACCTCCTCGTCGGTCAATTGGTGCACGAAGGAGGAGTTGGCGCCGTTTTCCAGGAGCCGGCGGACCAGATAGGCCAGCAGGTCCGAATGCGCGCCGACCGGCGCATAGATACGGCAACGCGTGCCTTCGGCCTTGCGCACCGTTTCGTGCAAAGCCTCGCCCATGCCATGCAGGCGCTGGAATTCGAAGGTGTCGCGACTGTCAGCCATCGACAGGATGGCGGCGACGGTGTGCGCGTTATGGGTGGCGAACTGCGGATAGATGCGGTCGGTCATGCCAAGCAGCTTTTTCGCGCAAGCCATGTAGGAGACGTCGGTGTTGGCCTTGCGCGTGAACACGGGATAACCGGCAAGCCCGAGTGTCTGCGCCCGCTTGATCTCCGTGTCCCAATAGGCACCCTTGACCAGCCGGACCATGATGTTGCGATTATGCTTGTTGGCCAGGGCATAGAGCCAATCGATGGTGAAAGCCGCGCGCGGACCATAGGCCTGCACGACGACGCCAAAGCCGTTCCAGCCGGCGAGTTCCGGCTCGGCCAGCACCCGCTCGATCACGTCGAGCGACAGGTCGAGACGATCCGCCTCCTCGGCGTCGATGTTGAGCCCCATCCGCGAATGCCGTGCGGCCAGGGCCAGCGACAACAGCCGCTCGGCCATCACAGGCAGCATCTCTTCCTTTTGCGCTTCTTCGTAGCGTGGATGCAGTGCCGAAAGCTTGACGGAGATGCCATGGTTCTGGCGGATATCTGGCCCGTTCGAGCCAGCATCGAGCGAGGAAATGGCGTCGGCATAGGCCTTGTGATAGCGCAGCGCGTCCGCCTCGGTGCGGGCCGCCTCGCCCAGCATGTCGAAGGAGTAGAGGTAACCCTTCTGCGTCATTGGCCGGCCGCGCTTGACGGCTTCCGCGATCGTGCGGCCAAGCACGAACTGCTCGCCCATCTCGCGCATGGCGGCGGCCACTGCCTTGCGGATGACCGGTTCGCCCAGCCGGCGCACCATCGAACGCAGCGTGCCTTCGATACCGCCCTCACCTTCATCGAGCACGCGGCCGGTTAGCATCAGCGCCCAGGTCGAGGCGTTGACGAAGATCGAACTCGAACCGCCCGAATGCGCCGACCAGTCGTGCGGCGCGATCTTATCGGCGATGAGATCGTCCATCGTCTCTGTGTCGGGTACGCGCAGCAGCGCCTCGGCCAGGCACATCAGCGCCACGCCTTCCTTGGTGGAGAGGCCGTAGGCCGAGAGGAAGACTTCCATCAGCCGGGGATCGGACGAACCGCGCACCGCCCGCACCAGGTCGGCCGCACGCGCCGAGATCGCCTTACGGTCTCCGGCCGAAAGCCCGGCCGCCTCGGCTAATCGCTTAACCGCTGCGTCTTCGTCGGGCAAATAATTAGCGCGGATCTGCTGGCGGATGGCGTCGAGCGGCATGGCGGTCCTATGAGCAAGCACAAGGGAACGGGCCGGCGGTCACCGGACCGAATGGCGCAAGCTAGCACAAGTGCCAGATTTCAGGCGGTCTGAAAAAATCGACAGGGCAGCTCAATTGATCTATCATGTTTCCGAAAAATTGCTCATTCGGGCTGCAGTTTCGATGACAGAAGATCAATTGGACCGCATCGACAGGAACATCCTGTCGGCACTGGCCGGCAATGGCCGGCTTTCCATGTCGGAACTGGCGGTCAAGGTCGGCCTGTCGAAGACACCGGTGCAGGCGCGGGTGAAGCGGCTGGAGAAGGACGGCTATATCAGGGGATACCAGGCGATCATCGACCGCGAACGCATGGGCGAAGGCCATGTCGCCTTCGTGCAGGTGAAATTATCGGACACCCGATCCGCCGCGCTCGATGCCTTCAACCGCTCCGTACAAGCCGTGCCGGAAATCGAGCAGTGCCACATGATGGCGTCGAGCTTCGACTATCTCCTTAAGGTCCGCACGAAGGACATCGCCGCCTATCGCCGCGTGCTCGGTGAGCGCATCTCCGCCCTGCCCCACGTCGCCCAGACCTCGACCTTCGTGGCGATGGAGACGGTCAAGGACAGGTAACCTATTCCGATAGTGTCTTCAGGAACGCCACCAGTGCGGCGCGCTCGCGGTCCGAGAGCTCCAGCGGGTGAATTTCAGAACTGCCCTCGACGCTTGGCGCAGCCTTGGCATAGTGAGCGACGACCTCGTCGAGCGATGAAAACTGCCCGGCGTGCATGTAAGGCGGCCGCGTCGCCGCACCGCGCAGCGACGGCGTCTTGTAGGCGCGCACAAGTTCCGGCGCATCCTTGACCATGAAGCGCAGCTCGCCGCAGGCACTGGCCTCGCCATCGCGATAGGCTCCGAAGCAGTTGAACGGGTCGGCCTCGACCTGGGCCACCGCATCGACGCGCCCACGATCCGCCGGCAGGCCGGCAGCAGGCGGTACACCCGTGTTGTGAAAACCGTTGTCGCTGAAGCGCGGGCCGTTGTGGCAGCTCACGCAATTGGCCTTGCCGACGAACAGTTTCAACCCAAGGATTTCCTCCGTGGAAAAGACGGCATCGCCTTTCGGCTCGGCGCCTGTCGCAAGGTCCAGCGCAAAGCGGTCGAAGCGTGTCGGTGCCGGCTCGATCGAGCGTTCGAAAGCGGCGATCGCCTTGCCGATATTGGCATAGACGCCGTTGATTGCGTCGCGCTGCGCATCGCTCATCGCGTTCCAGGCGGTTTTTTCGGCATCGCTTCCAAGCGGGCTGGCATTTGGCGGAATGCTGGACAAATCAGGCAATGGCCCGAAGATGCGCTCATAGCGTTCGCCGAAACGCGCCTTCATGTAATGCGCGTAGGCAGCACGGTTTCCCGCCTGTTCCAACGGGTTTTCGAGCGGTGTCAGCGCCTGCGCCCACAGGCTGTCGCGCCGTCCATCCCAGAAGAACCAGGGGTCGCGCGCCACGCCGGCCAGCGGCATGGTGCGCCGGTTGGTGTGGCCGACTCCGACCGCCTGCGGCAGGTCGTCCTGGAACTGCCGGTCGATCTTGTGGCAGGTCGAGCAGGACACCGTACCGTCGCGGCTCATCCCGACGTCGAAGAACAGCGTCGAGCCGAGCGCCGCCGCGGCCGGCTCATCGGCGAAGCGGTTGGTGGTATCAGGCTTCAGCGCCGGCAGCGTATTCAGCGCGAGCGATGCAATCGTCTTCTTCTCGGCATCGGAAAAATCCGGCTTGCCGCAACCGGCAAGGATGGCTGCCACCGTCAGTGCCAAAAAGCAGAAAAAGCGCCTCATCGACCGCTCACAGCACCACGTTGAACAGCACAGTGTCGGAGCCCGCGCCGGACGATATGGCGAAACGCAGTTGCCACCAGCCGCTCATGGTGAATTTCACCCCTTCGATGCGGTAGCGTCCCTCGCCTAGATAGTCGGTCGCCTGCGGGCTGGTCGGCAGACCGTGATTGTGTTGCGGCATGCCACCGGAGATGGCAATCGCGGCTCGCTCCACCGAGGCCCCCGTCTTTGTCTTCAGCGTCAGAAGCCAGGATTCCAGTTCGCCCTGCCGCACGACGCCCCGTTCCGGCACGAAACTCGCTACGTACAACCCGTTGTCGGTTTTTTTCGTCCGCGAGACATCCGGGCCGGCGGGCTGTGCCGAATGCGGCGCGGTCAGATAAACGGCCGCGAGAACGCCGACCAGCAAAGCAGCCAGACCAAGACCTGCCAGGAGATAACGCCATAACGATGCCAAACCGGTTCCTCTTTCGCAGATAACGTCCTGCCGGGTGGATCGCATCCCGCCAGCCTGTGGGAAAACGCTGTGGCGGAAAAAAGCCTGCTTGCCAAGCATGGCGCTGCGTTCGGCAAAAAGCTACAGCACCGAAAGCACTGGAGGATTGCAGATGGTGGGAAACGGCGTCGCCTCGATCGGCGAATGCATGCTGGAACTGTCGGGCCAGACCGGGCCGAACTGGCGCATGGGCTTTGCCGGCGACACGTTCAACACGCTGTGGGCGCTGCATGCCCTAAGCGCTGACCGGCCGGCAACCTATGTCTCGGCCTTCGGCGACGACCCTTTCTCGCAGGGCCAGATCGACTTCTTAGCCGAAAACGGCATCGGCATCGGCTCCAGTCCGGTCATACCGGGCGCGCGCCCCGGCCTCTATGCCATCACGCTGACCGGCGCCGAGCGCTCCTTCACCTACTGGCGCGGCGACGCCGCCGCCAGGCAGCTCGCCTCGGACCCGGCGGCACTGGCGAAAAACCTGGAAAATCAGGCGCTTGTGTACTTCTCCGGAATCACTTTGGCAATTCTCGATGAGGCCGCGCGCCAGACGCTGCTGGCCGCAGTGGCAAAGGCGCGCGCGGCGGGCTCGCTGATTGCCTTCGATCCCAACTATCGGCCGCGGCTCTGGCGTAACCGCGAGGACGCGCAAGCAGCGATTGCCCGGGCGCTTGCGGTTACCGACATCGCGCTGCCGACGTTCCCGGACGAGCAGATGCTGTTCGGCGATGACACACCGCAGGCGACCGCCGAGCGCCTCGGGCAATTGGTCAAGGAGGTCGTGGTCAAGAACGGCGAGGCACCGGCGTTGATTGGCAAGGGTGGAGCGCTGCGGGAGGTCGCCGCAATCCACGTGCCTGCGCCCGTGGACACGACCGGTGCCGGCGATTCCTTCAACGGCGGCTATCTCGCCGCACGGCTTGGCGGGATTGCCCCGGCGGACGCTGTCCAGCGTGCGCACCGCGTCGCCGCCGCCGTCGTGCAGGTCCGCGGCGCATTGGCGCCGCTCGAGACGCTACGGGCGGCGTTCGGCCAGTCCTGAAAAAGTCAGCCCTGCCGGAACCGATATTCCGTCACGTGGTGGTAGATCGCGCCAGGCCATAGCGTCGCCTGCGGGAAATACGGCCGGTTCGGCGCGTCGGGCCATATCTGCGGCTCCAGACAGAAGCCGCTGAAGGCCTTGTAACCCCGCCCTTCCAGGCCGGTGCGTGGCGTCACATATTGCCCGGTATAAAGCTGGACGCCGGGCTCGGTGGTCCAGACTTCCATCTCGATGCCGGAACTCGCCCCTTGCACCCAAGCTGCCTGCTTGAGCGGACCGCGCGCCGCGGCCAGGCAGAAATTCTGGTCGTAGGGTAACTGTTCGCCCTCGGTCTCCATGCGCAGCGGCCGCGCCTGGCGAAAATCGAAGGGCGTGCCGTCGACCGGCTTGACCACGCCGGTCGGGATCATGTCGCCGTCGACAGGCAGATAGGCGCCGGCGTTCAGCATCATCCTATGGTCGAGAATGTCGCCGGCACCGCCATCGTCGAGGTTAAAATAGGAATGCTGGGTGAGATTGCACGGCGTCGGCTCCTCGCAGGTCGCCGTCAGTTCGACGCTGAGCGTGCCGGGAATTTTCAGCCGGTAGGTGCAGGTAACGTCGAGCGCTCCGGGAAAGCCCATCGCGCCATCGGGATCATGCAGCGTCAGCGTGACGAAGTCCCTGCCGTGCAGCGAAACCGTCCATGGCCGGTGGGAATAGCCTTGCGAGCCGCCATGCAGCGTATGCTTGTCCAGGAAATTGCGCTCGGTCTGATAGCGGTTGCCGCCAATTGTGAAACGAGCGTCGCCGATGCGGTTGGCGTAGCGCCCAACAACCGCCCCGAAGAAGCCAGTATCGGTCTCATACGCTTCCAGAGTGCTGTAGCCGAGAACCAGCGGCGCGTCATGCCCGGCCAGGCGCAGGTCCTGGACGATAGCGCCGAGCCCGATGATGTTGGCGGTGAGGCCGCCGCCCCTGATCGTGAAGCGGCGGACCGGTTCGCCTGCCTGCGTCGTGCCGAAAACCTCGCCGTCCTTCATCATCATGCCCGCAAACGTCAGTGGATCCAAAGGACTTCGGCTGGTTCTTCAGCCTCGAGGCAGGTTTACGAACCTGCCTCGAGGACTAGCCTATCAGAGGCCGAGGCCGCCGATGCACACATATTTGGTATCGAGGTAATCCTCGATGCCCTGATGTCCGCCTTCCTTGCCAAGTCCGGATTCCTTGACGCCGCCGAACGGTGCTTCAGGTGTGGTGATCAGCCCTTCATTGACCCCAACCATGCCGTATTTCAGGCCTTCCATGACCCGGAAGGCGCGGCCGAGATCGCCGGTGTAGAAGTAGCAGGCAAGGCCGAACTCCGTGTCGTTGGCGAGCGCCACGGCCTCTTCCTCGGTCTCGAACTTGAACACGGGTGCGACCGGCCCAAAAATCTCTTCCTTCATGAAGCGCATTTTCGGCGTCGCGTTGGCGATGACCGTCGGCTGGAAGAACGAACCGCCGAGCGCGTGGCGCTTGCCCCCGGCGACGACCTTGCCGCCCTTGGCCGTGGCGTCGGCGATCAGCTCCTCGACCTTCTCGACCGCCTTCTCGTCGATTAGCGGCCCCTGCTGGACGCCCTCTTCCAGGCCGGAACCAACCTTCAGCCCGTTGCTGGCCGCGGCGAGTTTCTCGACGAACTTGTCATAGACGCCAGCCTGGACCAGGAAGCGGTTGGTGCAGACGCAGGTCTGGCCGGAATTGCGATATTTGGCGGTGATCGCGCCGGCCACCGCACGCTCGATATCGGCGTCGTCGAAAACGATGAACGGCGCGTTGCCGCCGAGTTCCATCGATACCTTCTTGACGGTCACCGACGATTTCTGGATCAGGATCTTGCCGACTTCGGTCGAGCCGGTGAAGGTGATCTTCTTGACCAGCGGATTGGCGCAAATCTCGTCGCCGATCTCGCCGGCGGCGCCGGTCAGGATGTTGACGACGCCCTTGGGAAAGCCGACTTCCTCGGCAAGCGCCCCCCAGGCAAGGCCGGAATACGGCGTCTGCGAGGCCGGCTTGACGACAGCGGTGCAGCCCGCGGCAAGTGCGGGACCGAGCTTGCGGGCCAGCATCGAGGAGGGGAAATTCCACGGCGTGATGGCGGCGATGACACCGACTGGTTCTTTCGTCACCAGGATGCGGCGGTCCGCCCATGGCGAGGGCACGACATCGCCATAAGTGCGGCGGCCTTCTTCGGCGAACCACAGGATGTAGGCGGCAGCCGAACCGATCTCGCCCTTGGATTCGAACAGCGACTTGCCCTGCTCGATGGTGAGCAGTTCGGCCAGCACGTCCTGATTGTCCATCATCGCGTCATGAAGCTTGCGCAGCAGCTTCGAGCGCTCGAGCGCGGTCGTCTTGCGCCAGGTTTTGAAAGCCTCATCGGCGGCCTCGATGGCGCGGCGAGTTTCTGCCTTGCCCGACTTCGGTACGGTGCCGATCTTGAGGCCTGTAGCCGGATTGTTCACGTCGACCGTCTGGCCGCTGTCGGCCTGCACCCATTCGCCGTTGATGAGATTGGCCTGCCGCATGAAATGGCTGGTTTTCTGAAGCATGGTCTAGCCTCCGTTCGGCGCTCACGGGCCGCTATCTGGATGTCTTCGGTAAAGCGCAGGCAGGGCCGCGCGCTGGAGCCATTGCTCTTAACCTAGGGAAAGCCCCGCAAGCAATCGCAAGATGGCATATAGGGGTTGGACCAGCACAAGACGAGAGCGCGTTGGCGTACGGCGTCGCCAACCTTACCCGAAAACATGCAGGACAACCGTCAGCCAGAAAGCGGTGGTGATCGCCGCGCAGGCCGTGGCGATGGTCATCTGGTTCGATGCCAGCGCCTGGCCGGTGTTGAACTGCACCGCGATGAGATAGGAATTGATGCCGGAGGGCAGCGCCGCCACCACGACCGCCACCTTGGCGGTCAGGGGCGGCAGGCCGAGCAGCCAGACGAAGGCAAGAACCAGTGCCGGCATCAGGAACAGTTTGAGCGCCGAAAGCGCCAGCGCCGGCCGCACATTGCCCGATATTCCGAAGCGGCGCAGGCTGAGCCCCATGGCAAACAGCGCCACCGGCCCGGCGGTGTTTGCCATGGCCTCGACCAGCCGCATCACAAGAGCCGGCAACGGCACGCCGCCGAGCCGCCATGCGAGACCCAGCAGAATGCCGATGATCAAAGGGTTGATGAACAGCCGCTTGAGGAAACTGTGCAGGACCCGCAGCGGATGCACATGCTCGCCACTGCCGCGGCCGAACACTTCGAACAGCACGATAGAGGCCATCATCATGATCGGCAGGTGCACGCAAACCAGCAGCGACAGCACTTCGAAGCCGCTCGGGCCGAATATGCCGAGGATGAAGGGGGCGCCGAGCAGCACGATGTTGGAGAAGGCCGACGAGACGCCTCCGACAACGCCGGCGCGGGCATCCCGCCCGAATATCCGCGTGATGACGAGATGGCCGGCGGCCCAGGTGATCGCCGCCGCCGTGAAATAAGCACCCCACAGCGGCCAGGGCGCCACGCCATGGAAATCCGCCGTCACCATGGTCTGGAAGAGAAGCAGCGGCATGGCCACGCTGACGGCAAAGTCGGATATCCCCTCGCCGCTCGCCGGTCTCAAATAGCCCGTCAGCCCGGCGAGATAGCCGAGCGCGACAAGACTGAAGACGAACAGGACTGTTTCGGTAAGCGGAGACATTTTTCAGGGATAGGCGAGCCACGGTCGCTGCGCAATCGCACCCGATCATGCTGCTCGATGCCTGCCGCACCAATCCGTTTCCTGCCGATGCCATGGTGCGGCGCGCGCCAAACCGCCTCGGCCGAGCCGATCGGAGCTGGCGGGCTGGAACCGGTGCGCGGCGCCAAGACCCTCGGCAACGCGCAAAGGCCGATGCGAGCCTCGGCATTGTGATCGGCTTCGCCGCGGAACCGACCGTTCGGCGATGTATGGCGCCGCTGGTGAAAACAGCCCTACGCGGCGGCTCTGCCGCATCATCTCGCGGCGATGAAAGGTACCGAGTTCCGCTCGGGATCGATCTGGTGAAGCAGCAGCTCGCCAAAAGTGAGGCGTGAGACGCGGCTGACGCCCGGCTTGTCTTTGTGCCTGCTTTCCAATCCTTATATGCGAATGGTTGGAGCCCGACACGGGAGCATGGAAGGGTGGCGATGATCCGGTTAGCCTTGGCGTTGTTCCTGCTTGTCGTCCCCGCCGCCGCGCACGCGACGGACGCCGGCTGGGCGCTGCTGCGCGATGGCGGCCATGTCGTGCTGCTGCGCCACGCCATGGTCACCGGCACCACCGACCCGGCCAATTTCGACATCGGCAATTGCGCCACCCAGGTCAATCTGTCGGCGCGCGGCAAGCAGCAGGCAAGCAAGATCGGCGCCCTGTTTGCCGCCCGCGCGGCTCCCATCGAGCGCATTTTGTCCAGCCGCTATTGCCGCTGCCTCGACACCGCGCGCACCGCCTTCGAAGCCGAGCCGGAGCTGTTCGCACCGCTCGATCTCCTGAAGGGTGACGATGCGCAGAAAGCAGCGCAGATCGCCGCCATCATGAAGGAAATCCGCGCCTATTCCGGCTCCGACAATCTGGTCCTGGTCACCCATCTCGAAAACATCGTGGCGCTGACCGGCGTGTCGCCGCGCGAAGGCGAAGCAGTGGTGGTCGAGCCGCAAGGCGACGGCTTGCGCGTACTCGGCCGCGTCACCTTCTGAGAACCACTGCTCCCGAACGCGGGCGCGGCAATGAGTGTTGCCGAAATGCCACCGCCGAAAGAAGCCGCGAATTCGACACGACAATGTCGCTTGCGACAACCCGTCGCAGGGGCTATAGGCGCGCTCCCGGTCACGAAAACCGAAGCGAGCACACCGGTTGGAGCTTTCGTCTCCGCCCGTGCAGACGGCTTTGCCGCCCTGTATACGGCGCCGCTTTGGGGATTGGGATCGCGGATGTAGCTCAATTGGGAGAGCGCCGGACGTAATCCGGAGGTTGTGGGTTCGAGTCCCGTCGTCTGCACCACGGATAGCTCAGTTGGTAGAGCATCAGACTCATAATCTGATTGTCGAAGGTTCGATTCCTTCTCCATTGGCTCGATAAGCCAGCACCCTGCCAGGTGTTATCTGAAAAACGGTCCGGGGACTGGAATGCTGAAGACGTGACGGACGGCCGAAAGCCTTCGGGCCAGGACGTATCGAAAGGTCCGATGCCATCGGCTCGCGGCCAGGCTCGCGGTGATGGTCAAGGCGCAGTGTCGCCGGCAAGGGAGGCTCGCCTCCGGCGCCCGCTTCGCTGCCCCGCGATCCGCTCCCGCAGGCCCGCCGCGCATCGATGCCACCAGTCCCCGGATCATTCGCGTCTGGAATTGGAAGTGAAACGAGAAACGAAGGGAAGATCGACGCATGACGTGACGCCTCGCATGGGGCCATGCCCGACAGGAGTAAGACAATGACTATTCTCGATACAGTTCTTGGGCGCGAGCGTGTCCTCGTTAAGGAAAACGAACGTGCCCTCACTCTCTACAAGGGAGAGATCAAGGCTGTCCTGCTGCCGGGTGAGCACTGGCTCGCCAACCGGAACCAGAGCCTTGAGGTGTCCCGGCACGATCTGAAGAGCCCGGAATTCGTTTCGGCGTACGAGAAGGCGTTGTTCGACAAGCTCCCGGACGTGGCCGCGCGCCATTTCACCGTCGTGCGCACCGGGCGCACGGAAGTTGCCGTCATCGAGCGTGACGGCAACCTGCATTCCGTGCAGGCCCCCGACCGTAAGCTGGTACTGTGGACCGATGCCGGACCGTGGAAGGTGACGGTGATCGACACCTCGGCCGATCTTGCCATCGATCCGGCTGTCATGCGCCGGCTCGGCCAGGCTCGGAAGGCGGAATTGATGTCCGTTCACCCGGTTGTCGACGGCCAGGCCGGGCTGCTGTTCATCGACGGTGTCCTTGTGCGGACGCTTGCCGCTGGCGTGCACGGCTTCTGGAACGTCGGACGGATGGTGCAGATCAAGGTCGTCGACCTCAAGCGCCAGTCGCTCGATGTCGCCGGGCAGGAAGTGCTGACCAGGGATCGCGTCACGATCCGCGTCAATATCGCGGCCGAATACCGGGTCATCGATCCGGTCAAGGCGGTGAGCGCGGTGAAGGACTTCTCCGAGGCCCTCTACCGCGCCCTGCAGTACGCGTTCCGCAAGACGCTGGGCGCGCTCACGCTCGACCAGATCCTCGAAAAGAAGGTGACGGTCGACGAGGAAGCGGCGGCCAAGGTCCGTGCCGACATGGCCGAGATCGGGGTCGAGGTCAGCGATATCGCGCTCAAGGATGTCATCCTGCCGGGTGAGATGCGCGAGATCCTCAACCAGGTGGTTTCGGCCGAAAAGCAGGCCGAGGCCAACGTCATCCGCCGCCGCGAGGAGACGAACGCCACGCGTTCCCTGCTCAACACGGCCAAGGTGATGGCGGAGAACCCGGTGATGCTGCGGCTGAAGGAGCTCGAGGCTCTGGAAACCATCGCCGGCAAGGTCGAGCGGCTGACCGTCCACAACGGAACGGTCGGGCTGCTGAACGACCTTGTCAAGCTCCGCGACAGCTGAGCTTACGTAGCGTCAACGGAAGGGCCGCCGGGTCGACCGGCGGCCCTTCTTGCGTTTCCTGGGCATCCTACCCATCTGCGCCCGGCTTAACAGGCCTTTTCCTGCCGGGAAAAACCGATTAGACAGCGCCCAAACGAATGCGGACAGATTCCGCCCGCAAAGAAGGAAAAGCCCCTTGTCTACAACGTTCGACAAAGTCGCCAAGATCATTGCCGACACCAGCGAGATCGATATCGACACCATCACGCCCGAGAGCCACACCATTGACGATCTCGGCATCGACAGCCTCGACTTCCTGGACATCGTGTTCGCCATCGACAAGGAATTCGGCATCAAGGTGCCGCTGGAAAAGTGGACCCAGGAAGTCAATGACGGCAAGGCTTCGACCGACGATTACTTCGTCATGAAGAACCTGTGCGCCAAGATCGACGCGCTGGTTGCCGCCAAGACCGCCTGAGGTCATCAGGGCGCGTGACTTGACGCGCTCCGTCACCTGACCCACAAAGCCGCTCATGAGCAGCCCCCACGACGTCGTCATCACAGGTATCGGCCTTGTTTCCTCGCTGGGGGAAGGTCCTGACGCCCATTGGCAAAAGCTGGCGCAACCGGGCCGGGAGCCGGTGCTCGAGGCCGGGCGCTTCGCGCCCTACACGGTTCATCCACTGCCCGAGATCGACTGGAACCTGCAGATCGCCAAGCGCGGCGATCAGCGGCAGATGGAGACATGGCAGAGGCTCGGCACCTATGCGGCGGGCCTCGCGCTCGACGACGCCGGCATCAAGGGCAATGACGAACTCTGCACCACCATGGACATGGTTGTGGCGGCCGGCGGCGGCGAGCGCGACGAAGCGGTCGACGCCGACATTCTAGCCGCTTCGGAAAACCGCAACGACCGCGACGTGCTGCTCAACGAGAAGCTGACCACCGAATTGCGACCGACGCTTTTCCTGGCGCAGCTTTCCAATCTGCTCGCCGGCAACATCTCCATCGTCCACAAGGTGACCGGCTCGTCCAGGACCTTCATGGGCGAGGAAGGCGCTGGCGTCGCCGCCGTCGAGACGGCAGCCGCGCGCATTCGCTCCGGCCAGTCGACGCACATCCTGGTCGGCGGCGCCTTCCAGACGGAACATTCCGACATGCTGCTCGGCTACGAGCTGGCCGGTTACCTGCATCGCAGCCCGTGGAAGCCCGTCTGGCAAAGGCAGGGCGCCGAGGGCGGCGGCGTGGTCTCAGGTTCCGGCGGTGCCTTCCTGGTGCTTGAGCAGCGCGAACACGCGGCAAGCCGCGGACGCAAGATCTACGCTGAACTCGGCCCCGTCGTCTCCGGCCGCGCCAGGCGCGCGCGCGGAGAACTCGACGCCGAGATCGCTCTCCTGCTCAAACAGGCGCTGCCGCTGAACGGCAAGCTGCTCGCCATGTCGGGAGCATCGGGCGCGCATGCGGCAACATCAGCCGAAAAGGCGGCGCTCGACGCCAATCCGGCGATATCGGCGCGCGGTTTTGCAACGTTGACCGGGCACATGAAGGAAGCGCAGTTTCCCTTCGCCGTGGCGCTGGCGGCACTGGCGGTCGACCGCAAGGCCGCCTACCCTGTCTTTGACGCCACTGCCGAAAAGCCATTCGAAGGCATTCCCGCGAGCGTCCTTGCAACGGCGATCGGCTATCACCAATTCGAGGGCGTGGCGCTGGTCAACGCCGCTTGAGGCGGCGTTTGGCGAACGCACTGCAGAGATAAGAGGGCTCCCGATGGCCAATTTCAGAGATCACATGGGCAGGCCCGTCGTTGCCGTCACCGGTATCGGTGTGGTGACCTCGCTCGGCGTCGGCAAATCAGACAATTGGGCCGCGCTGACCTCGGGCAAGTCGGGCATCCACCCGATCACCCGCTTTCCGGTCGATCACCTCAACACACGGATCTCCGGCATGGTCGATTTTCTGCCGTCGAGCTCCAAGGGAGCAAGCCTCCTCACCTATGAACTGGCGGAAACCGCGGCGCAGGAGGCTGTTGGCGAAGCCGGCCTGAATTCCGGCGATTTCGGCGGCCCTCTCTTCCTCGCCTCGCCGCCGGTCGAACTCGACTGGCACGACCGCTTTTCGCTCTACAATTCCGACAAGCAGGATTCCGGCGCCGAAAGGCTGCTGCGCGTGGCGCGCGGCCTGAAGGAACTCGATCTCTTCGAAACCACCCAGTTCGGCTCAATCGCCGACCGGCTCGCCGACCGGTTCGGCACGCGTGGCCTGCCGATCACGCTCTCGACGGCTTGCGCCTCGGGCGCCACCGCCATCCAGCTCGGCGTCGAGGCGATCCGCCGTGGCGAATGCGACCGGGCGCTGTCGATCGGCGCCGACGGCTCGGCGACCGCCGAGGCGCTGATCCGCTTCTCGCTGCTGTCGGCTCTCTCCACCCACAACGACAATCCGGAAAAGGCTTCCAAGCCGTTTTCCAAGGACCGTGACGGCTTCGTGTTGGCCGAGGGATCCGGCGCTCTGGTGCTGGAATCGCTGGAGGCGGCGCTTGCCCGTGGGGCCGCCGTTCTCGGCATCCTCAGCGGCTGTGGCGAAAAGGCCGACGATTTCCATCGCACGCGCTCCAAGCCGGATGGATCGCCGGCGATTGCCGCTGTCCGGGCCGCACTTGCGGATGCGGGTCTCGGCGAAGACGAGATCGACTATGTCAACGCACACGGCACCTCGACGCCGGAAAACGACAAGATGGAGCACCTGTCGCTGTCGACGGTGTTTGGCGAGCGCATCGGCTCTATGCCGATCTCGTCCAACAAGTCGATGATCGGCCACACGCTGTCGGCGGCGGGCGCGGTCGAAGCGGCGTTTTCCCTGATGACCATGCGCGAAGGCGTCATTCCGCCGACCATCAACTACGACAATCCCGATCCGGCGATCGTGCTCGATGTCGTGCCGAACAAGAAGCGCGATGCGCAGGTTCGCTCCGTTCTGTCGAACTCCTTCGGCTTTGGCGGCCAGAACACTTGCCTTGTCATGGCGCGGGAACCGGTCTAAGCGAGCCCTTTCCGCTTAACAGAACCGACAGGCTCCATGCGCGCACTGCAACTTATCGAGGACCGCCGCCTTGAAACGGTGGACCTGCCACCCCCGCCGCCTCCCGCGCTTGGCGAAGTGACGCTGCGCATCAAGGCGGTGGCGCTGAACCACATCGACGTCTGGGGCTGGCGCGGCATGGCCTTCGCCAAGCGCAAGCTGCCGCTGGTCGTCGGCGCCGAGGCCTCCGGCGAGGTAGAGGCGGTCGGTCCCGGCGTTTCCAGCCTGCTGCCCGGACAATTGGTATCGATCTACGGCGCGCGCACCTGCGGCCTCTGTCGTGCCTGCCGCGAAGGCCGCGACAATCTGTGCGAGCATGTTTCGGGCGTTCACGGCTTCCATCTCGACGGTTTCGCGCAGGAGAAGATCAACCTGCCGGCGCGCCTGCTGGTCCCCGCCCCGCCCGGTGTGACCGATATCGGGGCCGCCGTGGCGCCCGTTACCTTCGGCACCGTCGAGCACATGCTGTTCGACAATGCCAAGCTGCAGCCCGGTGAGACGATCCTCGTCCATGCCGGCGGATCCGGCATCGGCTCGGCGGCCATCCAGCTGGCCAAGCGGATGGGCTGCACGATCATCACCACGGTCGGCTCGAACGACAAGATCGACAAGGCCAAGGCGCTCGGCGCCGACCATGTCATCAACTACCGCGACGATCGTTTCGAGGGCGTCGTCCGCAAGCTGACGAAGAAGAAAGGCGTCGACGTGGTGTTCGAGCATGTCGGCACCGACACCTTTGCCGGTTCGATGCTGTGCCTGAAGCGCGGCGGTCGCCTTGTGACCTGCGGTTCGACCTCCGGCGTGTCGACTCAGATCAACCTGATGCAGCTCTTCCAGCAGCAGTTGAAACTGCTCGGATCCTTCGGTTGCCGGATGGAGAACATGGCCAACGCCATGCAGAAGATGGCCGCTGGACAGGTCGCTCCGGTGATCGACACCGAGGTCGGCTTCGACGATATCGATGCCGCGCTGAAGCGCATGGAAGGCCGCGACGTTTTCGGCAAGATCATCCTGCGCGTCGCCTAGAGTCGGATGATTTCAGGTCGAATCGACCTGAAATCTGAATCCGCCTCTAAATCAAGGAATAGAGCATGATGTCATCCGAAAACCGCTTCACACTTTTCGGCATCATGCTCTAGAGCCTCGATTTCCGTGCTCAAGAAGCTTCGCCGCGATCTGAAATTCCGCTATGGCAGACAATTGCGCCAGGTGAATTACTGGTTTGTTGCGCGTCTCGCGATGGTCATCATGTCGCTGCTGCGCCTGCTGCCGGTCGACAGCGCGCTGAATTTTGCCGACCGCACCGCACGACTCATCGGTCCAAGGGTCGGGCGCCACCAGGTCGCCCTCGACAATCTGCGCAAGGCCTATCCGGAAAAGAGCGAGGACGAAATCCGGGCCATCGCCTCCGACATGTGGGGCAACATGGCCCGCCTTGCCGCCGAATACATCTTCCTCGATGCCCTGTTCGACTATGACCCAGCGGCCGGAAAGCCCGGCCGTATCGAGGTCAAGGGAACAGAGCATTTCGTGGAGATCGCGGCCGAGAAGCAGCCGCACATCGTCTTCACCGGCCATCTCGGCAATTTCGAGCTGCTGCCGGTGGCGGCCGCGACCTTCGGCATGAACATCACGGCGCTGTTTCGGCCGCCCAACAACCCCTACCTCGCCGACTACATCCTTTCGACAAGGCGATCGACCATGGGAGGCTTGCTGCCTTCGATGGCCGGTGCCTCGTTCGCGCTGGCGGGGGTGTTGGAGAATGGCGGCAATATCGGCGTCCTCGTCGACCAGAAATTCTCCAACGGCCTGGACACGACCTTCTTCGGCCGTCCGTGCCAGAGCAACCGCGTGCTCGGCACCCTTGCCCGCCACTATGACTGCGACGTCTATCCGGCGCGTTGTATCAGGTTACCGGGCAACCGCTTCCGGCTCGAGATCGAGGACAAGTTGGTGCTGCCGCGCACCGCCGACGGCAGCGTCGATGTCCACGCCACCACCCAGATGCTGAACGACGTCGTCGAACGCTGGGTCCGAGAGAATCCAGGCCAATGGATGTGGTTCCACAAAAGGTGGGAGATCAGCAAGTGGCGGCGGAAAAACCGCACCAAGCCGGCTCCCGTCTCAAACACATGAGCAAGCCGCTGGCGGGAACGTGAGTTCCTCCGCCGGCAAACAAAGCCTGTATCAACAAATCGCCAATTGCCTAATTGGTAACGACAATGCGCGTATTGCCGAAGCCCACTTCGCGGACCATCGAATAGAAGGCCGCGGCGTTGGCCGTATGCAGCCTTACGCAGCCATGCGAAGCCGGACGGCCGAGCTGCCTGACGGCGCCCGTTCCATGGATGGCATAGCCGCCACGGAAGAACACCGAGTACGGCATCGGCGACATGTCGTATTTGCGCGAATACCACATCCGCGCCGTGCGCTGCGGCCGGTAGGTGCCGCGCGGCGTGAAATAGCCCGGACGGGCGGTCGAGACGGCCCACCGATAGACAGAATCGCCATAACGAACCGTCATCGTCTGCGACGACACGTCGATGTTCGCCACCAATGTGGCCGCCTGACTTGCCGCCGATGCGCCAAACAGCGCAACGGCCAATACTGCTGCCTTGAGAAATGACATTTTCATGCGATCAAACCCCTTTGATTGCCCTTGCCTGCTCGCCATCACGTTGTTTTTCACCTTTTTAATGGCGGTGAACAGATAACACACAGTCTTTGACCAATTCGCCAATCCAAAGCAGTGAATTTGAACGATTTCCCGCGATAGTTGCCACAACGACACGTTGCACGGGTTTGATCACGGGCTTGCAAAACCACTGGGATCGCTGCTCAACTCGCGGCATGAACGGGCGACTCCTCAAGGCAATCGACATCAGGCGCGACGAGTTGGTGGCGCTGACCGCCGACCTGATCCGCTTTCCGACCATAAATCCACCCGGCGAAGCCTACGGGCCATGCGCCGACTATATCGGTGCGCGGCTAAGGAAGAGCGGCTTCGAGACCGAGTTCATCCGCGCCGACGGCACGCCCGGCGACACCGATCGCTATCCGCGCATCAATGTCGTTGCGCGGTTTGATGGACGGTCACCTGGTGCCTGCGTCCATTTCAATTCGCATATCGACGTTGTCGAAGCCGGGGACGGCTGGACCGTCGATCCGTTCGCCGGCATCGTCAGGGATGGCAAGGTCTATGGACGCGGCGCCTGCGACATGAAGGGCGGCCTCGCCGCCTCCATCATCGCTGTCGAAGCCTTTTTGGAAGTCTTCCCGGACTTTCCGGGCGCCATCGAGATCTCGGGAACGGTCGATGAGGAATCCGGCGGTTTCGGCGGCGTCGCCCACCTGGCCGGCCTCGGCTATTTCTCGAAACCCAGGGTCGATCACGTCATCATTCCCGAGCCTCTCAACAAGGACCGCATCTGCCTCGGCCATCGCGGCGTCTGGTGGGCGGAGATCGAGACCAAGGGTGAGATCGCGCACGGCTCGATGCCGTTTCTCGGCGACAATGCGGTGCGCCATATGGGCGCGGTGCTGCAGGCATTCGAGAACGAACTGTTCCCGGCACTCGACCGCAAGATCACGCGCATGTCGGTGGTGCCGGAAGGCGCCAGGCGCTCGACCATGAACATCAATTCCGTTCATGGCGGCCAGACCGAGGATTTCCGCCCCGGCCTGCCCTCGCCCAACGTGCCCGATTCCTGCCGTCTGACCATCGACCGCCGCTTCCTTCTCGAGGAGGATCTGGGCACGGTCAAAGCCGAAGTGACCGGCATTCTCGACCGGCTGAAGCGCGAGCGCAAAAAATTCGACTACGAGATCCGCGATCTGATGGAAGTACTGCCGCTGATGACCGAGCGCGACGCGCCGGTCGTCAAGGCGGTGGCGCAAGGCATTCATGCGATCTTCGACCGCGAGCCCGACTACGTCATTTCGCCCGGCACCTACGACCAGAAGCATCGCCCGCATCGGACATATCCACGACTGCATCGCCTATGGCCCGGGCATTCTCGACCTCGCTCATCGGCCGGACGAGTGGGTCGGCATATCGGACATGGTGGAATCGGCCAAGGTGATGGCGATCGGGCTCAACGTGCTGCTGCGCGGCACGGCCACGGGATAACCCTGCGTCGCGATAAGCTTCGGCCCGCCGAGGGGCCGGCACGGCAAAAACATTCCCGGCCATCCCGCCTGGCAGCACGAAACGCAATTTACTCCCACGCGAAATCACGCTTCTATCGCCCGGCTTGAGCACGTGTCCTGAACGCATGGGGAGTTGCACGATGAGATTGTGGAAAACCATTCTGGCCGCCGCGGTTCTCGCATTGGCCGCTGGAACCTCCGCGTTTGCGGCCCGAACCGACCTGGTCATCGGCATTCCGCTCGAACCACCGCATCTCGACCCAACCGCTGGTGCCGCTGCGGCGATCAAGGAAGTGCTCTACGCCAATGTCTTCGAGGGCCTGACCCGGATCGGACCGAATGGCGAGGTGCTGCCTGATCTGGCGGAAAGCTGGACCATTTCCGATGACGGCAAGGTCTACACCTTCAAGCTGCACACCGGCGTCAAATTCCACGACGGCGCCGATTTCAGCGCCGATGACGTGAAATTCTCGCTCGACCGTGCCCGCGCCGACAATTCGGTCAACGCGCAGAGGGGCCTGTTCGCGGCCATCGACAAGGTCGATGTCATCGATCCGGCGACGGTGAAAGTCACGCTGAAAAACCCGCAAGGATCCTTCCTTAACAACATGGGCTGGGGCGACGCGGTGATGGTGTCGCCGAAATCCGCCGACACCAACAAGGAAAACCCGGTTGGCACCGGCCCGTTCAAGTTCCAGAACTGGGCCAAGGGATCATCGATCACGCTGGTCAAATCTGGCCATTACTGGGGCGCTCCGGTGTTCCTCGACAAGGTCGAGTTCCGCATCGTGCCCGATGCCGCGGCCTATGTGCCGGCCCTTTTGTCCGGCGACATCCAGGCCTTCCCCTTCTTCGATCCCGACAGCCTCGCACAGGTCAAGGACGATCCGCGTTTCAAGGTGGTGATCGGTTCGACCGAAGGCGAGACCATCCTCTCGATCAACAACAAGAAGCCACCTTTCGACAAGCTGCAGGTCAGGCAGGCGATCTCCTACGCGCTCGACCGCAAGGCGATCATCGACGGCGCCTCAGCCGGCCTTGGCCTGCCGATCGGCTCGCATATGTCGCCGGCGAACAAGGACTATGTCGACCTCACCGGCCTCTATCCACACAATGTCGACAAGGCCAAGGAACTGCTGAAGGAGGCCGGGCTGGAGAACGGCTTCAAGGCAACGCTGAAACTGCCGCCGCCCAGCTATGCACGGCTCGGTGGCGAGATCATCGCCTCGCAACTTCGCGATGTCGGCATCAACCTGGAGATCATCCCGGTCGAATGGGCGCAGTGGCTGGACCAGGTGTTCACCAAGAAGGATTACGACCTGACCATCGTCTCCCACACCGAGCCCAACGACATCGATATCTATGCGCGCAAGGACTATTACTTCAACTACGACAATCCGACCTTCGACAAGGTGATCGCCGACCTCAACCTCACCTCCGACGAGGCCAAGCGCAAGGAACTGCTTGGCGAGGCGCAGAAGATCCTGGCCGACGACGCCGTGGTCGGCTTCCTCTACGAATTGCCCAAGGTCGGTGTCTGGGACGCCAAGCTGCAAGGCCTGTGGGAAAATGCGCCGATCCAGGCCAATGACCTGACCAAGGTGAAGTGGAGCGAGTGAGGTTCGTGGTGCGCGCGCCACTCCCTCGCCTTCCATGAGCGCCTACCTCCTCAAGCGCCTCGCCGTCGCTTTAGCCACGCTGGTGCTTGCCTCGATGGTGGTGTTCGCCGTGCTGGAGATCCTCCCCGGCGATCCGGCGCGGCTGATGCTGGGCATGAACGCCAGTGCCGACCAAGTGGAACTCTTGCGCAACCAGATGGGCCTCAACGCGCCGATCGTACTGCGCTATCTGCACTGGGCCGGCGGCTTGCTCACCCTCGATTTCGGCCGCTCCTATACCTACTCGGTCCCGGTCATCGATCTCGTGCGTGAACGGCTGGCCGTCTCGCTGCCGCTGGCGCTGATCGCGCTCGCGCTCTCCACCTTGATCGCCATTCCGGTCGGCCTGTTTTCGGCCAGCCGGCGCGGACGGGCCGGCGATACGATTTCAATGGGCGTCGCGCAGCTTGGCGTTGCCGTGCCCAATTTCTGGTTCGCGCTGATGCTGATCTATGTCTTCGCCGTCTGGCTGCGTCTGGTCCCGGCCGGTGGTTTTCCTGGTTGGGGCGCCGGCGCCTGGCCGGCACTGAAATCGCTGCTGTTGCCGGCGGTGGCGCTTGCCTTGCCGCAAGCGGCGATCCTGGCGCGCGTCACCCGCTCGGCGCTGATCGAGGTGCTCAACGAGGATTACATCCGCACCGCCCGCGCCAAGGGCCTGCCCTATCGAGCCGTGCTGTGGCGGCACGCGCTACGCAACGCCATGATCCCGGTGCTGACCATCCTTGGCCTGCAGTTCGCCTTCCTGCTCGCCGGCACCATCATCATCGAAAATGTCTTCTATTTGCCCGGACTCGGCCGGCTGGTGTTCCAGGCGATCACCCAGCGCGACCTGATCGTCGTCGAGAGCGTCGTCATGCTGCTGGTCGCCGCTGTCATTGCCGTCAACCTCGTCGTCGACCTTTCCTATGCGGTGGTCGATCCCCGCCTGAGGACCCGGCAATGACGCTGCGCATCGACATCCCCGACGAGACGTTCCGCGGCATCCTGGCCAAGGCGTTTGGGAACACCGCTTTCGTTACCGGTTTCGTCATCACCGTGCTGATCCTGGCGATGGCTGTCGTCTCCTATGTCTGGACACCCTTCGATGTGACGAGGCTCGTCATAGCGGACAAGACGCAAGGTCCCTCGCTGGCGCACTGGTTCGGCACCGACCATTTCGGCCGCGATATCCTGTCGATGATCATGGTTGGCGCCCGCAACTCGATCGCCGTGGCGCTGGTCGCCGTCGGGATCGGCATGGGTGTCGGCGTGCCGCTTGGCGCCTTCGCCGCCGCGCGCGGCGGCCTCGCCGACGAGGCGCTGATGCGCATCAACGACCTCGTCTTCGCGTTCCCCGCGCTGCTGTCGGCCATCATGATAACAGCCATCTTCGGGCCGGGCGCCGTCAACGCGATCATAGCCATCGGTATCTTCAACATTCCGGTGTTCGCCCGCGTCGCCCGCGCCGGCGCGCTGGCCGTCTGGCCGCGCGAATTCATCCTCGCCGCGCGCGCCGCCGGCAAGAGCAGCACGCAGATATCGATCGAACACGTGCTGCCCAACATCGCCACGCTGCTCCTCGTGCAGGGCACAATCCAGTTCGCGCTGGGCATCCTGGCCGAAGCTGGGCTTTCCTATCTCGGCCTCGGCGCTCAGCCCCCAATGCCGAGTTGGGGCCGCATGCTGTTCGACGCCCAGACGCGCATGGTGGTGGCGCCGTGGATGGCGATCTTCCCCGGCATGGCGATCGTCGTCACCGTGCTCGGCCTGAATCTTCTGGGCGACGGCATCGCCGACATTCTCGACCCGAAGTCGCGGCGGCAGCGATGAGCCTGCTCGAAGTCGATAATCTGTCGCTGGTCATCGGCGACACACAGATCCTGAAAGATATGGAGCTCTCCGTCGCGCCCGGCGAAGTGATGGGGCTGGTCGGCGAATCCGGCTCCGGCAAATCGATGATCGCGCTGACGGTGATGCGGCTCCTGCCCCATGCCGCACGCGCCACCGGGCGCATCACATTCGACGGCATCGATATTCTCGGCGCGACCGAGGACCAGATGTGTGCCTTGCGCGGCGACGACATCGGCATGGTTTTCCAGGAGCCGATGACGGCGCTCAATCCGCTCAAGACGATCGGCGAACAAGTCGCCGAAGGCATACGCTGGCACACCAGGGCAAGCCGTGCCGACGCCGAGGAGCGGGCGCGAAAAATGCTCGACCGCGTCGGCCTGCCCGAAGCGAAATTCCCGCTGTCGCGCTATCCGCACGAATTGTCGGGCGGCCAGCGCCAGCGCGTCGTCATCGCCATCGCCTGCGCGCTGAAGCCGAAGCTGCTGATCGCCGACGAGCCGACGACGGCGCTCGACGTGGTGCTGCAGGCACAGATCCTCGACCTCCTGCGCGATCTCGTGGCGGAGAACCGCATGGGCCTGCTGCTGATATCGCATGATCTCGCTGTCGTGACGGAGATGGCCGACCGCATCACCATCCTGCGCCATGGCGAGGTGATGGACGCCGGCGACACGGCGCGTACGCTCTCGGAACAGTTCCATCCCTATACGCGCCAGCTGGCGCAGGCCTCGATGCATGTTCCGGCGCGCGCCAAGCCTCATCGTGTCGGGATGGACCAACCCTTGCTGCAGGTTGAGGGCGTCAGCCGCGACTACCCCGGCCGCCGCATCTCACTGTTCAGGCGCGCGCCCGACATACGTGCGGTCGACGATGTCTCCCTGTCGATGGCGCCGGGCCAGTCGGTGGCGCTGGTCGGCCGCTCCGGCTGCGGCAAGTCGACCCTTGCCCGCATGATCCTGGCGTTGGACCGGCCGAGTTCGGGCGTGATCCGCTTTCGCGGCGAACCCATCACCGGCAGGAGCGAGGCCGAGCTGAAGCCGGCCAGGCGCGATATGCAGGTTGTCTTCCAGGACCCCTACGGCTCCTTCGATCCGCGCCAGAAGGTCGAAAAACTGGTCGCCGAACCCCTGCATGTCCTGGAGAAAAAACCGACGCGCGCCGAGCGCCGCGAGATGGTGGCGCATGCGCTGCACGAGGTCGGCCTCGACCAACGCGACATGCACAAATATCCGCACGAATTTTCCGGCGGCCAGCGCCAACGCCTGTCGATCGCCCGCGCCATCATCACGCGCCCCAAGCTTGTCGTCGCCGACGAGCCGGTCTCGGCACTCGATGTCTCGATCCGTGCACAGATCCTGGACCTCTTCGCCGGACTCAACCAGAAACTCGGCATCGCCTATCTCTTCATCACCCATGACCTGGCCGTCGCCCGCGCCATCACGGATGAGGTGCTTGTCATGCATGACGGCAAGATCGTCGAGCGCGGCAGGACGAGCGAACTGCTCGATCAGCCACAATCAGAGGCGGCCAAGGCGCTTGTCGCTGCGGCGCCGGATCTGCGCCGGGCGATCGCGAAACGGATGCAGGAACAAGGGTGAGTTGCCGATCCGCCCGCTACTCTTCCGGCTTCACCACATCGACCGGGCTGATGTCGAGCAAATCGAGCGTGCGGCGCAACAGGCGCACCTCGGTCTCGGCCAGTTGCGAATCCGCCTTGGCGATTTCCGCCATGTGCTGCGCCAATTGCTTGCGCCGCCCGACGTCGAGGTCGCGAAACAGCGCGATCGCCTGCGAGCCGTTGGTCTCGTAGCCGAATTCGTTGAGATATTCGATGACCGCGTCGATGCTGGTTTCCGGAATGCCGAAAGCATCCTTGCAGATGCGCCGGAAGGCGATCATCTCGCTCTCGCTCACCGTGCCATCGGCCAGGATCATCCGGAACAGCATCAGCAGTTCCGCCGACAGGACGGGATCGTCCGCGACCTTTCGTACGCCCGGGTCGCCGTCGAAGATCGAGCGTATCTGGTCCAGCAATGCGAATGCCATGAACGGCCCCTTTCCGATTCCTCGTCAACAGAATTAGCGCGGAATCGGCCTTGCGCAAACGGGGTGGCCGTGGTCGAACGCGCGCTGCAGCCGACGGACATCTCGACATATCAGATGATCGACCTCACCGCCCAGACCATCGCCATGCTCGCTTTCGCCGCCTTTGCCGCGGGCTTTGTCGATTCGATTGCCGGCGGCGGCGGGCTGATCACCATTCCGGCGCTGCTGCTCGCCGGTTTTTCGCCGGTCGAGGCGCTTGGAACCAACAAGCTGCAAGGCATGTTCGGCTCCGGGTCGGCGACGATCCACTACGCCTCGAAAGGCCATGTCGACCTGCGCCGGCAGTTGCCATCGGCGCTGCTTGCCCTCGCCGGCGGCGCCATCGGCGCACTGCTGGCCACGGTCGTGCCCGGCGACCTTCTACGCGCCGCCCTGCCGCTGGTGCTGATTGCCATTGCGCTCTACTTCGCGCTCAAGCCCAATATGAACGATGTCGACCGGGCCGAGCGCCTGTCGCCCTTCCTGTTCGGCGTGACCGTGGTGCCGGCCATCGGCTTCTATGATGGCGTATTCGGGCCGGGCGCCGGTTCCTTCTACATGCTGGCCTTCGTGACGCTCGCCGGCTACGGCGTGCTCAAGGCAACGGCGCACACCAAACTGCTCAATTTCGCCTCCAACATCGGCGGCTTCATCATCTTTGCCGCTGTCGGCGTCATCTCGTGGAAGATTGGCCTGATGATGGGCGTCGCCCAGTTCATCGGCGCCCGCGTCGGCGCGAGCTTGGCCATGCGCATCGGCGCCAAGCTGATCAAGCCGCTGCTGGTCATCGTCTGCGTGGCTCTGGCGGTGAAGCTGCTGGCCGATCCGGCCAACCCGTTGCGTGTCATGATTGGTCTGTGATCACGCGCCTGTTACAATGCTGATGTTCGAATCATGTTGGAGGAGCCAGACATGAATCTCAGCGCGCCTACCCAGATTGTTTTCATCATCTCCGTTGTCATCGCCATCATCGGCATTCTTGCCGCGCTTGGCGTCCTTGCGTTCATTCCGATCGCATCGGTGTGGATTGTGCTTATCGCCTATATCGTGCTCGCCGCCGGCTGCCTGATGCGCGGCGCCTGACAAGTTTCCCTCGACAAGCGGGGACCGAGAGCGCCCGGCCAAGCCGGGCGTTTTTGATTCTAATGCGGGCTCTGCTAGATTCGCTTGGCGGAAGGATGGGCAATGCCAATCGAGATGTCTGGTCGTTCGGCACGTACTGGCCGAAGGCCAGCGAGAAGGCCTGACCTTCAACGCGCCAACGAAAAAATCGCGTCGCAGTCGAGATGGGTCTCCAGCTCGGCCGCGACTTCGTCCAGCGCCCGCTCGACTTCGGCACGATAGTCGAGGCCACCGCCCTTGATGCCTAGGCTTTCGAGGAATTTCCCGCGAAAGCCGTCGGCGCCGAACAGGCCATGCATGTAAGTGCCGATCACCTTGCCGTCTGCCGAGATCGCGCCATCCTCGGCGCCATTGATGATCGCCGACGGCCGCCTGGTGTCGGGGCCCGTGGTGCGGCCGAGATGGATTTCGTAGCCTTCGAGCGGCAGGTCGAATTGGATCGAGCGCGCGCTGACATTGCGCACCGTCTTTTCGGGCTCCATCACCGTCTCGACATCGAGCAGGCCGAGCCCCTCGGCTTCCATGACGGAGCCTTCGATGCCGTCGGGATCGCGTACCATGCGGCCGAGCATCTGGAACCCGCCGCAGATGCCGACGACATGGCCGCCGCGCTTGCGGTGCGCCGCAAGATCCCGATCCCAACCATTCTCGCGAAACTTCAGGAGATCGCCGATCGTCGACTTGGAGCCGGGAATGACCACCAGCCCGGCATCGGGCGGCAGCTTCTTTCCCGGCGGCACGAACACCACTTCGACCTGCGGTTCGGCCTTGAGCGGGTCGAGATCGTCGAAATTCGCAATGCGGCCAAGCATCGGCACCGCCACTTTGAGCGCGCGCGCCTCGCCGGATGCCAGCCGCTCCAGCACCACGGAATCTTCCGAGGGTAGCCGTGCCGCAGCCTTCAGCCACGGCACGACGCCGAAACAGCGCCAGTCGGTGAACTTCTCGATCGCCTTGATGCCGTCATCGAACAGCGAGACATCGCCCCGGAACTTGTTGATGAGATAGCCGACGATCATGCGCCGGTCTTCTTCCGGCAGGATCAGATGCGTGCCCGCGACCGAGGCGATGACGCCACCGCGATCGATGTCGCCGACCAGCACCACCGGCACATCGGCGCGCGTGGCAAAGCCCATATTGGCGATATCGCGGCTGCGGAGGTTGATTTCGGCCGGCGAGCCGGCGCCCTCCACGATGACGAGGTCGGCGCCCTCGCCGACCTTGCCCCAGGACTCCAGCACTGCATCCATCAGCCGGCCCTTCAGCGCCTGGTAGTCGCGCGCCCGCGCCTCGCCGAACACCTTGCCCTGGACGATGACCTGCGCGCCGACATCGGTCTGCGGCTTGAGCAGCACCGGGTTCATATGCACCGATGGCGGCACGCCGCAGGCGATCGCCTGCAGCCATTGCGCGCGGCCGATCTCGCCGCCACCGTGGTTGTTGTCGCCGGGGATATCGGCGACGGCGGCGTTGTTCGACATGTTCTGCGGCTTGAATGGCCGCACCTTCAGGCCACGCTTTTTCGCGGCGCGGCAAAGGCCTGCGACCAGCACCGTCTTGCCGACATCCGACCCTGTGCCTTGCAGCATGATTGCCCTGGCCATCAGCCTCTGACCTGCGTCGCGGTGCCGGTGATCGTGGATTTTTGCGCCAACGGCCCGCCGCGCCAGATATAGAGCGCCAGCAGCGGCTCCTTGCCCGTTCGCATGGCATGGTTGACGTTGGAGGCATGGTGGACGACCTCGCCGGCCTCCCGCCTGCGAAAACCGCTTTCGCCCATGCGCCATTCCGTACCGCCGGTCAGCGGAATATAGATTTCCTCGGCGACGTGATGATGGTCGGGGTAGACGATCCCGGGTCCAAGAATCAGCAGCCCGGCGGCAGCCTCTTCGTTGACGAAGTGCCCACGCGTGCCGAAGATTTCCAGCCAGCCGTAATTGTCGATGAAGGCCCTGCCGAAATCAGCCTCGGTGTAGGTCTGTCCCCAATGCAGTTCGTTGCGCTGCTCGGCCAGCAATCGCACCAGCGGCCTCGCATCCGGCGGTGCCAGTCCGGCCCCGCGATCAAGATGGCGCAGGCAGCCAAGCGCATGCGGCTCCAACTTTCGGGCCGGCATGTCCCAACCTGTGCGTGCCACGGCGTCGCGCACCAGAGCGTCATGGACGGAAGCGAGATAGGCGTGGAACTTTTCCAGCAGCTCATCGAATTTTGTCGTCACATCTTGCTCCGGGCATGCATTGGTGCACAGCCGCTCCGCGATAGGTCGGGTTGCGCGGCGGCATCATTGGTCTAGATTGATGCGCGCGCAAAGCCAAAAACGACAGGCCAGCGGGCTAGCTGGCCAGCCTACAGGGAGCACGCCATGGACGCCGCGGTCGATGCGAGCACCAGCCAGTTCGAACTCAATGAGGAACAGCGTGCCATCCAGGAGATGGCGCGGGCCTTCGCCGCCGATCGCGTGGCGCCCAATGCGCTCGACTGGGACCGCAGGCGACATTTCCCCGCCGATGTGATTCGCGAGACGGGGCCGCTCGGCCTCGGCGGCATCTATGTCAGGGACGATGTCGGCGGTTCCGCGCTCGGCCGGCTCGACGCCGTGCTGATCTTCGAGGCGCTGTCGCACGCCGACCCGGCCTTTTCCTCCTTCATCTCGATCCACAACATGGTGGCCTCGATGATCGACCGGTTCGGCAATGATGAGCAGCGCCAGCGCTTCCTGCCGAAGCTCACCTCCATGGAATGGCTGGCGAGCTATTGCCTGACCGAGCCTGGCTCGGGTTCGGATGCGGCGGCGCTGAAGACGCGCGCGGCGAAAAGCGGCGGCGATTACATCCTCAACGGCTCCAAGCAGTTCATCTCCGGCGCCGGCGACAGCGATGTCTATGCCGTCATGGTGCGCACCGGCGCCGACGGCCCGAAAGGCATCTCCACCATCGTCGTGCCCAAGGATGCGCCCGGCCTCTCCTTCGGCGCCAATGAGCACAAGATGGGCTGGCACATGCAATCGACCCGCCAGGTCATCTTCGAGGATTGCAAGGTGCCGGCGGAGAACCTCTTGTCGGGCGAAGGCGCCGGCTTCGGCATCGCCATGGCCGGGCTCGACGGCGGCCGGCTGAACATCGCCGCCTGTTCGCTGGGCGGCGCCCAGTCGGCGCTCGACAAGGCGCTGTCCTATACCGCCGAGCGCAAGGCATTCGGCTCGAAGATCAACCAGTTCCAGGCGCTGCAGTTCAGGCTGGCCGACATGGAGACAGAGTTGCAGGCGGCGCGCATCTTCCTCTATGCGGCGGCCTCCAAACTCGACCGCAAGGCGTCGGACGCCGGCAAATGGTCGGCAATGGCCAAGCGCTTCGTCACCGACACCGGCTTCAACGTCGCCAACGACGCGCTGCAACTGCTCGGCGGCTACGGCTACCTGCATGATTACGGCATCGAGAAGCTGGTGCGCGATCTCAGGGTGCACCAGATCCTCGAAGGCACCAATGAAATCATGCGCGTCATCATCGCGCGCGCCCTGATCGGCCGCTGACGCCAGCAAACTCCGGGAGAGAGACTATGACGACGATCGCCTTCATCGGCCTCGGCAATATGGGCAATCCGATGGCCGCAAACCTGGTCAAGGCTGGGCATGCCGTGCACGGTTTCGACCTGATCCCGGAAAACCTCGCGGTCGCGCGCGAACATGGCGTCGTCGTTATGGCCAATGCGCTCGCGGCGGTGAAGGATGCCGACGTGGTCATCACCATGCTGCCGGCCGGCAAGCACGTGCTGTCGGTCTATGGGGACATTGCTCCCAAGGCCAGGAACGGCGCGCTGTTCATCGATTCCTCGACGATCGACGTCGAATCGGCGCGCAAGGCGCATACGATTGCAGCAAAGCACGGCCTGCTGTCCATCGACGCGCCGGTTTCGGGCGGCACCGGTGGTGCCACGGCCGGTACATTGACCTTCATGGCTGGGGGAGCCGACGATGCTTTCTCGGCCGCCGAGCCGATCCTGAAGCCGATGGCCGGCCGCATCGTCCATTGCGGCGGTGACGGCGCCGGACAGGCGGCGAAGATCTGCAACAACATGATCCTCGGCATTTCGATGATCGGCGTCGCCGAGGCGTTCGTGCTGGCGGAAAAACTCGGCCTGTCGCATCAGGCGCTGTTCGACGTCGCCTCGACCTCGTCGGGCCAGTGCTGGTCGCTGACCACCTATTGCCCCGTGCCTGGCCCGGTTCCCACTTCGCCCGCCAACAGGGATTACAAGCCCGGATTTGCGGCGGCTCTTATGCTGAAAGACCTGAAATTGTCGCAGGAAGCAGCGCTTGGCGCGGGCGCGGTGACACCGCTTGGCGCAGAAGCGGCGCAGCTCTATGCCCTTTTCAACGCCCAGGGCCATGGCGGCGCCGATTTCTCCGGCATAATAAATTTTCTGCGCGGCAACTCGGCGTAAGCAGCGGATTTGGTTTAGTTTTTTTCGGGTTCTTCGGACCAAGGGCCGCAAATTTAGATTTGCTTAAGCTCTCGATAACTCCGCGGTAACGATGTCCCTATAAAACAGATTGCGAGGCGGACATATCGCATCCGCCCGGCGCTCCGGATCAGGTCTCGCGTACCGGAGCCCGTAAGTTTCGCAAGTGTCTTGGTAGCGAAACGCCATGCGTATCTGGCAAAGCCGCGTTCCCGATGGGGCGCGGTTTTTGCATTTCCGGCCCCTTTATTACCGACGATCCGTCTATATTCCGATCGCCGCACCCGGGATCGGCACATGGTCTTCATTGGTCAGCACGATCGGTGCATCGACGCCGTCGACGCGGACCACGAGCAGGCGCGTACTCCATGTGCCGGCATTGCGAACCAGATGGGAATATACGGTGCCCTTGCCCTTGGCGCCGTGGACGGGAATGCTGAACTGGGCGTCGCCCGCGCCATTCGCATTGACGTTGAGATGACCGCCGACCCAGAAATTGTCGGCCAAATCGTCGCCGATGGCGGCCTTGACCCGAACATCGGTGCGGACGGCGTCCATGGTCATGCGGTACGCGTCGCTGCCTTTGAGCACGAAAGGGATGCTGCCGACCATCGTCGCACAACCGCCGATACTGACCACCCATACGGCAAGGCCGGCAATCGCCCAATTGCGCTGCGTCTTGCGGAACTGCTCGGCGTCGCGCCAAGCCCGGTTTTGCCAAGCCCAGCGGCTGCCGCGCGCGCCGAGCACGAAGATCATGATGAGGTTGACGACGGGGATCAGCGCCAGCAGTGCGATGAAGGTGCTGTTGCCGATGCCCCAAATCCAGTTGAGGAAGAAGGCGCCCCAGTTCCAGCGATCGAGTTCGGCTGGAATTTCAGCCGGTTGGTTGAGCGGTTGTCCGGCCATGTTGTTCCCCATCGGCGTGTATGCCGATTGGTTCTAGCGCAAGACTTCGACGATGCGCAAAAAAGTTCCGGGGCTTCCGCCTCAACCCTTTGTGGAAAGGCGGCGAAAATTTGCCCTCACCGCGCGGCCGGCCGGCTTCAGCGCTGCGCTGATCGACCGTTCGGCCGCGACGCCGTTGAACAGCGACGGCGTTCGACCCGAGAGAACCTCCGGCCAGAAACGTGACGCCGATTGCAGGAAAGACATTTGCGCCGCAAGCGCGCCCTCGGCCATGGCGACGGTCTTCTCGCTGACAGCCATTGCCGTCTCCGCGCTCCAGGGCTCGCCGCTTCGCGCCTCCATGGCCATCAGCGGCAGCCGCATCATCACCACCAGCGGCGCCAGCATCAGGTCCGCGCCAAGGCTGGCCGCCTCTTGCACGCGTCGGCTTTTGCCGGTCTTTCTCATGTGGGCAATCCCCTGTCGCGGCCGGATCGGCCGCCCCTTACATTACGCGCCGAAGGCGAAATTCGTTCCCGCTCATAGCGCATATTTCCGGGATTGGGCGTTTCTTCGCAAAAACGCCCAATCGAGGTTTGCTCCTATCGCTTGCGCAGGTCCGCCTGTGCCAGGTCGAGCGCCTTGCCGATGCGCTCGCAAGCCATGTCGATCGTATCGCGGGTCCAGATCAGCGGCGGCGACAGGATCATCGTGTCGCCGGTGGCGCGCAGCATCATGCCGTTGGCGATCGCGTGGTCGCGCACCGTCACCGCGGCACTCCCCGACGGCAGGAAGCGCTCCTTCGTCGCCTTGTCCTTGACGATCTCGATCGCGCCCATCAGGCCGATCGAGCGCACCTCGCCGACCAGATCATGCCCGGCAATACGCTCCTGCAACGCGCTAGCGAAATAAGGTCCGGTGTCGTTCCTGACACGGTCGACCAGCCCTTCCCTCTCGATGATCTCCAGGTTCTTCAAGGCCACGGCGCAAGCCACCGGGTGCCCCGAATAGGTGTAGCCATGGTTGAACTCGCCGCCCTTCTCGACCAGCGTCGAGGCAATGCGGTCGCCAACCAGCAGCGCCGAAAGAGGCTGATAGCCCGAGGTCAGCGCCTTGGCCGTGGTGATGGTGTCCGCCTCGATGCCGAAGGTCTGCGCCGCGAACCACTCACCTGTGCGGCCATAGCCGGTAATGACCTCGTCCAGCATCAAAAGCACATCGTATTTGCGGCAGATGCGCTGCACTTCGGGCCAGTAGCTCGTCGGCGGTATCTTGACGCCGCCAGCGCCCATCACCGGCTCGCCGATGAAGGCCGCGACCTTGTCGACGCCGGCCTCGAGGATGGCGTCCTCGACGGACTTTGCCGCGCGCAGGCCGAAATCGTGGTCGCTTTCGCCCGGCAGAGCCAGCTCGTAGGCATAGGGCATCATCACATGGACGATGTTGGGCACCGCACCGTTGAGCTGCTTGTGCATGGCATCCATGCCACCGAGCGAAGTGCCGGCAATGGTCGAGCCGTGATAGGCCATCTTGCGCGAGATGACGCGGTTCTTCTCCGGCTTGCCCTCAAGCACCCAGTAATGGCGCACCAGGCGCAAGGCGGTGTCGTTGGCCTCCGAACCGGACGAGCCGTAAAACACCTGGTTCACGTTGCGTGGTGCGATCTCGGCCAGCTTCTTCGACAACAGCACCGGCGTCGGCGTGGAGCATTTGAAGAAGGAATTGTAGTAAGGCAGTTCCTTCATCTGTGCATAGGCGGCCTCGGCCAGCTCGTCGCGGCCGTAGCCGATATTGACGCACCACAGGCCGGCCATGCCGTCCAGCAGTTCCGTCCCTTCGGAATCGTAGATGAACGGGCCATTGGCGCGGGTGATGACGCGGGCGCCTGCCTCACGCAGCTCCTTATGATCGGTGAAGGGATGCAGGTGATGCGCGGCGTCGATCTGCTGAAGCTGCTTCAGCGAATAATTCTGATAGGTCATTGATCTGGTCTTTCCTCTGAAATCATTCCGGCGGTGCCGGGGCGAATTCGTCAGAGGACGGCAGGCGGCGAATAGCCGATGCGGGCGCACAGCCGCAAAAGCTCGGCGCGCAGCGTGCGTGACGACGGTGTCACCGCGACCCGGAATGCGCGAGCTGATAGTCTAGCGAGAGCCATGAAGGTACCTTAGAGCAAAGGGCGGTCGAGGTGAACCACCCTTTGCTCAGGGGTGCCATGGAATGAGGTCAGGCTTTTCCGCCCAGTGCCCGCTGCAGGAAGACATACTTCATCGCCGTCTGCGCCGCCTGCGGCCGGCGGTCGCCGCGCCCGCCATGTCCGCCCTCGGTCTCCTCGAAGAACAGCGTCCTGCCGTGTCCTGCCTCCTGCAGGCGGGCCGCCATCTTGCGCGCATGGCCGGGATGGACCCGGTCGTCGGCGGTCGAGGTCGTCAAGAGCACCGGCGGATAGGCGGCATCAGCCTTGACATGTTGATAGGGCGAATAGGCGGAAAGCCACTTGGCGTCTTCCGGCTTTGACGGGTCGCCATATTCGGCCATCCACGAAGCGCCCGGCGGCAATTCGGTGTAGCGCAGCATGTCGAGCAGCGGCACCTCGATGATGACGGCGCCGAAAAGCTCGGGATGCTGCGTCAGGGAAGCGCCGGTCAGCAGGCCGCCATTGGAGCCTCCCTGGATGCCGAGCGATTGAGCCGTGGCAATACCGCGCCTGACGACATCTTCGGCCACCGCCGAAAAGTCGTCGAAGCCGTTCTGGCGCTTGCCTTTCAGCGCCGCCTGGTGCCAGGCCGGTCCGAACTCGCCGCCGCCGCGAATGCAGGCCTGCACATAGGCATTGCCTTTCTCCAGCCACAGCTTGCCGCGCACGCCGGCATAGCCGGGCAACAGCGGCACTTCGAAACCGCCATAGCCGTAGAGTAGCGTCGGTACCGGACCATTCTGGTCGCGCCGCCTGACGACGAAATAAGGAATCATCGTGCCGTCCTTCGAGCGCGCCTCGAACTGCTCCGAGATCAGCGGCGAGGCATCGAAGCGGGCCGGCTGCGATTTCACGGTCGCGAGCGTCTCGCCATTGTCATCGGACCAGATGATCGAGCTTGGCGTCAGGAAATCGGTGAAGGAAAAGGAGACGGTGGAGCCGAAATGCTCGGCATGGCTGATCCCGACAGTGCCGTTTTCAGGCAGCATGACGGGTTTCAGCGACCAGGCGCCGCGCTCGCGCTCGCAGACGAGAATCTTGCCGCGCACATTGTCCATCAAGCTGATGAACAGGCGGTCCTGCGTTCTGGCGAGCCCGGCAATGGAAACCCGATGCACCGGCGCCAACAAGGTTTCGATGGCGCCAAAATCGCCGGTTTCGATCCAATGCGCGAAGTCGAAGGAGTAAAGCCCGTCCGGCTGGCATGCGGTGCCATCCGGCGCCATCCATGGCGTGCGCACCCCGAACACCAGTTGATCCCTAAAGAGCGAGGTGTCGGTGACGTCGTCGGGCAGCGGGATGCGACGGTTCTCGCCCGAAGGCAGCCTCAGGAAACTGTGCGATGCGAAGAAGTTGAGTGTCCGCGCCAGAAACAGGTGACGCTTCTCGCCGTCGAACTCGACACCGGCGCCTACGGCAAGATCCTCGATCTCTCCCTCGAAGATCGGAGTCGCCTCTTCCAGCCTGGTGCCGCGCTTCCAGAGCTTGACCACGCGCGGATATCCGGATTCTGTCTTGTCGGCCTCTTCGAAAGCGGCCGAGACGATGACCGTATCCTCGTCCAGCCAGCCGAAGCCCGATTTCGACGCCGGCGCCTGAAAACCGCCTTCCACGAAGGACTTGGCCGCGATATCGAACTCGCGCATCGCGCTGGCGTCACCGCCATCGGGCGACATCGATACCAGGCAGCGGTTGAAATCGGGGTAGAGCCTGACCGCGCCGCCGAACACCCATTTTATCCCCTCCTTCCCAGCCAGCTGGTCGAAGTCGATGATCGTCTCCCAGTCGGGCTTGTCGGTCTTGTAGGAAGCGACCGTCGTGCGGCGCCACAGGCCGAGCGCATTGGTCTTGTCCTGCCAGAAATTGTAGACATGACCGGCGATTGCCGCGCCGACCGCGATATTGTCCTCGGCCGTCATCAGGTCGAGCGCCGTCTGGAACGACGCCTGATAGGATGGATCGCCCTGCAATTCCGCCACCGTGACCTCGTTCTGGCGATGCACCCAGTCGAGCGATTCCTTGCTTGTCCTGTCCTCCAGCCAGAGGAACGGATCGCCGGTCTTCTGAAAGGGCTGGGCTCTGGTCGTCGAAGCGGTCATGCAGGTCTCCGGGATTTTGGACGGCTTCGCCTACATTGCGTTGGCGGCGCTGACATTCAAGGTGCGATACGGTCTTTTGCGGCCCTCGCGGCGTTGCTTCACCGCACCCGCCGACGGATAATCGTCGCCAACGCAAGCATGGCGCAGATCGCACCAAGCGTGGCCGGTAGACCGCTCGCATCGGTCACATCCATTATGCCGCCCGCTAGCGGCGGAACGACAATGCCGCCGACACCCCACATCAGGGAGAATGCCGCATTGCCGGCAACCAGCGCCGAACCGGTGAAGCGCTCGCCAAGTTCGATGATGGACATCGTGTAGATGCCGTAGGACACAGCTCCCCAGACGAAGACGCAAGGCCAGATCAGCGGCGTGTCGATCAGCATCGGCAAAAGCACACAGCCAAACAGCGTCAGCAGGACGCAGATGAAGCGCACGAGACGGGCCGTCAGCCGCTCGGCCAGCAGGCCAAGCGGAACCTGCATGGCGATGTTGCCGGCGATCATGACCGATAGCAGCGCCGACATGCGAGCTTCCGCGATGCCATGATGGGTGCCGTAGACCGGCAGCAGCGCCAGCACCGCCTGCTCGAAGCCCGCGGCTACGACCACCGCCGACAGGAGCAGCCATGCGAGCGGCATGAAGCCCATCACCGAAACCTGATGCCCGGCCTCGTCTACTCTGGGCAGCCGTGGCAGAACCGACGCCAGGCAGATGCCGCAGAGCACGAAGGCGCCAATGCCAACAAGGAACGGCGGCCAGCCTTCTGTGCCAACGGCGAGCAGACAAAGCGGTCCGGTCGCGAAGCCGGCGGAAATGATCGTCGAATAGAGGCCCATGATGCGGCCGCGCCGGGCCGGCGGCGCCAGCGCGATTACCCAGATTTCGCTGAGCACATAGAGCGGGTTGGTCACGGCGCCGATCAGCAAGCGCAGCGGAAACCAGAGATAGACGTTCTGCGTCCAGCCGATCAGCGCCAGCACGACAGCCGAAAGCGCCGCGCAAGTCAGAGCCGTGCGCCCTGCTCCGAACCGCCTCGCCAGCGCTGGAATAATTGGCGACGAGACGATGAACCCGATCGGCGTCATCGCCGCCGACAGGCCGATCATCGCGGGCGAGACACCCTGGCGCTGCAGGATGAAGCTCAGCAGCGGATAGGACAGGCCCTGCGCGATGGCGAAAACGGACACGGTCGCGATCACACCGGTGATCGCTGCCCATTGCATCGTCTCGTCGCTTCTCGTATCCACCAGATCCATGATCCATAACGCTGTCGCGGTTGCAGACTTAGCGGTTCGGCCCGGCGGCGGTAAGCCCCGCGGCCCGGACGGATGCCCGGCTCCAGCCAGACCCTGTCAGGAGCCTCCGCGGTTGGCCGATCTGTAGAGCGCGAACGCGACCAGCAAAGCGTCGAGGCCAATGATCACGGTTGGCAAACCCACCGGCCCGATCGCCTGCATCAGCAGGCCCGCGCCCGGCGGACCAACGATACCGCCGACACCCCATAGCAAGGCGAACGCCGCATTGCCGGTGACCAGCAGCGAACCTCTGAAGCGGCTGCCGAGTTCGACCAGCGCCATCGTATAGACACCGTAGCCCACCGCGCCCATCACCAGAAGCACGCCCCAGATCATGGGTGTGGTGATCAGCAGCGGGAGCAGAACAGCGCAAACGGTCGTCGCCACCGCGCAGGCCAGGATCATCGGCCGGCCACCGAAGCGTTCGGCGAGCAGGCCGAGCGGGATCTGCAGAAGGATGTTGCCCAGCGACAGCGACATCACCAGCGCGGCGAGCACCGCCTCGGGCAAGCCATAGCCGGCCCCAAACACGGGAACCAGGGCATAGGTGCTTTGCTGGACGGCGGCCGAGACCAGCACCGCCAGCAGCAGCGCCGGCGCCAACCGGGCAAAACCGACAAAGCTGCCGGCAGGCTGGCCGTCATCCTCGAAACCGGCGAGCTTCGAGGAGGCAAGGCGCAAAATGACGGCACAGAGCAGGAAACCGACGATGCCGACGCTGAAGGGAGCCCAGCCCTCGATACCGACCAGAGTGAGCGTAAAGGGGCCGGCGGCATAGCCGGCGCCCATCAGTGTGTTGAACACGCCCATCACTCGCCCGCGCCGAGACGGCGGCGCCAGCGAGAGAGCCCAGACTTCGCCCAGCACATAGAGCGGGTTAATGACGATGCCGATCGTGAAGCGGATGACGTACCAGGCCACCCAGTTCTGGAGGTAACCGATGCCCAGGAAGCACAGCGCCCCGATCAGCGAGCAGCCAACCGCCAGATTTCGCGCGCCGACCAGCCGCACGGCAGCCGGCACGAAAGAGGCAGACAGAATCAGGCCAACCGGCATCATCGCCGCCGACAAGCCGATCAGGGCGGGCGACAGGCCTTGCTTCTGCATCAGGAGCGTGAACAGCGGCGAGCTCAACCCTTGCGCCGCTCCGAACATGGCTAATGCGGCGGTGACGCCCGCGAGCGCCGCCCATTGCGTTCCCGCTTCGCCTTCGCTCGAGCCGGTCGCGACCATACCGTCATCCATGTCAGTGCTGCCATCGGCCAGCAAGCACGACTAGCTACTGCTTCGACCAGAGGAAAGGAAGAGCCGGACCGGAGATCCACTTGCACCAAGAAAATCGACCGACCGGCCGACGCCAATCGGCCCCGAATGAACTTGGATGCAGAACGCGACGGCTACGGGAAGTAGCGCGCGATTGCGCCTTTCTTGCCGTCCGCATAGGGCTTCAGCCACTTGTCGTCGATGGCAATCCCGTCAGCATCGGAAGGGCCCTTGCCGATCGTCCTGCGCCAGGCCCGGAACTTATAGTGGTCGAAGACGTCGAGCATGTGCACGGCATAGGCCGCGGCAAAGGTCTTGTCGCCTTCCACGATGACCAGATTCTCGTCGTTTTCGTAGGACGCCTTGTAACCGAGGTTATGGCTGCCGGTAATGACGGTGGCGTTGTCCTCCATCGGATCGATGATAACAATCTTGTCGTGCACGATCGCGTGGCCGACGGTGAGCACTTCGGCCTGGAAATCCGTCGCGATGGTGGCCCCGGTCAGGTTCGCCGCCCGTACAATGGAGACATTCGGGGCTTCCCAGACCTTCTCCGGATAAACAAAGGGCGACTTGCCGTCCTTGTTCGACTTGTGGGTGACCGGATCCTTGGTGGGAGCGACATAGTTGGGCATGGCCGTTTCGTCGCTGATCGCGCCCTGCACGATGAGGTTCGGATCGGCTTTCGCCGCCGCAACCGCCTGGTCCACGATCGAATTTTCGCCGAGCAGCGAAGGGTTGAACACCAGGAACAGCACGGCCCGCTTCGCCGCTTTGATGCGGGCAAAGACGTCCTGGAGGTCGACCGGACGCACCGAAATGTCCTTCTTGTTGCGGTTCGGGTCGTTGGGCGAAAACCACACCGTCATGCCGTCCAACACCGCCGAGGCGCCGTTGAGCGGGTTTGGCATGTGGTTCTCCTTGCGGAACGGCACGCCCTGCGTCTGCGCGACGTGGCCGGCAGTACTTTCCGAAGCCGGTGGCGGAAACACATCGGCTTTCATGCGTTCCCAATAGCCGTCGAACACCTCCGCCATCGCCGGATCGTCGCGGACAAAAGCGTTGTTGGACTGGCCGCATATGCCGGTCGACGTCCAGTTGGTACTGCCGGTCATAACCGCTTGCGGATTGCCCTGGGTGTCGCGGTAGACGGCGAACTTGTTGTGGCCAATATGGTTGTTGTTGAACAGGCGGTCCGTCACCACGACGCCGGCATCGTGCAAACGTTTCCTGTAGGGTGCGTTGCCGGCATCCCAGGCCTTGGTCTGGTCATCCCTGCCCGAATTGGAGAGGATGACTTCGACTACATCCCTGGCCGCGATGATGGCGTCGCACAATTCGTCGTCGCCGAGCTCATAGAGCGCAAGCCTGACCGTACCGCCTTCGGCCTTGGCCCGTTTCAACAGGCTGGTCAGCACGTCAGGCACGTCGCCATGCAGATAGGCGCGGATCTTGCTGGTCGGGTCTTGCAGCACCGCCCTGATCTTGTCGCGCTGGCCGACCTTGATGCCGGCTTCCGCCAGCGCATGCGACATCCATTGCGTCGAAAGCACGCCGTTGGTGAAGGCAACGCGTGCCTTGCCGAACATTTGGCCCAGGAAGATTGGCGGACTGACCGCGCCCTGCCCGAGATAGCCAAGGGGCCGCGCCGGTCCGGTATAGGCGGGTTTGCCGTCGACGACCTGATCGGGGCGCACCGGCACGGGATCGAGACCCGGCTTCATGTCGCCAACGGGACGCACGCGGTAGGCGATCATCTCGCCGTCCGGCCTGACGTCTATGCTGTCGCGGCGGCGCCTGACGGTCAGATCGCGCCAGAATGTCTTCTGCACCGGCCAGACACCGGTATCCTGCGGAATCCATCGGGGATTGCGCTGACCCTTGAAGGGCACCCAGGACGCAAGGCAACGCTCCTCGTCTGTAGCGGGATAGAGGCGCACGATCTCGAAACCGAGGCAGCCTGGGATCATCCCGTCAAGGTCCCAGGAAAGGAACGCGACTTCGTTGTTTGTCGCGGCACGCACTTTGACGACGTCAGGCATGGCGTCCCTCCAAAAGCAGTTCAACGCGCAAGTATGTCAGAAGTAAAAGACGGTACTGTAACGCCTCTTTAAATCTGCACCATCCGACAGCCTCACGCAGACCCTGCCGGCGCGCCGGTGTGGCCAGGGCGGAGTCGCGGCCACCTGGCTGCCGTCCCGGCATGTCGCTTCCCTCGCTCTAGTGGTCGCCGCCTCCGCAATGGCCGGAGGGGCGCCGGTCCATTATGCCGCCCGTTATCGCATCCTACGAGGACCATCATGACCGCCGTCCTACAACCCTCAGAACCGGCATTGGCGCCCGACCGTGCCCGCCGCGGCGGTCGCGCCGGCAAGCGCGCCGGTGGCTCGGCCGCGTTCGAGCAGCCGGCTTTCCGCCAACTGAAAAATCCGCTGACGCCGACCAAGCTGGTGTCCGAGGACGAGCTGGAATCGATCCACCTCGCCTCCTTGCGGGTGTTGCGCGAGATTGGCGTAGACGTCCTGCACGACGAAGCCCGCAGCATCATGAAGGCTCATGGCGCCGACGTACGCGAGGGCTCGGAGCGCGTGCGCTTCGACAGCGACATGATCCTGGAGCTGGTGTCGAACTGCCCGTCCGAATTCACCATCCATGCCCGCAACCCCGAGCACAATGTGCGCTTTGGCGGTGACAATCTGATCATCTCGATGATGGCCTCGGCGCCCAATTGCTCCGACATCGATCGTGGCCGCCGGCCCGGCAACCAGCAGGATTATCGCAATTTCCTGCGGCTGGCGCAGATGCACAACATCCTGAATTGCACGGGCGGCTATCCGGTCGAGCCGACTGACATCCACCCGTCGGTGCGCCATCTCGAATGCATCCGCGACCTCGCCACGCTGACCGACAAGGTGTTCCACATCTATTCGCTCGGCAAGGAGCGCAATGTCGACGGCATCGAGATCACCCGCATCGCGCGCGGCATCAGCCATGAGCAATTGCTCGCGGAACCGTCCGTCTTCACCATCATCAACACCAATTCGCCGCTCAAGCTCGACGTGCCGATGATGGAAGGCATCATCCAGATGTCGAGCAAGGGCCAGGTCGTCATCGTCACGCCCTTCACCCTCTCGGGCGCCATGGCGCCCGTCACCATCGCCGGCGCGCTGGTGCAGCAGAATGCCGAGGCGCTGTCCGGCATTGCCTTCGCCCAGATGGTCAGGAAGGGCGCGCCGGTCGGCTATGGCGGCTTCACCTCTAACGTCGACATGAAGTCCGGTTCGCCGGCCTTCGGCACGCCCGAATACATGAAGGCACAGCTCGTCGGGGGCCAGCTGGCCCGCCGCTACAACATCCCCTACCGCACCTCCAACACCTGCGCCGCCAACACCGTCGATGCGCAGGCAGCCTATGAAAGCGTGTTCTCGCTGTGGGGCGCCGTCCAGGGCGGCGGCAACCTGATGATGCATGCGGCCGGCTGGCTGGAAGGCGGCCTGCGCTGCTCCTACGAAAAGACCATTCTGGATATCGACCTGTTGCAGATGGTGGCCGAATTCCTGACCCCGCTTGACCTTTCCGATGAAGCGCTCGGCTTCGATGCCATCCAGTCGGTCGGCCCCGGCGGCCACTTCTTCGGCACCCAGCACACGCAGGACCGCTACAAGACCGCGTTTTATTCGCCCATCCTTTCGGACTGGCGCAATTTCGAGACCTGGGCGGAAGCCGGCTCGCCAACGGCAATGGAAAAGGCCAACAAGGTGTGGAAGGAGCGGCTGGCGTCCTATGACGAACCTTACATGGATCCCGCCATCCGTGAGGAGCTCAACGCCTTTGTTGCGAAGCGCACAGCCGAAGGCGGCGCGCCGACCGATTTTTGAGCGGCAGTGTTCGTTTTGATGAGCCGATCATTCGTATGGATTCGATGAATAGTCGACCCCCACTCCGTCGAGCTTCGCTCGACACCTCTCCCCCGATCGACGGGGGAGAGGAAAAGCGCGAGCCTAGCCCAGTTGGCTCCCTTCCTCTCCCTCCGGAGGGGGGAGAGGTGGCGCTGCGAAGCAGCGACGGAGTGGGGGAAGGCGCTCCTCAAACGCGCAGTCGCCGAAAAACAGGCACAACCCAAAGAGCCAGAAAACTCAGGCAAGGCGACAATCAAGCGGAAGCACTGCTTTGGCTCGAACTAAAAGCCCGCAAGCTTGGCGGCTACAAGTTCACGCGACAGTTCTCTATCGAACCCTACTACGCTGACTTCGCCTGCCGCGAAAAATGGCTTGTTGTCGAAGTCGACGGACACCAGCATGCGGACAGTCCCTATGACCGCCGCCGCGACGACTTCATGCGCGCTCAGGGCTATTCGATCCTGCGCCTTTGGAGCCATGACGTCGTGAAACATCGCACTTCCGTCTGTGAAACCATCCTTGCCGCGCTTGACGGCAAGCTGATCGAAAACATCGCTGTATCCGACCTCCGCTTTGTCTTCGTGTCCCATTCCTCCGATTCAATCTCTTCAAAAACGGAACTATCCTCATGAAATCCCATGCAAAAGCGGTTGTCATTGGCGGCGGTGTCGTCGGCTGCTCGGTGCTCTACCACCTGGCCAAGGCCGGCTGGACCGACATCATGCTGATCGAGCGCTCGGAGCTCACCTCCGGCTCGTCCTGGCATGCGGCCGGCGGCTTCCATACGCTGAACGGCGATCCGAACGTCGCCAAGCTGCAGGCCTATACGGTCCAGCTTTATAAGGAGATCGAGGAGATTTCGGGCCAGTCCTGCTCGCTGCACCTGACCGGCGGCGTGATGTTGGCCGATACGCCCGAGCGCATGGACTTCCTGCGCCTTGCCCACGCCAAGGGCCGCTATCTCGGCATGGACACCGAACTGATCACGCCGTCCGAGGCCAAGGCGATGTTCCCGCTGATGGACGAGACCAATTTCGTCGGCGCCATGTGGGATCCGGTCGAAGGCCATCTCGACCCCTCCGGCACCACCATTGCCTATTCCAAGGCGGCCAAAAAACTCGGCGCCGAAATCGTGCTGCGCAACCGCGTCGTCGACCTGACACAGCAGCCGGACGGCACCTGGAACGTCGTCACCGAACAAGGCACGGTTCACGCCGAACATGTCGTCAACTGCGGCGGCCTGTGGGCGCGCGAGATCGGCCGCATGGTCGGCGTCGAGCTGCCGGTGCTGGCCATGGAGCACATGTATCTCCTGACCGAGCCGATGCCGGAGGTCGAGGAGTTCAACAAGTCGACCGGCCGCGAAATGATCGGTGTGCTCGACTTCAAGGGCGAGATCTACACCCGCCAGGAGCGCAACGGCATCCTGCTCGGCACCTATGAAAAGGCCTGCAAGCCGTGGTCGCCGGTCAACACGCCGTGGGACTTCGGCCATGAACTGCTGCCGCCCGATCTCGACCGCATCGCGCCGTCGCTGGAAATCGGCTTCAAGCATTTCCCCGGCATCGAAAAGGCCGGCATCAAGCAGATCATCAACGGCCCCTTCACCTTCGCGCTCGACGGCAATCCGCTGGTCGGCCCGGTGCAGGGCCTGACCAATTTCTGGTGCGCCTGCGCCGTCATGGCCGGCTTCAGCCAGGGCGGCGGCGTCGGCCTGGCGTTGTCCAACTGGATGGTGCATGGCGATCCGGGCTTCGACGTCTGGGGCATGGATGTCGCCCGCTTCGGCGAATGGGCTGGGCTGCGCTACACCAACGCCAAGGTGCGCGAAAACTATTCGCGCCGCTTCTCGATCCGCTTCCCCAACGAGGAACTGCCGGCTGCCCGCCCGGCGCAGACGACGCCGCTCTACGACACCATGCTCGCCAACAATGCCGTGATGGGCGACTCCTGGGGTCTCGAAACCCCGCTCTGGTTCGCGCCGAAGGGCAGCGAGCCGAAAGACGTCGTCTCCTTCCACCGCTCCAACGACTTTGAACCGATCGGCGAGGAAGTGCGCGCCACGCGCGAGCGCGTCGGCGTCACCGAGATCGCCAACTTCGCCAAATACGAAGTGTCGGGGCCGGGCGCGGAAGAGTTCCTCAACCGGCTGATGACCAACCGCATGCCGAAGACCGGCCGCATCGTGCTGACACCGATGATCAACGAGTTCGGCAAGCTGATCGGCGATTTTACCATCGCCAAGGCCGGTGAAGACCGCTTCATGATCTGGGGCTCGTCGGCAGCGCAGAAATACCACATGCGCTGGTTCGAAAAGCACCTGCCCAAGGATGGTTCGGTGCGCATCCACCGTTTCGACCAGACACTGGTCGGCCTGTCGATCGCCGGCCCGAAATCGCGCGACCTCCTGCAGAAGCTGGTCGATGTCGACATCTCGACCAAGGCGTTCCGCTTCATGGATTTCCGCGAAATGGCGGTCGGCGGCGCGCCCTGCCTGGTCAACCGCATTACCTATACCGGTGACCTCGGCTACGAGATCTGGATGGCGCCAGCCTATGAGCGCCTTGTCTACAAGGCGATCAAGGACGCTGGCGAGGAATTCGGGATCGTCGATTTCGGCATGCGCGCCTTGCTGTCGATGCGCCTGGAAAAGAATTTCCCGACCTGGTTCCGCGAGTTGCGGCCGATCTACGGGCCGTTCGAAGGCTCCATGGACCGCTTCATCAAGCTCGAGAAGAACGACTTCATCGGCCGTGAAGCCGCCGCCAAGGAACAGGCGCAAGGGCCGAAACTGCGCCGCGTCTCCTTCATCGTCGATGCCGCCGATGCCGACGTGATGGGGGACGAGCCGATCTGGGCCAAGGTCGGCAAGGATTACGGCACGGTTGAAAAGCCGCATGGCTACGGCGCGCCGCGCTTCGACACGTCGGGCAAGGAAATACGTGGCTCGAAGGCCGCCGAAGGCGCGTCGGCCGTGCGCGGCATCGTCGACGGCGACTGGCGCGTGGTCGGCTGGGTGACATCGGGCGGCTATGCGCACTACGTGCAAAAGTCGATGGCGCAAGGCTATGTGCCGGCCGCCCTTGCCGAGGATGAAAGCGCGGGGCTGTTCGAGATCGAGATTCTTGGGTCTCGGCGTCCGGCCCGCATCAATGTCGAGGCACCCTTCGACCCAAGCGGCGAGAAGATGCGGACCTGAGGACGGGATGGACAGCGGGGCGCCAAAGGGAAGCTTCGGCCGACACCGCAAGATCATGCCGTTTGTATCAGGCTCGATCGAGGCGCTGCGCGACGCCTCCCGCGAGAAGGCGGCTTCGCTCAACCAGCATGTGCTGGGCTATGGCGCGCAAGCCGAAGCGGAATGGGCGGCGGCGGGTGTTAGCGCGCCCGACCTGCCGACAATGCGAAAATACCGGCTCGAGCGCATCCGCGCCGAGCTGAAGCGCCGCGGCTACGCCGGCGCCTTGCTCTATGATCCCGTCAACATCCGCTATGCGACCGACTCGACCAACATGCAGCTCTGGGTCGCGCACAATCCGACGCGGCATTGCTTCGTCGCCACCGAGGGTCCGGTGGTGCTGTTCGACTACTTTTCCTGCGAGCACCTGTCCGATCATTCCGGCATCGTCGACGAAGTTCGGCCGGCCGTGTCGTGGATGTATCTTTATGGCGGCGAGCTGACCGAGCAGAAAGTCCGCCGTTGGGCCGCCGGTATCGCCGATTTGATCAGGGAGCATGGCGGCGGCAACAACCGCATCGCGGTCGATCACATCAACCCGGAAGGCGTTGAAGAACTCCACCGCCTCGGCATTTCCATCGGCAATGGCGAGGCGGTGATGGAAAACGCGCGGCTGATCAAGTCGCCGGATGAAATCCTTGCCATGCGCCGCGCCATCATCGCTTGCGAGGCGGCGATGGGCGAGATGGAACAGGCGCTCAAGCCTGGTATCTCCGAAAACGAATTGTGGGCGCAACTCCATCGCGGCAACATCGCGCGCGGCGGCGAATGGATCGAGACGCGGCTGCTGACGTCGGGGCCGCGCACCAATCCGTGGTTCCAGGAATGCTCGTCGCGGATCATAGAGGCCGGCGATCTCGTCGCCTTCGATACCGATTTGATCGGCCCCTACGGCTTTTGCGCCGATCTCTCGCGCACCTGGCTCTGTGGCGATACAAAGCCGACCAACGAACAGCGCGACCTGTTCCGCATCGCCGCCGACCAGATCGAGTACAACACCGCTTTGATGCAGCCCGGCGTCTCGTTTCGCGAACTGGTCGAACGCTCGGCTGTACCGCCTGGAGACTGCTTCCCAACCCGCTACGGCGTGCTCTACCACGGCGTCGGACTGGCCGACGAATATCCGACCTTGCCGCATGCCAGCGACTGGACATCCGATACACCCGACGGCGTGCTGGAACCGGGCATGGTGCTGTGTGTGGAGAGCTATATCGGCCGGCTTGGCGGTCGCGAGGGTGTCAAGATCGAGGAACAGATCCTGATCACCGACACCGGCAACGAAAAGCTTTCAACCTACCCGTTGGATTCGAGGCTGCTCGGCTAATCCGGCAAGCGCTTCGCGCATCGCGCGCACGGTCTTTTCCGGCGTTGTCCTGGCGGTGATGAACGGCAAGCCTCTGCGTCGCGCCGTCCAGCCGACGATCACGACCTTGCGCGCCGCCGGCTCGAAACGCCGTGCCAGCGCCCAGCTTTCGCAATCGATCGCGGCAACATCCGCTTTGCCTTCCGCGACCGCCACGATCGAGTCGCGATGGCCGCCGCTTTCGCTGCGCGATGAAAATATGTCCAGGTTTTCGCCGGCCGCTTTCAGGTCGCGCGTCAGCGCGATGATGCCCGACATGGAATCGAGGCTGTTGAAGGTGAAGCGCCTGCCCCGGATGAGATCGAGCGGCAGCAAGGCCTTGCCATCGGTGGGCGACCGAACCTCCGGCCCCTCGCCCGACCGCATCACCAGCGCGCTCGAATAAAGTTCGCCCTGCCCGCCTTCATAGGCGTCATAGCTTGGCTGACCGACCACCTGCACATGCCGGGACAGACCGAGTTCCATCGGCCCCCAGCAGGTCTGCGCGAACAGCAGCGCCGGATGCATCCAGAGCTTGTGGAAATCGAGTTCGTCCGGCGGCAGCGTCGCCGGATCGGGCGCGACGAGTTTACCTTCGCCGTCCCGAATGCCGCCCGGCACTGGCGGCAGGTCGCCATTGCGGCGCACGATGGATTGCGGCGCATCGATACCCCTTCGCCGGAATGAATCGCGCAACGACGCCCATTGCGCGTCGACCTCGTCGCGCGCCTCCGGCCAGTCATACATCGGCAACGCCGCAATCAATTCGCTCATGCCGATATCAAACCACCATGCCGGGACAAAGGATCGCAAAAACGCGGCGCCCAATCAGAATTGGCCGACACGTTATCCACTCTACACGCGGATACTATTCCTTGGGCGGTTCGGCGGGAACCGGCGCGCTGCCAAGCCCACTGATGCTGCGCGCCCTGACGCGCGGCTTGAACGCCCTGCCCGGCTCGGGCGCGCGCCGCAGAACCGGATGCACGATCGGCTCCTTGGCCTTGAAGGCATAGGATCTGAGCAGCGCGAAATAGTTCGGATAGGCATAGCCATTGTTCATCCGCAGCCATTCCTCACGCCGGTCACGAAACAGCTTCGGCAGCCGGTACCAGGCGATGGTCGGGCTCTTGTGATGGACGAAGTGCAGATTGTTGTTGAGGAACAGGAACGACAGCGGTGAGCGCTCGACAATCACCGTGCGGCCTTCCGGATGCTCCGACCACTGGTGCTCGGCATAGGTGCGGATCGAGATCAGCGACTGGCCGAGCCAGACCGGCACCAGCACATAGAGCCAAACCGGCATGCCGAAGCCGAACTGCACGACCGGCAGCACCACGGCAAGGCCTATCGCATGCAGCAGCCAGGCCTTGCGGATCGCCTTGTCTCCGGCAATCACGTGCTTGGCGTCATCGATGAAGAAGCCGATGCAGGACAGCCATGGCCCCAGGACGAGGCGACCGGCCATGGTGTTGTTGACCTTCAGCACGAATTTCATCAGCGGCGGCATTTCTTCGTGCATCCAGAGCGCCTGGTAATAGCTCTCGGGATCGTCGAGCGGATCGGTCAGCCGCTCGTCCGCGTGGTGGCGCAGGTGAATGGTCTTGAAACGGCGGAACGGCCAGGCAAGGCCGATCGGCAGGAAGACGAAAGCTTCATTGACGAGGCCGTTGCGGGTCGGGTGACCATGCAGCACCTCGTGCATGATAGAAGATTGCAATGCCAGCGTGACGGCCATGACGATCAGTGCAGCTATGGGATATGACGGCCAGAGGAAGAAGCCGGCGGCCAACCATGTGCCGTAGCAAAAGAAAGCGAGAACCACGGTCGGCCATTCGATGGCCGGTCTGCTGCTTCGACGGATGCTCTTGCCAGTCATGCTATCGACCACTGTCCCTCAGTCGCCGGAACCCCACTGGTTCCTGACAGCATTGTGTCAGGAGATATGATTCCACTCAACGCGACAAAGTGCACAAAATGTTGCGTCTGCGCATTCTTGGCTGCATATGTTATACATTGTAAACAGTCTTAGGGATTCGTTTACGCCTGAAGCGCTTCTTCGGCCGCTTCGGCGAAAAATTTTCCTCCCGATCCAAGGAGTGAGATGATGGACAAGCGCGACCTGTCGGCAATCTTCCGGGAGCGTCTGAAGCTCCTCCTGACACGCTCCGACCTCAACCAATCGGCTTTCGCGTCAGCAGTCGGCATCGACAGGTCGGCGCTGTCGCAACTGATGTCGGGTGCCTCGACCCGCCTGCCGCGCGCCGAAACCTTGCTCAACATCGCCGCCGAATTCAAAGTGTCGCTAGACTGGCTGCTTGGTCTTAGCCAGGACGAGGGCGTGACCGGCGAAATCCGCGAGAGCCTGGAGATCGAGGAAGCGCCCGACGGTTTCGACCGCACGCTGCTCGCCAAATGGTTCGCGGAAGCGGCGGGCACCAAGATCCGCTATGTGCCGGCCGGCATTCCCGATCTCCTGCGCACCCACGCGCTCGTCGACTACGAAGCCAACATCACCAACAGGAGCCGACTGGCGCAGGCCAGCGAAACGCAATACCGCATCGAGTACAACCGGCGGCCGGAAACCGACATGGAAGTCTGCATGCCGCGCCACACGCTGGAGATCTTCGCCCGCGGCCTCGGTGTGTGGGACCGTTTCCCGGCGGCCGACCGCCAGCAGCAGCTTGCCCATATGGCGACGCTGCTCGACGACCTCTATCCGACCTTCCGCCTGTTCCTCTATGACGGCCGCATGCGTTATTCGATCCCGCTGACCATTTTCGGCCCCTATCGCGCGGCGATCTATGTCGGCGACATGTATGTGGTGCTGAACGCCACCCAGCCGGTCCAGGCCCTGACCCAACATTTCGACAATCTGATCCGTGCCGCCGACATCAATCCGCACGAAGCGGCCGCCTTCGCGCGCAACCTAGCCGGCATGTCGTTCGCATCAGGCTCTGCCTGAGCGCTCAGCACCGCATTTTCATTGACTAGACATAAAGACTTCTTTATATCCTTATTCGAATTTCAAGACATGTTCGAATTCCAGGACACGAAAGCCAATCCGATGACGACGAGCAATCCGATCGATGCGCTGCTGGCTGAAAAGGGTGTGCTGCTGGCCGATGGCGCCACGGGCACCAATTTGTTCGCCATGGGTCTGGAGGCCGGCGAGGCGCCGGAATTGCTGAACGAAACCGCGCCCGACACCATCACCAGCCTGCACCAGAATTTCGTCGACGCCGGCGCCGACATCATCCTGACCAACTCGTTCGGCGGCACCCGCCACCGGCTGAAACTGCACCATGCGCAGGACCGCGTGCATGCGCTGAACAAGCGCGCGGCCGAGATCGCCCGCGCTGTCGCCGACAAGGCCGGCCGCAAGGTGATCGTCGCCGGCTCGGTCGGTCCGACAGGGGAACTGCTGGTACCGCTTGGTGCCATGACCTATGACGAAGCGGTCGACGCCTTTGCCGAGCAGATCGAAGGTCTCAAGGAAGGTGGCGCCGAAGTCGCCTGGATCGAGACGATGTCGGCGCCCGACGAGATCCGCGCGGCGGCCGAGGCCGCCATCCGCGTCGGCCTGCCCTACACCTATACCGGCTCGTTCGACACCGCCGGCCGCACCATGATGGGCCTGCTGCCGAAAGACATCCACGGCGTCGCCGACGGCCTGTCGCAAGCGCCGCTCGGGGTTGGCGCCAATTGCGGCGTCGGCGCTTCCGACATCCTGGCCTCGCTGCTCGACATGACCGAGGCCAAGCCGGAGGCGACTGTCATCGTCAAGGGCAATTGCGGCATTCCCGAATTCCGTGGCACCGAGATCCACTATTCCGGTACGCCGGAACTGATGGCCGATTATGTCCGGCTCGCCGTGGATGGCGGAGCCAAGATCATCGGTGGCTGCTGCGGCACCTCGTTCCAGCATCTGGCCGCGATGCGCAAGGCGCTCGACGCCCACACCAGGGCAGATCGCCCGACCGTCGAAAAAATCGTCGAGCGCATTGGCCCGATGCGCAACAAGGTGGCGACGGCAAACACCGCCGAGACCAGCGAAGCCCGCCGCGAGCGGCGGCGCAGCCGCGCCTGAGGCGATTTCTTTGCGGTTATTCGCTGTTGTCGGCGTAGCTTGACTGCGCCGACTTGAAATCGACCACGTTGTCGCCGCGCATTGTTGCCAGCGCACCGGATGCGCTCGGATCGGAAATCTGCTCCAGCATGGCGCGGAAGCGGTCATTGGTCAGCGCCGACATGGCGGTGTGGCGCGCCTGCGCGACATCGTCGCTTATGCGTCTGGATTCGGCTGACGGGGCTGATAAACTCGCCGAAGCGTCACGTGCCGGCGGAGTCGGGTTGGCGATGGTTGTGATTTTCAATTCCGGCTCCCTCAAGCCTTAGACATGACCGGTGTAGCGAGAGGAAATTGCGATCCGGTACCGGAAATGCCGAGCAATTTAACGATCCCGTGCGGGTCCCTCCAATCTTGCGGCAGTATCGTCGTCGACCAGCTAGATCAAAGGCGGAAAAAGTTTACGCAGGAACCCGTTGAACCAGGCGGCCTGCGCTGCATCATGCAGGCTCATAAGACGATCCTGTTCTTCACGCGTCTGCGCGCCCGGCTTGTCATAGTTCGCGGTCGGGCGGTCCTGTACACGTCGAAAACCTGTACGCGTGACTTCCGCGTGGAACTGCAATCCGTAGATCTTATCACCGATGCGAAAAGCCTGGTTGGGAAACGAGGCGCTCGAAGCAAGGTGCTGGGCGCCTTCAGGCAAATCAAAGCCGTGCCAGTGTGATTGCGTGACATGGATCGGCTCGGACAGAAAATCCTCCGCTCCCGCTGTCGGGTAGAGTGGATAGCAGCCAAATTCATGCACGCCGCTCACCGGCGGACCGACATGAGCACCGCGATGCCAGGCGATCTGCTGCGCGCCTTGGCAGATGCCGAGCAAGGGGATATCGGAACTCATGCAGAAGTCGATAAATCGGTACTCGTTCACCAAGAATGGATGCAGTGACGTGTCGTAGACATTGTACATTCCGCCGTAGACCACGCCGCCCGCGACATCCTCATCCGCCTCCAGCGCCTCTCCGGCATAGGCTCGACGCAAGACGGGCTGGTAGCCGCTTTGCTGGAGGTAGGCGAACACACGGTCGTCGGCAGGTTCGTCGCCGTGCCGCACCAGGATAATACGTCTCTTCATTGCTCTCTGCCTTCCTCCCGCCAGAATGGGTGGTGGACGACCATGGCGCAACGAAAAAAAGGCCGGCAAGGGCAAAGATCCCTCGCCGGCCTGCCTCACCGCCCGTGGGCCGGTTATCAGAACGATCCCATCATCTGAAAGAAACCGGCCGTCATCGCCACTACCGGTTGCCGCCCAGCGCCGAGGCAAGGCGCACAAGCGAAAGGAACTCGGACCTGTACCCAAACGGGTCGGCTCCTCGGGCGGCAGTGGCAATCTCCATGATCTTGTCGTAGCCGAACTTCGCGGTCGCATCCTCGTCGCGCAGCTTCTGGCCGAAGGCCGCGACGGCTACGGAGAAACGCTGGTCGGTACTGGCCTGATCGAAGGACGCGACCTCGTTGGCCGAGGTCACCGGCGTGGTGATCAGCTTTGAGACGTCCTCGTTGGGCAGCTTGTAGCGGATCTTGACGAAGGCATATTCGTCCGCATTGACGACACCGCCATTGTTGACTGTCGCCTGGCCGTAGCGCAGCGGATCGATCTGCTCGCCGCCACCGCCTTTGGGCGTGATCTCGTAGATCGCGGTGACCGAATGGCCCGAGCCGATATCGCCGGCATCGACGCGGTCATTGTTGAAATCCTCGCGGTTGAGCGCCCGGGTCTCGTAGCCGATCAGCCGGTATTCCGACACCTTGTCCGGGTTGAACTCGACCTGGATCTTGACGTCCTTGGCGATGGTGAACAGCGTCGAGGAGGCATCTTCGACCAGCACCTTCTCGGCCTCGGCCAGCGTGTCGATATAGGCGGCGGTGCCGTTGCCGTTCTGGGCAATGGTCTGCATCATTTCATCGTTCAGATTGCCGCGGCCGAAGCCGAACACCGACAGAAACACGCCGGTCTTGCGTTCGCTCTCGATCAGCCGCTTCAGGTCATCATCATCGGTCTGGCCGACATTGAAGTCGCCGTCAGTGGCAAGCATCACTCGGTTGACGCCATCCTTGATGAAGGACTGCTGGGCAAGCTTGTAGGCTTCCTTGATGCCGGCCTCGCCTGCCGTCGAGCCACCGGGCTGCAGATTGTCGATGGCATTGAGGATCTTGTCCTTCTCGGCAACCTTTGTCGGCATCAGCACGGTGCCGGCATCGCCCGCATAGGTGACGATCGAGATGGTGTCGTCGGCCTTCAGCTTGCTGACCAGCAGCCGGAACGCCGACTTGAGCAGCGGCAGCTTGTCCGGTTCGTCCATCGAGCCCGACACGTCGATCAGGAAGACCAGATTGGCCTTCGGCTGCTCGGTCGGCTTGATGTCGAAACCCTTGATGGCGACGTGCATCAGCTTGGTGTGCGCGTTCCACGGCGTCGGCATGACGCTGACGGTCGAGTTGAACGGCGTTGAGGCCGATTCCGGCCCCTTCCAGTCATAAGGGAAGTAATTGATCATCTCCTCGACGCGGACCGCGTCGGCTTGCGGCAGGTAGCCCTGCTTCAGCGAGCCGCGCACGAAGGAATAGGACGCGGTGTCGACATCGATCGAGAAGGTCGAGACCGGGTCTTGCAGTGCCGCATGCACGGGATTGGTCTTGAAATCCTGGACGCGATCGCGGTTTTCCTCCTGCGGCGCGATCTGGTCGGCCGGGATGGCCGCCGGCTGCTGCGGGGCCATAAGCTTGGGCTCGGCAGCCTGGACGCGACTGGCCCGCGCGGCATTAGGCGCGTTTGGCATGAGGCCGGCACTCTCCCGTGAAACCTCACCACTGGGTGCGGGGGCCGGCCTGGAGGTTGGCAAAGTCCCATACTCCACCTCCTTGCCGCTGTAGGTCTTTAGGTCAAACCTCGACGATACAGTCGGGCTCACCGGCGCGCCCGGTTGTGCTGCGCCACCGGCGGCATCCGATTCGGAGTTCGGCGGTGCGGCCGGCGCAAGTGCATCGCTGGCGTCGCGGCTTTCCACATCCGCAGCGGCCTTCTTGTCCTTGGCCGGCGCGGTGGTCACGGTCGGTTCGTTGACAGCCTGATCTCCCGGTGCCTGCTTTGCCAATGGCTTCTGCATCGCCGGCTTGTCGGCCAGCGTCTCGGTGATCTTCTCGTCGCCGCCGAACGGCGACGGCTGTTCCCTCAGCAAATGGAAGGTGGCGTATCCAGCGATCGGCAGGGCGACGAGCCCGGCAAGGGCCGGCGTGGCAATGAGTTTCTTTTGCATGATCTCGCTCCAGAGCTTTTGTGCTCGCTCCGTGAGACGAAGGCCGCCAACCGATCCTTGGGTGACGGCGGAAATATTTTCCTGATCATAGGCGCGCAGGGCAGCTTCGAAGGCGCGTGCCTTCGCGCTCTCGCCCGGCGCCGGTACCGCTGCATTGCGCAGCTTTCTGAGTTCGTTGTCGTCGACCATGGTCACACTTCCCCGGCTGAACGCATCAACGTCTTCAGCCGTTTCTTCGCTTCATGGATGTGCCAGGAAACCGTCGTCTCCGAGATCGCCATCGCCTCGGCGGCGGCCGCGTGGCTCAAGCCTTCGCCATGGACAAGCATCACGGCATCGCGCTGCTTGTCCGGCAATTGCCGCACCGCCGCCCACAACGCCTCGGTCGGGTCTTCACCCTCGGCCGGGCCTTCGCCCGAAATCAGCGCATGGACGCCATAGGCCTCGGTCTTGACCGTCTCGCGCTGGGTCTTGCGCATCGTGTCGCGCGCGGCGTTCATCGTCATGGTGTAGAGCCATGTCGTGAACGCGCCGCCGCCGCGATAATCGCGGATCGCCTTGCCCAGCCTGACACAGACTTCCTGGGCGATGTCTTCGGCATCCGCCTTCCTGCCGCACCAGCGATAGGCGGCGCGATAGACGAAGTCGTAGTGACGCTCCAGCAATTTGCCAAAGGCCCCCCTGTCTCCGCCCTTCGCCCGCCCGATCAGTTCGGCGTCGGAGGCTTCGCTCTCATCCAGCATCATCGCCATCATTTGCCTGTTGGACGAAGGCTAATGGCTAATCCTTGGGGTGATGGAAAGATTTTTTCTCGAATTTGGACGTTTGCGTCCAGGGCGTGCCGGGTGAGGTCAGGCCGGCCTCACCTGAACGTCAACACGCCTGGCCCGCAGCCCAGCCTGACGACCACGCCCATTGGAAATTATAGCCGCCGAGCCAGCCGGTGACGTCGACGACCTCGCCGATGAAGAACAGGCCCGGCATCAGCTTCGCCTGCATGGTCTTCTGGTCGAGGCCGTTGGTGTCTACCCCGCCGAGCGTCACTTCGGCCGTCCGGTAGCCCTCCGAACCGGCTGGCTTGATGCGCCAGTCGTTGACCGCGGCCTCGACGGCTTTGATCTGGGCCTCGGAAAGATCGGCGAGGTTGCCGTCCAGCCCGGTTCGCTCGGCTATCGCTTGTGCCAGCCGTTTCGGCAAATGATTTGCCAGCACGGTCTGCACCCCTTGCCGGCCATTGCCACGCCTGGCGGCGCGGACGAGCTCAGCCACATCCGTGCCCGGCAGCATGGCGATGCGGATCTCATCGCCCTCGCGCCAATAGGAGGAGATCTGCAGGATGGACGGCCCGCTGACGCCGCGATGCGTGAACAGCATCGCCTCGGAAAACCGCGTCTTGCCGCAGGCAATCTCGGCGTCGACCGCGTTTCCGGCCAGGGGCGAAAGCCGCTCAAGCGTTTTTGCGTCGAAGGTCAGCGGCACCAGGGCAGGCCGTGTTTCGACGACGGCAAGGCCAAACCGTTCGGCAAGCTCGTAGCCGAAGCCCGTCGCGCCCATCTTGGGGATCGACTTGCCGCCACAGGCCACGACAAGGGACTGGCATGAAACCGAGCCGGTGGAGAGGGCGAGTTCAAACCCTTCCTCGGTTCTGCCGATAGCCTCGACGCGGGTCGACAATACCAGCTCGGCGCCCCTGCCCCGCATTTCCGAGACCAGCATGTCGATGATCTGGCGCGCGGAGCCGTCGCAAAACAGCTGCCCCAATGTCTTCTCGTGGTAGGCAATGCCGTGGCGTTCGACCAGCGCAATGAAGTCGCGCTGTGTATAGCGGCTGAGCGCCGAGATGCAGAAATGCGGATTCCTCGATATGAAATTCTTCGGGCTCGCATGGATGTTGGTGAAATTGCACCGGCCGCCGCCGGAGATGCGGATCTTTTCGCCAGGCGCCGCCGCATGATCGAGGATCAGCACCGAACGGCCGCGCTTGGCGGCTTCCACGGCGCACATCATTCCGGCGGCGCCGGCGCCGATGATCACGACATCATAGGATTGCATCAGGTTGATCGTCCCCGCGCGGCTCCCGCTCATTCAACGAGACGCCCTGATACCGCGAACGGATCGGGCAGCCAACAGGCGGGAATAGCCGCGCGAGACTCAGATCAGTGTCTCGGCAAACAGCGCCGTTAGCCGTTTCCAGTGACGCTCGGCTCCAGCTTCGTTGTAGACACTGTGGTCGGGCACGCACCAGCCATGCGCCATGCCGACATAATTCTCCAGCAGATGGTCGACTCCCGCCGTCCTCAGCGCCTCGGCCAGCTTGGTCGACTGCTCCGGGGGAAAACTCCGGTCGACGCCCGCCATGCCGACATAGACGCGCGCCTTGACGGAAACCGCCTTGCGGTGCGGGCTGTCGGCGGCGTCGCTGGCAAGGTTGCCGCCATGAAAACTGGCCGCGGCCTTGATCCTGTCGGGGTAGGTCGCGGCCGCGTTGAGCGCCCGCGCCCCGCCCATGCAATAGCCGACCGTGCCGATCGGTCCCGTGACGCCTTCGCCGGCGAGCGCGTCGACAAAGGCGGCGCTGTCGCTGATGGTCATTTCCTGCGTCGTGCCGGTGACCAGCGCCATCAGCGGCGCCTTGGTCTTTTCTTCGACAAAAGCGGTCTTGGCGTCGAACGGCCCGTAAGGAGCATTGCGATAGAAGAGATCGGGCACCAGCACCGCATAGCCCTCGCCCGCCAGCCGTTCCGCCATCTGGTCAAGCGCCGGGCGCGGACCGAAGGCGTCCTGGTAGAGAATGACGCCAGCCTTGGCTGAAGAAGCCTTGGCCGAGCGGAACAGGCCTGCCTTCGCCACACCGTCACGGGTCTTGATGTGAAGGTCCTGCTTCATCATTGCGTGCTCCGTTTGCCAGATGCGCGATACATATCCGCGCAAGCCGCCACGGCAAGGCGCTCCCTGAGCCCGGCGGTCAACATTTCGTGCGGGATCGCGTGATGCGCTAAGGACCAGCGAACGCAGCCATGTGGAAGGCCTGGACCTCCGGCGGATAGCGATACTGCGCGCCATAGGGGCAGGCATTGCGGTCAAGACAACCACCGGCCCGGCACGGCTCGCCATTCGCCCCCCGCACATGCGAGAGGCAGGCCTGGTAGGCGAAACCATCCGTCGAATAAGCGGCGACCGGACAGGATTTCAGACAAGGTTTGTCGACGCAGGTGTCGCAAAGATGGATCGTCTCCCGAAATTCCGGAAGCGTTATCTCGTCCTCGAACAGCAGCGCGCCGCGATAAGCATGCCAAAGCCCGTATTGCGGATGCATGAGGATGCCGAGCGGCGACGGCCTCAGCCCTTCCGCCCGAACAGCCCATTGCTGGAACGGCAGGTAAGGTTTGTCCGACGGCGAAACGACGCGGGCACCAAACTCTTGCGCCACCTCGCCGATGACCTCCCGCGACCAGGTGTCGAGCGGATCGGCGATCGCCTGTGGCTGCTGGTCCCGCCAGCGCAGGAAATGCGGCCAAGGCGCGGCGCCCGCCTGCCCTACCAGCAGGACAGACTTTGCCGGCGCGCCCGAGGCGCCATCAGGAGCACCCTCGTCATCGGGAAAAAGAAGACCTCCACGCAGGATGAGGCCGTTGGCGCCAAGCGCGGCCGTGATCTCCTCGATCATGCCGCGCACGCAATCATCCCTTCTTGTCCGGATCGGAGAAGGCGCTCCGCCAGACTTCCTTGTGGATGATGTTGGCGACTTTAGCCCCGCCTGACTCGGGCTCCTTTCAGGTGAAGGCGTCGGGCATCGACCCCTTCTTCTTGGCGATGAAATCCTTCAGGGCTTCATCGATGCCTTCATCAAGGTGCGGCGCTTCGTAAGCCTCCAGCCAGCGCCGCGCCAGATCGTTGGCGCGCTGCGGTGCGGTCTTCTGGCCCTCGGCCAGCCACTGCTCGTAGGAGTTGTTGTCGGCGATCGATGAGCGGTAGAAGGCGGTCTGGAAATTGGCCTGGGTGTGGTCGCAGCCGAGATAGTGGCTGCCCGGGCCGACCTGGCGGATGGCGTCCATCGCCTGGCCGTTCTCCGACAGGTCGACGCCCTCGGAGAATTTCTGGGTCATGCCGAGTTGGTCGATATCCATCATGAATTTTTCGTAGCAGGAGGCCAGCCCGCCTTCGAGCCAGCCTGCCGAATGCAGGACGAAATTGGTGCCGGCGAGAATGGTCGAGTTCAGCGTGTTGGCGCTCTCGTAAGCTGCCTGTGCGTCCGGAACTTTCGAAGCACAGAGCGAGCCCCCGGTACGGAACGGCAAGCCAAGCCGGCGGGCCAGTTGTGCCGCGCCATAGGAGACCAGCGACGGCTCCGGCGTGCCGAAGGTCGGCGCGCCCGACTGCATCGAGATCGACGAGGCGAAGGTGCCGAACAGCACCGGCGCGCCCGCGCGGATCAGCTGCGTGAACGAGGCGCCGGCCAGCACTTCGGCCAGGACCTGCGTTAGCGTGCCGGCGACCGTCACCGGGCTCATCGCGCCGGCCAGGATGAACGGCGTGACGATGCAGGCCTGGTTATGACGCGAATAGACCTTCAGGGCGCCAAGCATGGTCTCGTCGAACACCATCGGCGAGTTGGCGTTGATCAGGCTGGTCAGCACCGTGTTGTTCTCGACGAAGTCGTCGCCGAACACCAGCTTGGCCATCGCCACCGTGTCCTCGGCGCGCTCCGGCGCGGTCACCGAACCCATGAACGGCTTGTCGGAGTATTTGATGTGCGCGTAGACCATGTCGAGATGACGCTTGTTGACCGGCACGTCGACCGGCTCGCACACCGTGCCGCCCGAATGGTGGATCGACGGCGCCATATAGGCGAGCTTCACGAAATTCTGGAAATCCTCGATCGTCGCGTAGCGCCTGACGCCGTCGAGATCGCGCACGAAGGGCGGACCATAGACCGGCGCGAACACCGTCGCATTGCCGCCGATCTGCACCGAGCGTTCTGAATTGCGGGCATGCTGGGTGTAGATGGGCGGCGCGGTCTTCAAGAGCGAACGGCAGAGCCCCTTGGGAAAATGCACGCGCTCGCCCTTGACGTCGGCGCCGGCCTCTTTCCAGAGCTGCAGTGCTTCGGCGTCATCGCGAAAAATGATGCCGATCTCTTCCAGCACCGTGTCGGTGTTCTTCTCGATCAGCGCCAGGCCTTCCTCGTTCAGCACCTCGTAGACGTTGATCTTGCGCTTGATATAGGTGAGCTGGGTGCCGGGGCCGCCGCCTGAGCGCGCCGCACGCCTGGCCGCCGCTCCGCCACTGGCGCCGCGCCCACGCCGCGCGTTTGACGCTTCCTGGTCGACTGCCGCGTGTTCACTCATGATCGCTCTTCCCTGAATATGGCCCGCCTGACTATGGCTGGTCCGTAACCGTTGCGGCCGCATGACGCGGCTTTGCCCGGATCGTAGCCATGCACCCTATTCGAAACGGCCCGTCCGCGCCAACGCCTGTCGCAAAATCGACAAGAAAACCGATAGATTTTCCAGTCGCTTTCCTTTTGCGGGAAGTCGCAAATCAGCTATGGATACCCGCCCGTTGCGGGTTAGGTATGAACACCATTATTTTGTGCCTTGCGACACAGTCGCGATGCCGTGAGGAGCTGGATAAAAATGTCCGACGACGAGATCATCCTTTCCGAGCTTTCCGACGACGAGCTGGTGCAGCAGATGCACGACGATCTCTATGACGGGCTGAAGGAAGAGATCGAGGAAGGCACCAACATCCTCCTTGAGCGCGGCTGGGCGCCCTACAAGGTGCTTACCGAGGCGCTGGTCGAAGGCATGCGTATCGTCGGCGAGGATTTTCGCGACGGCATCCTGTTCGTGCCGGAAGTGCTTTTGTCCGCCAACGCCATGAAGGCCGGCATGTTCATCCTGCGTCCGCTGCTCGCCGCCACCGGCGCGCCGAAACAGGGCAAGATGGTGATCGGCACCGTCAAGGGCGACATCCACGACATCGGCAAGAACCTCGTCGGCATGATGATGGAGGGTGCTGGCTTCGACGTCATCGATCTCGGCATCAACAACGCGGTCGAGAAGTATCTCGACGCGATCGAAAAGCACCAGCCCGACATCATCGGCATGTCGGCACTGCTCACCACCACCATGCCCTACATGAAGGTCGTCATCGACACGATGAAGGAAAAGGGCATTCGCGACGACTATGTCGTGCTGGTCGGCGGCGCGCCGCTCAACGAGGAATTCGGCAAGGCCGTCGGCGCCGACGCTTATTGCCGCGACGCGGCGGTAGCGGTCGAGACCGCCAAGGATTTCATGAAGCGCAAGCACAACGTGCGTGCTTCGGCCTGATCCAAGGCATCAGGGCGACGAAAAAAAAGCCGCGCCTTGCAGCGCGGCTTTTTTGTCCCCAGATGAGGGACGACCGCCGATCAATTGGCGACGGTGTCCTTGACCGCCCTCGCCGTCGATTTGACATCCTTGCCGACACCCCGAACGGTGTTGGCGCAGGCCGTAAGTGCAAGAGCGCAGGCAAGGATAGCCATCGGCGCTATGCGTAGCAGTTTCATGGACGGTGTCTCCCTCGACAGATAAATTAGCCCCACAGCGAAAAGCCGGCTCGACTTGGTCAAGACGAAAAAAACAAAACCGAATCAGACAGACAGGCTGCTCGTCATCGCCTGCGGGATGATTGCGCGCGAGGTGTTGGCCGTCAAGGAACAGCTCGGGCTGGATCACCTCGAATTGACGTGTTTGCCGGCGGAGTTTCATTTCCATCCCGACCGCATCGCGCCGGCCATGGAAAAGGCGATCGAGAAGGCCAGGGCGGAAGGCTATGAACATATCTTCGTCGGCTATGCCGATTGCGGCACTGGCGGCCTGCTTGACCGCGTGTTGGAGAAGCATGGCGTCGAACGCATGGCCGGCCCGCATTGCTTCGCGTTCTATCAAGGCATGGACGCCTATGGGAAGGTCGCCGACGACGACATGATGTCCTTCTACATGACGGACTTCCTGTGCCGCCAGTTCGATGCCTTCTTCATGAAGCCGCTCGGGCTGGATAAGCACCCGGAGCTGATCAAGGACTATTTCGGCAATTACGAGAAGCTGATCTATCTGGCGCAGACCGATGATCCGGAGCTCGACAAGGTCGCGGAAAAGGCCGCCGCCCTGCTCGGCCTCGCCTATGAGCGCCGCTCCACCGGTTTTGGCGACCTGACGCCAGGCCTGGCGCGGGCGGCCGCGAACGCCTGACGGCTTCAGGCCGGGTCTTCGGCTGCCAGCGCCGCCAGCACGTCGGCAAAGCTCGTCCTGCAGGCAAAACCCAGCCTGTCCCTCGCCCGCGACGCGTCATAGATCCGGTCGATCGAGGAAAACATCGTCCAGCCCTTCCTCGCGTAGAGAGCGGGAAATTCAGGAAAATACCGCGCCACCACGGACGGCGCGTCCCTGATCAACGCCTCGCAATCTTCGGGTTGGAACGGCGTCGGCGCACAGATGATGAAGGTGTCGAAGCCGAGCTCCGGTGCCTTCTCCAAGGCGGCGACATGCGCCTGCGCCGCGTCCTCTACCATCAGCCGCCGAAACAGCAGTTCGTTCGCCTTGGTGTTGGCGTCCGACTGCTCGATGGCATGCGCCATGTCGTCGGCCTCGGGGAAGAAACGTGCCGTGCGCAGCACCACCACCGGCAGGCCGTGCTGGAGGTGGTAGAGACGGCAGAGATGCTCGGCGGATAGCTTGGTGACGCCATAGATGTTGCGCGGCTCGGGCGACATCGCTTCCGTCAGCCACGCCGCCTTGCGCGCACCGCCCTTGAAGCCGTCGCGTATCGCCTGCGAGATCATCAGCGAGGTCGTTGACGTGAAGACGAAGCGTTGCACATTGGCCGCCACCGCCGCGTCGAGCAGGTTTAGCGTGCCTTGCACGTTGGCCGCGATGAAATCGCTGTTGGCGTGGCTGTCTATGTTGGGCTTGTGCAGCGCGCCGCTGTGAATAATGGCCTCTATCCGGTTTTCTCCGACGGCACGCATGACGAGGTCACGGTCGGCAATCGAACCGACGATCCGCGTTTCGGCCGATGGAACGGGATCGAGGCCGGTCACGTCATGTCCAAGCTCACGCAGGAGTGGCGCCAGCGCGCTGCCCAGCCAACCCGACGATCCCGTAAGCAAGATTCGCATGCGTCACACCATGAGTTTTGACCGAGACGCTGTTAAGCACGGATGACAGGCGCCAGCGACCCGGTAAGTTATGCGCCAGGCGGCGGCAGCGCCGTTCCAGACAAAACAGGGAATTCTTTGATGATCCTTCGCTCATTGATCGCCGCCCTTGGTCTCCTCTGCTGTACTTTGCCCGCCCTTGCCGACGGACAAGTGCAAAAACTGATCACGCCTGCCGATAAGGCGCGGCTCGACAAATATGGCGACACCCGCAAGGCGGCGCTCGCCGAAGCAAAGGCGGCCAACCCCGCCGAGCTCAAGCAGCTCGACACGCTGTTGGCCAAGCCGCTGGTCGCCTTCTCCGACAAGGATCTCACCGGCAACTGGCGGTGCCGCAAGATCAAGGTCGGCGGACTGAGCCCGCTCGTTGTCTATGGCTGGTTCAAATGCAGGGTCACCGATGATGGCTCCGGCTGGCGGCTGGAAAAGATCAGCGGTTCTCAGCGCACCCAGGGCCGCTTCTTCGACGACGGCGACAAGCGCTCGATCTATCTTGGCTCCGGCTCCGTCAACGACGATCGGGCAAAGCCCTATGGCAGCGGCCCGCAAACCGACCAGGTCGGTTACGCCTTCCGAAACAGCGCCAAGGAATGGCGCATCGAGTTCCCCGCGCCCTATTATGAATCGAAGCTCGACATCATGGAGTTCAAGCGCTGACCGGGTCTTCATGCGCTGACCGGGGTCTTCATGGGTTGGTAAGGCTTCCGGCATACCAAGGATTAACCCGCCCGCCCTAAGGTCCGGCCACATCGGCCGGTCCCTGGAGCACGGAAAGATCAATGGCAGCGTCGCAACCAAATCCGCGACCTATTGTGGTCGTCACCGGTGGCGGCGCGCACGTCTGGGCCCTGATCAACGACCTCGCCGACCGCGTCGGCCCTGTCAGCGTCGTCCTCGAAATCCCTGAATCTAAAAAGCAATTGCTGCGCGGCCGCGCCCGACGCCAGGGCTGGATCTCTGCCATCGGCCAGCTCGGCACTATGGTGCTGAGCAGGCTCGGCAAACGGCTTAATGTCAAACACGCCGCCCGGTTGATTGCCGAGGAGAAGCTTGAAACGGAACCGCGGCAAGGCCAGGTCATCATCCATGTGGCATCCGCCAACGGGCCGGAATGTCTGCAGGCAATCGAGACGATCAAGCCCGGCGTCGTGCTGCTGAACGGCTGCCGGCTGATTTCCAGGGAGATGCTGGCCAAAATGCCGTGTCCGGTGCTCAACTATCATGCCGGCATCACCCCGAAATATCGCGGCATGAATGGCGGCTATTGGGCATTGACGTCAGGCGATCCGCAGAATTTCGGCACCACCGTCCATCTGGTCGATGCGGGCGTCGACACTGGTGGCGTGCTGAAGCAGGTGCGCGGCGAGCCGAAACAAGGTGACACCATCTCAAGCTATGCGCTGCGCCAGGCGGCGTTTTCCCGCGACATCTGCGTCGAGGCGGTCAGCGACGCGCTGGCCGGAAAACTCGCAACGTTCGATCCAGGGCTGCCGTCGAAGCTGTGGTACCACCCGACGATCTGGTTCTACGTCTGGACAGGGCTGAGAACCGGCATTTGGTAACGCATCCAGTGTCCGGAACAGCGCAAATTCCGTCGCCATTACCGCTGCAGTGACCCCGTCGCGGCATGGGTCGCAAACGAATAAACGCACCTTTCATTTTACGACATCCAAATGCGTCGCTTTTGAATGCGCGCGCGTCGTCCCATAACAAGCGGGCCCACTGCGCTTGCGGCAATGCTCGGGGATCGAGGAGCGAGAATTCATGGCCGATCTTATCGTCGTCTACTGGCGCGACATTCCTGCCCAGGTCATCGTCAAGAAGGGTCGGCAGAACGCCAAGCGCGAACTGCCGTTGCGCTTCACCGAGGCGATCGACATGTGCGCCATGCGCACCGGCGCCGGCGGCACGGACGACTATCTGGCCGAATGGCGCAAGGCTGATCCAGTTCCGGTCGGTGACGATCTCGAAGCCGAGGTCGAAAAGGCCTTCAACGAGATCGACGCGAAATATGACCGCGAGCGGCTGGTCGCTCTGGTCAAGGCCGGCGGCAAAGAAAATGTCTGAAACCACTCCCGTCAGCAAGGAAGGCGTGGCCATTACGCAGGCCACTCAGGTCAAGAAGGCGGCGCCGAAGTCCGACTACAAGCCGGCCGATGTCTCGCCGCAGCGGCGCGTACAGCGCTCCTTCGCGATACGGCTGTGGTCGATCAGGCATTCGCGCTTGCTCGAATGGTTTTACGCCCGCTTCGCCGACACCTTCTTGCTGCTGCACCCGTTGTGGAAGGGTATCGGCTATGGCCGCGTCGAGGCTCCAATCAAGTTCGTCGAAAAGCGCGTAAAAGGCTTCATGTTCGACTGCCGCATGTGCGGTCAGTGCATCCTGTCCTCGACCGGCATGTCTTGCCCGATGAACTGCCCCAAGCAGTTGCGCAACGGCCCTTGCGGCGGCGTGCGCGCCAACGGCAATTGCGAGGTCGAACCCGATATGCCCTGCGTCTGGGTCAAGGCCTGGGAAGGTTCGCAGAACATGGTCAACTCCGACAGGATCCTCACCGTGCAGAAGCCGGTCGACCAGTCGTTGCGCGAAACCTCTGCCTGGCTGCGGGTGACCGCGCAGGCTGCGGCAGCCCGTGAAGCCGCCGCTGCCGCGAAGACCGGAGCCTCCGCGTGACCGGCCGCCAGCTCGACGAAAATCCGGCCGGCATCCATTTGCCGCTCGATCCCCTGCCCGGCCACACCTCGCGCGGCCGGCTGGAGCGCGTGCTCAGGCGCGGCGAGTTTGCGGTGACGACCGAACTGAACCCGCCCGACAGCGCCGATCCGGAGGATGTCTACAACCGTGCGAAGATCTTCGACGGCTGGGTCGACGCCATCAACGCCGTCGATGCGTCCGGCGCCAATTGCCATATGTCGTCGGTCGGCATCTGTGCACTTCTGACCCGCATGGGCTACGCCCCGATCATGCAGATCGCCTGCCGCGACAAGAACCGCATCGCCATCCAGGGCGACGTGCTGGGCGGCGCCGCGATGGGCGTCGCCAACATGCTGTGCCTGACCGGCGACGGCGTGCAGGCCGGCGACCAGCCGGGCGCCAAGCCGGTGTTCGACCTCGATTCCATGTCGCTGTTGGAGACCTGCCGCATCATGCGAGACAACGGCAAGTTTCTGTCCGGCCGCAAGCTGACGACGCCGCCGCAGCTGTTCCTGGGCGCTGCCGTCAATCCGTTCGCGCCGCCTTTCGACTTTCGCCCGATCCATCTCGGCAAGAAGATCGCCGCCGGCGCGCAGTTCGTGCAGACGCAGTATTGCTTCGACGTGCCGATGTTCAAGACCTTCATGCAGAAGGCACGTGATCTCGGCCACACCGAGAAAGTGTTCATCCTGTGTGGCGTCGGCCCTCTCGCTTCCGCCAAGACGGCAAAATGGATCCGCTCCAACGTGCCGGGCATCCATATCCCTGACGCTATCATCAAGCGGCTGGAAGGCGCCCAGGACCAGAAGAAGGAAGGCAAGCAGCTCTGCACCGACATCATCAACGAGGTGAAGGAAATTCCCGGTGTCTCCGGCATCCATGTGATGGCCTATCGCCAGGAGGAATATGTCGCCGAGATCGTCGATGAATCGGGCGTGCTGAAGGGCCGCCAGCCGTGGAAGCGCGAGATCCGCCGCGACGACCAGATGGTCGCCGACCGGCTGGACCGCATCCTGCACGACGACATTACCGAAACCCAGGTGGACATGGTGAAGACCGCGCATTGACTTGCGCGGAGAGCGACCATTCGCTTGATCGACAAGAGATAACGATATAAAGAACTCTTTATATCACGACGGAGAGATTTCATGACCCGGACCATCGTCGCCTCGGCGACACGAGAAATCATCATCGGCTTCGACCAGCCTTTCTGCGTGATTGGCGAACGCATCAACCCGACCGGCCGCAAGAAGCTCGCCGCCGAGATGGTGGTTGGCAATTTCGAGACCGTCATCAAGGACGCGCTGGAGCAGGCCGCCTGCGGCGCCACCATGCTCGACGTCAATGCCGGCGTCACCTCGGTCAACCCGAACGAAACCGAACCTGGCCTTCTGGTGCAGACGCTGGAGATCGTCCAGGGCCTGGTCGATCTGCCGCTGTCGATCGACAGTTCCGTCACCGCCGCGATCGAAGCCGCGCTGAAAGTCGCCAAGGGCCGCCCGTTGGTCAATTCCGTCACCGGCGAGGAGGAAAAGCTCGAGGCCATCCTGCCGCTGATCAAGAAATACAATGTGCCGGTCGTCGCCATCTCCAACGACGAGACCGGCATTTCGATGGATCCGGACGTGCGCTTTGCCGTCGCCAAGAAGATCGTGCAGCGCTGCGCCGATTTCGGCATCCCGGCGCATGACGTCGTAGTCGATCCGCTGGTGATGCCGATCGGCGCGCTGGGCGATTCCGGCCGCCAGGTGTTCGCCCTGCTGCGTCGGCTCCGCGAAGAGCTCAAGGTCAACACCACCTGCGGCCTCTCCAACATCTCCTTCGGCCTGCCGCACCGCCACGGCATCAACGCCGCCTTCATCCCGATGGTGATCGGCGCCGGCATGACCTCGGCGATCATGAACCCGGTGCGCCCGCAGGAAATGGAAGCGGTGCGCGGCGCCAACGTGCTGAACGGCACCGACGAGAACTGCACCAAATGGATCAAGACCTACAAGGATTACAAGCCGGCCGAAGGCGGCCAGGCGGTGGCGGCGCCGACAGCGGTCAATGCGCCGGGCGAAGGCGGCGGCAATGGCGGCCGCCGACGCGGTGGCCGTGAAGCCCGCATGGGCCGGGGATAAGCGCGCAATCGTGAACTCGCCTGCAAACATAACCGATCCGCTCGTGCTGTTCATGCCGTCAGGCAAGCGCGGGCGGTTCCCTGTCGGAACGCCCGTGCTCGATGCCGCGCGCCAGCTCGGCGTCTATGTCGAGAGCGTGTGCGGCGGACGCGCCACTTGCGGACGCTGCCAGATCGAGGTGCAGGAAGGCAATTTCGCCAAGCACAAGATCACCTCCTCAAACGACCACATATCGCCCAAAGGCCCTAAGGAAGAGCGCTATGAACGTGTGCGCGGCCTGCCTGAACGGCGCCGCCTCTCCTGCTCCGCCCAGATTCTCGGCGATCTCGTCATCGACGTGCCGCAGGACACGGTCATCAACGCCCAGACCATCCGCAAGGATGCCGACACCAGGGTCATCGCCCGCGATTCCGCGATCCGCATGTGCTACGTCGAGATCGAAGAACCAGACATGCACAAGCCGCTTGGCGATCTCGACCGCCTGAAGATCGCCCTGATGAAGGACTGGAACCTCAAAAGCCTGGACTTCGATTTTTATCTACTGCCGCAGGTGCAAGGTATTTTGCGCAAGGGCAACTGGACGGCGACCGCCGCCATCTACAAGGATACGGACACCGAGACAGCGCGCGTCATCGCGCTGTGGCCGGGCCTCAAGAACGAGGCCTATGGCCTGGCTTGCGACATCGGCTCGACCACCATCGCCATGCATCTGGTGTCGCTGCTGTCGGGCCGCGTCGCCGCCTCGTCCGGAACGTCGAACCCGCAGATCCGCTTCGGCGAGGATCTGATGAGCCGCGTCTCCTATGTGATGATGAACCCGGATGGCCGCGAAGGCATGACGGTTGCTGTCCGCGAGGCAATCTCCGGCCTCGTCGACAAGGTTTGCGCGGAAGGCAATGTCCAGCGCAACGACATCCTGGATTCCGTCTTCGTCGGCAATCCGATCATGCATCACCTGTTCCTCGGCATCGATCCGACCGAACTCGGCGGCGCGCCCTTCGCGCTTGCCGTCTCGGGCGCCGTTCGCATCAAGGCCTCCGACATCGGGCTGAAGCTCAACCAGGGCGCACGGCTCTACATGTTGCCTTGCATCGCCGGCCATGTCGGCGCCGACGCGGCCGCGGTGACGCTCTCGGAAGGGCCGCATCGCCAGGACGAGATGATGCTGATCGTGGACGTCGGCACCAATGCCGAGATCGTACTCGGAAACCGTACACGGGTCGTTGCTGCCTCCTCGCCGACCGGTCCGGCCTTCGAAGGCGCCGAAATCTCCGGTGGCCAGCGGGCCGCGCCCGGCGCCATCGAGCGCGTGCGCATCGATCCAGACACGCTGGAGCCGAAATACCGCGTCATCGGCTCGGAACTGTGGTCCGACGAGCCCGGCTTCCTCGACAGCGTGCAGGCGACCGGCGTCACCGGCATCTGCGGCTCCGGCATCATCGAGATCGTCGCCGAAATGTATCTCGCCGGCATCATCTCCGAGGATGGCGTCGTCGACGGATCGCTTGCCGCGCGCTCGCCGCGTGTCGTCGCCAACGGCCGCACCTTCTCCTACGTGCTGAAGGAAGGCGAACCCAAGATCACCATCACCCAGACAGACGTGCGTGCCATTCAGTTGGCCAAGGCGGCGCTCTATGCCGGCACCAAGCTGTTGATGGAAAAACAGAACACCGAGCATGTCGACCGCATCCACTTCGCCGGTGCCTTCGGCTCCTTCATCGATCCAAAATACGCCATGGTGCTAGGTCTCATCCCCGATTGCGACCTCGACAAGGTTTCGGCCGTGGGCAACGCCGCCGGCGCGGGTGCTCGCATGGCGCTGCTCAATCGCGGCTATCGCCGCGAGATCGAGGAGACGGTGAGCCAGATCGAAAAGATCGAGACGGCGCTCGAGCCGAAATTCCAGGAGCACTTCGTCTACGCCATGGCGCTGCCCAACAAGGTCGACCCGTTCCCGAAACTGGCGGCGGCGGTGAAGCTGCCACCGCGCAAGACGGTGAGCGAGGATGGCATCGCCGGAGATGCAGCTCCGCGCCGGCGCTCCCGCGAAGGCCATGCTGCCCGGCGCAGCCGCGAATAGACGCGCCGGCCACTCCCTCGATTTATTTGTATGCAAATGTTTCCGGATCGTCCGATCCGGAAACCGAAACGCTGTTTTCGCGAAATCCAGCAGATACATGCACAGCGCATTTACCCGCACATCGAACGGCGGCTGAGGACAGTCCTTGGCCATCGCCGTTCTTCAGGGGAGATGACAATGACGATGTTCGAAAATTTCGGCCGCTTGGGTGTGGCCATCAGGCAAGCCCACGCCAGGAACAAATCGATCCGCGCGCTGAACAGCTTGCCGGCGCATGTCCAGAAGGACATCGGCTGGCCGGCATCGCCGCCGAACGATCCGCAGGCCACACTCGCCTCGCTGCTGCTAGGCTCTACGCGGTGACGACGTTCGCCGACAAATACAAATTGCTCGGCGTCCACCGGGGATCCCACACATCCCCGATGGCCACCAGCAACCGATTGCGCACGGCACTTTTGCCGCGGCGCCGACGACGCGCGGATCACACCAGCGTGTGGGCACGCCGTAAATCTTGACATTCTCGGCCAAGGCACGATCTTCGTTACAAGGGGGAGTTCTCTTAGTCGGCTGCAGCCGAAGTTCGTGTATTCGCATGCCAAGTTTGAAAAGCCACGTTGTGTCCTTCGTGCTCAGGCACAGCCGCAAGCAAGCCTTTTCCAGCCCGGAAAACCTGCAGCGCTGGATCGCCGCCGCGCGCAAGACAGAGGATCACCATCCGCCGGCCGCGCTGCATCAGCGTTTCGAAATCCAGACGCGCAGCGTGGACGGTTTTCCGGTCTACGAAATCGCCCCTAAGGCCGGAGAGCACAAGCGGATACTCTACCTGCATGGCGGCGCTTATGTCTTTGAGATCACGCCCTATCACTGGTATCTGATCGCCGACATGGCCGACCGGCTGGGCTACGGCATCACCGTGCCGATCTACCCTATCGCCCCGGAACACGATTTCCACGCCATGTTCGGCATGGTCGGCGCTGTCTACCGCCAGATGCTCGATGAGACAGAGGCGGAAGATATCGTCTTCATGGGCGATTCCGCCGGCGGCAACATGGCCGTGGTGCTGACCATGATGGCGGCGGACGAGGGTTTGCCGGTGCCGTCGCGCCATGTGCTGATTTCACCCGGCCTCGACGTCTCGCTCGCGAACCCCGAAGTGTTTGAGGCGGAGCGGAATGATCCATGGTTGGGCATCGCCGGCGGGCGTGAGGCAATCCGGCTCTATAGTGCCGGATTGGATCCGACAGACTGGCGTATCAGCCCGGTCTATGGCGATCTGTCGGTATTGCCGAAGACACTGCTCCTGACGGGCTCCCGCGATCTTCTCACGCCCGACAATCTCATCTTTGCACAAAAAGCCAGCGCCGCCGGTGTCGAGGTGGAGCTGATCTACGAGGAAGGCATGTTCCACGTCTGGCCGCTGATTGACATGCCGGAAGCGCGGCGCGCGCGTCAGCACATCGTCGCGTTTCTCACGGACGACGCCTACACTCGGGCTGAAAGGGAAACGGTCAAGTCGTCGACCAAAGCTTCATCCCAGCACACCAACCATTTCGGCCAGACGATCAATCGGCTCGGCGAACGTGACGAGATCGCCGAGCACTGAAACTCGGCCCCACGACATCGATCAGAACTTGCCGGTTTCCCTGAACACTTCGAAGGTCGCGCGGATGTGGTCGGCGACGGCCTTGACCGGCGCGCTGGCGTCCGGCGCCACCACCATGGCAAGATTGTAAGTGCCGATATCGGGCATTCCGTCCTTAGGGCAGAGTTCGACCATGTCGTTGCCCAGGAACGATCTCGGCAGCGGCGCGACCGCGAGGTCGGCCATGATCGCGGCGCGCTGGCCTGCGGTATGGGCACTCATATAAGCGACGCGATAGTTGCGGCCCTCGCGGCCCAATGCCTCGAGCGCGCCGGCCCGCCAGGCACAGCCCTCTTCCCAAAGCGAAACCGGCAGCGGTTCGCGCAGATGCGCGCAGCCGCCCTTGGCGCCGGCCCACACGATCGGCTCGGTCAACAGCACCTCGGCGCCGAGCGCGCTGGTCTTGTACGAATTGGTCAACAGCGTGATGTCGAGCGCCCGGTCATCCATGCGCCGGCGCAGATTGCTGCTCTGGTCGATGGTGACGTCGACGGCGATCGAGGGATGCGACTGCGCGAAACGCTTCAACACATGCGGCAGCACGCGCTCGCCATAGTCGTCAGGTGAGCCGAGCCGCACCACCCCGACAATATCGGGGATGATGAACTTCGACACCACCTCGCGGTTGATCGACAAAAGCCGCCGGGCATAGCCGAGCAGCATTTCGCCGTCCGTGGTCAGCGTCACCGAACGCGCGTCGCGCGCGAACACCGAGCGGCCGAGAATATCCTCCAGCTTCTTGATCTGCATGGAGACGGCCGACGGCGTCCGGAACACCGCATTGGCCGCGGTGGTGAAGCTGCCGGTCTCGGCAATCGCCACGAAGGTGCGCAAAACGTCGAGGTCGAGCAGCGGCAGCGGGTGATTGAGTGGGGCGTTCATGACGATCGACCTTCAATTTTTCTGATACAAAACATCATTCCATTTCGTTTGATTGAACATCAGACCGGGAGCATAGTCAACTCCATCGAAGCAGCATGCTGCCAAAAGCGGCCACGAAACGACCACGGCGCAGACCTGCATCGACGTGAAATGAAGCTGAAACAGACCTGACGTAACGCATTGCCGGCGCTTGCCGTGCCGTAGCAAAGGAGATCGAAATGTCTATCCTATCGTCCCTCGGCCGCATCGCGACCGAATTCAACGCGGCCCGCACCCGCTACCAGACCGAACGCGCCATCCGTTCACTGCCGATCGAGCTGCAGAAGGATATCGGCTGGCCGGAAGCTTCCGACGCCAAGACCGGCATTCGCAGCGGCGTCGGATCCTGGGCTGGAGCAAAGTAAATCGTGTGTACCCCGTGCTGAAGGCCTGCCGCGCAGCCCGCCCGGCAGGCCTTCTCTATTTTATTTGTATTCAAACGAATTCATGAGCCATGCCGCCGCTGCATGGCGCATATGAGCAAGCCGCATAGCAGCTCGATTTTTTGATTAACTCTTTGTAAATATTCATAAATCCTAGGCATATTGCTCGTAGCTTGCCAAAATATGTCGCATCCGGTGTCGCTTTTCATATCAAGCGCTTCGCTTTTGCGATTTAGTTCCTGCTCACACAAGCCTATATCACCGTCAGCAAACGAGCTGCCCCACTCCATCAAGCGAAGGCGACCCGTTTAGAGCGACGTGCGTCCTATTGGACGCACAAAGTACGCTCTAACACTTTGAGTCTGCGCATCGTGCTTTCCGAAAATCAATTCGATTTTTCGGGCCAATGCGCGAGCAACCGATTGGAGATGATCATGAAGCTTTTTGCCCGCCTCTTCGCCCGCCGCGAAATGAACCTGACCACCGCTCTCGAGCGTCAGCGTCTTGCCAACACCATGCCCGGCCAGACCGGCGCCATGGCCGCGGCACGTCTCGGCTTCGTCGCCTGAACGAGCGCGGTTCCAGGAAAACCGTATTTTCCCGGCCGGAACTGCGTAGAAATCGAAAATACAAGACACCTCCAGAGCCGCGCCCCTGCCGCGGCTTCAGGGTTGACTGCCGCCGCCTCGGTCCGCCGAGGCGGCGTTGTTGCGCTTCCATCGCCTTTCACAACCTGACGGTGGCCTGGTTCGAGCAGCACCGCGCGGCGATTGCCCATTTGCGACCCATGTCGCAAATTTAATCTTCCCAAAGCCGTCTAGACGATTGACAGGAATGGTTTTTCCTGATGACGCTATGCTATTCGCGACATCCTGTTCGCGTCATGGCCAGATGAGGTTCCCCGTGAACGCCGTCAAGCATCCGATCAAGCGATCGTTTGTGTTCTTCCTTATCCCCGATTTCACCATGATCGCTTTTGCGACAGCGCTCGACCCGCTGCGCTCGGCCAATCGGATGCTCGGCTACGAGGCCTATCGCTGGCGCCTCGCCAGCATCGACGGCAAGCCGGTGCGCGCCTCGAACGGCGTCGAGTGTGCGGTCAACACCTCGCTGGAGGAGGAACGCAAGAAGATGGCGGGGCCGGATCGCCCGAATATGGCCATCGTCTGCAGCGGCACCAATGTCGAGCGCTATCAGAACAAGTCCGCATTTGCCTGGCTGCGCGAGGAATACAATCGCGGCGTCGCCGTCGGCGGCCTGTGCACCGGTGCACATATCCTCGCCGCCGCCGGGCTCCTGTCCAACAAGCGCTGTGCCATCCATTGGGAAAACCTGCCCGGTTTTTCCGAAGCGTTCCCGAAGGCCAATGTCTTTGCCGACCTGTTCGAGATCGACCAGAACATCTACACCTGCGCCGGCGGCACCGCCGCGCTTGACATGATGCTGAAGCTGATCGGCGACGATTTCGACGAGAACCTCGTCAACCGCGTGTGCGAGCAGGTGCTGACCGATCGTGTGCGCAGTCCGACCGACCGCCAGCGCCTGCCGCTGCGCGCCCGCCTCGGCGTGCAGAACTCGAAAGTACTGACCATCATCGAGCTGATGGAGGCCAATCTGTCCGAGCCGCTGTCGCTGATCGAGATCGCCGACCATGTCGACCTGTCGCGCCGCCAGATCGAGCGCCTGTTCCGCACCGAGATGGGACGGTCGCCTGCCCGTTACTACCTCGAAATCCGCCTCGACCGCGCCCGGCATCTCTTGATCCAATCGTCGCTGCCGGTGGTCGAGGTGGCGGTCGCCTGCGGCTTCGTCTCGGCCTCGCATTTCTCGAAATGTTACCGCGAGCTCTACGCCCGCTCGCCGCAGCAGGAACGCGTCGACCGCAAGCAATTGCTGGCAGCCTGATCCCGATCAGGTCTCGGCCGACCGCACTTGCACCGTCCGCATCGCCTCGACGCGGATGTCCTCGGTCAGCCGCGCCTTCAACGCCGAGAATTCGGGACTAGTCTTCAGCGTGTAGTGCCTGGGATGCGGCAGGTCGATGGCGACATCCGACTTGATGCGGCCGGGCCGCGCCGTCATCACGATCACGCGCGAGGCCATGAAGATCGCCTCCTCAATGTCGTGGGTGACGAACAGCACCGTTTTCTTGCGCCGTTCCCATATGCCGAGCAGCAATTCCTGCATCAGCCCCCGTGTCTGGTTGTCCAGCGCCCCGAACGGCTCGTCCAGCAACAGGATTTCGGGATCGTTGGCTAGCGCCCGGGCAATCGCCGTGCGCTGCTGCATGCCCCCTGAAAGCTGTTTCGGCCAATGGTTCTCGAACCCCTTCAGCCCGACGAGATCGACATAGGAAGCGACAATGTCGTCCCGCTCCTTTTCGGCCATCCCCCGTTCGCGCAGGCCGAAGCCGATGTTTTCGGCGACCGTCAGCCATGGAAACAGCGTGTAGGACTGGAAGACCATGCCGCGGTCCGGCCCGGGCCGCGTCACCGTCTTGCCGTCCAGCAGAACTCGGCCTTCGCTTGGCGCCTCCAAGCCGGCGACGATCCTCAACAGTGTCGACTTTCCGCAACCTGACGGTCCCAAAACGGTGATGAAGTCGTTGGCCGCCACCGCCAGGTCGATTGGCATCAGCGCCTTGACGGGTTCTCCACCCCGCACGCCGGCAAAGGTTCGCGAGACACCCTCGATAAGAAGCTTGCTCACGCCAGGCTCCATGGAAAGAGCCAGCGGTTGAACGCCTTGAACGCAAAATCGGACAACAGCCCGATCAGGCCGATGACGATGATGCCGAAGATGATCTGCCCAGTCGCCAGCCGCGACTGGCTGTTGATGATCATGTAACCGATGCCCGACGATGAGCCGATCAATTCGGCCACGATGACATAGGTCCATGCCCAGCCGAGCACCAGCCGTAGCGTCACGGCGATCTCGGGCGCATTGGCCGGCATGATGACCCGCCTGACGATGCCATTGTTGGTCGAGCCCAGCGTATAAGCGGCCTCGACCAGATCGCGCCGCGTGGCCCCAACCTTGACGGCAATGATCAGGATGATCTGGAACACCGAGCCGACGAAGATGACGAGCAGTTTTTCCAGCTCGCCAATGCCGGCCCAAAGGATGAGCAGCGGAATGAAGGCCGACGCCGGCAGGTAGCGGGCGAAGGAGACGAAGGGCTCCAGAAACGCTTCCACCGGCTTCCAGGCGCCCATAGCGATGCCGAGCGGCACGGCGACGACCGAGGCCAGTACAAAGCCGCCGAAGACCCGCCAGATGGTGATCAGTATGTCGAGCCAGAAACGATCCTCGACCAGCAGCCGCCAGCCATCCCGCAGCATCGACAGCGGATCGGCGAGGAAGATGCGGTTGACGTGGCCGCCAAGCGTGATCCAAGCCCAGAAGGCCACGAACAGCACGAAGAAGGAGATACCGAGCACTGTTCGCAGGCTCGGAGAGACAGGATGCAAGGGGCGCATCTTCGTCCTTTGTCAGCGGCAAGGCGGCGGCGCTCTGCGCCACCGCACGGTGCCCAAGGGTTGAACCGTCAATTCGCCACGGCGCTGGTGTCGGCCAGAGTGGCGACGTCGGGTGCCTCCTTGATCAGCCCCATCTGCAGCAGCAGATCGCCGGCGGTCTTGGAAAAGTCCTGAAATTCCTTGGTGAAGAACTGCTTGTTCTCGGCCTTGTCGGCCCATTTCAGGTACTTTGCCGAATCCTCGAATTCCTTGGCCGACTGTTTCACGTCGGCGCCCATGATCTCGTAGGATTTCTGCGGCTCCTTCTTGATCATGTCGAGGGCGTCGAAATAGCTGTCGGCAAGCGCCTTGGCGGCGTCGGGATTGGCCTTGAGGAATTCGGGCGTGCAGCCGACCGTGTCGAGGACCATCGGATAGTCGAGCGTGGTCGCCAGGATATGCCCCTGGTCGGCCTTGTCGCGCACGGCCGAGATGAAGGGCTCGTAGGTGACGGCCGCATCGTTCTGGCCGGCGAGGAAGGCTTGCGCCGCCGCGTCGGGTTCGAGATTGACGACCGTGACATCCTTGGTCGACATGCCGTTCTTGTTCAGCACCCAGGCCAGCAGGAAGTAGGGCGACGTTCCAGGCGCCGAGGAAGCGACGGTCTTGCCCTTGAGATCGGCGACCGTCTTGATGTCGTTGCGCACCACGATGCCGTCGGCGCCATAGGATTTGTCGAGCTGGAAAATCTGCTTGGTGGTCACCCCGCTGGCGTTCCAGACCAGCCAGGTCTCGACCGTGGTGGCGGCGCATTGCAGGTCGCCGCTGGCGATGGCGAGCGGACGGCTGGCCTGCGGCACCTTCTTCAAGGTCACGTCGAGCCCATGCTTCTCGAACAGCCCTGCCTGCTTGGCGAGTGTCAGCGGCGCGAATCCGGTCCATCCGCTGATGCCGATGGTGAGCGATGTGGCGGCCATTGCCGGCGCGGACAAGCCTGCGGCAAGTGTCAATGTCGCGGCAAGGACGATTATTCTGTTCATATCGGTTCCCCTTTTGTTTTTCTGCGGGAAATTGTTCACAGAGGCCGATGGGCTTGTCAATCAACAGGACCGTGTTTGCGCGCAAAGCAGCCGGCAATCCGGTTTTGGAATTGCGCTATCTGGCGTCGGGCATCCAGTTGCGGTTGCGCCACATTTTCTCGCCGACCTGGCAGTCGGCGATGGGCTTGTCCTGCGCCAGCACCACTGGCGGATGATCCGCCTCCTCCGCCGCCCATTGCCGTGACGCCGGGCCGGCAAGCTCCAGCACCAGCTTGCGGCGGATGGCTTCGGGAAATTGCGTCCAGTCGTTGACCGGGATCATGAAGGCGCCGGGACCGCCGATGACGCAGTCGCTGTAGTAGCGATCGAGATCGTTGACGTCATAGACGCCGGAAAAGCCGCCTCGGGTCATCAGCGGCAGGCCGTTGATGACTATGCCTTGCCTGACCACCCCGTCGCGGGCGAGATTGACCGGCGCGCCCTGGTTGTTTGGCCCGTCGCCCGAAATGTCGATGACGCGCTTGGTTCCCTGGTAGCCGCTTTCGGCGAAAAGGTCGCTGCCGAACTCCAGCGCGCCGGAGATCGAGGTGCGCCGCGCGCTGTTGGGCGGCTGAGCCGACAATTGCGCCACCACCCGCTCCGCATCGGCCCGGGTCGCGATCGCTGTCCACGGCACGATGACGCGTTGCCAGTTGGTGCCGGCCCATTCGACATAGGTGACGGCGATCTTGCCATAGGCGCCATCGGTAATCGCCTGCAGCACATTGTCGTGCGTCAGCGCCGCCGCGTAGCCATGACGCTGGATCTCGAGCTCGTCGGCCGACATCGACAGCGACACGTCCACCGCCAGCACCAGTTCGACATCGACCGGCTCGTCTGCGCGAGACATTGTCGTCGGCCAGAGCGTCAGCGCCAGCGCGACGACGCTCGAAAGCAGATGTCTTGCAGTGCCAAAACCAGACATGCCGCGAGGGTAAGCCAGAATCGACAGCTGAAAAAGAGAAAAGCCCGACCTGGGCCGGGCTCATCCGAACACGCGCGAAATTCTTGGCGAAGGCTCAGCTCCGCGGCTTGAGATTCTCCGGGTCGTAAAGCGGCTTGTAGCCGACACTGGCGACCTCGACCGGATAGGTCTCGCCAAAATACTCCACGTCGAGCTTGCGGCCTTCCTGGGCATAGGCCCAGGGCAGATAGGCGAGCGCGATGTTCTTGCCGATGGTCGGACCATAGGCCACCGAGGTGGTGAACGACCGGCGGCCGAGTTCGTCGACCAGCGTCTCGCCGGTTGCCGGGTCCATGACCGGCATGGTGCCGACCGGATAGCGGGCGACACCTCTGGAATCCTTGTTCTCGGTCATCACCAGCGTGCATAGCATCGCCGGCTGGTGCGCGCGCTCACGATACTCCAAGTGCTTGGCCTTGCCGCAGAAATCGTTCTCCTTGACCTTCGGGCGGGCGAGATCGGCTTCCAGCAGATTATACTCGGTCAAGAGGTCGGCGTTCTGCAGCCGCAGGCTCTTCTCCATGCGGCGCGTATTGGCGTAGGTCTCGACGCCGAATGGCATGACACCGGTCGAGCGCAGCGCGTCCCAGACGGCGAGACCATCCTCGTAGCGCATATGCAGTTCCCAGCCCTGCTCGCCGACATAGGAAATACGGAACGCCGTAACGTCCTTGCCGCCGATCCGGACCGGCTTGATCGCCGCGAACGGAAAATTCTCCGGCGAAAGCCCATCCGGGTTCTCGACCACCTTTTGCAACGTCGTGCGGGCATTCGGCCCCCAGATGCCGATGGTGACGTACTTCTCGGTCACGTCGGTGATGGTGACGTCGAACCCTTTGTCCTGGGCCGTGCGGCGCATGTACTGGTAGTCGCGCGGCCCGGCGTCGGCGCCGTCGATCAGCCGACAGCGGTCGGCCATGCGGATCACCGTGAAGTCGGCGCGCACCATGCCTTGCTCATCGAGGAAGTGGGTGTAGATGCCCTTGCCGATGTTGTTGTCACCGCCGATCTTGGCCGCGCACAGCCATTCCAGCAGCGCGACATGGTCGGGTCCTTCGATGTCATACATCGAGAAATGCGAGAGGTTGACGATACCGCAATCCTCGCTCATCGCCAGATGCTCGGCGTTGGAGACGCGCCAGAAATGGCGGTTGTCCCATTCGTTCTCGCGCACCGGCACGCGGTTTCCATACTTCTCAAGCAGATGCTCGTTGGCGGCATAGCCGTGCGCACGCTCCCAGCCGCCCAGCTCCATGAAATAACCGCCGAGTTCCTTTTCACGCTCCCAGAACGGCGAGCGCCTGATGTTGCGGGCCTTGGAGAAGGGTTCGCGCGGATGCACCGCCGGGTTGTAGACCTTCATCGCCGTCTCGGTGCAGCGATCCCAGATGAATTGTTCCTTGGTCTGGTGCGGATAGAAGCGCGCATAGTCGATGGCGTGGTGGTCGATCGCGGTGCGGCCATCCGTCATCCAGTCGGCGATCAGCTTGCCCATGCCAGGGCCGTCCTTGACCCAGATGGCGACGGCGTACCACAGGCCCCTCACCTTCTGGCTCTCGCCCATGGACGGGCCGCCATCGGCCGTCACCTGCAGCAGGCCGTTGAAGGAATGGCTTTCGTTATAGCCGAGTTCGCCCAGGATCGGCGTCAGTTCCATGGCGCGTTCGAGCGGCGCCAGGATCTGCTCCATGTCGAGATCGCGCTGCGACGGCGACAGTCGTGCCTGGTCCTTCTCCAGCAGGTCGCGCGGATGGCAGAGGCGCGGATTGGTCTCTTCGTAGTAACCCCATTCGATCTGGCCGCCCTCGGCGGTCTTGGGGTCGCCGGTGTCGCGCATATAGGCCGAGTTGCCCTGATCGCGCAGCAGAGGCCAACCGATCTCCTTGCCGGTGCCGGCGAACTCGGTATAGGGGCCGAAGAAGGTCAGCGGATGGTCGATCGGCATGACCGGCAGGTCCTCGCCGACCATCTCGGCGATCAGCCGGCCCCAGATGCCGGCGCAGACGATGACATAGTCGGCCTCGATCGTGCCGCGGTCGGTCACCACGGCACTGATGCGGCCGTCCTTGACCACGAGCGACTTCGCCGGCGTGTTGGCGAAGGATTTGAGCTTGCCGGACGCTTCCGCCTGGTCGACCAGCTTGCCGGCAACGGTCTGCGAGCGCGGAATAACGAGGCCGGCATCCGGATCCCACAGGCCGCCCTGCACCAGATCCTGTTCGATCAACGGGAATTTTTTCTTGATCTCGACGGGGTCGATCAGGCGAGCGCGTGTGCCGAACGCCTTGGCCGAGGCGATCTTTCGCTTGATCTCATCCATGCGGCCGTCGTCGCCGACACGGGCGACCTCGAGGCCGCCGACGCGCGCGTAGTGACCCATCTTCTCGTAGAAATCGATGGAATAGAGCGTCGTCCAGCACGACAGGAAATCGTGGCTGGTGGTGTAGCAAAAGTCGGAAGCGTGCGCGGTCGAGCCGATATCGGTCGGGATGCCTGATTTGTCGATGCCGACAATGTCGTTCCAGCCGCGCTCGATCAGATGATGGGCGATCGATGCGCCGACAATGCCGCCGAGGCCAATGATGACGACCTTCGCCTTTTTTGGAAACTCTGCCATTGCCCGCGACTCCAGAATGCTGTTGCGGGCGGCGTCGGCGCCCGTCTGATCGGCGCACAATATGCAGGCGACGGGGACGGCGCTACCGCCTGTTTGCGACACGCCTCGGATGCCGCGCGACCCCTCCCCAAATCAGGAAAAACATCTACCCGTCAGGCGAAAGCCCAGACGTCCTCGGCCTGGAAGCCGACCTGATAGCCCGCCGTCTTCAGCTTGACCACGACCTGTCCGATCTCCGGCGCGGGCAGCGCACCAACCTCGACCTTGATCATGCCGGGACGATAGCGCTTGAGGTCGAGCTGCTCGAACACGATCCAGTCGGCGCCTTCGCAATCGACGAGGAAGGCGTCGATATGGGTGATGCCGTTGCGGTCGAGCAATGTCTGCAAGGTCTCCGACGGCACCTCGATGTCTTTCAGATGCGGCGCGAACTTGTTGAAATTGGCGTCGGCCTCGCCCCAGGCATTCTTGCCCGACATCAGGTTGGTGTCGGTCACCGACGAGCAGCCGATGAACTCGATCGGCAGCGTGCCGGCTTCGAGTGCGGCAGCGTCAAAGGTGTGGACGGTGATCGTGCCTTTTGTTCTCGTCACCGCGACGGGTTCGATGACGAAGCGGTCCGTGTCAGGGTAATTGGCGCGCAGCCGTTTCTGGTTGTACGGGATCGGCTCGACCAGCATGGCGCGGGCCTTTGGAATGCGGTGCAGCCAAGGCGTCACGTCATCGAACAGCGCGCCATCGCAGGCGCCGACATTGACCATCTGGAATGCCCGGCCGCTATCACTGAAGCGTGCCTTCAGCGCGGCGTTGGCGAGGAACTTGGTGCCGCGCAGCGACGGCCCGCGATCGAGCAGGCCGGCGGGAAGGCCGAGCGACAGGGCAATGCGCGCCAGGTTGGAAACTGAATTCATGATTTGTCTCCTGGTATGACGTGCAAGGCGGCGCGGTGCTGGCCGGCGGTGACCGCCGCCCACAACGCCATGAAGGGCGGTGCCAGCAGCAGGAATGGCGGGATCAGATGCGGGAAATAAATGCGCGTGTCGTGGATCGGGAAGACGCTGAATTTGGCCAGCGCACCGAGCACCAGCGCAGCAAACAGAATGCCCGCGCGGCGGCCGAGCTTGAAGCCGGCGCGGTCGGCCGCAAACCACCCGGCCAGCGCCAGAACCGAGACCCCGACCCAGCTGTTCAGGTTGATGGCGCGCAGCAGCGAGGCGGCAAACGCCCGGAGATAGGCGATGACGGAAAAAGCCGGCTCGAACCCGTCCATATTGTAGTGCTGCCCGATGCTGGAAAACCACAGATGCGGCCACCACCCGGGATGATGGGCCCAGTGCGAAATGGCGAAATACGCGGCGAGCGAAGCAGCAAAACCGACCAGCACGCCCCAGGCCTTCTGCCGGAACAGGACCAGCAGCACAGCGAAAACGGCAAGGAAAACTATGTTGTCCGGCCGCACCATGAAGGCGAGGAAGAGCAGGATCGCCGTCGCCACCTCGCGACCTCGGACATAAGCGAAGAGACCGCCTAGCAGCAGCGCCGAGGTAAGCAGGTCCGGTGTCAAAGCGCGCGCGGCGTCGCCGAAATCGGCCATGATCAGCACCGCGCCGACCACCGGTGCCAACGCCAGTGCCTTTTCCGCGCGCAGCCAGAGCAGCGTGATCGCGCCGAACAGCAGGACCGAAAACACCTGCACCAGCCGCATCGCTTCGACTGGCGACATGACGGAACTCAGCGTCGACAGGATTTCGGCATAGAGGAACTTGATCCGGTACATGCCGAGCAACGAATGGAAATCGGCGGCGTTCTGCGCCATGTGGCTGCGGAAGCCGCCGCCATCGTCGGTCAGCGCCTTGTAGTCGGCCGCCGAGACACTCGATTTGACGGTGCTGTAGGCATAGTCATGCAGTGCCTGCGCATCGGGGTAGGTGCTCTCCTCCGACATGGCGAGATAGGGCAGCATGTCCCAGTTGGCGTCGGGCATCACCCAGGCCGTGAACGCCGTCAAAAGCATATAGAGGGCGAAGGCAGCCGCACCGATCGGAGCCGCCAGCCACGCGTAGGTCCCCTCGCCCCACGCCAGACCGGCCTCGGCGAGCCGGTCGAGTGGACTTTGCGGAGCGGGCGACTTGGTCAGCATGTCTTCTCGGCGAACGTTCGTTTCAACGGACTTGGCTTTTGACGAAATCCTTCACGATCGCCACGATGCCACGCGACAAGAGACTGTCGAAGGCATCGACGAAGCGGTCGACATGCTCGCGCTGGCAGATCAGCGGCGGCTCGAGCCGGATGACGTTGCGGTTGTATTCGGTGAAGGCGACGAGCACGTCGTAGTCGCGCAGCAGCAGCGCGCCGACGAAACCGGACAGCGAACCCTTCAGCTTGTCGTCGAGCACGCTGACGATAGGGCGCAGCACCATCGGCAAGGTCTGCGAGAAGTCGTGAAACTCCAGCCCGACCATAAAACCCTTGCCGCGCACGTCCTTGATGATCTTCGGGTATTTTTCCCTGAGTGCCTGCAGCCGCTGCAGCAGGTACTCGCCGGTGACGGCGGCGTTGTCGATCAGCCCCTCGTCGTAAAGCACGTTAATGCCCTCGATCGCCGTGGCACACGCCTCGCCCATGCCGCCGAAAGTGGCCATTGCATGGATCATCGCCGTCTTCGGCGTGCCGTAGGCCTTCATGTAGATTTCGCGGCGCGCAATCATCGCGCCGACAGCGGCCTTGCCGGCACCCAGCGATTTGGCCAGTGCCGTCACATCGGGCACGACGCCATGATGCTCGAAGGCATAGAAGCGCCCCGAGCGGCCATAGCCGCACTGCACCTCGTCGGCGACCCAAAGCACACCATACTGGTCGCACAGCGCCCGCAGCTTCTGCCAGTATTCAGTCGGCGCCTGGATGATGCCACCGCCGCCCTGGATGGTTTCCAGCACGATGACGCCGATCTCCGGATCGGAGCGGAACAGGCGCTCGACGGCCTCGATATCGGCAAAGGGAATGCGGACGGTATTGTCGGCCATCCTGAAATCGGCGCGGTAGAGCTGGCCGTCGGTGATGCCCAGCACACCCTTGGTCTTGCCGTGGAATGAATTCTCGGCATAGACGATTTTCGACCGCTTCGGGCCGGCGGCACGCTCGGCAAGCTTCACCGCCGCTTCCATCGCTTCCGAGCCCGACGAGCCCAAAAACACCATGTCGAGATCGCCAGGCGAACATTTGGCGATGTTGTGCGCCAACGCGGCGGCATATTGCGACATGAAGGCGATGGCGATTTCCTGCCGCTTTTCCTCCTGGAATTTCTTGCGCACTTCCAGAATGCGCGGATGATTGTGGCCAAAGGCCAGCGACCCGAAGCCGCCGAAGAAATCGAGGATCTTGCGGCCGTTCTGGTCGATGTAGAACATGCCCTCTGCACGTTCGATCTTGATCTTGTGGAAGCCGAGCAGCTTCATGAAATGCAGCTGGCCGGGGTTGAGATGCGCCTTGAACAGGTCGGTCATCCCCGCGACATCCATCGCCTTGGCCTGCTCGACGCTGATCAGGTCGGGCTTGGCGGTGGTGGCGGGCGACAGTGTCGGCGCGCTGACCAGGGTGCGCGTATTCGTCTGTTCCGGCTTGGCCATGACGGTCATTTCAATCTCCTGTTCGCGCCCGCGGCTGGCGTCGAGCGCAATAAACTGTTCGGCGCGCCCTATTCGGCGGGGACATGTTTGGTGGCGACGGCGGGCCCGGCCTTCTTGGCGCGGTATTCGCTGTAGGCGGCGATCAGCATGTCCTCGTCGCGGTATTGCGGCACCCAGCCGAGCTGCCGCTCGGCCTTGGACACGTCGAGCACACAGTCCTCGTCGGCGATCAGATATTGCTCCGGATCCATGATCGGCATGTTGAAGAGGTCGAGCAGGTCGAGCGTGCGCTTGACCGCCCAGCCCGGGGTAGGCAGCAGGATCGACTTCGAGCCGGCATGCCGGATCAGGTCGCCAAGCAATTTCTTCACCGGCGGCGGATTGAGCGACCCGAGATTATAGGCCTCGTTGGGCACACCGGCCTTCCACGCCGCGCGCGCCGCCTCGGCGCAGTCGAACACCGAGATGAACTGATAAGGGTTGCGGCCCGAACCGATCATCGGCACGGGAAAGTTCCAGTCGATCAGCTTGAACAGCTTTTCGAGGATGCCGAGCCGGCCGGGGCCGATGATCAGGCGCGGGCGAAACAGCGAGATCGACATGCCGCGCTTACGCCATTCGCCGGCCAGTTCCTCGGTCTTCTGCTTCGACCAGCCATATTCGCCGAGCGGCGCGACCGGGTGCTCCTCGGTCATCGGCTGGGTGACGGTGTGACCATAGATCATGTCGGTCGTATAGTGGACGAGCCTGTGGGCACCAGCCTTGTCCATGGCCTCCAGGATGTGCTCGGTGCCGTGGAAATTGACCGGAAAGAAGAAGTCGTGCCGCTTCGCCCGCACCTGGATCGGCGACAGCATCTTGGCCGACAAATTGTAGACCATGTCGTCGGCCTTCAGCCCGACCGCGGCAACCGAGCCTTGGTCGGTGACGTCGCACTTGATGAAGCGGACAGTGCGGTAATGCGCAAGGTCGCTCCTGACGATGTCGGCGACGACAACCTCTTCACCGTCGGCCACAAGCTTCGGCGCCAGGTGACGGCCAACAAAGCCGTCACCCCCGAAAATCACATGTCTCATCGAACGATCTCGTTTGCTTGTATCTTGTCGGGCGTGATGGAAGCGCTCTGGTCTTCATGCCCTCGCCCACTTTGCGCGATCAGCACCGTGCCGACGCAGATGCAGGCAATGCCGGCGATGCGCCAGCCATTCAGGTCTTCTCGGAAGACGAAATAGGCAAAGATCGCGACCGCGACGTAAGCCAGGCTCAGAAACGGATAGGCGAAGGAAAGCTCGACCTTGGAAAGCACGTAGAGGTGCGAGGCCATCGAAATGACGAAGGTGCACAGGCCAAGGAAGACCCAGGGGCTGAAGACGATCTGCAACAGCTTGATCAGCGGATTGGTGCCCTCGAATGAAATCGGTCCGAGCGACATCATGCCTTGCTTCAGCATTAGCTGCGCAGCAGCATTTGTCATGACCGTAAACAAAATGAAGACGATATATTTCATGTAGCCCGCCACCCTGTGATATCAGCTAATACAAATCTGAAAAGATTTCGTGAACCCACAAGACATTTCTGAGTAAATCTGGATGTTAAACATTCGTAAACCACGATTCATTCTAAGTTTACCTATTCGGCTGCCTCTGCATCGCGCCGCGGCAGGTCGACAATCCCGGCCGTGCGCGCCCAGAAGTCGGACATGAAGGCGGGATCGCGCAGCGCCTCCAGCCTCGGCCACTCCGGAAACGAAGCGACGAAGGTTGCAGCACTCATGCGCGCATCCTTGTAAGGATTGACCGCCCCCCCGGCCGCGATCGTCATGCGGTCGAGTTCGCCCAGCAGGGCAAGCGTCGCCGCTCCCCTGTTGGGGAAGTCCAGCGTCAGCGTGTAACCCGTACGAGGGAACGACAGCAGCGCCGGCGAGCGGACCCCACCGAAGCGCTTCAAGACGGTGAGGAACGACCCCTGCCCTGCCTGCCTGGCCGCCGTGAGCAGTGCCGGCACGATTGTGCGCGCGGCCTCTTCCGGGACCACGCTCTGATGCTGGAACAGCCCCTTCGGTCCATAGAGCCTGTTCCAGTCGCGCACACCGTCGAGCGGGAAGAAGAAGCCCTGGTATTCGACCTGGCGCGGCGCCTTGGCCTGCCCCTTTTTCCACCTGTAGGCGGCGTTGAAAGCGGTCAGGAACGGCCGGCTGAGCACGTTGAAAGGCGGCTGGAGCGGAACGGAGAATTTCGCGCTCGCAGGCGCGGCCGCGTGCGAACCGTGCTCGGCGTGGTTGCCGGTAAACAGCAGCCCCCGTCCGCTGTTGCGGCCACCGGCGAGCTGGTCGATCCAGGCGACGGCGTATTCATTGGCCTGGTCCGCCGCTTCGGCAAGGTCGAAATATTCGCGGAGGTCGCGAAACCGCGTCGTCTCTTCCACGATATCGAGCGACGGAATCCGCATCAGCCGGATCGAAGCCGACAGGATCAGGCCGGTGAGCCCCATGCCACCGATGGTCGCCCGAAACAGGCGCGGATTGTCGGTCGCAGAGCAGCGATAGCTGTGTCCATCCGACCGAAGCAGCGTGAAACTTTCCACATGGCAACCGAACGTACCGCGCCGGTGATGGTTCTTGCCATGGACATCGTTGGCAATGGCGCCGCCGAGCGTGACGAATTGTGTGCCGGGCACCACCGCCGGGAAGAAGCCATGAGGCGCGGCATGTGCAATGACATCCGCGAGCAGCACCCCGGCATCCGCTTCGAGCAGACCGCTCTCGGCGTTGAAGCCGCGAATGCGGTTCAGGGGCCGCATGTCGATGACGGTGCCGAGCTGGTTCTGGCAGGAATCGCCATAGGATCGGCCGTTGCCATAGGCAAGCAGCGACGCTTGCCAGGCCTGGCCGCCCTTCAGCAGCGCAATGGCGTCATCGGCGTGCATCGCCCTTGCCGCTGGCGGCGTGGCAAGGCCAAAGCTCTGGAAGCGTTCCGCCATGCCTACCAGCCCCCGATGACCAGCAGCACCGCGCCGATCGCCACCACGATCTGGCTGCGCCAGTCGCGAATGATGAAGACGACCGGGTCATCGTGCATTTCGTCGCGGCGCGCCAGGATCCAGACACGCATGGTGAGATAAAGCACGATCGGCGCCAGCGGCCAGATCAGCCAGGGATGCGGATAGAGTTCGCGCACCGCGACGCTGTCCATGTAGAGCGCCAGCACCAGCGCCGAGGAGAACGCCGAAGCCATGCCGGCCTGGGCGACAATCTCCTGGTCTTCGGTGCGATAGCCGCGGCCGGCAATGCGTTCGCCGGGCGGAATGGCTGTGGTGCGCAATTCGACAAAGCGCTTCACCAGTGCCAGCGACAGGAAGAAGAAGATCGAGAAGGCGAGCAGCCAGAACGAGACGTCGACGCCCGTGGCGGCCGCGCCGGCGAGCACACGAATGGTGTAGAGGCCGGCAAGCGTCAGCACGTCGACCAGAAGCATGCGCTTGAACGACAGCGAATAGGCCGTGGTAACGACCATGTAGCCGCCGAGCACAGCCAGGAATTCAAGCGACAGGAACAACCCGGTGCCGACGCCGATCGCCAGCAGCACCGCGATTGCGCCAAGGCCGAACGGAATAGACAGCGCACCGCTGGCGAACGGCCTGTTGCGCTTGGTCAGATGCTTGCGATCGAGCGCAAGGTCGAAGAAATCATTGAGGATATAGATCGCCGACGCCACCGCGCTGAACGAGATGAACGCCAGCAGGCATTCCCAGATCATGTTGGAATTGAAATATTCGTGCGACAGCATCATCGGCACGGCGATCAGCGAATTCTTCAGCCACTGGTGGACGCGCAGCATCTTGACGATGGTCCGCAACGTCGGCTTGGGCGCCGGCATCGTTTCGGCGCCATGCGCCGCCTGCCAGCGCGCGGCATGACGGTCCGGCGCCACCACGATCGCGCTGCGTGCCGCGTCGAAGACCTGGAGGTCGTGGCGGCTGTTGCCGGCATAGTCGAAACCGGCATCGCCATAGGCCGCAAGGAGCGAGGCTCGCTTCTTTCCCGAAGTGAGATTGTCGAGACCCTCGGTGGCCAGTACCCGGTCGAAAATGCCGAGATGGACAGCAATGGCGTCGGCGAACTTGCGCGGCGTGCCGGTGGCCAGCACGAGCTTGCGGCCTTCGGCGTGCTCGGTGCGGAGCCGGTCGAGCAGGGGCGCCCGATAGGGCAGCGTGGCGGGATCGATGTCGATGCGTTGGGCGATCGCCTGCTTCAGCCGCGCCGGTCCGCCGGCCGCCCAGAAAGGCACCAGGAAGAAATAGAGCGGGTTCTTCTTGAGGAGGATGAACAATCCTTCCCACAAAAGGTCCGTCGCGATCAGCGTGCCGTCGAGATCGACCGCAAGCGGTATTGCGTTCCTGTCCGACCGCGCGTCCATGCCCGTCCTGCCCTGTCAGCATCTGATCCGGAAACCGGAACCCGTTGAGCGCCGTGTTTCGGCGTCTTGATGCTGGTATAGCGGGGGATCGCCTAGCGAACATTAAAACGTACGGTTGCAAAGGGCTGCCGCCGCGGCATTTCGATCGTCATTGTTAAACAACAGCTACCGGAAACAATAAAAGGCCGAGCAAACGCCCGGCCTTTCCAATCATCACACCGAGATTACTTGATGCGGGCGACGCCGCCTGAAATCTCGACGGTTTCCGAACCGGTCAGGGCTTCAAGGTCGCCATTGGGCAAGGTGACAAAACAGCCGCTCTGGCAGAACTCGACGGTTTCACCGCCGGCCAGCGCAAGCTCGGTCTTGCTGCCGCCCTCGGTCACGACCAGCGTGCGCGTCTCGGCGTCCTTGTTGACCGCGCTGGCGGCATGGGCCGAGCCGCTCACGGCGAGCAAGGCCACGGCAGCGACGAGAGACTTCCACATTTGCAATATCGGTGTTCCCACCGCCTCTGTTGCATTTCCACAAGGCATTCTCGCCTTTGCATGGGAGCTTATATGAGATGGAAGCTGAACCGCAACTGAATGCCGCAATTGGCATGCCGACATGCAATCTCCAATCTAATCCGGATCTGGCTTGCGTGTCTTGCGGCTTGATTTGGCCTGACGCTTTGCGTCCGCCTCGGCTTGTGCCTTGGCCTCTTCCCGTTCGGCGAAATCGACCTCGATCTTGTCGTCGTCGGTCGGCCATGCCACGTGCTTCTTGGCCTCGACGACCGCGCGCGGCGTGGACGGGATTTCGATGTGCTGGTCGTCGAATCTTTCCAGCACGGTGAAGCGGACGTCGTTCTGCACGATGTTGCCGTTCATCACATCGGCCAGGAACACGCGGATCTCGAATTCGAGCGCGGCGGGTCCAAAATTGGAAAACAAGACGAAAGGCTCGGGGTTCTTCAGCACCAGCGGATGGCTGCGCGCGATATCCAGCAGCACCGCGTGGACCTGCTTGACGTCGCTGCCATAGGCGACGCCCACCTTGATGTCGATGCGGCCGAGCTTGTTGCGGTGCGTCCAGTTGCCGACGGCGTTGTTGATCAGGTTCGAATTGGGCAGGATCACCGACTGCCGCTGAAAAGTCTCGATCTCCGTGGCACGCACGCTGATCTTCTTGACCGTGCCGCTGACGTCGCCGGCCACAATCCAGTCGCCGACCTTGAACGGCCGCTCGGCCAGAAGGATCAGGCCGGAGACGAAATTCGACACCACATTCTGCAGGCCAAAGCCGATACCGAGGGAAAGCGCACCCGCGACCAGCGCCAGGCTGGAGAGGTCGATGCCGGCCGCAGAGATGCCGACCAGCGCGGCGAGCGCAACGCCGGCATAGCCGACCGCCAGCCGGATCGAGTTGCGCACTCCGGTGTCGACCTTGCCGCGCGCCATGACCGAGCCGTCGAGCCAGCCCTGGAACCAGCGCGTCAGGAAATAGCCGATAACGAAGACGACGATGCCCGACAGGATGCCAGTGACCGAAATGGTCACCGAACCGATATTGATTCCGGTTGCGAGCTTGTACGCCCACGCCTCGATATCGCCGAGCTGGAAGCCCCACATCAAAAGGATCAACGGCAGAAACACCAGCACGATCATCACGTTGATGGCGATGCTGACGACAAGACCGAGCTGGTCGAGTGCGGTATCTTCATAGCTGGAATTGGCCGACAGCCAACGCCCGACCGAGGTGTTGGCGAAAGCGCCCTCCTCGCCGATCGCCTGCGCCGACAGGAAGCCGATATAGGCCGTTATTAGCGCGGTGCCGGTGACCACGACTTGCAGCGAGACGAACAGGGCAAGGCCGATATACCCGAGCAGCGCCGCGATGATGGTGAAAAGCCCCAGCCCGAGCGAGGTGTAGCGCAGCCAGGCCGGCCACGGGCGCCAGCTTCCGTCACGCGCCCTGAACGGCCTCAGCATCGCCATCAGGATCAGGATGACGCCGACGACGATGGTGGCCACGAAACTGCGCGCGATGGTCAGCGACAGCGGCGACCCCATCTTGTCGTTGACGACCGACAGGAAGGTGTTGAAGCTGATGACCACGGCCATGGCGGTGGTCAGGCGGACCAGCCAGCGCGCCGGCCCGGTTTCGACGGGGATGAGCCGCCAGTTCGGCAAACGCGGCTCGAGTGCAGCGTTGGTCAGCCGATTGACACAGAACACCACGCCGATGACGGTGGCCAACGCATTGAGGAAGAGGCCGATATCGCCGCGCAACACGTTGTAATAATTGAAAAAGAAGATCGTCGAGCCGAGAAAGGCGGCGACCGCCAGCGTCGGCAGCAAGGTCGACCAGAAGGCCACCGACAGGCGGCTGAGATAGGATGGGTCCTCATTGGTCGGATCGGCCTCGAACACCCGCCCGAACAGGCGCCTCCCGCCGACCAGCAGCACCAGCGCCAGGCCGAGCGCCACGAAGGTCGCCGCCAGGATAGCCTGGAACTTGAACTTGATGGCGAAGCTCAGCCAGGACGACACCGCCTTGTAGAAATTGCCGAACTCGTCGCGCGCATCGGAAAACACCTGCGGGCTCAACGCGTCCGAGAGCACGTAGCGCTTGGTGAGGAGATTGCGGAACAGCGCGCTGCGCATGTTGCCGATCTTGTCGATCAGCCCGCTGATGCGGATCGACAAGGATTGAGCTTGCGCGATGACCGCGTTGATCTCGGCCTTTTCGGACGTCAGCCCCTCGCGTTCGGCGCTGACGATGTCGGGCTCAGCCGGTTGGCCGGCGGCGGGCGGCGGCCCGAGCTGTTCGAGCCTGCTGTTGATTTCGCCCAGGCGTGTGCGGAACGCCAGCGCGCTGGTCAGCGATTGCCGTGACAATTCCTCAAGTTGGAGGCGGATGTCCACAAGGTTGCTGTCGTCCTCGCCATCCTGCTGTATCTGCTTCTCGAAATTGTCGGCCTTGGTCGTAAGGCCCTGGATGATCTTCTGCTGGTCGGCGACCAGTCCGGCGGGCGCCTGGCCAACGCCTTGCGCCGCCGCCTCGAACGACAGCGGCGCCGAAACGACAAGCGCCAGGACCAGGATGAGGCGAAGCAATCGAAAAAACATGATGGATTGGCGACTCGCGGACGGCAAAGGCATTCAAAAAGCCTGTCCTTGATAAAGACGGTCATATCATGGGGCAAGTCACCGCGACGGTCGCGCTCATCAAGCGTCGGCCAGTCGAAAGGCGATGGCGCAATATTGGCTTTGTATCAGCCTCCTGCGTCTATAGTCTGCCGCATCGCCCGCAACGGACATCATACACATGGCAGAGTACTCGGCCCTTTCGCTGCTCGCGAACGCGCTCAAGGGAAACAAGGACTGGAAGCCGGCCTGGCGCAAGCCGGATCCGAAGGCATCCTACGACGTCATCATCATCGGCGGCGGCGGGCATGGACTGGCGACCGCCTACTATCTAGCCAAGGAACACGGCATCACCAATGTCGCGGTGCTGGAGAAAGGCTGGCTGGGCTCCGGCAATGTCGGCCGCAACACCACGGCCGTTCGCTCAAATTACCTGCTGCCCGCCAACACCCGCTTCTACGAACATTCGATGAAGCTGTGGGAAAACCTGTCGCACGAGCTCAATTACAACGTCATGTTCTCGCAGCGCGGCTGCCTGAACCTGGCGCATACGCCGGCTCAGTTCGACGACTACGCAAGACGCGGCAACGCGATGCGCCATCTCGGCGTCGATGCGGAATTGATGACACCAGCCGAGATCAAGCGCCTGATCCCGGCGCTCGACATCTCCGATGATGCACGCTTTCCCGTGGTCGGGGGCCTGATGCAGCGGCGGGCCGGCACCGCCCGGCACGACGCCGTCGCCTGGGGCTATGCGCGCGGCGCCGACCGGCGCGGCGTCGACATCATCGAGAATTGCGAGGTCACCGGCTTCCTGCGCGACGGCGACCGGGTTACCGGCGTTGCCACCTCGCGCGGCGATATCAGGGCCAAGAAGGTCGCAGTCGCGGTGGCTGGCAGCACCGGACGGGTCATGCAACTGGCCGGCGTCGAGACGATGCCGATCGAAAGCCATGTGCTGCAGGCCTTCGTCACCGAATCGCTGAAACCCTTCATCGACACGGTCGTGACCTTCGGCATGGGCCATTTCTACATGTCGCAGTCCGACAAGGGCAGCCTTGTCTATGGCGGCGACATCGACGGTTACAACAGCTACGCCCAGCGCGGAAACCTGCCCATCGTCGATGAGGTGATGAGCGAGATGCTGGCGCTTTTCCCGGGCCTTGCGCGTGTGCGCATGCTGCGCTCCTGGGGCGGCGTCTGCGACATGTCGATGGACGGCTCGCCGATCATCACCATGGGGCCCCTGCCCGGCATGTATCTCAATTGCGGCTGGTGCTATGGCGGCTTCAAGGCAACGCCCGCTTCCGGCTGGTGCTTTGCCTGGACCATCGCCAAGGATCAGCCTCACGATTTCAACGCCCCGTTCACGCTGGACCGCTTTCATCGCGGGCTGGTGATCGACGACAAGGGCCAGGGTGCAAACCCGAGGCTCCACTAGACAAGGCTTCATTAGGAACATTCCGTGCTGATCACTTGCCCCTATTGCGGCCCGCGCGATGTCATTGAGTTCACCTATCAGGGTGACGGCAACCGCGAACGTCCCGACCCCGCCTCGCAGAATTTCGAGGCCTGGAATGCCTATGTCTACGACCGGCTGAACCCGGCCGGCGACCACCATGAGATCTGGCAGCATTCCGGCGGCTGCCGCGCGCATCTCAGGGTCGTGCGCAACACGCTGACGCACGAGATTTCCAGCGTCGCCTTCGCGCGCGGCGACCACGGCTCGGCCGCGCGCCGCAAGGCGGAGGACAAGCCATGAGCCCGCGCCGCACCGATACCGGCGGCCGCATAGACCGGCTGAAGACGATCCGCTTCACCTTCGACGGCGTTGCCTATACCGGGCATGGCGGCGACACGCTGGCGTCCGCGCTGCTGGCCAATGGCGTCACCCTGTTCGGGCGTTCTTTCAAATACCATCGGTCGCGCGGCCTGCTGAGCGCGGGCGTCGAGGAGCCCAACGCGCTGGTCACGGTGCTGAAGGGCGAAGTGCGCGAACCCAACATCCCGGCGACCATGGTCGAGATCCATGACGGGCTGGTCGCCGTCAGCCAGAACCGTTTCCCCTCGCTTGCCTTCGACATCCATGCCGTCAACCAGCTCGGCGGAAAACTGCTGTCGGCCGGGTTTTACTACAAGACCTTCATGGGACCGGTTGTCGGCCCGCTGAAAGGCACGCGCTTCTGGATGTTCTGCGAGCATTTCATCCGCCGCGCCGCCGGCCTCGGCAGCGCCGGATCGGCGAAGGACCCGGCCCGCTACGAGCGCATGAACGCCTTTTGCGACGTGCTTGTGGTCGGCTCAGGACCGGCCGGCCTGATGGCCGCCAAGGCAGCCGCCGATCAGGGCGCCCGCGTCACCCTGGCCGATCTCGAGCCGCGCTTCGGCGGTTCGGCCAACTGGTCCGGCGAAACCATCGATGGCGCACCCGCCGCTGATTGGGTGCGGCGCACCGTGGCCCAGCTTGAGGCGCGAGACAATGTCCGGCTTCTGCCGCGCACCACCGTCTGGGGCTACTACGACAACAATACGCTTGCCGCGCTCGAGCGGGTCAGCGACCACAAGGCGCAGCCCGCCAAGGGGGAGCCGCGCCATCGCTACTGGGCGATCCGCACCGGATCCGTCGTGCTGGCCACCGGCGCCTTCGAAAGGCCGCTGGTGTTTCCCGGCAATGACCGGCCCGGCGTGATGCTGGCGCATGCGGCGGAGCGCTACGCCAACGAATTCGGCGTGCTGCCGGGCCAACGGGTCGTGCTGTTCACCAACAATGACAGCGCCTACCGCTCGGCGCTGGCGCTGAAGCAGGCGGGTGCGGCGATCGTTGCCATCGTCGACGTGCGCCCGCAACCATCCGCCGAGATGGGCGTCCTGGCCGGCGAAGCCGAGGCGGAACTGCTTTCCGGCCATGCGGTGGTCGCCACGGAAGGCGGCAAGGCCTTGTCCGGCCTCAAGGTTCAGCGCTTCGACATGGTCGCGGGCGCGCTGAGCGGCGACGCGCGCAGCATCCATGCCGATTGCCTGTTGATGTCCGGCGGCTGGTCGCCGACCATCCATCTGGCCAGCCAGGCCGGCGCCAAGGCTGAATGGAACGCGGCCCGGCAGGCCTTCCTGCCGCCCAAGCCGACGCAAAGCTGGATCGGCGCCGGCGCGTTCACCGGCAGCTTTTCGACGGGAGAGGCAATCGCCGAAGGGCGCGCCGCAGGCCTTGCCGCGAGTGGCGGCACCGCCACGCCGACGGCGCTGCCCACTGTCGAGGCAGCTCCCGGAGATCCAGATCCCGCGCCTGTGTTCGAGATCAGGGCCAAGGGCAAGAGCTTTGTCGACTTCCAGCACGACGTCACGGCGGAAGATGTCCGCCTGGCGCATCGCGAAGGCTTCGTCTCGGTCGAGCACCTGAAGCGCTACACCACACTCGGCATGGCCACCGACCAGGGCAAGAGCTCCAACGTTCCCGGCCTCGCCATCATGGCGGAAGCGCTGGGCAAGCCGATCCCGGAAGTCGGCACCACCCGTTTCCGGCCACCTTTCGCGCCGGTGTCGATCGGCTCGCTGGCAGCGGAGCGCTTCGGCGATCTCAAGCCCGAGCGGCTGACCCCGATGCATGACTGGCATGTCGACAATGGCGCGACCATGTACTCCGCCGGCCTCTGGTACCGGCCGATGATCTACGGGCTTTCGGGCGAAACCGTCGAACAGGCCTATGTGCGCGAAGCCAAGGCGACGCGCGAAAGCGCGGGCATCGTCGATGTCTCGACGCTGGGCAAGATCGCGGTACAGGGTCCCGACGCCGCGGCATTCCTCGACCGTGTCTACACCAACATGTTTTCGACGCTCGCCGTCGGCAAGGCGCGCTACGGGCTGATGCTGCGCGAGGACGGCTTTGCCTTCGACGACGGCACCACATGGCGCCTGGGCGAACAGGATTTCCTGATGACCACCACCACGGCCAATGCTGGCAAGGTGATGCAGCATCTGGAATATTTCCTCGACGTGATCTGGCCGGAACTCAAGGTCCACGTCACCTCGGTGACCGACGAATGGGCGGGAGCCGCCATCGGCGGCCCGAAAGCGCGGCAGATTTTGGCAGCCTGCGTCACCGGCACTGCCGTGGACAACGCCACCTTGCCCTTCATGGGCATCGTGCACGGAGAGATCGCAGGCGTTCCGGTGATGATTTGCCGGCTTTCCTTCTCCGGCGAAATGGCCTTCGAAGTCTATTCCGGCGCCGGCCATGGCACCCATGTCTGGGAAGCACTGGTCGAGGCCGGTAAGCCGTTCGGGCTGGTTACCTACGGCCTCGAGGCGCTGGGCACGATGCGCATCGAGAAAGGCCATGTCACCGGCGCCGAGATTGATGGCCGCACCACGGCGCGCGACCTGCATCTCGACTGGATGCTGTCGAAGAAGAAGCCGTTCATCGGCTCCGCGATGATGGATCGGGAAGGTCTCGTCGCGTCCGAGCGGCTGGAACTGGTCGGCCTGATCGCGCTCGACAACCGGCCGCTCAATGGCGGCGCGCACATTGTCGAGGACGTCGACGAAGCCAATCCGCACGGCTCGATCGGGCACATCACCGCCTGCTGCTATTCGCCGGCGCTCGGCAAGCATATCGCGCTGGCGCTGGTCAAGGGCGGCAAGGCCAGGCACGGCACGCGTGCGCATGTCTCCGATCCCTTGCGCAACCGCTTCGGGCCCGTGGAGATCGTCTCCAACCACTTCTACGATCCGGAAGGGACCCGCATGCATGGCTGAGCGTCAATCGCCCCTCGAGCCGGAGTTCCATGTCGGCTCGCACGGCAATTTCGAACATGGCGTCGAGATCCTGCTCACCGAAACCAGGCCGGGCTCGATCGTGCAACTCGCGGCATGGCCAGGCGAGGAGAAGAAACTGATGGAGGCCATCCGCACCGTCACCGGGCTTGCTCTGCCCGATGACGCCGGCGGCGGCTCGAGCGACGGCGTGAAAGCGGTATTCGGCTTCGCGCCGGGAAAATTCACGGTGACCGATGAAGCCGAAGGACTGGCCCTAGCATTGACCAAGGCGGTAACGCCGGCGATCGGCACGGTGACGGACCTGTCGCATGGCCGCACCGCGATCCGCATTGCCGGGCCGAAAGCCGAATGGGTGCTGTCGAAATTCTTCGCCATCGACTTCGCCCTGCCTGCCTTTCCGGTCGGCGCCGGCCGCTCGACAACGCATCACGATGTCTTCGCCCAGATCCAGCGCACCGGCACCGACCAGTTCGACATCTATGTCTTTCGCTCCTTCGCGCGCTCGTTCTGGAAGGCGCTCTGCCACGCCAGCGAGGAAGTCGGTTACGAGGTGCAGTAGGCATGCGGTCTTAGAGCCGCGGCCTCTGGCCTCAATGCCGGCTGGTTCTGCCGCTAGAGAATCCTGCCGAAGGCGCCCAAGGTGGAAAACGTGGTCGTCCAACCGGCCCGAGGGGTGAAAATCCCGGTTTAGAGTCGGCATATTTGGTTCGAACATCCCCATGACCGCTGAACTATCCACCGGCGCTACCGATCGCGCCGATGTGCCGGCCAGAGCCGTGCTCCTGCTGCCGCTGACGGTCGCCTGCGGCGTGTTCATGACCAGCCTCGACCAGAATGTCGTGGTGACGGCGCTGCCGGGCATCAGCGAAAGCCTTGGCCGTCCGCCAAGCCAGCTCGGCCTGCTGATCACCGTCTACGTCGCCAGCCTGATCATCTCGATGCCGCTCGGCGGCTGGGCGGCCGACCGTTTCGGCCTGCGCAACGTCTATTGCTTTGCCTTGCTGGTGTTTGCCGCTTCTTCGGCCATGTGCGGGCTCTCGAACGACCTCTGGATGCTGGTTAGCGCCCGCGCGCTGCAGGGCTTCGGCGGCGCGCTGATGGGAACGCTCGGCCAGGTCGTCATCCTGTCGACCTTCCCGCGCAGCCGGACCTTGAAGATCAACATGTACATCTCGCTGGCCGGCCAGTCCGGACCGCTGGTCGGTCCGCTCGTCGGCGGCGCGCTGACCACCTACATCTCCTGGCGCTGGATCTTCTTCATCAACGTGCCGTTCGCGCTCGCGGCCGCAATTCTTGCCGCCTCGCTGTTCCCGACAATGACCAAGCCGGTGCGCACGCGGTTCGATTTTCCAGGCTTTTTGCTGGTCGGCAGCGGCATGGTGCTGCTGGTCTTCGGCATGGACTCGCTGGCGGCGAAAGACGCCGCCGGCGGCATGATCGCGGCCGAGCTTGCGCTGGCGCTCATCATCCTGACGGCCGCCTCCTTCTACTGCCTTCGCGTGCGCAATCCGCTGCTCGATCTCAAGCTCCTGCGCATCCGCACCTTCCGCATCTCGTTTCTTACCGGCGGCGGCCTTGACACGATCGGTCTCAGCTCCGTCGTCTTCCTGCTGCCGCTGATGTTCCAGCTCGGCTTCGGCATGAGCGCGGTGCAGGCGGGATCGCTGACCTTCGTGGCGGCGGTCGGTTCGGTGGGTATGCGTATCTTCATGCCACGCCTCCTCAACCGTTTCGGTTTTCGCCGCGTGCTGGTCTTCAACACGCCCGTCGTTGCAGCCATGGTCGCGGGCTTCGCCTTGGTGCAGGCAACGACCCCGGTCTGGATCACGCTCACCTATATCTTCGTCTTCGGCGTCTTCCGCTCGGTGCAATGGGCCTCAACCGGCAACCTCGCCTATTCCGACATCGCGCCCGAACAGCTCGCCCGCTTCAGCGCGCTCTATTATATCCTGTGGCAACTGGCGGTCGCCATCAGCGTCGGGCTGGCGGCTGCGATGCTGTCGTTTCTCGCCGGCGGCGGGCCGGCCGTCGCCAGCGACTTCCGGATCCTGTTCGTGATCGAAGGCGTCATCACGCTCTGCGCGCTATCCGCCTATCTCAAGCTGACGCCGCAGGACGGCGCCCACGTCAGTGGCCACGGCGCGCACATGAATACGGAATAAGGGCTTGCGCCGACGGGAGCCTATTCGCTGAACCTCACCCATTCCTCGAGCGGCTCACGTTCTGTGCGGAAGGCGTTCTCGGGCTTGGAAGTGTCTTCATAGCCGAGCGCCATGCCGCAGACGACGATCTCCTCGTCGGGAATGCCGAGCACCGGCCGGATCTGCCGGTGATAGGGCGCGAAGGCCGCTTGCGGACAGGTATGCAGACCCCTGCCCCGCGCCGCGACCATGATGTTTTGCAGGAACATGCCGTAATCGATCCACGAACCCTGGTTGAGCCGGCGGTCGATGGTGAAGATCATGCCGACCGGCGCGTCGAAGAAAACGAAGTTGCGGTCGTGCTGGGCGCGCATCTTGTCGACTTCCCTACGGCCTATGCCGAGCGCGCCGTACAAGCCGAACCCGTTGGCACGGCGGCGGGTGAGATAAGGCTCGAAGAACTGGGTGGGATAATAGCGATATTCGTCCCAGTCGGCTTTTTCCGCGCGGATGCCGGAATTCATGATGGCATCCGTGATCCGCTGCTTGGTCCCGCCCTTGGTAACGTAGACGCGCCACGGCTGCATGTTGGTGCCGGAAGGAGCGCGCGCCGCAACAGTCAGTATGTCACGGATCGTCTCGTCGTCGATCATGTCGGGCAGAAATGCGCGCACCGAACGGCGCGACATGATCGCATCGTCGACGATTTCGGCGTCAACCGCGATTCGAGCCTTCTTTTCCAGCATGGGCCGTCCCTTAGCCATGTTCTCGATCGGACGTCCCCACTCGCCGCTCGCGGCGGAGGCTTTGCATGAACCGTCAAAATCCTGCAAGCAAATCTTGAGCATTGGTGAAAATCTACTTGATTTTTTCATGAGCTTCATTTCTCATGAAATTCGACTGAAAATTTTCATGAAGTGAGCGATTTGGCCTCCCCTACCGCACGAACATTGCAGGGACCTGACGAACGAGTGCTGGCCGGCGACATCAGGGCATTGCGCCGGGTGCGCGGGCTTACGCTGGCCGAGATCGCGCTGAAACTTGGCCGTTCGGTCGGCTGGGTAAGCCAAGTCGAGCGCGGCCTGTCGACGCCGTCGCTCAGCGACCTCAGGGCCTTCGCCGAGTTGTTCGGCGTGCCGATCAGCCTCTTCTTCAGCCATGACGTGCCCGTGGAAAGCGAGCGCGGCGTGGTGGTACGCGCAGGCAAGCGCCGCACGCTTGGCACCAGCGAATCCGGCCTCGTGGAGGAGCTTCTGTCACCGGACCTCGGTGGTACTTTCGAGATGGTGCGGTCTGTCTTCGCGCCGGGCGCGGAGTTGAAGAACGAGGCCCGCCGGCCGACCGAGGAGGCCGGATACATCGCGTCCGGGCAGTTCGACATCGAGATTGCGGGCGTCTGGCACCGGCTTGGCGAAGGCGACTCCTTCCGCTTCGAAGGCAAGCCTTACCGCTGGCGCAATCCAGGCAGCGAACCGGCGGTTGTCATCTGGGTGGTTTCGCCACCGGTCTATTGATGCATGTCGCCGACGACATGCATCCATAAAGCAAAAGAAGCGCGGCGCGCTTGAAGATTGGGAGAAGAACATGGCGGGTTTGCCGAGCACGGCGCGCGTGGTGATCATCGGAGGTGGCGTTGTCGGCACCTCGTCGCTCTATCACCTGGCCAAGGCCGGCTGGACCGACTGCGTGCTCCTGGAAAAGAACGAGCTGACCTCCGGCTCGACCTGGCATGCGGCCGGCAATGTGCCGACCTTCTCCTCCTCCTGGTCGCTGATGAACATGCAGCGTTATTCGACCGAGCTCTATCGCGGCCTGGCCGACGCCGTCGACTATCCCATGAATTACCATGTCACCGGCTCGCTCAGGCTCGCCCACACAAAGGAGCGCATCCAGGAATTCCAGCGCGCCAAGGGCATGGGCCGTTACCAAGGCATGGACATAGACGTGATCGGGCTCGACGAGATCAAGCGCCGCTACCCCTTCCTCGAAACGCATGAGTTGAAGGGCGCGCTGTACGATCCGAGCGACGGCGACATCGACCCGGCACAGCTGACGCAGGCGCTGGCAAAGGGCGCGCGCGACATGGGTGCGAAAATCATCCGGTTCTGCCCCGTGACAGGCGTGCGCCGCGAAAAGGACGAGTGGGTGGTCGAGACACCGCAAGGCGAGATCCGCTGCGAGATCGTCGTCAATGCAGCCGGCTACCGTGCCGCCGAAGTCGGCAGGATGTTCGGCCGCGAAGTGCCGATGATGGTGATGAGCCACCAGTACATTTTGTTCGAGGAAATCCCCGAACTCGCCGCCTGGTCGAAGGAACAGGGCAAGAAGCTGCCGCTGCTGCGCGACGTCGATACTTCCTATTATCTGCGCCAGGAAAAGGCGGGCATGAATCTCGGCCCCTATGAGCGCAATTGCCGCGCGCACTGGGCCACCCACAACGACCCCATGCCGGACGACTTTTCCTTCCAGCTCTTCCCCGACGACCTCGACCGGCTGGAACATTATCTGGCCGACGCCGTCGCCCGTGTGCCGATCCTTGGCACCGCCGGCCTCTCCAAGGTCATCAACGGCCCGATCCCTTATGCGCCGGATGGCAATCCGCTGATCGGGCCGATGCCCGGCGTTCCCAACGCCTTCGAGGCTTGCGTCTTCACTTTCGGCATCGCCCAGGGCGGCGGTGCCGGCAAGGTGCTGGCCGAATGGGTGACGCAAGGCCAGACTGAATGGGACATGTGGTCGTGCGATCCGCGCCGCTTCACATCCTTTGCTTCCGCGCCGGACTATTGCGTGGCCAAGGGCATGGAGATCTACGGCAACGAATACGCCATCCAGTTCCCGCGCCATGCCTGGCCGGAAGGACGTGACAGGAAACTGTCGCCGATCCACGATCGCATCAAGGCGCTGGGTGCCCGTTTCGACGCCTATAATGGCTGGGAACGCGCTACCTGGTACGCGCGGGACGGCGACGACGTCTCCGAGGAAGCCACGCTGACCTTCCGTCGCGACGGGCCTTGGCAGCAGCGCGTGCGCGAAGAGTGCCTGGCTGTCCGCGACGCCGCCGGCATCCTCGACCTGCCCGGCTTCTCGCGCTTCAATCTCGAAGGCCCTGGTGCCGCCGAATGGCTGAGCCGACAGGTGACCGGCCTGGTGCCGAAGCCCGGCCGCATCGGCCTGGTCTATTTCTCCGATGACAAGGGCCGCATCGTCACCGAAATGTCGGTGGTGCGCCATGGCGAGGAGTCCATGACGCTGATCACCGCGGCGGTGGCACAGTGGCATGACTTCGAATGGCTGAAATCGCACATGCCCGGGGATGCGGCGTTCAAGCTGATCGACCGGACGGAAGAATTCTCCACGCAGATCCTGGCCGGTCCCAACTCGCGAAAAATCCTTGCCGACATCTGTGACGCCGACCTGACCTTGCCTTGGCTGACGCATCAGGAAACCAGGATTGCCGGGCGCTGGGCCAGGCTGGTCCGCGTCTCCTTCGCCGGCGAGCTCGGCTGGGAGATCCACACCAGGGTCGACGACACTGCCGCGATCTTCGATACGATCTGCGCTGCCGGGCAGAATCATGGGCTGAAGCCGTTTGGCATGTACGCACTGGATTCGCTGCGGCTCGAAAAAGGCTACCGCACCTGGAAGGGCGATCTGTCGACCGACTATTCGATCCTGCAGGGCGGTCTGGAGCGCTTCGTCAAATGGGAAAAGCCCGATTTCCGCGGCAAGGCGGCCCTCCAGAACGAAAAACAGCAAGGCGTGAAGAAACGCTTCGTCACGCTGGTGGTCGAAGATCCCGGCGATTGCGACGCGCCTTACATGTCGACCCTTTGGCATGACGGCCAGATCGTCGGCGAGACGACGTCGGGGGGCTGGGGCCATCGCGTCGACAAGTCGATCGCGCTCGGCATGCTGCGCGCCGACCTGACCGAACCCGGCACATCGGTTGAGGTCGAGATCTTCGGCGACCGCTTCAAGGCGATCGTGCAACAGGACGAGCCCTTGTGGGATCCCAGGAACGAAAGACTGCGCGCATGAAGAACGTTATCCTCACCGATGGCGGCATGGGCCAGGAGCTGGTGCGGCGCAGCCAGTCCGAGCCGACGCCGCTGTGGTCGGCCAGGGTGCTGATCGACGAACCGGACCTTGTGCGCGGCCTGCATGCCGAATTCATCAACGCCGGCGCCCGCGTCATCACCATTAACACCTATTCGGCGACGCCCGAACGCCTGGCGCGCGAAGGTGCGGAAGACCTGTTCAAGCCATTGCAGAAGCGTGGCATCGAGCTCGCCAGGCAAGCGCGCGACGAGGCCGGCGATGCGGCGATCGCCGGCTGTCTGTCGCCGCTCTTCGGCAGCTACGCGCCGGCGCTGACGATCTCCTACCAGGAGACGCTCGACATCTACCGCCGCATCGTCGCCGAGCAGGTGGACGGTGTCGACCTGTTCCTTTGCGAGACCATGGCGTCGTCGGAGGAAGCGCGCGCGGCGGTCACCGCCGCATCGGAAAGCGGCAAGCCTGTCTGGGTGTCATGGACGCTGGCCGATCACGGCACGCCGCGCTTGCGCAGCGGCGAGACTATTGCGTCGGCGGCCGATGCGCTCGGAAATCTGCCGGTGGCGGCGCGGCTGCTCAACTGCTGCCGCCCCGAGGCGATTGCGGCGGCCTTGCCTGAACTGATCGAGCTTGGCGGCCTGGTCGGTGCCTATGCCAATGGCTTCACTTCCACCGAAGCGCTCAAGCATGGCGGCACGGTGGATGTACTGCATGCCCGCCACGACCTCGGTCCGGATGCCTACGCCGACCAGGCTGTCGGCTGGGTGGAAGCGGGTGCGGACATCGTCGGCGGTTGCTGCGAGGTCGGTCCTGCCCATATCGCCGCCTTGCGCGACCGGCTGCAACAGGACGGCTACGCGATCACGGGAGTCTCACATGCCTAAACCATCATCACGCATCACCGGCATTGTTCCATCGGGCAAGGACGGCTGGGAAGTTCATTTCGCCGCCTGGGCCCGCAAGGAAGCCGGCGAGGACATCATCATGCTGTCGGTCGGCGACCATGATTTCGACACGCCGTCGGAGACGATCGAAGCCTGCGTTGCGGCGGTTCGCGGGAGCAACCATCGCTATACGCCGCTGCCCGGCCTGCCGCGCCTGCGCAAGGCGATGGCGGCGGCCTCCAGCGCCTGCACCGGTGTCGAGACGACGCCGGAAGAGGTCATTGCCACGCCCGGCGGCCAAGCCGCACTTTACGCGGCCGTGCAGGCCGTTCTCGACCCAGGCGACCACGCCATCGTGATTGCCCCCTACTATGCCACCTATCCCAACACCTTCAGCGCCGCCGGTGCCAGTTTCACCGTCGTCGAGACACCGGCCGAGGATGGGTTCCAACCGCGCGCGGACATGATCCGTGCCGCACTCAAGCCCAACACGCGCGCCATACTGATCAACACGCCGAACAACCCGACGGGTGCCGTCTATTCGCGCGAGCGGCTGGAACAGCTGGCCGAAATCTGCCGCGAGCACGATCTCTGGCTGCTGTCCGATGAGGTCTACTGGACGCTGGGCGGCGGCGAGCATGTCTCGCCGCGCTCGCTGCCCGGCATGGCCGAGCGCACGCTGGTGATCAATTCGATGTCCAAGAGCCACGGCATGACCGGCTGGCGCATGGGCTGGCTGACCGGGCCGGAAAAAATGATCACGCTGCTGATCAATCTCAATTTGGTGACGACCTACGGCCTGCCGGCCTTCATCTCCATCGCTTGCGCCGAGGCGCTGGAGCAGCACTATGGCGTCAAGGACATCGCCGAACGCTACGCGGCGCGCCGCACCGTCCTGCTCGATGCGGTGCGCGGCATGAACGATGTCACCGTGCGCGGTTCCGAAGGCGGCATGTATGTCATGCTCGACATATCTGATGTCGAACCCGACGACGAGAAATTCGCCTTCGCCTTCCTCGACAAGGAGAAGGTCGGCGTCATGCCGGGCTCGAGTTTCGGCGAAGCCGCGGCCGGCCATATCAGAATCAGCCTGTGCCAGCCCGAACCCGTGCTCAGGGAAGCAGCCGCCCGGCTGCGCCGTTTCGTTTCCAGCTACCGTCGTGAGGCCGCATGACCGCGAGGAGCCTTCCCACGAAAGCCATCCCCACCAAGGCAAGGGCCGTCATCATCGGTGGCGGCGTCTCCGGCTGCTCGGTGGCCTACCACCTGGCCAAGCTTGGCTGGACCGACATTGTGCTTCTGGAGCGCAAGCAACTGACCTCGGGCACGACATGGCACGCCGCAGGGCTGATCGGACAGTTGCGCGGCTCGCAGAACATGACCCGGCTGGCGAAATATTCGGCCGATCTCTACGTCAAGCTGGAAGCCGAGACTGAGGTCGGCACCGGCATGCGCCAGGTCGGCTCGATCACCGTGGCGCTGACCGAAGAGCGCAAGCACGAGATCTACCGGCAGGCGTCGCTCGCCCGCGCCTTCGACGTCGACGTGCGCGAGATTTCTCCCAATGAGGTCAAGGAGATGTACCCGCATCTCAATGTCTCGGACGTGGTCGGCGCCGTGCATCTGCCGCTCGACGGCCAGTGCGACCCGGCCAACATCGCCATGGCGCTGGCCAAGGGTGCGCGCCAACGCGGCGCCACAATCGCGGAGAATGTGAAGGTCACCAAGGTCCATACGAAAAATGGCCGCGTCTCCGGCGTGTCCTGGGCGCAAGGCGAAGGCCAGGGCACGATCGAGACCGATATCGTCATCAACTGCGCCGGCATGTGGGCGCGCGACCTCGGCGCCCAGAACGGCGTGAACATCCCACTGCACGCCTGCGAGCACTTTTATCTGGTCACCGAGCCGATCCCCGGCCTTGGCCGCCTGCCGGTGCTGCGCGTGCCGGACGAGTGCGCCTACTACAAGGAAGACGCCGGCAAGATGATGCTCGGTGCCTTCGAGCCGGTGGCCAAGCCATGGGGCATGGACGGCATCCGCGAAGATTTCTGCTTCGACCAGTTGCCGGAGGACATGGACCATTTCGAACCGATCCTCGAAATGGGCGTTACCCGCATGCCGATGCTGGCGACCGCCGGCATCCACACTTTCTTCAACGGGCCAGAAAGTTTCACCCCTGACGACCGCTATTATCTCGGCGAAGCGCCGGAGTTGCGCGGCTACTGGATGGCGACCGGCTACAATTCGATCGGCATCGTCTCGTCGGGCGGCGCCGGCATGGCGCTGGCGCAGTGGATCAACGATGGCGAAGCCCCGTTCGACCTGTGGGAAGTCGACATCCGCCGCACTCAACCCTTCCAGAAGAACCGCCGCTATCTCAAGGAACGCGTCTCCGAAACGCTCGGCCTGCTTTATGCCGACCATTTCCCCTATCGCCAGATGGCAACCTCGCGTGGTGTGCGCCGCTCGCCCCTGCACGAGCATCTGAAGGCGCGCGGCGCCGTGTTCGGCGAAGTCGCCGGCTGGGAGCGTGCCAACTGGTTCGCCCGCGAAGGCCAGGAGCGCGAATATCGCTATTCCTGGAAGCGGCAGAACTGGTTTGATAACCAGCGCGAGGAGCATCTGGCGATCCGCGACAAGGTCGGCCTGTTCGACATGACGTCGTTCGGCAAGATCCGCGTCGAGGGCCGCGACGCCTGCACCTTCCTGCAAAGACTCTGCGCCAACGACATGGACGTGGCGCCGGGCAAGATCGTCTACACGCAAATGCTTAACCAGCGCGGCGGCATAGAGAGCGACCTCACCGTGTCGCGGCTTTCGGATACGGCCTATTTCCTCGTCGTGCCGGGCGCCACGCTGCAGCGCGACCTCGCCTGGCTGCGGCGGCATGCCGGCGACCAGTTCGTCATCATCACGGACGTAACCGCCGCTGAAAGCGTGCTCTGCGTGATGGGCCCGGATGCGCGAAAACTGATCCAGAAGGTCAGCCCCAACGACTTCTCCAACGAGAACAATCCGTTCGGCACGTTCCAGGAGATCGAAATCGGCATGGGCCTCGCCCGGGCGCACCGCGTCACCTATGTCGGAGAGCTCGGCTGGGAGCTTTACATCTCGACCGAACAGGCCGCCCATGTCTTCGAGGCCATCGATGAGGCCGGTGCCGATGTCGGGCTAAAGCTCTGTGGACTGCACACGCTCGATTCCTGCCGCATAGAAAAGGCTTTCCGCCATTTCGGACACGACATCACCGATGAGGACAATGTGCTGGAGGCGGGCCTCGGCTTCGCGGTGAAGACGGCCAAGGGCGATTTCATCGGCCGCGATGCCGTGCTGAAGAAGAAGGAGGCCGGATTGGACCGCCGCCTGGTCCAGTTCCGCCTCAAGGACCCGCAGCCTCTGCTCTTCCACAACGAAGCGATCCTGCGCGATGGCAAGATCATCGGTCCGATCACTTCGGGCAATTACGGCCACCATCTCGGCGGAGCGATCGGGCTGGGCTATGTGCCGTGCCAAGGGCAGAGCGAGGCGGATGTGCTCGCCTCGACTTATGAAATCGAGATCGCCGGCGAACGGTTTGCGGCTGAGGCATCGCTGAAACCGATGTACGATCCGAAATCGGAACGGACGAAGATGTAGCGGCGCTTTTTCCTTCTCCCTCGTTCACGGGGAGAAGGTGCTAATCTTTCAAAACCGCTCCAACTTCGCCCGCACCTTGACCAGAAACGCCGCTCGCGTCTTCGGCGTCGAGGCGTCCATCAAATAATGCGCCAGGAAGAACGTCTTGCAGCGCCTGGCGCACAGCGCCCGCATGCCGCGCAGCAAGGTCTTGCGCCCGGGCTGGCCGACGACGACGCTCCACCAGGTCGGCGCGCCGCAAGTGGTGATGACGCCGACCTTGGTGACATGCGTCATCAGCGACTTGATCCCTCCCCTGCCCGCCGGCAGCTTGAAGGCGACATCGGTCGCCCACACCCGGTCGAGCCAGCCCTTCAGCATCGCCGGCAGCCCGTACCACCAGGTCGGGTAGACGAACAGGATCGCCTCGGCCCAGTTGAGCAGTTCGAAATGCGGTTTCAGCGCCGGATCCTGCGGCGCCTGACTATTGTAGGTACGCCGCTCCTCGCAACTCATCACCGGATCGAACTTTTCGGCGTAGAGGTCGAGCAGCCGCACGTCCCAGCCTCGACGCGTCAGCACATCCACGGCGATGTCGCGAATGGCGGCGCAGAAGCTCTCCGGCACCGGATGGCAATAGACGACAAGCGCACGCATCAGAATGCATCCATGCTGGCCGCGACCTTCGCCGTGAAGGACTTCCGGGTTTCATCGGTCGACAGGTTCATCGAATAATGCGCGAGGTAGGTCACCGGAGCACCCGGCTTTACCGTGGCGCGCAGCATGCGCTTGATCAGTTTTCGCGGCGGGTCGCCCATCAGAAAGGCGCGGAACCGGCTGCCGCCATAGGAGGTGACCGCCGCGACCTTTCTTATGTTGTGCAGCGACGGCTCCACCTTGCCGTCGACCAGCTTGAACGACACGCCCGGCAGGAAGACGCGATCGAAAAACCCTTTCAGGATCGCCGGGAAACCGTAATTCCAGACCGGATAGGAAAGCACCAGCGCATCGGCCCGCAACAGGCGCTCGACGTATGGCGCCGCAGGATCCCCGGGACCGCGGAAATTGTGATAATCCAGCCTCTCCCTGCGCGTCAGACGCGGATCGAAATCCTCGCCGTAGAGATCGCAGTCATCGATCGAATGGCCAGCCATCGTGAGCCGCTCGACGATCATCCGGTGCAGGCCGGCATTGAAGCTGGTCTCGACCGGATGGGCATAGAGGACGAGGATTTTCACGGGAGGATATTCCGCAGGTCGGCGCGAGGCACCCCCCTCTGGCCTGCCAGCCATCTCCCCCGCAAGGGGGGAGATTGGCAGCTTAAACGCTGCCGCCAACCTGCCACGCTGACAATTGGCGAAAGCAATGAGGCAGTCCGATCTCCCCCCTTGCGGGGGAGATGGCCGGCAGGCCAGAGGGGGGTGTTCAAGCGCGAACTTCTCCTCATCCGGTCCTCTGCAACCCCTTGAACAGGAACGTCCGGCCCGAACGGTAGTCATAGTCCGGGTTTTCCCAGGCGATCATCTTGCCGGGATTGAGCAGGCCTTGCGGGTCGGTCTCGCGCTTGAAGGCGAGTTGCACCGCGTCGGTCTGCTTCATGCCGCCCTCTTCCAGCGTGTAGCGGTGCGGGTTGAAGATCGGGCAGCCATTTTCCTCATGCAGGCGGATGATCTCGTTAAGCCGCGCCTCGGTGGTGAACTTGACCAGCGGCAGGCCGAAGCAGGTGATGTTGCCATCCAGCCGCACGAATTCGAGATGCGAGAACACTTCGCCGGGAAACATCGCATCCATTTTCTCTACCAGCGCCAGCTGGTTGGGAAAGGGATAGAGCGACTGCAGGTAGGTGACGGCGGGGTCGACGCGCAGCGCCCGGAGCGTCGTGTGGTTCCAGGCCAGCTCATAGGCCGGCGGCAGGCCCTTTTTCTCCTCCGGCGTCGCCGTGGTGGCGTTGTAGATCACCTCACCCCCGGCGCGGCGCGTAAAGGCCAGAAAAGCATCCAGCCCATGTTGCGCCACCATGACGACGCAGATGCTTTGACCTTCCCTGAAGAATTTCTGGTGCCGCTTGAAATAAAGCTGCGGCACGGGTGCCGCGACCGGCGTGATCAGCTTGGTCAGGATGCCGTCCTGGCAGGCCAGCGCATTGCCATAGCGCGCCGCATCCATGAATTGGTCGAAGCCGACGATGACGTCGATCCAGTCATAGGCCGCCGTCAGCGGCATCTCGACTTCCGAGATGATGCCATTGGTGCCATAGGCGTGGGTCACCTTGTGCAGGTCTTCGCCGGTGAGTTCGAGCACCCTCGGCTCAGCCTCCATCGTCACCACGCGCAGGCGCAGCACATTGCCGACATCACGCAATCCGCCGAAATTGATCGAGCCGACACCGCCGGAGCCGCCGGCGATGAAACCGCCGATCGAGGCGGTGTTGTAGGTGGAGGGCGACAGTCGCAGCTCCTGCCCGGAATGCGCGCGCGTCGCCTTGTCGATGTCGGACAGGACCGCGCCCGGTCCGGTCACCACGCGCCCCGGCGCGATCGACTTGATCTCGTTCATCTCGGCGAGATTAAGCACCACACCGCCCGAAAGCGGCATTGCCTGGCCATAATTGCCGGTGCCGCTGCCGCGCGGCGTCACCGGCACGCCATGGCGATGACAGGCGGCAAGCACGCGCATTAGTTCGGCTTCGTTCCTGGGCGTCACGATGAGGTCGCCGGTGACATGGTCGAGCTGTTGTTTCAGGACCGGACTGTACCAGTAGAAGTCCCGGCTCTTCTGCTGGACGATGGCCGGATTGTCGTCGAGCTTTATCCCGTCGAGATCGCGTTTGAGCGCCGAAACATCCATCATTCCACCATCAGCTCGTCGAGTTCGGCATAGTCGGGCAATTGCCGGTCTATCGCTCGCCCCGCACGCACGACGATGCGATCCGATTCGGGGCGCGACAGCAATTCCGTCCAGCTTCGACCTTTGAACAGCACGAAGTCGGCATCGCCTCCGGCGGTGAGCGTGCCGAAGCCATCGAGCCGCATCACATGGGCCGGCGTCGCGGTGACCGCCTGCGGCCAGTCGCCGACCGGATGATCGAAATGCAGGACGCGCGTCGCCATGCGGTAGACCTCCAGCATATCGAGATCGCCATAGGCATGGAAGGGATCGCGCGTGTTGTCCGAAGCGACGGCCACCGCAATGCCCCTCGCCTTCATCTCATGCAGCAGCGTCACGCCACGCCAGCGCGGTGTGGTTTGGTCAGTGCGACGGTCCTGCAAATAGAGATTGCACATCGGCAGCGACACGATTGCCAGCCCGGCCTTCGCCACCTTGTCCAGCGTGTCCAGCACCTCGAGATCGGGCTGGCGCGCCAGCGAGCAGCAATGGCCGACGAGGATGTTGCCCTCGAAGCCGTTCCACAGCGCCGCCTCGGCGATCTTCTTCAGCGAGATCGCGGCGATGTCGTCGGTCTCGTCGGCATGGAAATCAAGGTCGAGCCCGTGCTTGATTGCCTGCGCGAAAACGTGGTCGAGCAGCTCTTCCAGGTCCGGCACCATATAGGTGACGACGCCCAGCACGCCCTTGGCGGCGGCTACGCGTTTGGCCAGCCTGTCGAACCATTTCTTGTCGCGCACGCCCTCGATGCCGAGCAGGCAGGCACCCTGCAATTCGATGCGGCCACGCCATGCCTCGCGCATCGTCTCGAACACGGGCCAGGAGATTTCCTCCTGCGGCGCGACGCTGTCGATATGAGTTCTAAGCGCCCTGGTGCCATGCGCGTAGGCCGAGCGCAGCGAGAAATCCATGCGACGCGCCACATCCTCGGCGCTCCAGCGCGCCACACGGTCGGCGCCCGTGGCGTTCAGAGCGCCCATGAAGCTGCCGTCTGGATTGGGCTTTCGTGGCCAGATATGGCCCTTGTCGATATGCGTGTGGCAGTCGACGAAACACGGCAGCACGATACGGCCGGCAAGGTCGATGACGCCCGCCGGTAGCTTCGATGCGGCCTGCGCGGCGATGCTGGAAATCTTGCCGTCCGCGACGGTAATGTCGGCAAGGGCGAAACCGTCGCTGTCGAAGGTCGCAGCCAGACCAAGCGTGACAGATTGATGAACACGCGCGTTGGCAAGGCGGTAAGAGCCAGAGGCTGGTATCAAGGTCTACCGCTCCTGCTTCAGCGCGCTTTCGTGCCAGCGCCGCAAAATGAGATGCGAAATCAGCGACAGCACGAGAAAGATCAGGATGCCTGTCAGCGATATCAGGAACAGCGCCGCGAACAGCCTTGGCGCGTTGAGCCGGTAACCCGCTTCGATGATGCGCGAGGCAAGCCCGGACGACTGGCCGGTGGCGCCGGCGACGAACTCGGCCACCACGGCGCCGATCAGCGACAGGCCGCCGGCGATCTTCAGCCCGCCGAGAAAATACGGCATGGCCGCCGGCAGCCTGAGATAGCGCAGTTGCTGCCAGCGCGTCGCGCCGTTGAGCTTGAACAGGTCGCGCAGGTTGCGGTCGACCGAGTTGAGGCCGAGCGTGGTGTTGGACAGGATCGGGAAGAAGGCGACGATCCAGGCGCAGAGCAGGAGCTTGGTCGTCTGGTTGTCGACATAGATGTTGATCAGTGGAAAGATCGCTACGATCGGTGTCACCTGCAGCACGATGGCGAAGGGGAAGAACGACATCTCCACCCATTTCGACTGCGCGAACAAGACCGCCAGGCCGACGCCACCGACCACCGCCAGCAGCAGGCTGAGGAAGGTGATGCGCAAGGTGACCAGCAGTGCGGAAAACAGCAGGCCGGCATCGTTGTAGAGCGTTGTCAGCACAACGCCGGGGCGCGGCAGGATGTATTGCGGGATCTCGTTCCACACGCAGATGCGGTCCCACAGCCAGATCGCCAGGATCATGATCGCCAGCGGCAGAACCCAGCGGCCGATCCGCTCAAACCGCTCCTGGCGCACGCGGCGCGCTTCCTCGGGGTCGAGTTTCAACGTGCCGTCAATGGCCGTCATGATGCGAGCCCACCGTTGAATTGATGGCATTGACCAGCACATCCGAGGCTTGCCGGCAAAGGGCCGCATAGCCAGGCGAAGTGCGAAACGCCTCATCGCGCGGATAGGAGGCCTCGATCGCGAGTTCGTCGAACACCCGCCCCGGCCGAGCCGCCATGACGACGACGCGGTTGGAGAGAAACACGCTTTCGAACACACTGTGGGTGACGAAGACGACGGTGAAGCGCTCGTCTTGCCACAGTTCCAGCAGGTCGTTGTTGAGCTTGAAGCGGGTGATCTCGTCGAGTGCCGCGAACGGCTCGTCCATCAACAGCACGCGTGGCTTGGTCACCATGGCGCGCGCGATCGAGACGCGCATCTTCATGCCGCCGGAGAGTTCGCGGGGCACGGCGTCCTCGAAGCCGGTGAGGTGCACCCGCGCCAGCATCTCCGTTATCGCTGGGGCGGCCTTGGCGCGGGAAATGCCTTTCAGCCTGAGCGGCAGCCAGACATTGTCGAAGACGCTGGCCCAGGGCAGCAGCGTCGGCTCCTGGAAGACGAAGCCGATATTGGCACGGTCGAGCGAGCCGCCGCCGCGCCAGTCGAGCACGCCGGATGTCGGCGTCGACAGGCCGGCAATCAGCCGCAGCGCCGTCGACTTGCCGCAGCCCGACGGTCCGAGCAGGCTGAGGAAATCGCCTTCCCGGATCGTCAGGTCGACATCGCTGAGCGCCGTCACGCCGTTGGAAAAGACCTTGCCGACGCCACGCAGCGCCAGCAAGGTCGGAGCCATGTCCGAGGCGGGCGTTTGCGCCACCTGTTCCCGCATCATGCCGGGCCGGCCTATTTCTTCAGCTCGAGCCCGACCCCCTTGTTGATGAAGGCCAGCGTGTAGGCTTTCGTGATGTCGATGCCTTCAGGCGTGACCTTGGCCTTGACCATCTTGTCGTAGAAGCTCTTGATACGTTCTTCCTTCATGGCGCCGATGCCGAGCTTCTCGGTGTCGCCGGAATCGGCCAGGCCGAACTTCTTCATCTGCTCGATCGAGAAGGCGATCTGCTCGTCGCTCATGTCAGGATTATCTTTCTTGATCATGTCGTTGGCGGCCTTGTTGTCGCCGTAGAGATACTTGTACCAGCCCTTGGCCGAGCCATCGACGAAGCACTGGACCACCTCAGGCTTCTTGTCGATCGTCTCCTGCATCACCTCGATCGTAGTCGAATAGGTGTCCCAGCCGTAGTCGGCGAGCAGGAACTGGTTCGGCACGAAGCCGCCTTCCTTCTTGACCGCGAACGGCTCCGAGGTGACGTAGCCCTGCTGGATCGACTTCTTGTTGGCGAGGAAAGGGGCGGTGTTGTAGGTGTAGGGGACGCGCTTTGAAGCGTCGAAACCGAGCTCGATGACCATCCACTGGAAGAAGGTCTGCACGCCTTCGTCACCCAGAATGTACTGCTCGGCGTTCTTCAGGTCTTCCCATTTGTCGAGCCCCTCGCCTGGGTGGGACATGATGACCTGCGGGTCCTTCTGGAAGTCGGCTGCCACCACACGCATCGGAATGCCTTGCTGGACGGCGTCGAAGGCCGACAGCAGATTGCCGCCCATGTAAAAATCGATCTTGCCGGCGAGCAACATCGGCCGGCCGCTGACCTGCGGGCCGCCCTGCATGATGGTGACGTCGAGACCGCAGGCGGCGTAGGTGCCATCGGCCACGGCCTGGTAATAGCCGCCATGTTCCGGCTCGGCGAGCCAGTTGGTGCCGAAAGTGACTTTTTCATTCGCCGCCGCGCCCAGCGTGCTGGCCGCAAGCAGGGCCACCACCGCGGCCGAAATCTTCTGTTTCACGTACATTGACACCGCCCTTTATTTGCACCGGCGCGTTGCGCGCCGTGCTTGACACCAAAGATTCAAGAAGCAAGACACATGCCACCGGCGTCGCGCGCCGGGACCCGCCCGCCTGCACCACAGCCATCTGCGAAAGCCGGAAAGGTCGTGCTGCACCGAAGGGCATCGTGCCTATTTTTTGAACGCCTGTCCACAATCGCACCGGCGACATGCACCACCATCTTGATGGTGCAATGCATCCGGCCTTAGGCTGGCGATATCCAGGAGATTGCCATGTTCAAATTCCTTACCCCTAAGTCGATCAAGCCACCCTTTGCCCGCTACAGCCACGGCGTCGAGGTGCCGGCCGGCAAGCGTCTGGTGCTGTGCTCGGGTCAGGTCGCCATCACGGCGGACGACCAGATACCGGAAGATGCCGGCGCGCAGGCCGAACTCTGCTTCAGGAACATCGCGGCGGTTCTGGGCGAAGCCGGGCTGGGACTTGGCGACATCGTTCGCATCAACGCCTATGTCACCGACCGCGCGCATCTGCGGCCCTACATGGAGGTTCGCGACCGGCTGTTTTCGTGCCCGGCGCCAGCCTCGACGCTGATGATCGTTTCCGGCTTTGCCCGGCCCGAATTCAAGGTCGAGGTCGAGGCCATCGCGGCCGGGTGATCGACAGGCCGGCCGCACCGCGCTAGGTCTGACCTGCTCATTTGAAGAGGCGCGACATGACTGCTGGCAAGAAACGCGTATGGTGGGGCGACTACCGGACCACCGAATACGCCTCGATCGATCCCGAGGCGACAATCGCGGTGCTGCCGCTGGCGGCTATCGAGCAGCATGGACCGCATCTGCCTGTGTCGACCGACACTTCGATCATGAACGGCATGCTCGACACGGTGATTTCACGCTTGCCCGACGATCTCGACATCCGCATCCTGCCGGTCCAGGCGGTTGGCAAGTCGAACGAGCATCTGCACGCGCCGGGCACTCTCACCTTGCCGGCAACGACGCTGGTCGACGCCTGGACCGAGCTTGGCCTGTCGATCGCGCGCGCCGGCGTGCGCAAGCTTATCGTCGTCAATTCGCATGGCGGCAATGAGGAGATCATGGGCATCGTCACGCGCGAATTGCGCGTGCGCGAAAAGATGCTGGCGGTGAAGACCAGTTGGCAGCGCTTTGGCCGCCCGGCCGGCATGTACACCGAACTCGAGGATCGTCACGGCATTCATGGCGGCGATGTCGAGACGTCGCTGATGCTGCATTTCCGGCCAGATCTCGTCGACATGGGCAAGGCCGACAATTTCGTTTCCAACGTCGCCAAGGCCGAGAAGGAATTCTCGCTGTTGCGCCACACAGGCACCCACGCCTTCGCCTGGATTGCCGGGGATCTCAACCCGAACGGCGTGGTCGGCGACGCCAGCATCGCGACAGCCGAGAAAGGCCGGCTGACCGCGGAATATCAGGCTGACGGGTTCATCAACCTGGTGCGGGATGTGCGCAAGGCCAAGCTCGCGGAGTGGCTGAAATAGCTAACCGTCGATCTGGAGGGCGAACGGCGTGCCTTCAAAGGCGTCGGCGCCGCGCCCGATCGACTCGATCGCCTCGATCATGCGGCCGTTGCGCTCGAGCAGCGCGTCGGCCACCGCGATCAGCCGCGGATTGGGCGTCGCCGAAGGCGATAGCGCTCGCAGCGTCCGCGCCAGTTCCACCTCGTTGCGTTTCGGCGCCAAAGCCGCGGCGATGATATAGGCCGAGGCGGTCGAACGGCTGATGCCGGCATAGCAGTGCACCAGCATTGGTTTCGCCCGGTCCCAGCGGCGTGCGAAATCGAGCAGGTTACGGACATGCTCCTCGCCCGGCATGGTCATGCCGTCCTGCGCCACGGCGATGTCGTGCATGACCAGGTGCAGATGGTTTTTCCTTGGGATCGAGGCCGGTCGGACTACGTCCGTTCCGACGGCGAGCAGCGACAGCATGCGGTCGGCGCCGGTCCTGGCCACCACTTCCTCGATTTTCGCCAATGAGCAGACATGGATCATTGTTTGAAACCTTTCGAACGATCCTCGCGCCGCGACGCCCAAACGGCAAGGGCGGATTCGAGCCTGCGCCATTCCTCCTCGCTCCCCGGCAGTCCGGCGCGCAAGGCATGCGGCCGTTCGGAGAAATGCCGCAGCAGGATACCGCTCTGGCCAAGCCCGGAAAACAGGCCGCCGGCATCGGGCAGGCTGAGATAGCGGAACAGCGTGGTGCCGCCCGCGACGGGAACGCCGAAACGGCTAAACAGCGCGTCGAGCCGCACCGTCGCTTCCGCCAGCGAGGCCCGCATCGCATCCTGCCAGTCGAGATCGGCGAGCGCGCGGATGCCGTATTCCAGGGCCGGTCCTGCGACAGCCCACGGCCCGAACTGCATGTCCAGCCGTTCAGCCGTCGGCGCGTCGGCAAGCGCGAACCCGAGCCGCAGGCCGGCCAAACCAAAGAACTTGCCGAACGAACGCAGCACGACGATGCCGCCCTGGCCGACATCGCCGGCGAGGCTGTGCTCGCGTGGACCCACATCCATGAACGCCTCGTCGACGACCAGCAGCCCGCCCTTGGCGCGAAGTCCAGCGGCCAGCACCAGCAACCGGTCGCGCTCGATGATGCGCCCATCCGGATTGTTCGGATTGACGATGATGGCGAGGTCGGCTTCCGCCAGCGCCGCGAAATCGCTGACCTCGACCACATCGTGCCCGGCAATCGCCGCCGCCCGGGCGTGTTCGGCATAGGTCGGCCCCAGCACCATTGCCTTGCCGGGCCTCACCAGCGAGGCGACCCGCGGCAACAGGATCTGTGTACCAGGGGCCGCCACCACGCTTGCTGGGGAAGGCGCGCCATAGGTGTTGGCCGCGATCTCTACCAGTTCGCGCCCACGCGCGGCCTCTGGCAATCGCCATAGCGAGGTGGCGGGCAGGTCGAAAAGCGGGTAGGAGTGCGGATTGATACCGGTCGAGAGGTCGACGAAAGGCAGCACGGCATTGGGGAAAAGCGCCCTTGCCCGGCCAAGACTTCCACCATGGTCCACCGCTCCTTCAAGAAGCTTCATGTCAGTCCTGATCGCTTTCCTGTCATTAATTGTCGAATTCGCCCTTGGTTATCCCGACTGGCTGTTTCGCGCCATCGGCCATCCGGTGACATGGTTCGGCAGGCTGATATCCTTTCTCGACTTGCGGCTCAACCGCGCCACTGATCCCGACGCGCTGCGTCGCCAACGTGGTGTCCAGGCGCTTCTGGTCATCGTGCTGGTGCCGGCGATAGCGGGCCTTTGCGTGCAGCTTGTTCTGCTCTGGTTCGTCCCCCTGGGGTGGATCATTGCCGTCTTTCTGGCGACATCGTTTCTGTCGCAGAAAAGCCTTTACGAACATGTCGAAGCCGTCGCCGACGCGCTCGACAGCGGAGGCCTCGACATGGGCCGAGCCGCCGTTTCGCGGATCGTCGGCCGTGATCCCGAGACGCTCGACCGCGCCGGCGTCTGCCGCGCGGCGATCGAGAGCCTGGCGGAAAATTTTTCCGACGGCATCGTCGCCCCCGCCTTCTGGACCGGGGTCGGAGGGCTCGCCGGCGGCGCGGCCTACAAGGCGGCCAACACCGCCGATTCGATGGTCGGCCACCGGACTCCGCGCCATGAGGCCTTCGGCTGGGCGGCGGCGCGCTTCGACGACTGGATCAACCTGCCTGCATCGCGGCTGACGGCGCTGCTGATCGTGCTCGCTTCCCTCCTGGTCGAGGGCGCCGACCCCCGCGACGCCTGGAAGGCGGTACGGCGCGACGCGAAAAAACACCGCTCGCCCAATGCCGGCTGGCCGGAAGCGGCCATGGCCGGCGCGCTCGGGCTCGCGCTCGCCGGACCACGCAGCTATGGCGGTGTCATGGTCGATGACATCTTCATGGGCGAAGGCGGCCGCCGCGATGTCGACAGCGGCGATATCAGGCGGGCGCTCAAGCTTTACCGGGTCGCGGACTACCTGCTGATCGGCTTGTTCGGCCTTGTCGCGCTGATCGCCGTTCTGGTTTTCTAGAACTCGATGCCTTGCTGCGCTTTCACGCCAGCCGAGAAATGGTGCTTTGTCACCCCCATCTCGGTGACCAGGTCTGCCGCCTCGACCAGTGCCGGCTTGGCGTTGCGGCCGGTGACGACGACATGCAGGCCTTCGCGGCGGGCCTTGAGCGCCGCAACCACCTTGTCGAGAGCGAGATAGTCGTAGCGCAGGGCAATGTTGAGCTCGTCGAGCACGACAAGGCTGATCGAGGGATCGTCGATCAATTCCAGAGCCTTGGCCCAGGCGGCCTCGGCGGCCGCGATGTCGCGCTTCAGGTCCTGCGTCTCCCAGGTGAAACCCTCGCCCATTGCGTGCCAGACGACACGGTCGCCAAAGACGGCAAAGGCGTCCTTCTCGCCGGTGTGCCACTTGCCCTTGATGAACTGGACGACGCCGACGCGCTTGCCGTAGCCGAGCACGCGCAGCGCGAGACCGAAGGCGGCCGTGGTCTTGCCCTTGCCGGGACCGGTGTTGACGATCAGCAACCCTTTCTCGATCGTCTTGCCCGCAACCTCGGCGTCCTGCACCGCCTTGCGCTTGGCCATCTTGGCGCGATGGCGTTCTTCATCCTTGTCGTGGATATCAGTCATTTCACTTCACCTTGAGCGGTAGCCCCGCCACCATGAGCAGCACCGTGTCGGCTACTGCCGCGACCCGCTGGTTGAGCCGGCCGGCATCGTCACGAAACCGACGCGCCAGCGCGTTGTCGGGCACGATGCCTTGCCCGACCTCGTTCGTCACCACGAACCACGGTCCGCGCGGCCGAGACAGCACGTCCGCCAGCCGCCGGCACGCGGCCTCGACGTCGTGATCGGCCAGCATGTGATTGGTCAGCCACAGCGTCAGGCAGTCGGCAAGCACCGGCTGCCCGTCTGGCAACGCCTCCAGCGCTTCGGCGAGGTCGAGTGGCGCATCGATGGTCGACCAGCCCTCACCGCGCCGCGAGCGGTGCAGCGCGATGCGCTCGCGCATCTCGTCGTCATAGGCTTGCGCCGTGGCGATATAGGCCCATGGCGAGGGCAATGCCGTCATCAGGGTTTCGGCGTGCGCGCTCTTGCCGGAGCGCGCACCACCGATGATGAAGGTCAGCCTGCCGCGATCAGGCAAAGCTGTCGCGCAGGCTGGTCGCCATGCCGGTGAAGCGCCTGCGCACCACGCCCACGATCGCGCCGAGCACCAGCCAGAACACCAGATTGGTCACCGTCACCGCCACCACGAACTGATGGTGCAGGCCTTCCGGGATCGGTGTTTCGAAACTGTCGGGCTGCGGCGCGCCGACGACATGCGGCGCGACGATCAGCAAGACGGCGAGGATGGTCAATGGCAGCGATCTGCGAAAGACGATCAGGCCTAGGCCGATCGCGGTCGCGGCCGCCGTCGCCGTCCACCAGATCTGGCGCGGCAGAAGATCGGCCGCCGGCATTGCCGGCAGTTCCGGCTGCAGTCCGAGACCCGGTGCCAGTGTGAACACGGCAAAGCCGGCCAAACCCCAGAACACACCCTGGCGCCAGTTGCCGACGCCGCCGAAGAACTCGGAAACCGCGACCAGGACCAGTGCGAAGCCGATGCCGGTGACGATATTGGCAACCACGCTAAAGGCGAAACGCTCGAAACCGTCGGCCGGCGCCCAGCCTTCGTCTTCCTCCGCCGGTGTCACGGCATCGGTGCCCGCGGGCGCGGCAGAGCTCATGGCATTCCCAGCGGGCGCCACCGTGCTCATGGCATCATTGGTCGCCGCTGGTGCGGCCGCGTGATCATGGTGGTGGCCGCCGCCGGCCTTTTCGTAGACTTCCGCCTTGAGGATCAGCGGCACGGTGGCATAGGCCTGCATGCAGGCGAGAACGACACCGGCCACGAGCCCCGCGATCGCCGCGACGAACACGACGTTGCGAAACAGATTCATGATGTCGGATCCTCGTTAGTGGCAGGGAAACGCCATCGAGTGGCGATAGTCGTGGGCAGCATTGTGGACCGCATCGATATGCGAGAAGCCGACAAAGCCGACGACGAAGATGCCGAGCAGCGCCGCGAGCGCGAGCTGCATGAAGCGCGACTGCGAGGAGACGGAGGCGCCGAGGGAGACGGAAGCGGTAGTCATGTCTTGTCCTTTCGCCCTCCACCCGAGGGCATCGAAGTCAGTTTCCTGTCGCCGGCAGGTCTCCTGGCTCGCGGATAAGCGCCCTTCCCCACCTTCCCGAAGAAAAATCTTCAGTGGCATATGGAGAGGACTACCGCACACAGTTGCGGGGGCAGCCACGGCATTGGACAGGAATTCCTGCCCGCACCGCATTCCCTCTTGGCTCCAAAAAGGAACCGACGACATCGGGGACTATAGGGAAATTCGCCGCGCCCGGCAAACCAAATTCCGACAGCCGCCAGCGCAGGAGCGCCGTATCGGCGAAGCTGCCCTCATCCCGTCCCGATTGACAAACTTCATGGCCGGGTGTCGGCTGGCACCCCTCACGGGAAGCCAGCCATGCAGCCCAATGCCAGCGAGTGCGTGCCCTATAACGGCCTGACTCGAACCGAGCCGACGCTGCCCTCGTCGGCCTATTGGGACCAGGACAACTATCAGCGCGATCTCGACGCCATCTGGTACAGGAACTGGCTGCTCGTCTGCCGCGAGGCCGACCTTGCCCAGCCTTTGGCGTTCCGCACCTTCCGCGTCGGTACGCAGGAAATCCTCCTGCTGCGCGACGACACCGGCGAGTTGCATGCCTTCCACAACACCTGCCGGCATCGCGGCTCGCAGCTTTGCCAGGAAAGCCAGGGCCGGCTGAAGGCGCGGCTGATCACCTGCCCGTATCATGCCTGGTCCTATTCTCTGCGTGGCGATCTGGTGCGCGTGCCGTCGAAATCGCTGCCTGACGGCTTCGACAAGGCCGATCACCCGCTTTATCGCGTCGCGCACTCGGTGTGGCGGGGCTTCGTCTTCGTCAATCTTGCGGAAGATGCCGCCAGCTCGGCGCAATCCTCCTTCGACCCGGCCTCCGGCGACTTCGGCAACTGGCCGCTGGAAATGCTGGTATCAGGGGACGTGCTGCGCAAGGTGATGAACTGCAACTGGAAGATTTTTTGGGAAAACTTCAACGAGTGCCTGCACTGCCCGGGCGTCCACAAGGACCTGTCGCGGCTGGTGCCGATCTATGGCCGCGGCCTGATGAGCCGGCATGACGATCCCGAATGGCTCCGCCACGCCGACAATGACGCGCCAGAATTCTCCGGCGGCCTGCGCGCCGGGGCTGAGACATGGTCGCGTGATGGGCAGACGCACGGGCCGATCTTCCCGAGCTTGACGCCGGCGGAACGCAGCGCCGGTCAGACCTATGCCACCAGCCTGCCGTCGATGTTCATCGTCGGCCATGTCGACTATGTCAGGACCGTGCGGCTTACGCCGCTCGGTCCCGAACAGACCGAATTGACCGCGGAATGGCTGTTCGCGCCCGAGGCGCTCGCCGAGACCGACATCGACAACATCGTTGCCTTCGGCACACAGGTGCTGGAGGAGGACGCGGCAATCTGCGAGGTCAACCAGAAGGGCCTGCGCTCGATGCGTCATACAGCTGGCGTGCTGATGCCCGAGGAGTACGACCTGCACCGTTTCCACAACTGGGTGCGCGAACGGCACGCTGCGCGCTCACCCGAGGCCTGAAGATCACAGCGACTTCGGCAGATATCGCCAGGTCATGAAGCCGCAAAAGGCTGCCAGTAGCCCAAGCGTGACGAACACCGAGCCCAGGCCGAAGAAGGCCAGCACCACCGAATAGACCAGCGGCGGCGTCAGTTCGGAAAAATCGAGATAGGTGCGGTAGACCGCCGCCATCTGCGCGCGCTCATAAGAGCGCACCGAGCGCATGAAGGCGGTCGAACCCAGCGCGTCGAGCGCGATGGTGAAGAAGGCGCCGCACAGCAGGAAGGCGCCGGTGAGCAACGGCACGGTTTCGCCCACGGCACCGGCCGCCAGCAGCGTCGCCGACATGGCGAAATAGGCAAATGTCATGGTCCTGCGGCCGCCGAAGCGTTTCCCCGCCTTGCCCCAGAAGATCGCCATGAACAGCAGCGCGTTGCCGGCCGAGACCAGCAGGCCGCCGGCCAATTCGCCCTCGCCGGTGATGACCATGAACAGCGGTCCATAGACGAAGAAGGTCGTCCAGAAGCAGGAGCGGCCGAAGGCGATCAGCCAGGCCAATCTCAGCCTCGGCTGGGCGACGAAGCGGCCGATGTTGGCGAGCGGATTGGCCGGTCGTGTCTTGCCCGGGCGGATCGACTGGTTGTCGCTCAGCCGATAGGTCCAGAACAGCGCCAGCAAAGCCATGGCGAACACCGCCACCGCGCCATGCGCGGCATAAATGCCGAAGCGCGTATAGAGAAAAATGCCGAGCGTCGGCCCGCAGGTCCAGGCAACCATCGACCACGCCATGCGCAGCGATTCGGCCTGCATGAAATCGGTCTTGCGGATGTGATCCATGATGTAGAGGTTGAGCGTGATCGACAGCGCGCTGGCGCCCATCACCCGGCACAGCATCCCGGCCAGTTGCCCGGCGAGCGTATGGGTGACGAAGAACAGCGAGCCGATAGCGAGCAGGCAGGCGCCCGCCGTGTAGACCCAGCGCCGCGCGAAGCGGCGGATCAGCATCGGCATGAACAAGGTCACCGACAGGCCGAGCAGGGACACGGCGGTGTAGAGTATCGAGACGATCTGCTCGTTGTGGAGAATCTCGTAGGCCTGGATCGGTATGACGCTCGACACCATGGCGCGGGCGAAGGATTCGACCGCGTAAAGCGAGGCGAAGGTGCGCGCATCCGCGGCCTTGAGGGCCGGAAGCCAGATCGGATGGCGAACATGGGTGGACATTGCTTCCCCAAAGCAGAATCGCGGCGTCGAATCTGCCGTGGACATTTCAGGCCCATTAAGAGGAAACCGACGCACATCCGGCAAAAAGCGAAGCCGGTCAAAGGCTTTTCCGCGCTGGCCCAACCCGGCGGCTGGCGCGGACCCCGCCGCGCGGTCCAGGCCAAGGCGACCGGTCTTCTTCTATCCGGTGCAACCGTGATAGTCGTCGTGGAGGGGCTGAATCAGATCGCGAGACCATGAGCATCCACACGCCGACCGTACCCGTCCCGCAGCCATCGAAGCGCATCGTCGCCATCGATATCTTGCGTGGCATCGCGCTGATCGCGATGGCGAGCTACCACTTCACCTGGGACCTGGAATTCTTCGGTTACACCGATCCCGGCCTCACCGCCTTCGGCTGGTGGAAGTTCTACGCCCGCTGCATCGCATCGACCTTCCTGTTCCTGGTCGGGGTCAGCCTCTATCTCGCCCATGGCCGACAGATCCGCTGGAACGGCTTCTGGAAGCGGTTCGCCATGGTCGCCGGCGCGGCGGTCGCCATTTCGGTCGTCACCCGCATCGCCACGCCCGACGGATTCATCTTTTTCGGCATCCTGCACGAGATCGCGCTCGCCAGCCTGCTCGGCCTCGCGTTCCTGCGCCTGCCGGCGCTGCTGACGCTTGCCGTCGCCGCGCTCGTCATCGCGGCACCAGTCTACCTGCGCTTCGAGGCCCTCGATCATCCCTGGCTCTGGTGGATCGGCCTGTCGGCGATCAACCCGCGCTCCAACGACTACGTTCCGCTGTTCCCCTGGTTCGGCGCCGTGCTTACGGGCATTGCGGTGGCCAAATTCGCTTCCACTTCCGGCATAAGGGCACGCCTGGCGAACCTGGCGCCCGGACGCTGGTCCAACCCGCTGGTCTTCATCGGCCGCCACAGCCTGGCTTTCTACCTGATCCATCAGCCGCTGCTGATCGGCTGCGTCTGGCTGTTCTCGCAAGTGATGCCGGCGCAGGTCGAAACCCCGCAGGTCAATTTCCTGAAAACCTGCCAGCGATCGTGCGAGCAGATGCGCAACGCAACCTTCTGTTCGAGCTATTGCGGCTGCATGCTCGAAACGCTCGAAGGTGAAGCCTCTCTTGATCGGCTCTTCAACAACGACCAGACTGCGGACTTCAGGGCGCATCTGTCCGATCTTGCCGCAACGTGCACCGCCAAGACCGACGACAAGATGACGGAGGGAGGGACACAATGATCGGGCCAAAACCTGGGATCGAACCGAAGCCTGGGACCGGGCCGAAGCCTGGGCTGATACCGTGGCCGCCGGTGATCTACGCCGCCGCCATCCTCATCAGTGTCGTGCTCGGCCTCTACATCCCCCTGCCCTGGATCGGCGATCTCCTTGGCGACATCCTGTTCGCCGCCGGCTGGGTGGCGTTGTTCGCCGTGGCCGTACTCTGGTTCACCGCGATCCGCACCATGATACGGGCCAGGACCACGCTCAATCCCAACGCCGTGCCCGATCATCTCGTCACGACCGGCCCCTTCGGCGTCAGCCGCAATCCGATGTACCTGGCCAACACGCTGCTGTTGATCGGCGTCGCCTTCGTCTCGGGCATCGCCTGGTTCTTCCTGCTTGCCTTCGTCGCCGCCTTCGTCACCCAGAAGGTCGCGATCGAGGGCGAGGAAAAGATATTGGCGGCGAAATTCGGCAAGAAATACCGCGACTATGCAAAAAGAGTCCGGCGCTGGATTTGAGCAGGGCTACGTGTTGACGCCGAGCTCGACCAGCCGCTCGACGCAAGACTCCTCGGCCTGGTCGAGTTCGGCCAGTGTCTCCTCGAGGTCGCGACGTTTCTGCCTGAGGTCTTCGCGCTTTTCCTCGATGCGTTTGATCATCAGCTTGAGCTGCCCGACCTCGCCCGGCGGCTCCTTGTACATCTGGATGATCTCGCGGATCTCGTTGATCGAGAAGCCGAGGCGTTTTCCGCGCATGATCTGCCGGATGAGGTGGCGGTCGGAAGGGCGAAACAGGCGTGTGCGGCCGCGCCGCACCGGCTGCACCAATCCCTCGTCTTCATAGAAACGCAGTGTCCGCGTCGACACGTCGAATTCGCGGGTCAGCTCGGTGATCGAATAATATTCCCGCATTGTCACTCCCTGCCGGAATTCCAGGCGATCGCCATGCGGCGTCTCCCTTCTGTCCCGAACCAAACCCTTGTCCGCCGGAATCGACGCGACACCCCGCACAAGCCTCGCACGGCATTTACGTAAAAGTCAATTGAGACACTTACCGGACGCCGAACCACCAGCTCGCGAGGCCGAGGAAGGCAAAGAATCCAACAACGTCGGTGACCGTGGTGACGAAAACCGCCGAAGCGACCGCGGGATCCACCTTGAACCTGTCGAGCAGCAGCGGGATCAGGATGCCGGCAAGGGCCGCCACGAACATGTTGATGATCATAGCCGCCGCAATGATGCCGCCGAGATTAGGGTCGTGGAACCAACTTGCGGCGACGATGCCGATCAACACGGCGAAGACGATGCCGTTGATGAACCCGACGCCCATCTCGCGGCGGATGATGCGGCCGGCGTTGTAGATGTCGAGATCCCTGGTCGCCAGCGCCCGCACGGTGACGGTCATGGTCTGCGAACCGGCATTGCCGCCCATGCCGGCCACGATCGGCATCAGCACGGCGAGTGCCACGATCCGCTCGATCGTGTGGTCGAACAGGCCGATCACCGATGCCGCCAGGAATGCCGTCAGCAGATTGACGAGCAGCCAGGGAACGCGCGAGCGCGAGGTCGCCAGAATGCTGTCGGAGAGCTCTTCGTCACCGACGCCGCCCATGCGCAGCAGGTCTTCCTCCGCCTCCTGCTGGATGACGTCGACGACATCGTCGATGGTCAGCACGCCGACCAGCCGTTCGTTTTCGTCGACGACCGCGGCCGACAGAAGGTCGTATTGTTCGAATTCCCGCGCCGCCTCTTCCTGGTCCATGGTGGCGGGAATGGCGTGCCGCGTCTCATGCATGACCTCCCCCACCTTGACCGCGCGCTTGGCGCGCAGGATCTGGTCGAGATCGATGGCCCCCAACAACTTGAAGGTCGGATCGATGACGAAGATCTGGCTGAAGCGGTCCGGAAGGTTCTTGTCCTCGCGCATGTAGTCGATGGTCTGGCCGATGGTCCAGAAAGGCGGCACAGCGACGAACTCGGTCTGCATGCGCCGCCCGGCGGTCTCTTCCGGGTAGTCGAGCGAGCGCCGCAGCCTGATCCGCTCGGTGAACGGCAGCTGCGACAGGATCTCGTCCTGGTCTTCCGGCTCGAGGTCTTCGAGAATGTAGACCGCGTCGTCGGAATCGAGTGCCTGCACGGCCTGCGCGATCTGCGCATTGGGCAGATTGTCGACGATATCCATGCGGATCGCCTCGTCGACTTCGGTCAGCGCGGAAAAATCGAAGTCGGCGCCCAGCAGCTCGACCAACGCGCGCCGCTGCTCGGGATGCAGCGCCTCGATGAGGTCGCCAAGTTCCGACTGGTGCAGGTCGTCGACTTCGCGCTTGAGGGTCAGCGTATCGCGGTCGGCGATCGCCGCACCGATCTGGGCAAGGAAGGACGAAAGGACCGCGCCGTCCTCGCCATAGATGTCGGCGTGGGCGTCGTCAGCCGCCTTGGCGGAGGTCGTCTGCTTGTCCTGGCCTTCCACCAGCGTCTCCAGCCATCAGAATCCCGGAAAGGTTGCCAGTCAGGTCTAGACCATGATTCCGAAAAGTGGAAATCGGTTTTGGGTCCGACCACAAACAAGAAATTTGGAGCGGCGGCATGATTCGATTTCGCAGCCCGTCGCTCCAACGCACGGGAATTCCAGCCGAAAAATCCCGCTTGCGCAAAGGCGTCGTTTTCCACCGACGCGACATTGTCCGGCGTGCGCGACCTGGTCGATTCCGTCAAAAGCGGGTGTGCTTGTGGCCCGGCCACGCGACAGCGCATGTCGCTGGGGAAAGAGCACCCGTGCGCGATTGGGGCAGAATTGTCATGATGCAGGTACAGGCATCGGCTGGACCCCCAAGCCGCAACAAAAAAGCCGGAAGCCCTTGAAGATCAGGTCGCGGACAGAAAACAAGGCAATCGACGAGCGGCGCGTTCGCGTGGTCGTGGCCGAACGCAATCCGCTCGTCATATCGGCTCTGCGCGAAATGCTGGACTGCGACGGGCGCTTCGAGCTTTTGGCCTCCGTACAAAGCGGCAGGCATTTCCTGGAGCTGGCAGCGGTCCAGGAGTTCGATGTCGCCGTGATCGGCTGGAAGCTGTCCGACATGGACGGCGCTGATGTCCTGGCCGAGGTCCAGACCCGCAAGCTCGACGTTCGCATCGCCGTCTTTTCAAACGACCATGACATCGGCATCCTGAAACAGTGCGTGCGCCTGGGGGCCCAGGGCTACTGCTTCCAGTTCGACGATCCCGCCATCATCTTCGACACGATCCTGGCTGTCGCGCACGGCCGCATCTGCATACCCTATATCGACATCAACAAGGTCAACGACACGCCTCTATCCCGGCTTACCGTGCGCGAGCGTGAACTGCTGGCGGTACTGTCCGACGGCTGGACCAATTTGCAGATCGCGACCCGGACCGGCATCTCCGAAAACACCGTGAAGTACCATCTCAAGAATCTGTACGACAAGCTGGACGTCCGCAACCGCGCCATGGCGGTCGCGCTCTATTCACGAGAGAGGCGTAGCCAAAGGCAGCCTTTCGGGTAGGGCGACCGGGTAGGCCATACCCACCCGCATGCGGTGAGATCTTACCCGCCAAGGTGTTGTCGGCATCGGCCGCCGAAACGAAACTCCCACCACCGCTTTGCTGGATCAGGAGGAGTTCGCATCATGGCCGGTTTCACCCATCTTTTCATTCCCGGGCCGACCAATATCCCCGAGCAGGTACGCCAAGCGATGAACCTGCCGATGGAGGACATGCGCGCGGCCACCTTTCCCGACCTCACCCTGCCGCTGTTCGAGGACATCAAACGGGTCTTCAAGAACGAGACCGGCCGCGTCTTCATCTACCCGTCCTCGGGCACCGGAGCCTGGGAAGCGGCGATGACCAATGTGCTCAGCCCAGGCGACCGCGTTTTGATGTCGCGTTTCGGCCAGTTCTCGCATCTGTGGGTCGACATGGCCGAACGGCTCGGTTTCGAGGTCGACGTCATCGACTGCGAATGGGGAACCGGCGTTCCGCTGGAACTCTATGCGGAGCGGCTGAAGGCGGACAAGACGCACCGCATCAAGGCGATTTTCTGCACACAGAACGAGACGGCGACAGGCGTCACCAGCGACGTCGCCGGCTGCCGCGCCGCGCTCGACGATGCGAACCACCCTGCCCTTCTTTTCGTCGACGGCGTCTCCTCGATCGGCTCGATCGACTTTCGCCAGGAAGAATGGGGCGTCGACTGCGCCGTCAGCGGCTCGCAGAAAGGCTTCATGCTGCCGGCCGGCCTCGGCTTCCTGTCGGTGAGCAGGAAGGCGCTCGCCGCTTCGAGAACCGCCACCCACCGGCGCTGTTTCTTCTCCTTCGAGGACATGATCCGCGCCAACGATGCCGGCTATTTCCCTTACACGCCGGCGACACAATTGCTGCGCGGCCTGCGCGCCTCGCTCGACCTGATCGCCGAGGAAGGGCTGGAGACCATCTTCTCCCGGCACCATCGCCTTGCCGAAGGCGTGCGCAAGGCGGTCGACGCGTGGGGGCTGAAGCTCTGCGCCAAGGCGCCAAAATGGCATTCGGACACGGTCAGCGCCATTCTCGTGCCGGATGGCATCGACAGCGGCGACGTCGTCAAGCGCGCCTACCAGGCCTACCAGACGTCGCTGGGCGGCGGCCTCAACAAGGTGTTCGGCAAGGTTTTCCGCATCGGCCATCTCGGCTGGCTGAACGAGGTGATGGTGCTGGCCTCGCTTTCGGCGGCGGAAATGGCGCTGCTCGATTGTGGCGTCCGGCTGGCGCCCGGCTCCGGCGTCGGCGCCGCCATCCAGCATTTCCGCGCTTCGGCCGCGCTGCCGGTCGCCGAAGCCGCCTGAGGGAGTCGACCATGAGCCACACCATTAACCACCTCAAGAAACTCAGGCTGCAGCGCAGCGAGCTGGCGGTTCCAGGCTCCAGCCCGGAGATGATCGACAAGGCGGCCAACAGCGCCGCCGACTTCGTCTTCCTCGACATTGAGGACGCCGTCGCGCCGCCCGACAAGGAACGCGCACGCAAGAACATCATCCAGGCCCTGAACGACATCGACTGGCGCGCCAAGGGCAAGACCGTCTCGGTGCGCATCAACGGGCTGGACACGCACTACATGTACCGCGACGTTGTCGACGTCATGGAGCAGGCCGGCGACCGGCTGGACACCATACTGGTGCCCAAGGTCGGCGTTCCGGCCGACCTCTACATGGTCGAGGCCATGGTCAACCAGATCGAGATGGCCAAGGGCTTTAAGACCCGTATCGGCCTGGAAGCCCTGATCGAGACCGCGCTCGGCATGGCCAATGTCGAGGCTATCGCCGCCACCCCTGGACGGCTGGAAGCCATGCATTTCGGCGTTGCCGACTATGCGGCAAGCTGCAAGGCGCGGACCGTCAATATTGGCGGCCTCAACCCCGACTATCCCGGCGACCAGTGGCATTTCGCCCTGTCGCGGATGACCGTCGCCTGCCGCGCCTACGGCCTGCGCGCCATCGACGGACCGTTCGGCGATTTCTCCGACCCGGAAGGCTACAAGGCGGCCGCCAGACGCGCCGCCGCGCTCGGCATCGAAGGCAAATGGGCGATCCATCCCTCGCAGATTGCCTTGGCCAACGACGTCTTCTCGCCGCCGGAGAAGGAAGTCACGCGCGCCCGCCGCATTCTCGAAGTGCTGAAGGAGGCGGAGGCGCAGGGCAAGGGTGCCGCCGCGCTCGACGGCAAGATGATCGACGCCGCGTCGGAACGCATGGCGCGCAATGTTCTGGTGGTCAACGACGCCATCGAACGCGCCGGCCAACAGCACGTCGCGGCACTTTGACGATTTGGGGAGGAGAAAAGAATGGACATCCACGAATACCAGGCCAAGGAGCTGCTCGCCCGGCATGGGATCCATGTGCCGCGTGGCGGCCTGGCCTACAGCCCCGAACAGGCGACCTACCGGGCGCGCGAGATCGGCGGCGGCAAATGGGTGCTGAAGGCGCAGGTTCATTCCGGCGCGCGCGGCAAGGCCGGCGGCATCAAGCTCTGCGCCAATGACGAGGAAATTTCCAGCGCCGCCGAAGCCATGCTCGGGCGCAAGCTGGTGACCCACCAGACCGGCCCGCGTGGCAAGCTGATCTCGCGCCTCTATCTGGAGGAAGCCGTCGAGATCGCGCAGGAGCTCTATCTCGGCTTCGTGCTCGATCGCAAGGAAGAGCGCGTCATGATCGTGGCCTCGGCCGCCGGCGGCATGGAAATCGAGGAGATCGCCGAGAAGGCACCCGATTCGATCATCCGCGCCACCGTCGATCCCGGTGTCGGCATGCAGCGCTTCCAGGCGCGCGAAATCGCCTTCGGGCTCGGCCTGGAGGACAGCCTGATCGGCAAGGCGACCGAGACCATCTTCAGCTGTTACCAGGTGTTCCGCGACTACGACGCCTCGATGCTGGAGATCAATCCGCTGGTGGTGACCCGCGACGGCAGCCTGGTGGCACTCGACGCCAAGATGTCGTTCGATGAGAACGCGCTGTTCCGGCGGCCCGAAATCTCCGAATTGCGCGACAAGAGCCAGGAAGACCCGCGCGAAACCTTCGCCAGCGATCGCGGCCTCTCCTATGTCGGCCTCGACGGCAATATTGGCTGCATCATCAATGGCGCCGGGCTCGCCATGGCGACGATGGACATGATCAAGATCGCTGGCGGCGAGCCGGCCAACTTCCTCGACATCGGCGGCGGCGCTTCGCCCGAGCGGGTCGCGAAATCCTTCCGCGCCGTGCTCGGCGACAAGAATGTCGAGACCATCCTGGTCAACATCTTTGCCGGCATCAACCGTTGCGACTGGGTCGCCGAGGGCGTCATCAAGGCGATCCGCGAGGTCGGCGTCAACGTGCCGCTGGTGGTGCGGCTGTCCGGCACCAGGGCCGAGGAAGGGCGCAAGATCCTGGCCGATTCCGGCGAGGCGGTGATCGTCGCCGACACGCTCGCCGAAGCCGCCGAAAAAGCCGTCGCCGCCTGGCGCGTGGCCACCAACAAAAAAGCAGCCTGAGGGAGGACGGAAAAATGGCAATCCTGCTCAACCGCAGCACACGCGTCATCGTGCAAGGTTTCACCGGCAAGATCGGCAGCTTCCATGCCGAGGACATGAAGCGCTACGGCACCAAGCTCGTCGGCGGCGTCACGCCCGGCAAGGGCGGCCAGACGCATCTCGGCCTGCCCGTCTTCAACACGGTCAAGGGCGCGGTGCGCGAGACCCGTGCCGAAGCCAGCATCGTCTTCGTGCCGCCGCCCTTTGCAGCCGATTCGATCATGGAAGCGGCGGATGCGGGGATAAAGCTCTGCGTCTGCATCACCGACGGCATCCCCTCGCAGGACATGATGCAGGTCAAGCGCTACATGCGCCGCTACCGCTTCGAGGACCGCATGCGGCTGGTCGGGCCGAATTGCGCCGGCATCATCACGCCGGGACAGGCGCTGATGGGCATCATGCCCGGCTCGATCTACCTGCCCGGCCGCATCGGCATCGTCGGCCGCTCGGGAACGCTGGGCTATGAAGCCGCCTCGCAGATGAAGGCGCTCGGCATCGGCGTGTCGACCAGCGTCGGCATTGGCGGCGATCCGATCAACGGCTCCTCCTTCAAGGACGTTCTGAAGCTGTTCGAGCAGGACGACGAGACCGACGCCGTGGTCATGATCGGCGAGATCGGCGGACCGCAGGAAGCCGAAGCCGCGATCTGGGCGCGCGACAATATGAAGAAGCCGCTAATCGCCTACATCGCCGGCCTGTCCGCCCCCAAAGGCCGCCGCATGGGTCATGCCGGCGCCATCATCTCGGCCTTCGGCGAGTCCGCGCAGGAAAAGGTCGAGATCCTGAAAGAGGCCGGCGTCATCATCGTGCCGACGCCGTCATCGTTTGGCGAGGTTGTGGCAGATACGCTGGCGCGAAGGAAGCAGGCGGCGTAGCCGCAGGGTCGGACGAAAGCCGACGCGGCGACGCAGTCTCCAAGACGCGCCGCCGCCTTCGTTTCCGGGCGCGCAAAGCGATTGATCCGTTATAGCCATTCCCAGCGATTAAATACTCGTGGCGCACTTGTTTCGCTGGAAACGATTTGCTACACGCCGCGAGCCGGTCGGTTCCGGCTCTACCACGTGCGGTCGTGGCGGAATTGGTAGACGCGCAGCGTTGAGGTCGCTGTGGGGCAACCCGTGGAAGTTCGAGTCTTCTCGACCGCACCAAATCATCCTGACGACACAGCTGCGAACTGAACCAGCAAGCGCTCATTGTCTTGCCGGCGCGTCGGATGCTCGGCGCCCAAGCGCACGGCGAACTGGACGTTTCCGCCTGATATCGCCATATGGAAGGCGACAAGAGAGACGCCATGCCAGAACGCAGCCAGATTGCCACGTCGTTCCTGCCCTTGCCCGGTTCGGCCCCGGTGGAATGGCTGGTCGAGCCCGGCCTTGTCGCCTATCCCGATGCGCTTGCGTTCATGGAGGCGCGCGCCGAGGCGATCCGCGGCGGGGCTGCCGGCGAAATGGTCTGGCTGGTCGAACATCCGCCGCTCTACACCGCCGGCACCAGCGCCCGCATCGAGGACCTGATCGAACCCGATCGCTTTCCGGTCTTTGCGGCCGGACGCGGCGGCGAATACACTTATCATGGGCCAGGCCAGCGGGTCGCCTATGTCATGCTCGACCTGAAGCGCCGGCGCGAGGACGTGCGCGCCTTCGTCGCGGCGCTCGAACAGTGGATCATCGGCACGCTCGCCGCCTTCAACGTGCGCGGCGAACGCCGCGAGGACCGGGTTGGTGTCTGGGTGGTACGGCCAGATCGCCCTGCTTTGCCCGACGGCTCACCTGCCGAGGACAAGATCGCGGCAATCGGCATAAGGCTGCGGCGGTGGGTGAGCTTCCACGGCATTGCCATCAATGTCGAGCCGGACCTTTCCCATTTCGGCGGCATCGTGCCCTGCGGCGTCCAGGATCACGGCGTCACCAGCCTTGTCGACCTCGGCCTGCCCCTCGGCATGGCCGATCTGGATCTGGCGCTGAAATCAGCCTTCGAGGATGTTTTTGGTCCCGTGGCGGCTTTGCCGGTCGAGGCTGCCCGCAAGACGGGTTGATCCTTTCGGACCCAACCAGCTCAGAGCAACTGCCCTGACGCCCACCACACGCCGCAGCCGTGGATGGCGAACACCGCCAGCAAGGCCCCGGCGATGACCAAACGATCGACAGTGCCGATCGGCTCCAGTTCGTGGCGTGGCTTCACCCCGCTGCCGACGGTGAGCAGGCTGAGAATCGAAAATACCGCACCGGCCGCGAGCAGGAAGCCCAGGGAAAAACCGGCCCGCCAGCCAAGCGCCAGAAAGGCCGAAAGCAGCGAGAAGGACGCCAGCGCCAGGACGACCGGCCCCGGGCAGATCTGTCGCAGCACCTGGCCGCCGTCGAACTTCCACACCGGCACCAGATTGGCGATGTTGAACAGGGCAGCGCAGCCTGCGAGTGCGGCGAGTAGCGCGGCAGCCGCCTTGTGACCCTCACCGCCGGCAAGCACGCTGGCAGCGATGACGATCGGCACCAGGAAGGCGGAAAACCCCGCCCCCATCAACGCCACGAAGGCCACTTCGAAACGGCTGTTATAGGGCCGGCCGCCAATGGCGATGCCGCCAAGCAGCGGGATGAAGATCATCCGCGCCCTGCGATGGCCCGTCAGCCGGAACGCCGCCATGTGGCCGAGTTCGTGCAGCGCCACCACCGATGTCAGGATCGCGGCCAGCGCCAGCCCGCCGAGGTGAAGGCCGAAGAACGGCCACAGCATCAATGCCGACAGCACGGCAAAGCCGACCTGGCTCAGCGGATGCTCGAACCAGCCACCCTTGCGATACTGCCCGGTCCTTGCCCAACGCTGCAGCTTGGAGAGCTCGCGGCGCATGGCGAAATAGCGAAACACCAGGAAAGCCACGCCGCGGTACCGGTCGGTCCGGCTGAGCGTCACGCGCGTGCCGCTGCCCTCCGAAACCAGTTCGGCGGTCTCGCCATAGTCCTTCCAGAACGAGCCATCGAGCGCGGTGTCCTCGATCACCCGCATCGAGAAGCGGCTGCCCTCGACGACATCTTCAAACCGCGCCCTGCGCTCTATCGGCTTGCCATCGCGGCCTTCCCAAGACAGCGTGATGCGGGCGACGCCCTCTTCGTCCAGCGGCTGCGCCGACAGGATCTCGCCGGACCAGCCGGCATCGCTGCCGAGCGGCCACAGCGCCTGCCACAGGCGCTGCCGGTCCATCGCCACGATGCGGCTCGACCGGACCGTGCGCAAACCAAGCGGCACGGTCATCAGGAGAAAGATCAGCCCGAGATTGCTGGCCACGAGAATGGCGGTGACGATGGGCGACACCTGGACGTTGCTCCCTGCCTTGGAGGCGCAATCTAACGTCGTGGCGGCAAGAAAAGCTTAACGGCGGGGCGGCATTGGCCATCGAGAAACAGCGACGGCCGACGCCGCCAAATCACATGGCTCCGATCCAGATCGCCATGGAGACAAGAAACGCGCTCATGCAAACCAGCGAGATGACATCCTGAACCAGATCGGTCATAACTCTCTCCTGTTGTTGATATGTTTCTAATTTGTTCTAATTTTGTTCCATTGTCAACCGCTGGGAGGTATGGCCATGGGCGGGGAACTGTGCACGGTTAGCGAAACGTTAATTGGTCGCTAAGAGAGGGAGTTGGAAGCTTGCCAGGGTAGGCTTCAGCCCGGGAAGAACAAATTAGCGAGCGCTTGTATTAAATTTTGGCTGAGCCGAAAATGCCTGGGCCTGAGGCATTGCTGAGCGATCGACATGGGGAAATACGGAGGCGCAAATCAAGGTGAACGCTGGCGAAAGCGTATGCGACAAGGTCGCCGGCGGCGCCTCTCTCGCAATCTCGTAATTTGGTTGGCCATCCTGGCGACGAGCGCGATATCGTCCACTCTGATCGCAATGAGCGCTCACTGGCGGTTCTAAGCTACCCCCGCGCGGTACACGTCGGGTGAGAATCGTCCTTAGAGCGGCACCACCTTGCCGTCGGCCAACGTGACGCGCCGGTCCATGCGCGATGCAAGCTCGTGATTGTGGGTGGCGATCAGCGCCGCGAGGCCCGATTGCCGCACCAGTGCCTCCAGCGCCTCGAACACGTAGGAGGCTGTGACCGGGTCGAGGTTGCCGGTGGGCTCGTCGGCGAGCAGCACCAGCGGCGCATTGGCGACCGCACGCGCGATGGCGACGCGCTGCTGCTCGCCGCCGGAAAGCTCCGACGGCCGGTGCGACGCCCGTTTGCCGATCTGCATGTAGTCGAGCAGTTGCGCCGCTCGCTCGGACGCTTCCTTGCGCGGCAGGCCCTTGATGAGCTGCGGCATCATGATGTTTTCCAGCGCGGAAAACTCCGGCAGCAAATGATGGAACTGATAGACGAAGCCGACATCGTTGCGGCGGATCGAGGTGCGCTCGTCGTCGGACAGCCGGCCACAGGCGCGTCCGGACAGGATCACGTCGCCGGCATCCGGCCGCTCCAACAGCCCGGCCGTATGCAGCAGCGTCGATTTGCCGGTGCCCGACGGGGCCACCAGCGCCACCATTTCACCGCGCCGCAGCGCGAAATCGGCGCCGTTCAGGATGGTGAGCTTGCGCGGCCCCTGGACGTAGTGCCGTTCGACGCTCTTCAGCTCGATAAGGACCTCGGCCACTACTCGTACCTCAAGGCTTCGACCGGATCGAGGCGGGCCGCCCGCCATGCCGGAAACACCGTTGCCAGGAAGGACAGCGCAAGCGCCATGATGATGACATAGGTCGTCTCGCGCGGATCCATCTTGGCCGGCAACTGGCTGAGGAAATAGAGCTCCGGGTTGAACAGCACCTTGCCGGTCATCCAGGAGAAGAACTGGCGGATCGATTCGATGTTGGTGCAGATCACGACGCCGAGCAGCACGCCGGCGAGCGTGCCCGTCACGCCGATCGCCGCCCCAGTCATCAGGAAGATGCGCAGGATGGCGCCGCGCGAGGCGCCCATGGTGCGCAGGATGGCGATGTCATGCCCCTTGTCCTTCACCAGCATGATCAGTCCGGAAATGATGTTGAGCGCCGCCACCAGCACGATCAGCGTCAGGATCATGAACATGACGTTGCGTTCGACCTGCAGAGCCGAAAAGAAGGTCTCGTTGCGCTGGCGCCAGTCGACCATGTCGATCGGCCGCTGCGCCGCCGCTTCCACCTTGGGTTTCAGCGCGTCGACATCGTCGGGATTGTCGACATAGATCTCGATCGTCTGCGCCCGGCCGTCCATGTTGAAGTAGAGCTGCGCTTCGGAGAACGGCATGTAGACGATCGACGTGTCATATTCAGACATGCCGACCTCGAAGATCGCCGCGATCTTGTAGCCCTTCATGCGCGGTGTGGTGCCGAGCGGCGTCACATCCCCGTCCGGCGAGATCAAGGTAATGGTATCGCCGAGCGTCAGGCCGAGATTCTCGGCCATGCGCTTGCCGATGGCGACACCCTCGCCGGTATCGAAATCGGCGAGCGTGCCTTGCTTGATGTTGCTGGCCACGATGGCGATCTTGCCGAGATCTTCACCCCGGATGCCGCGCACCAGCGCGCCGGTGCCGCCGCCGACATTGCCTTGCGCCAGCACCTGGCCGTCGATCAGCGGGATGGCGTATTTGACCCCGGGTACGCCGTTGATGCGGCTGGCGACCTGGGCATAGTCCTCAAGCGGTGAATCGAGCGGCTGCACGATCAGATGGCCGTTGACGCCAAGGATGCGCGTCAAAAGCTCGGCGCGGAAGCCGTTCATCACCGCCATGACCACGATCAGCGTGGCGACGCCCAGCATGATGCCGAGAAAAGAGATCGAGGCGATCACCGAGATCACCGTCTCCTTGCGCCGCGAACGCAAATAGCGCCAGGCGACCGTGCGCTCGAAGATGGAAAAAGGGCCGGCGCCCGCCGATCGCGCTGCCGCCGCCTCGCTCATGCGGCGGCACCGAAGTGTTTGGCCGCGTCGGCGATCGGCAGCGTCACGCGCTCGCCGGTCTTGCGATTCTTGATCTCGACCTCGCCGGCGGCGACACCGCGCGGCCCGACGATCACTTGCCAGGGCAGGCCGATCAGGTCGGCGGTGGCGAATTTGCCGCCCGGCCGCTGGTCGGTGTCGTCATAGAGCACATCCTTGCCGGCGGCGGTGAAGGCGGCGTTGAGCTCGTCGCAGACGCGATCGCAGTCGGCATCGCCCGCCTTCATGTTGATCAGGCCGATATCGAAGGGCGCCACCGCTTCCGGCCAGATGATGCCGTTCTCGTCATGGCTGGCCTCGATGATCGCCGCGACCAGTCGCGACGGGCCGATACCATAGGAGCCGCCCGACGCGAAATGATCCTTGCCGTCGGGCCCCGTCACCTTGGCCCCCATCGGCTTGGAATATTTCTCGCCGAAGTGGAAGATATGGCCGACCTCGATGCCACGCGCCGAGACCCGGTCGCCTGTCGGAACCTTCTCCCAGGCCGCCTCGTCATGCATCTCGTCGGTGGCGGCGTAAGGCGTCGTCCACGTCTTGACGATATCTGCTATCTCGCCGTCATTGGCGAAGTCGGTGTTCGCGCCGGGCACCGCAAGCGACAGGTAATCGCGATGGCAGAAGACCTGGCTTTCACCAGTGTCGGCCAGGATGATGAACTCGTGGCTGAGATCGCCGCCGATCGGACCGGTGTCGGCCCGCATCGGAATGGCCTGCAGGCCCATGCGCGTGAAGGTCCTGAGATAGGACACGAACATCCGGTTGTAGGCGGCTCTCGCGCCTTCGAAGTCGAGATCGAAGGAATAGGCGTCCTTCATCAGGAATTCGCGCGAACGCATCACGCCGAAGCGCGGCCGCACCTCGTCACGGAACTTCCACTGTATGTGGTAGAGGTTGAGCGGCAGGTCCTTGTAGGATTTGACGTAAGCGCGAAAAATCTCGGTGACCATTTCCTCGTTGGTCGGACCGTAGAGCATGTCGCGGTCCTGCCGGTCCTTGATGCGCAGCATCTCCTTGCCGTAGTCGTTGTAACGGCCGCTCTCGCGCCACAGATCGGCCGACTGGATGGTCGGCATCAGGATCTCCAGCGCACCGGCGCGGTTCTGCTCCTCGCGGATGATCTTGCAGACCTTGTCCAGCACCCGTTTGCCCAGCGGCAGCCAGGAAAAACTGCCTTGTCCCTGCTGGCGGATCATGCCGGCGCGCAGCATCAGCCGATGCGAGACGATTTCGGCCTCGCGCGGATTTTCTTTGAGGATAGGCAGGAAATAGCGCGACAAACGCATGGACAGGTCCGTGAATGAGAATGGCCACGCCAGAATCGGCGCGGCGCAGGCTTGCTTGCCCCGGCTTCATAGCGATTTCATGACCGAATGGAAACCCGGCCATCCCACCACGTAGGCCCCTTCCGAGCCCGAATCCCTCGCTTCCGGATCGACCCGCGCCGACAATGGAACGCACCGAACCTCTTCGGGTTTGGCCGTCAATTCTTTGCGCGCGTCAATTGCGAACATGCCGCAAAGGCTCTGTCGAGCCTGACTGGACGTTTCAAAAGCAAAGCCTGCCGCACTATTGTGCAGTGCAGCACGAGATTGCCCGTTTCAAGGCAAAATTCTTCGTGACATTTTCATTTCCGTTGGGCTAATGTGCCCCGATAACCGAGAGGGCAGAAAAAAATCTGCTCTCCTACGCGGTCAAAGTCTTGGGAGGATGCGATCTAGGCGCGGTTACTCGCTGCCGCCGGATACCGGAAACAGATCGGACGCGTTTAATTGCAAGGCCTTGTGCCTTGCATTTTTTTTGTGCAATCATCTGGTTAGCGCTGCGAATTGGCAGGCTACATGACCTTGCGTCAGCAGCCAGTAGCCGCCGTACAGGGCGGCATCTCAATCCCATCCGCAGCGCTCCGACCTTATCGGAGCACCCTTGCCGCCACGTCTATTTCCCTGGGGTCGGACTGAGTTCCGGCACGATGTGCGGGATGTCGTTGAGGCTGTATCCCAGCCCGTGCGTCAGGCCGTAGAAAATGCCCATCAGGACCGCCGTTGCGATGGTGGTGCGGATCACGGCACGCAGCATATGCGGCCCGCGCGGCGCGCTCGGCACCGTGCCCAGCGTCACGTCGTGATCGTCGTCCTGCGTTCTGACGCTGAACGGCAGGACGGCAAACAGCACCACCCACCAGGTCGCGAAAAACAGCGCGGTGAACGAGACCCAGCTCATGATTGCTCCAGTTCGATCAGCGTGCCGAAGAAATCCTTCGGATGCAGGAACAGCACCGGCTTGCCGTGCGCGCCTGGTTTGGGATTGCCGTCACCAAGCACCCGGGCGCCGGCGGCCTTGAGCTGGTCGCGCGCGGCCAGGATGTCGTCGACCTCGTAGCAGAGATGATGCATGCCGCCCGACGGGTTCTTCTCGAGGAATGCCGCGATTGGCGAGCCCTCGCCAAGCGGCTCCAGCAACTCGACCTTGGTGTTGCCGACATCGACGAACACCACGGTGACGCCATGCTCCGGCAACGCCTGCGGCTCGGTCACTTCGGCGCCGAGCGTGTTGCGGTAAGCTGCAACGGCGGCGGTCAAATCCGGCACCGCAAGCGCGACATGGTTCAGCCGTCCGAGCATGTCCGAGCTTTTCTCCCAGGTCCAACGACTGGCGTCATACGTCAAATCAGCCGAGATCAACAGCCTTTCGCGAGGAGCGCACTGTCGCACCTGTTGCAACCAGCAGCCACAAAGTACAAAGGCCAATGTCCGGAATCAGCCCTGCCCGCCCCCGCGTTTTCACCTTCGATCTCGGGTCGTTCAAAATTGCCGCTCTGCTCGACGCCATCGATGTCAGAGACGGGCTTGCATCGGCCTTCGCGGCCGGACAGTCGCCGGCGGCCGTGCTCGAACTCGCGGTTTCGAACTTCATCGACCAGGATCGCTACGAGCATTGCTTCATCCCGACGCTGATCGATACCGGTTCCGAAAAGATCCTGTTCGACACCGGCTGCGGAGGTGAAGACAGTTCACTCCTGGAGTGCTTGCAAGCCCTTGGGCTCGGCCCTGATGACATCGATGTGGTGGTCATCACGCACGGGCACCCGGACCACATTGGCGGGCTTGTCCGGAATGGCGCATCCGTTTTCAGCCGCGCACGCCTGGTATTCGGCGCAGCGGAATTCGCGTTCTGGACCGAAGGAAATGCGGTGCGTCCGGCCAGGTTGGCCAATCGTGATCTCTTTAGGCGCATTTGCACCGGCTTGGCCGACCGCGCGACGTTCATAGCGCCTGGAGACGAAGTGGTGCCGGGCATCACTGCCATCGACGCGGCCGGTCACTCCGCCGGGCTTTTGGCCTTCCTTGTCGAAAGCGACGGACAGCAATTGCTGATCTGGTCGGACGCTTTCCTGCACTATGTCGTGTCGATCCAGCGTCCGCAGTGGCATGCCGATTTCGACGACGACAAGGAAATGGCGATCGAGACCCGCAAGCGGCTGCTCGGCATGGCTGCCGAGCGGCGCCTGCTCGTCGCCGGCCACCACATGCCGTTTCCGGGTCTGGGCTATGTCGAGCGGACAGACCATTCCTTTCGCTGGATTCCGGTCAGCTATCAGCTGAACATCCGAGCCCCCGACGCCTCCGTCACCGGGTGACGAAAACCGTCACCAGCGGTTTCTTGCCCCAGGCTTCGTTGGCCGCGCCGCGCACCGCGCGCCGCACCGCCTCCTGCACCAGGTCGAGGTCCTTGCGGCGCTGGCGGGGGATCGAATCGACCGCACCGACGGCCGCATCGATCATCAGGTCCTCGAGCGTCTCGCCACGGGCATCGGTTTCGGCGACGCCAATGGCGACCAGATCGGGATCGCCGGCCAGCTCGTACTTGTCATCAAGCACGACATTGACCGCGACATGACCGGCAAAGGACAGCTTGCGCCTGTCGCGAATACCCATCGCCTGATCGGTGCCGATCAGATTGCCGTCCTTGTAGACGCGGCCGAACGGCACCTGGTCGATGATCGTGGCGGGACCGGGAGCGAGCCGCAGCATGTCGCCGTCGCGCACCTGGGCCACCTGGCCGATGCCGGAGGTGGACATCAGCGAGCCCTGCGCCACCAGATGCGCCGCCTCGCCATGCACGGGAACGCCGATTTGCGGACGCACCCATTCATACATCTTGCGCAGTTCGCTGCGGCGGGGGTGGCCGGAGACATGCACCAGCGCATCGCCGTCCTCGATGATCTTGATGCCGAGATCGATGAGGCGGTTCTTGATCTCGAGGATCGCCTTCTCGTTGCCGGGAATGGTGCGCGAGGAAAACACCACCGTGTCGCCCGCCGTCAGCGACACCGATTTCATCTCGTCGCGCGACAGCTTGGCAAGTGCCGCCAACGGCTCGCCCTGGCTGCCGGTGCAGATGATGACCAGGTTCTCGCGCGGGATGAAGCCGAAATCCTCCTCGGCGATGAACTCCGGCAGGCCGTCCATGTAGCCAAGTTCGCCGGCCACATCGATGACGCGCTTCAACGAGCGGCCGAGCACAAGGCACTGGCGGCCGGCATCGCGCGCTGCCCTGGCGATGGAAACGATGCGTCCGACATTGGAGGAGAAGGTGGTAACGGCGACGCGGCCCTTGGCCGCCTGGATGACGCCTTTCAGGCCCTCGCCCACGGCCACTTCCGAAGGCGACTCGCCTTCGCGCAGCGCATTGGTCGAATCGCAGATCAGCGCCAGCACGCCCTTGTCGCCATAGGCGCGGAACCGCGCCTCGTCGGTCTTGGGACCGATCGTCGGCTCCGGATCGATCTTCCAGTCGCCGGTGTGTATGACGGTGCCGGCCGGCGAGGTGATCGCCAGCGACATGGGTTCGGGAATGGAGTGTGCCACCGGAATGGCTTCGATCTCGAAGGGACCGACCGTGAACTTTTCGCCCGCCCGGTAGATCGTCAGCGGGATCTTCGGCGCGCCCTGCTCGCCCTGACGCTTGGCTTCCAGCAGCCCGGCGCTGAACGGCGTCATCCAGACCGGCGCCTTCAGCTTCGGCCAGATGTCGAGCAGCGCGCCGTAATGGTCCTCATGTGCGTGGGTGATGATGATGCCGCGCAGATTAGCGAGGTTCTCCTCTATGAAGCGCGTGTCGGGCAGAATCAGGTCGACGCCCGGATGCGCCGCGTCGGGAAAGGTGACGCCGACATCGATGATGATCCATTCGCGCGCGCTCGGCGGGCCGTAGCCGTAGAGGGCGAAGTTCATGCCGATCTCGCCGACGCCGCCGAGCGGCACGAAGACGAGTTCGGCGTTGTCCGCTTTCGCCATGATTTTTTCCTTCCTGACCCTCAGGCCAAGCCGTTAAAGCATTCCAGCAAGTGCCTACCGGTTTTCCGTCCGGAATGGCTCAAAAACAAATTATATCCGCGCGGACGCCACCGCGCCGAAATGCACATCGCCGGCGGCGACCGTCAGAACAGACCCGTCATCGTCGCGGATCACGAAACGGCAGTCCTCGTCAATGGTCTCGAACACGCCACGCACCACATTACCGTCAATTCTGACAGCAACCTCGCCGCCAAGGCCCGCCGCGCGGGCCAGCCAACGCTTCCTGATGGCGGCAAGGCCACGTCCTTCGTCCCACAGGCGGGCATTCTCGCTCCAGGCATCCGACAGCGCCAGAAACAGCGTTTCGGCATCGCAAGCCGCGCCCAACGCGTGAAGCGATGTCGCGGGATAAGGCAAATCCCGCGGATGCGCCACCACATTGACGCCGATGCCCACCGCCACCGCGAAGCGGCTACCGTCAAGCATCGCCGACTCCAGCAGGATGCCGGCCAGCTTGGCGCCGGAGGCGAGCACATCGTTTGGCCATTTCAGCTCGAAACGGTTCTGTCCCTGGCTCGCTCCGTCGAGGCCTATCGCGATGCGGCCCTTCGGCACCACCGCGTCGAGCGCGTCGGCCAGCGCCAGCCCCGCGACGAAGCCGAGCGTCGCGGCAAGGCGCAATTCGCCGCCGGTGATGAGGAGCAGCGTCGCCGCCAGATTGCCTTCCGGCGTTGCCCAGGCACGGCCACGCCGGCCGCGCCCGCTTTCCTGCTTCTTGGAAACGACCCAGAGCTTGCCTGGGTCGCCCGCCCGGGCATGGTCCAGCGCCAGCGCGTTGGTGGAGCCGACACTGTCATGCGCCTCGAGCCGGAACCCTTCCGACGCCGAGGTTGGAGCCAGCCGAAATGCCATTCCGTCAGAAAAATGTCTTGGCGGCGGCTTCGGCATAGGTGCCGATCGGCCCGCCGATCAGCACATAGAACAGCACGAAGGCGCCGCTAACGCCGAGCACGACACGCAACTCGCTGGCCATCGGCACGAAACCGCCGACCGGCTCATCGAACCACATGATCTTGATGATGCGCAGGTAGTAGTAAGCGCCAACCACGGAAGCGAGCACGCCGATGATTGCCAGCGCATAGAGATTGGCGTTGATGGCGGCGAGGAAGACGTACCACTTCCCCCAGAAGCCGGCGAGCGGCGGAATGCCGGCCAGCGAGAACATCAGGATGGTCAGGATCGTCGCCATGATAGGGTTGGTCGACGAGAGGCCGGCGAGATCGCTGATCTGCTCGACATTGCCTTCCTTGCGCCGCATGGCAAGGATGAAGGCGAAGGTGCCGAGCGTCATCACCAGGTAGATCAGCATGTAGATGGCGACGCCGCGCACGCCGGCCTGGCTGTTGGCGGCAAGGCCGACCAGCGCGTAGCCCATATGGCCGATCGAGGAATAGGCCATCAGCCGCTTGATGTTGGTCTGGCCGATCGCGGCGAAGGAGCCAAGCGCCATCGAGGCGATCGAGATGAAGACGATGATCTGCTGCCAGTCGGAAGCGATCGGCTTGAACGCGCCCATGGTGACGCGCACGATCAGCGCCATCGCCGCCATTTTCGGCGCTGCCGCCAGGAAGGCCGTCACCGGTGTCGGTGCGCCCTCATAGACGTCTGGCGTCCACATGTGGAACGGCACCGCCGAGATCTTGAAGGCAAGCCCGGCCAGCACAAAGACGAGGCCGACGACAAGGCCAAGCTGGCGCTCGCCGCCGCCCAGCGCCGTGGCGATCTCCTGGAAGCCGGTGTTGCCGGTATAGCCGTAGATCAGGCTGATGCCGTAGAGCAGCATGCCCGAGGACAGCGCGCCGAGGACGAAATATTTCAGGCCGGCTTCTGTCGAACGCAAATTGTCGCGATTGATCGCCGCCAGCACATAGATCGCAAGCGACTGCAGTTCGAGGCCGAGATAGAGCCCGATCATGCCGTTGGCCGAGATCATCAGCATCATGCCGAGCGTGCAAAGCAGGATCAGCACCGGATATTCGAACTTGTCGAAACGCTCCGCCTTGGCAAAGCGCATCGACATGGTCAGCGTCACCGCCGAGCCGATCAGCGCCAGCACCTTCATGAAGCTGGCGAAGGAATCCTGGATGAAGGCATTGCCATAGGCGCTGCCCTGCCCTGCGTGGAAGATCAGCCAGGCGCCTGCGATCACCAGCACGGCGACGGCAAGGCCGGTCACCGTAACGGCGGTGTTGGAACGCGAATAGGCCCCGACCATCAGCAGCGCGAGCGCGCCGATGGCAAGGATCAGCTCGGGCGTCGAGAGCGACAGGCTGGAGAGAAGGTCCGGCGTCATGGTTCGCAAAACCCCTGGGTCAGTTCGCCGCCGCGGTCTGCGCGGCGCCGATGGATGCGGTGACATTGGTGACGAGCGACTTGACCGACTGGGCCGTCGCGTCGAAGACGGGTGCGGGATAGACGCCGAAGAAGATGACCAGCACGACCAGCGGATAGATGATCGCCTTCTCGCGGGCCGACAGGTCGAGCAGCCCCTTCAGGCTGTCCTTGGTCAGAGCGCCGAAGATCACCCTTCGGTAGAGCCAAAGCGCGTAAGCCGCCGACAGGATGACGCCGGTGGCGGCGAAGAACGCCACCCAGGTGTTGACCCGGAACACGCCGAGCATGGTCAGGAACTCGCCGACGAAGCCTGACGTGCCCGGCAGGCCGACATTGGCCATGGTGAAGATCAGGAACACGGTCGCGTATTTCGGCATGTTGTTGACGAGACCGCCATAGGCGGCGATCTCGCGCGTGTGCATGCGGTCATAGATGACGCCGACGCACAGGAACAGCGCGCCCGACACCAGGCCATGGCTGAGCATCTGGAAGATGGCGCCCTGCACGCCTTCCTGGTTCATGGCAAAGATACCCATGGTGACGAAGCCCATATGGGCGACCGACGAATAGGCGATCAGCTTCTTCATGTCCTCCTGCATCAGCGCCACCAGCGAGGTGTAGATGATGGCGACGACCGACAGCGTGAACACCAGCGGCGCGAACATTTCGGAGGCCAGCGGGAACATCGGCAAGGAGAAGCGCAGGAAGCCGTATCCGCCCATTTTCAGCAGGATGCCGGCCAGGATGACCGAGCCCGCCGTCGGCGCCTCGACGTGGGCGTCGGGCAGCCAGGTGTGCACCGGCCACATCGGCATCTTCACCGCGAAGGAGGCGAAGAAGGCAAGCCACAGCCAGGTCTGCATGTTGGCCGGGAAGCTGTGCGTCAGAAGCGTCGGGATGTCGGTGGTGCCGGACTGGAAGAACATCGCCATGATGGCGAGCAGCATCAGCACCGAGCCGGCCAGCGTATAGAGGAAGAACTTGAACGAGGCGTAGACGCGCCGCTTGCCGCCCCATACGCCGATGATGATGAACATCGGGATAAGTCCGGCTTCGAAGAAGACGTAGAACAGCACGATGTCCAGCGCGCAGAACACGCCGATCATCAGCGTTTCCAGAAGCAGGAAGGCGATCATGTAGGCCTTGACGCGCTTTTCGATCGCTTCCCACGAGGCCAGGATGCAAAGCGGCATCAGGAAGGTCGTCAGAATGACGAACAGCATGGAAATGCCGTCGACGCCCATATGGTAGGAAATGCCGGAATCGAGCCAGGCGACCTTTTCGACAAACTGGAATCCGGCCTGCGAATTGTCGAAGCCGGCCCAGATGAACAGCGACACCAGGAAGGTGAACGCCGTGGTGATGAACGCAATGGCGCGGATGTTGCGGCGCGCGTTTTCGCTGTCATCGTTGATGAACAGGATCAGCAGCACACCAACCAGCGGCAGGAAGGTGACCAGCGAGAGGATTGGCCAGGCGGTCATCAGAGCATCATCCAGGTGACGAGTGCGGCAACGCCGATCAGCATGGCGAAGGCGTAGTGGTAGAGGTAGCCGGTCTGCAGCTTGACGACGCGGTTGGTGACGTCGACGACGCGCGCCGAAATGCCGTCAGGCCCGAGCCCATCGATGATGGTCCCGTCACCGGTCTTCCACAGGAAGTGGCCGAGACGCTTGGCCGGGCGAACGAACAGGAAGTCGTAAAGCTCGTCGAAATACCACTTGTTGAGCAGGAAGGCGTAAAGCCCGCGATGCTGGGCGGCCAGATTGACCGGCATCTCCGGCGAGCGGATGTAGAACTTCCAGGCCAGAGCGAAACCGATCAGCATGGCGATGAAGGGCGAGAGCTCCACCCACAGCGGCAATTCGTGGATCTCGTGCAGGATATGGTTGTCCGGCAGCGTGAACAGCGACGCCTTCCAGAATTCGGCATAGCCTTCGCCGATAAAGGAATTGTGGAAGATGACACCGGCAAACAGCGCCCCAGCCGCCAGGATGAACAGCGGCACCAGCATCACCGGCGGCGATTCATGGACGTGGTGCATCACCTCGTGGCTCGCCCGCGGCTTGCCATGGAAGGTCATGAAGATCAGCCGCCAGGAATAGAAGGAGGTGAAGCAGGCGGCGATGACCAGCAGGATGAAAGCCAGGCCGGCGACCGAATTGTGGCCGGCGAAGGAGGCCTCGATGATGGCGTCCTTGGAGAAGAAGCCGGCGGTGCCGATGACGGTCACCGGAATGCCGACGCCGGTCAGCGCCAGCGTGCCGATCACCATCATCCAATAGGTGGTCGGGATCAGCTGCCTCAGGCCACCCATCTTGCGCATGTCCTGCTCGTCGGAGACGGCGTGGATGACCGAGCCGGAACCGAGGAACAGCAGCGCCTTGAAGAAGGCATGCGTGAACAAATGGAAGATCGCCGCGCCATAGGCGCCGACGCCAAGCGCCACGAACATGTAGCCGAGCTGTGAGCAGGTCGAATAGGCGATGACGCGCTTGATGTCGTTCTGGACCAGGCCGACGGTCGCCGCGAAGAAGGCGGTGAAGGCGCCGATGAAGGTGACCACCGTCAGCGCCGAGTGCGACAATTCGAACAGCGGCGAAAGCCGCGCCAGCATGAACACGCCGGCCGTCACCATGGTGGCGGCATGGATCAGCGCCGACACCGGGGTCGGGCCCTCCATGGCGTCCGGCAGCCAGGTGTGCAGCGGCACCTGCGCCGACTTGCCCATGGCGCCCATGAACAGCAGCAGGCAGACGACGGTCATTGCCGCCTGCTTGTCGAGCGCATGGCCGAGGAAGGTGAGCACGGCGGCACCCTGCGGCGCGCCTTCGGCCGGGATGAACGTCGCCGCATTGGCAAAGATGGTGCCGAGATTGACCGAGCCGAACAGCACGAAGACGCCGAAAATGCCGAGCGCGAAGCCGAAATCGCCGACGCGGTTGACGACGAAGGCCTTGATTGCCGCGGCATTGGCCGACGGCTTCTTGTACCAGAAACCGATCAGCAGGTAGGACGCGAGGCCCACCCCTTCCCAGCCGAAGAACATCTGCACGAGGTTGTCGGCCGTCACCAGCATCAGCATGGCGAAGGTGAACAGCGACAGATAGGCGAAGAAGCGCGGCCGGTTCGGATCGTGGTGCATGTAGCCGATCGAATAGATGTGAACCAGCGCCGACACTGTGTTGACCACCACCAGCATCACCACCGTCAGCGTGTCGATCCTGAGCGCCCAGGAGACGTCCAGCCCGCCGGACTGGATCCAGTGCAGCACCGGCACGGTGAACACCTCGCCGTGGCCGAAGCCGACGGAAAAGAAGGCGACCCATGACAGCACGGCCGCGATCACCAGGAAGCAGGAGGTGATGTATTCGGATGCCTTGGCACCGAGCGCATTGCCGAACAGGCCTACGATCAGGAAGCCGAGCAGCGGAAGGAAGACGATCGCTTGATACATAGTCGCCCCGTCAACCCTTCATCATGTTCACGTCTTCGACCGCGATCGAGCCGCGGTTGCGGAAGAAGACGACGAGAATGGCAAGCCCGATAGCGGCTTCAGCCGCCGCGACCGTCAGCACGAACAGCGCGAACACCTGGCCGACCAGATCGCCGAGCGCCGCCGAAAAGGCGACGAAATTGATGTTGACCGCCAGCAGGATCAGCTCGATCGACATCAGGATGACGATGATGTTGCGGCGGTTGAGGAAGATGCCGAACACGCCGAGCGTGAACAGGATCGCCGATACGGTCAGATAATGTGCGATGCCGACGACCATCTCAGACTCCTTCGCCCGACTTGACCTTGCGGATTTCCATGCCGGTCGCCGCGGTGCGGCCGACCTGGGCTGCGATCGACTGCCGCTTGACCCCTTCCTTGTGGCGCAGCGTCAAGACGATGGCGCCGATCATGGCGACCAGCAGGATGAGGCCCGAAATCTGGAAGTAGTAGAGGTAGTCGGTATAGAGGATGTCGCCGAGCGCCGCCGTGTTCGATCGCGCGGCGAGATCCGGGATGGGCTTTGCGACCGTCGAGGCGAGCTTCGGCGCGAAGGTGTAGCCGCCCAGCACCACGATCAGCTCCGCCGCCAGGATCAGCCCGACCAGCGCGCCGATCGGCGCGTATTGCAGGGCGCCGCTCTTCAATTCGGCGAAATCGACGTCGAGCATCATGACGACGAACAGGAACAGCACCAGGACCGCGCCGACATAGACGACGAGCAGGATCATCGCCAGGAACTCGGCGCCGGTCAGCATGAACAGGCCGGCGGCGTTGAAGAAGGTCAGGATCAGGAACAGCACCGAATGCACGGGGTTGCGCGACGAAATGACCATGAACGCCGATGCCACGGCGACAAAGGCGAAGAGGTAGAAGAAGGCCGCCTCTAGTCCACTCAGCATTGGGGATCCCCCGGGTTCCTATCCAAACAGGACGCTCGTCCTGTTTGATGTTTGCGACCGCCTCCGGTCGGCAAGTTTCGTTGTGTCCTATCGCATGTTCCGATCGGGTTGAAATACCCGATCGAAAGAAACATGCGACACTTTTGTCTTCCGGAGGATGATCTGTCCGAAAAGTCCGCAACTTTTCGGGATCATCCCCTGGCCGAGGCCCCTCGGCCCGTCCGTGCGTCAGATCTCAGCGATAGGGCGAGTCCAGTGAGATGTTGCGTGCCAGTTCGCGCTCCCACCGGTCGCCATTCGCCAGCAGCCGGTCCTTGTCGTAGTAGAGTTCCTCGCGCGTTTCCGTCGCGAATTCGAAATTCGGCCCCTCGACAATGGCGTCGACCGGGCAGGCTTCCTGGCAGAAGCCGCAATAGATGCACTTCACCATGTCGATATCGTAACGCACCGTGCGGCGTGTGCCGTCATTGCGGCGCGGGCCGGCCTCGATGGTGATCGCCTGCGCCGGGCAGATCGCCTCGCACAATTTGCAGGCGATGCAGCGTTCCTCCCCATTGGGATAGCGGCGCAACGCATGCTCGCCGCGAAAGCGCGGGCTGATCGGGCCCTTCTCGTGCGGATAGTTGATCGTCTCCTTCGGCGCGAAGAACTGGCGCATCGACAGGAAGAAGGCGCTGACGAAATCCTGCAGCAACAGCGATTTGGCGGCCTGGGACAAAGCGGACATCACGCAAACCCCGTGATCTTGAGGAAGGCGGCGGTGGCGACCACCATGAACAGCGAGATCGGCAGGAACACTTTCCAGCCCAGCCGCATCAGCTGGTCGTAGCGGTAGCGCGGCACGAAGGCCTTCACCATCGAGATGCCGAAGAACACGAAACAGACCTTCAGCACGAACCAGATGACGCCGGGCACCCAGGTGAAGGGCGCGAAGTCGAAGGGAGGCAGCCAGCCGCCGAGGAACAGGATGGTGGCCAGCGCGCACATCAGCACGATCGCGACATACTCGCCGAGGAAGAACAAAAGGAACGGCGTCGACGAATATTCGACCATGTGGCCGGCGACCAGCTCCGATTCGGCTTCGACCAGATCGAAGGGCGGACGGTTGGTCTCCGCCAACGCCGAGATGAAGAAGATGACGAACATCGGGAACAGCGCCAGCCAGTTCCAGTCGAGGAACGTGTTGGGCAGCCCGAGCCGCGTACCAAGCCCACCCTGCTGCGACAGCACGATATCGCTGAGGTTGAGCGAGCCGGCGGTGAGCAGCACGGTGACGATGACGAAGCCGATCGAAACTTCGTAGGACACCATCTGCGCCGCCGAACGCAACGCGCCGAGGAAAGGATATTTCGAGTTGGACGCCCAGCCGCCCATGATCACGCCATAGACCTCGAGCGAGGAGATGGCGAAGACATAGAGGATGCCGACATTGACGTTGGCGATCGCCCAACCCTGGCTGACCGGTATGACCGCCCAAGCCGAGATCGCCAGCACGGCGGAGACAAGGGGCGCCAGCAGGAAGACGCCCTTGTTGGCGCCCGACGGGATGACCGGTTCCTTGAAGACGAATTTCAGCAGGTCGGCGAAGGCCTGCAGCGTGCCCCAGGGGCCGACGACATTCGGGCCACGGCGAAGCTGCACCGCCGCCCAGATCTTGCGGTCGGCATAAAGGATGTAGGCGACGAAGATCAGCAGCACCACGATCAGCACGACCGACTTCAAGAGGATCAGCAGCGCCGGCAGCACGTAGAAGGAGAAGAAGGTGTCCATGCTTATTCCGCCGCCTGCTTGAAGCCGCTCTTGGCCAGTGCCGAGCATTCAGCCATCACGGCCGATGCGCGCGCGATCGGGTTGGTCAGGTAGAAATCCTTGACCGGCGAGGTGAAGGTTCCCTTGTTCAACCGCCCGCCGAGCTTCGCCACGCCGGCGATATCCACGGCGTTGCCGGCCGCGACCTGGTCGATGCGGGCCAGATGCGGGTATTCGCCATAGAGCTTTGCGCGCAGCTGCGGCAGCGAATCGAACGGCAGTTTCTTGCCCAGTACGTCGGACAGCGCCCGCAAGATCGCCCAATCCTCGCGCGCGTCGCCCGGCGCGAAGCCAGCGCGGTTGGTCTGCTGCACGCGCCCTTCGGTGTTGACGTAGGTGCCGGACTTTTCGGTATAGGCAGCCGCCGGCAGGATGACATTGGCGCGATGCGCGCCGGCGTCGCCGTGCGTGCCAACATAGACGACGAAGGCGCCGCCGGTCTTGCTCATATCGATCTCGTCGGCGCCGAGCAGGAACAGGACATCCGTCTCGCCCAGCATGCCGGCGACGTTCTTGCCGCCCTCGCCCGGCACGAAGCCGAGGTCCAGGCCGCCGACGCGCGCCGCTGCGGTGTGCAGCACGGCAAAGCCATTCCAGTCGGCGCGTGCGGCATTCACGGCGGCGGCGAGCCTGGCCGCTTGGCCGAGCACGGCCGCGCCATCGGCGCGCGCCAGAGCGCCCTGACCGACGATAATAAGGGGATGCGTCGCCTTCTTCAGCGTCTGGAAGAACTTGCCGTTGCCGTCCGCCAGATCCTTCAGCGAATCCGGCCCGGCGCCCAATTGTTCGTAGTCATAGCGCGTGTCGCCGACATCGCCGATGACACCGACCGGCAGATTGCCGAGGCGCCAGCGCTTGCGGATGCGGGCGTTGAGCACCGAGGCCTCGAAGCGCGGATTGGCCCCGATGATCAGCACCGCGTCGGCCTGCTCGATGCCTTCGATGGTCGGGTTGAAGATATAGCTGGCGCGTCCGAGTGCCGGATCGAGCGTCGCGCCATCCTGGCGGCAGTCGGTGTTCTTCGAACCGAGCGAGGCCATCAGGAGCTTCAGCGCGTAGATTTCCTCAACCGCCGCGAGATCGCCCGCGATGGCGCCGATCTTGTCGGGGGCCGCCGCCGAAACCGCGCCCTTGATCGCCGCGAACGCTTCGGCCCAGCTCGCCGGAACCAGCCTGCCGTCCTTGCGCACATAGGGGCGATCGAGGCGCTGCGTGCGCAGGCCGTCCCAGATGAAGCGGGTCTTGTCGGAAATCCATTCCTCGTTCACGGCTTCGTTGACGCGCGGCAGGATGCGCATCACTTCGCGCCCACGGCTATCGACGCGGATCGCCGAGCCGACGGCATCCATCACGTCGATGGATTCGGTCTTGGTCAGCTCCCACGGCCGGGCCTGGAAGGCGAAGGGCTTGGAGGTCAGCGCGCCGACCGGGCAGAGATCGATCACGTTGCCCTGCAACTCCGAGGTCATTGCCTGTTCGAGATAGGTGGTGATCTCGGCATCCTCGCCGCGGCCGATCAGGCCGAGTTCGGAAATGCCGGCAACTTCGGTGGTGAAGCGGACGCAGCGCGTGCAGTGGATGCAGCGGTTCATCACTGTCTTGACCAGCGGGCCGATATACTTGTCTTCCACCGCGCGCTTGTTCTCGTGGTAGCGCGAGGAATCGACGCCGAAGGCCATCGCCTGGTCCTGCAGGTCGCACTCGCCGCCCTGATCGCAGATCGGGCAGTCCAGCGGATGGTTGATCAGCAGGAATTCCATCACGCCTTCCCGGGCCTTCTTGACCATCGGCGTGTTGGTGAAGATTTCCGGCGGCTCGCCGTTCGGGCCGGGGCGCAGGTCGCGCACGCCCATGGCGCAGGAGGCCTGCGGCTTGGGCGGTCCGCCCTTCACCTCGATCAGGCACATGCGGCAATTGCCGGCGATCGACAGCCGCTCATGGAAGCAGAAGCGCGGCACTTCCGCGCCCGCGTCCTCGGCCGCCTGCAGCAGCGTGTAATGGTCGGGTACAGTGATTTCTTTCCCGTCGACCTTGAGCTTTGCCATTCGCCTCAAACCCCTGCGGATTTCCCGCAATCTCATTTTCCGGGCGCGACAGACGCAGCGCCCGAGATTTCATTCACTTCTTCGCGGCCAGCGCCGCCGCCTGGGCAGTCCAGTCGTCACGGCCGATGCGGCCCTTGAACGACAGATAATCGTCGACCCAGGCAATCTCTTGCGGCGACCATGCGGCGATCTGGGCAAACGTCCAGATACCGAGGCCGTTCAGCACTCTTTCCAGCTTCGGGCCGATGCCCGATATCGCCTTGAGGTCGGACGGCCTCGTCGGCTTCTCCATGGCCTTGGGCTGCCTGAAATCTTCCGGCAGCAGCACATCCGCTGCCTCGCTTGTTGCCGGAGCGGCATTGGCGGCCGGCGCGGTGGTGGCGGCTTCCCTGGCTGCGATATCGGTGACTTCCTGGGCGAAGGACTGCGCCTCGGCAATCATCGTCTTCGCGGTCGCCCGCGCCCTGATGGACGACGAGTTCGCATCCTCGAATTGCTCGACGCGTTCCTCGAAATCCTCGATCAGCGGCTGCATGAGGCGGTGTGATGCCTCGGCGGCCCCCGAAAGCGCGCCCATCCAGACGCCGAACGCATGATTGGCGAGCCCCATGCCAAGCGCCGACATCGCCGCCGCACCCGCGACAGGGTGCGCGAAAAGGTTGACGGCGCTGGCCATCTCCTTCGGCATCATCCTGGTCAGGTCCTGGTTCATCTTCTCGATCTGGTCCAAATTGGGCATCAATGGGTAGGGTGTCGAATACGGCGCCATAGAGTTCTCCTGGTCGTTTCTTCGTTCGCCCCGCCCCGTTTCTTCCCGCGTTCAAAAGTTTCTTGTTATTCCGCCGCCACCATCACCGGTTCGGCCCGGTGCGCGTTGCGCGAAAACTCGTCGATGCGCCGCTCCACCTCGCCGCGGAAATGCCGCATCAGGCCCTGGATCGGCCATGCCGCCGCATCGCCCAGCGCGCAGATCGTGTGGCCTTCGACCTGCTTGGTGACGTCGAGCAGCATGTCGATCTCGCGCTTCTGAGCCTCGCCGCGCACCAGCCGCTCCATCACCCGCCACATCCAGCCGGTGCCCTCGCGGCACGGCGTGCACTGGCCGCAGCTTTCATGCTTGTAGAAGTAGGAAAGCCGCGCGATCGCCTTCACGACATCGGTCGACTTGTCCATGACGATGACGGCGGCCGTGCCGAGGCCGGACTTGAGATCGCGCAGCGCGTCGAAATCCATCGGCGTATCGATGATCTGCTCCGCCGGCACCAGTGGCACCGAGGCGCCGCCCGGAATGACGGCGAGCAGATTGTCCCAGCCGCCGCGGATGCCGCCGCAATGGGTTTCGATCAGCTCGCGGAACGGGATCGACATCGCCTCTTCGACGGTGCACGGATTGTTGACGTGGCCGGAAACGCAGAACAGCTTGGTGCCGACATTGTTGGGCCGGCCGAAGGACGAGAACCAGGCAGCCCCCCGGCGCAGGATGGTCGGCGCCACCGCGATCGATTCGACATTGTTGACAGTGGTCGGGCAGCCATAGAGGCCGACATTGGCCGGGAATGGCGGCTTCAGCCGGGGCTGGCCCTTCTTGCCTTCGAGGCTTTCCAGCAGCGCCGTTTCCTCGCCGCAGATATAGGCGCCGGCGCCGTGATGCATGTAGATTTCAAAATCGTAGCCCGACGTGTTGTTCTTGCCGATCAGCTTGGCCTCGTAGGCCTCCTCGATCGCCCGCTGCAGCGCCTCGCGCTCCCGGATGAACTCGCCGCGCACATAGATGTAGGCGGCAATCGCGCCCATGGCGAAGCCGGCCAGGAACGCGCCCTCGACCAGCGTGTGCGGATCGTTGCGCAGGATGTCGCGGTCCTTGCAGGTGCCGGGCTCGGATTCGTCGGCGTTGATGACGAGATAGCTCGGCCGGCCGTCGCTCTGCTTGGGCATGAACGACCATTTCAGCCCGGTCGGGAAGCCGGCGCCGCCGCGTCCGCGCAGTCCCGACGCCTTCATCTCGTTGACGATCCACTCACGCCCCTTGGCGACGATGCCGGGCGTGTTGTCCCAGGCGCCGCGCGCCATGGCGCCGGCCAGCGACTTGTCGAAGAGGCCGTATATGTTGGTAAAGATGCGGTCTTTGTCCTGAAGCATTTTTCGTCCCTCAGACCGGCTTCTTGGTCGGCTTGGCGGCAGGCTGCTTGGTCTCCGGCGCCTTGAAGGCGCTGCCCGGTTCGGCCCGGTTCTTCGGCCCATTGCGTTGTTTTGGAGTCGCCTCGACTTCAGGAGCGGCCTTGTTGGCGTTGGCGGCCGAGTGAAGGGGTGGCGCAACGCTAGCCGCGTTCTCGGTGACCGGCGCGACCTTGGCCGGCGACGGCGTCTTCAACGTCGGGTTGGTCTCTGGCGCGGCGGTCTTCGGCCTGCTGGATTTCGACGGAGCAACCGGACCAGGCGCAGCTGAGGCGGCCGGTGCCGGCACAGGCGCAACGATGATCGCGTCGGGCGCTGCCTTCGCGGCCCTGGCCGCTTCCCGGGCTTCACGGTCGCGGGTCGACTTGAGGATCGCCTTTTCGCTCTTCAACGTGGTCAGGCCGGAGGCCGGCTCCGAGCCGGTGCGGCCGTTCTGCGGTCCCGGCGTCACCGAGGCGCCCTTGCCCGCATCGTAGAGATCGATGATTTCAGCCAGCCGTTCCGGTGTCAGATCCTCGAACGTATCCTTGAACACCATGACCATCGGCGCGTTGACGCAGGCGCCGAGGCACTCGACCTCTTCCCACGACAAGGTGCCCTTGTCGTTGGTGTGGAATTGGTCGTGATGGATCTTCGAGCGGCACACATCCATCAGCGCTTCCGAGCCGCGCAGCATGCAGGGCGTGGTACCGCAAACCTGGATGTGCGCACGGGTGCCGACGGGGTTCAACTGGTACTGCGTATAGAAGGTCGCGACCTCGAGGCCGCGGATACGCGGCATGCCGAGCATGTCGGAAATCGTCTCGATCGCCGCCTTGGTGACCCAGCCTTCCTGCTCCTGCGCTATCATCAGCAGGGGAATGATCGCCGACTGCTCGCGGCCCTTGGGATACTTCTTGATCCATTGCTTCGCCGCTGCCGCATTCGCCCGGTTGAAGGCGAAGGAGGCTGGCTGGACGCTGGCTTCTGCGAGACGGCGGACTGACATTTAGCGATCGACCTCACCAAACACGATGTCGAGGGAGCCGAGGACGGCGGTGACGTCGGCCAGCATGTGGCCGCGGCAGAGGAAGTCCATGGCTTGCAGATGCGCGAAACCGGGTGCGCGCAGCTTGCAGCGGTAGGGCTTGTTGGTGCCGTCGGAGACCAGGTAGACGCCGAACTCGCCCTTTGGCGCCTCGACCGCCGCATAGACTTCGCCGGCCGGGACGCGGTAGCCCTCGGTATAGAGCTTGAAGTGATGGATGAGCGCTTCCATCGAACGCTTCATCGCCTGGCGCTTGGGCGGCACCACCTTGCCGTCGAGGTTCGACACCGGGCCGGTGCTTTCCTTGCCGAGCAAGAGATCGATGCACTGGCGCATGATCCGTGCCGACTGGCGCATTTCTTCCATGCGCACGAGGTAGCGGTCGAAACAGTCACCATTCTTGCCGACAGGAATGTCGAAATCCATTTCCGAATAGCATTCATAGGGCTGCGACTTGCGCAGGTCCCACGGCGAGCCCGAACCACGGACCATGACGCCCGAAAAGCCCCAGGCCCAGGCATCGGCCAGCGAGACGATGCCGATGTCGACATTGCGCTGCTTGAAAATGCGGTTGCCGGTGAGCAGCCTGTCGAGATCGTCGAGCGATTTCAGGAAAGGGTCGATCCACTTGCCGATGTCCTCGACCAGCTGGCGCGGCAGGTCCTGGTGGACGCCGCCCGGACGGAAATAGGCCGCATGCATGCGCGAGCCCGAGGCGCGCTCATAGAACACCATCAGCTTTTCGCGCTCGACGAAGCCCCACAGCGGCGGCGTCAGCGCGCCGACGTCCATGGCTTGCGTCGTCACATTGAGGATGTGCGACATGATACGGCCGATTTCGCAATAGAGCACGCGGATCAGCTGGCCGCGCCTCGGCACCTCGATGCCGAGCAGGCGCTCGGCGGCCAGCGCGAAGGCGTGCTCCTGGTTCATCGGCGCGCAATAATCGAGCCGGTCGAGATAAGGCAGCGCCTGCAGATAGGTTTTTGCCTCGATCAGCTTCTCCGTACCGCGATGCAAGAGCCCGATATGCGGATCGACGCGGTCGACGACTTCGCCGTCCAACTCCAGCACGAGGCGCAAAACGCCGTGCGCGGCAGGGTGTTGAGGTCCGAAGTTGATGTTAAAGTTGCGGACGGAGGTTTCAGCCATTACTGCTTTGCCTTCTCATCCCCTGGCAGCACGTAATCCGTGCCTTCCCATGGGGACAGAAAATCGAAATTGCGGAATTCCTGCTTCAGTTCCACCGGCTCGTAGATGACGCGCTTGGCTTCGTCGTCGTAACGCACTTCGACGAAACCGGTGAGCGGGAAATCCTTGCGCAGCGGATGGCCTTCGAAACCGTAGTCGGTCAGCAGGCGGCGCAGGTCCGGGTGGCCCGAAAACAGCACGCCATAGAGATCGTAGGTTTCGCGCTCGAACCAGTCGGCGCCAGGATAGACGCCGGTGATCGAAGGCACCATCGTCTCCTCGTCGGTCTGCACCTTGATGCGAATGCGCACATTCTGCTTCGGCGAAAGCAGGTGATAGACGACGTCGAAGCGCTTGGCCCGCGACGGGTAGTCGGCACCGCAGACATCGATGATCGAGATGAACTGGCAGCGCGCATCGTCGCGCAGGAAGGTCATCACCTCGATCAGGTTTTGAGGCTCGACGTGAACGGTGAGCTCGCCATAGGCGAATACCGCATCGCCGAAGCGGCCAGGCAGCTTCTCGCCGAGATAGGTCGACAGTTCGCTTAAGGAGGCGGCCATGGATTTACCGTTCGATCGTGCCGGTGCGGCGGATCTTCTTCTGCAGCAGAAGAATGCCATAGAGCAGGGCTTCGGCGCTCGGCGGGCAGCCGGGCACATAGATGTCGACCGGCACGACGCGGTCGCAGCCGCGTACCACCGAATAGGAATAGTGATAGTAGCCGCCGCCATTGGCGCACGAGCCCATCGAGATGACGTAGCGCGGCTCCGGCATCTGGTCGTAGACCTTGCGCAGCGCCGGCGCCATCTTGTTGGTCAGCGTGCCGGCGACGATCATGATGTCGGACTGGCGCGGAGACGCGCGCGGCGCGACACCGAACCGCTCCGAATCGTAGCGCGGCATCGAGGTGTGGATCATCTCGACCGCGCAGCAAGCCAGACCGAAGGTCATGAACATCAGCGAGCCGCTGCGCGCCCAGGTGATCAGCGCCTCGGTCGAGGTGACCAGAAAACCCTTGTCGGCAAGCTCATTGTTGATTTCGAGGAAGAAGGGATCGTCCTCCCCTACCGGCCTGCCGGTGTTGGGGTCGATAATACCTTTGGGCTTCGGCGCGACGAGGGTGCCTGAACTGTCGTTCAATCCCATTCCAGCGCTCCTTTTTTCCATTCATAGGCAAAGCCGATGGTCAGCACTGCCAAAAACACCATCATTGACCAGAAACCGAGCATGCCGATCTTCGAGAAGGACACTGCCCAGGGGAAGAGGAAGGCAACTTCCAGGTCGAATATAATGAACAGGATCGACACCAGGTAGAAGCGGATGTCGAATTTCATGCGGGCATCGTCGAACGAGTTGAAACCGCACTCGTAGGCGGAAAGCTTTTCGGGATCGGGGTTGCGATACGCCACCAGGAACGGAGCCGCCAGCAGCGCCAGGCCGACGACCAGTGCCACGCCGATAAACAGGACGATGGGCAGGTACGAACTGAGAAGTGCGTTCATGCAGCGGCTTTCCGTTGGCGCCAATCCACTTTGACTACAGCACCGAACCTTAATGCGGAAGCGTGACAGATTAACCGCTGAACCGTTTTAAGGGGCCTATGCTGCAACGCGGCGAGGGTTAGCGCAGCACTTCCAGCGAAGCAAGTCAAACCTTGTTCAAAACACCGAGCTGGACGGCATTCCGGGAGAAACTGGTCCCATCCGCTCCTGTTTGATTTCCTTCGCTTTTTACTCCACTTTTATCTCCTGACAGGGTTGCCGCCAAAACCCTGCTAGCATGGACGGGAATCACGCCGGGCAATGACGCCAGACAGGTCCATCAGGGACGCATACGCATGAAGGAAAAGATCTCGCTTGCCGCCGCCCGGCGCATTGCCCTCGCCGCCCAGGGATTTCTCGATCCCCGCCCCGCCGGCACGCCGGACCGCCGCCATTTCGCCCGCGTTCTGTCCCGCACCGGCCTGTTGCAGATCGATTCCGTCAGTGCGGTGGTGCGCGCTCATTACATGCCGCTCTATTCGCGTCTCGGCCCCTATCCCCTCGCTTTGCTCGACAACGCCGCCGTAACGCGCAAGCGCACCGTCTTCGAATATTGGGCGCATGAAGCCTCGTTCCTGCCGGTCGGGACCTACCCACTGATGCGCTGGCGCATGCAGCGCGCCGAGCAAGGCGATGAAATGTATCTGGGGCTGGCCAAATGGGGCCGCGAGCACGCCGCCTATATAGAAGAGATCTACCGCGAGGTCGTCGCGCGCGGGCCGATCGCCGCTTCGGCGCTCGAAGGCCAGAAAGGCTCCGGTGGCTGGTGGGGTTGGAGCCATGCCAAGCACGCCTTCGAATGGCTGTTCTGGGCCGGGCGCATCACCACCGCGCACCGGCGCGGCTTCGAGCGCTTTTACGACCTGCCGGAGCGCGTGCTGCCGCAGGCGATCCTCGATCTGCCGGTACCGACACCTGAGGACGCGCACCGCGAATTGCTGCGCATTTCCGCCCGTGCCCATGGCGTGGCGACATCAGGCGACCTGCGCGATTATTTTCGGCTCTCGCCGGCCGACATGAAAGGCCGGCTGGAGGAACTGGTCGAACTCGGCGACTTGCTGCCGGTCCGTGTCGAGGGCTGGGACAAGCCGGCTTACCTTCACAAGGACGCCCGTATCCCGCGCAAGATCGAGGCCCGCGCTCTGCTGGCGCCGTTCGATCCGGTCGTCTTCGAGCATTCGCGCTCGGAGCGGCTGTTCGACTTCCATTACCGCATCGAAATCTACACGCCGGCCGACAAGCGCCAATACGGCTACTATGTCCTGCCTTTCCTGCTCGGCGACAGGATCGTGGCGCGCGTCGACCTCAAGGCTGACCGGCCGGCCAGTGTCCTGCGTGTCCATGCGGCCTATGCGCAGGCCAACGCACCGGCGGAGACTGCGGCTCAACTCTTCGAGGAATTGAAGCAGATGCAGGGCTGGCTTGGCCTCGAGCGCATGGAAATAACGCCTGCCGGCGATCTCGGCCCGGCGCTGTCCGACATCGCGGTGTCGTAAGCTCGCGTTGACACCGCTGCCCGCAAGAGCCTAAATCCCATCCAGACGGTCTCCTCTCGGCAAAGGGAGGAGCCAAGAGGGAATGCGGTGCGGGATTGAAGATCCCAAATCCGCGGCTGTCCCCGCAACTGTGAGCGAAGAGCCAAGGCCGAAAGCCACTGGGATTGTCCCGGGAAGGCGGCTACCCAAGGCGATGACCCGCGAGCCAGGAGACCTGCCGTCTGGAATGCAAGAATCCGATCGCCTGGCGGGTTTTCCGGGCAAGGAGCCTGATGTGGATCGCGACAGCAGTTTTTCGGCTGAAACAACCGACATTTCGTCCGGCGGGGATCATCCCCTGGCCGGCATCACGGTCATCGTCTGCGCTTCCTGTCGCGACGAGACCGGCTCCGATGCCCATCCCCGGGCCGGCGAACTTTTGGCCGAAGATACGCGCCAAGCCGCCTCGGGCGAGAACATTCGCATCCGCACGGTCGAATGCCTCGGCAATTGCAAGCGCCGGCTGAGCGCCGCGGTCCTGCGCGACGGCTGCTGGAGCTATGTGTTCGGCGATCTAACCACGACCAGCGGCGCCGATCTCGTCACCGGCGCGAAACTCTTCGCCACCTCGAGCGACGGCCTCATTCCCTGGCGGGGCAGGCCCGATAGCCTCAAGCGCGGCCTCGTTGCCCGCATCCCTCCCCTCGACATGCTGAAAGACTGATCATGACAACATCTCTGTCCCGCGTTCCCTGCACCGTCGTCACCGGCTTCCTCGGCGCCGGCAAGACGACACTGGTCCGCCATCTCCTGGAAAATGCCGGCGGCAAGCGGATTGCCATCATCGTCAACGAGTTCGGCGACATCGGCATCGACGGCGAGATCCTCAAGGGATGCGGCATCGACACCTGCCCAGAGGAAAACATCGTCGAACTGGCCAATGGCTGTATCTGCTGCACCGTGGCCGATGATTTCGTGCCGGCGCTCGACCAGATCCTGTCGCTGACGCCTAAGGTCGACCATATCCTGATCGAAACCTCGGGCCTCGCCCTGCCCAAGCCGCTGGTCCAGGCTTTCCAGTGGCCGACGGTGAAGAGCCGCGTAACGGTCGATGGCGTCATCGCCGTGGTCGACGGTCCCGCACTGGCGGAAGGCCGCGTCGCCAATGACATGGACGCCCTGCAGGCGCAGCGCGCGCAGGACGAGAGCCTCGACCATGACGACCCCGTCGAGGAAGTGTTCGAGGACCAGATTGCCTGCGCCGACCTGATCATCCTGTCGAAGAGCGACTTGATGGATGCCGCCGGTTCAGCCCGCGCCAACGCCATTATCAACGAACACTCCGCCCGCGCCGTAAAGATCGTGCCGACGTCTCATGGCAAGGTCGATCCCTCGGTGCTGCTCGGGCTCGGTCTCGCCGTCGAGGACGACATCGAGAACCGCAAGTCCCACCATGACGGCGCATTCGACCATGAGCATGACGACTTCGACACGTTCATCGTCGACATTCCCTCGATCGCCAATCCCGGCGAGCTGGCAAAGCGCGTCGCCGCGGCCGCCGAACAGGAAAACGTGCTGCGCGTGAAAGGCTTCGTCGAGGTCGGCGGCAAACCTATGCGGCTCCTGCTGCAAGCCGTCGGCCCGCGCGTCAATCATTACTATGACCGCGCCTGGACCGCTGGGGACGACCGTCGCTCGCGCCTCGTCGTCATTGGCCTCAAGGGGCTGAACCGCCCGGCGATCGAACGTATCCTCGCCGGCTGATTTTCAGGCCCGGGCCGCGATGCACATCCTCACCACGACCTCCGCCTCGCTCGACGATCTCGCCGAGCCTGTCGATCTCAGGCAGGTGCCGGCGGATATCGTGGCCCTGTCCTTCACCGACAGCGATCTCGCCGGACTGGCTGCGGCGTGGAAGGCCGATGCCGGTCGCCTGCCCTCGATGCGGCTGGCCGCACTGCGCGACCTGCGCCATCCCATGTCCGTCGACCTCTGGATAGACAGCGTCGCCCGCCACGCCAAAATCATCCTGGTGCGCATCCTCGGCGGCTACGACTGGTGGCGCTATGGCTGCGACCAACTGGCGGTGATTGCCCGCGAACGCGGCATCAAACTGGCGCTGCTTCCCGGTGAAAGCCATGACGAGGATCTCAGGCTGATCGAAGCCTCGACGCTGCCGCGCGCCGAACTGGACGGCCTGCTCGGCTATTTCCGCGAGGGCGGCCCGGCCAATATGGGCGCGCTGGTGCACAGGCTGGCAGGCTTGGCTGGACAGGATGCGCCCGTCGCCAACCCGGTCAGCGTGCCGAAGGCCGGTTACTATCAGGCTGGATTGGGGGTCGCGGAGGAGCCGACCGGTTCCAATAGCGGCACTCCCATTATCCCGATTCTCTTCTACCGATCGATGCTGCTCGCCGCCGATGTCGCCCCGATCGATGCGCTGGCCGAGGCTTTGCGCTCCAGGGGATTGGCACCGGTGCCGATCTTCGTTTCCAGTCTGAAGGATCCGGTGTCGCTGGCGTTCGTCGAAAATGCCATCGCATCGCTGAAACCCGCCGCGATCGTCACCGCGACCGCGTTCGCTTCCGGCGCCGAGCCCGGCGTCGAAACCCTGTTCGACCGCGCCAGCGTGCCCGTCTTCCAGGTCATCGTCGCCACCACGCGCCGCGACATCTGGGAAAAGAACCAGCGCGGCCTGGCGCCCGCCGACCTTGCCATGCATGTCGTGCTGCCCGAACTCGACGGCCGCATCCTCGCCGGCGCCATTTCCTTCAAGGCCGAGAGCGATATCGATCCGGCGCTTGGCCATCGTGCGTTGGCGAACCGGCCGGAACTGGATCGGGTGGAGCAAGTGGCGGGGCGAGTCGCGGCTTTCATCCGGCTGCGGGAGACAAGACGGGAGGAGCGCAAGCTCGCGATCCTCATTCCCGATTATCCCGGTGCACCTGGCCGCACCGGCTATGCGGTCGGGCTGGACGTGCCGTCCAGCGTGCTGGCCATGCTGCACGACTTGAGCGAACAGGGCTATGCCGTTGAGGGGATTCCGCAAACACCGCGTGAATTGCTGGATTTGCTGGAGCGGGGCAGTGATGGGCTGAGGCTGGCAGACTATAACTCCTTTTCGACGGAGTTACCGACGTCTGCAACTGCCGCTGTAGAGGCTGCTTGGGGCAGAGCGGAAAGCGAGACAGGTTTGCGCTCGCACACACCTTCGCTATCCGGCAAACACCACTTCCCCTTCCGCGCCGCGCATTTCGGCAATGTCACCGTGGCCCTCGCCCCCGACCGGGGCCGCTCGGCCGACCGTCGCGCCGACTACCACGATCCGACCCTCCCCCCGCGCCATGCCCTGATCGCCTTTGGCCTGTGGCTGCGCAAATCGCTCAGCGTCCACGCTCTCGTCCATGTCGGCGCCCACGGCACGCTGGAATGGTTGCCCGGCAAGACCGTCGCGCTGTCGCCAACCTGCTTTCCCGAGATCGTCACCGGCGCATTACCCGTCATCTATCCCTTCATCGTCTCCAATCCCGGCGAAGCAGCGCAGGCCAAACGGCGCATTGCCGCCGTCACGCTTGGCCATTTGCCGCCGCCGCTGGCAGGCGCCGGGCTGGACGAGGACCAGCACGAGCTCGAGCGGCTGGTCGACGAATACGCCCAGGCCGACGGGCTCGACCGCCGTCGCCGCGACCGGCTCGCCAGGCTGATTGTCGAAACCGCGCAAAAGACCGGCCTTGCCTCGGAAGCCGGCGTCGCCAAGACCGACGCGCCCGACGAAGCGCTGCGCCGCATCGACGCCTGGCTCTGCGACCTCAAGGATTTCGCCATCAAGGACGGGCTGCACATCTACGGCCGCGTTCCAAACGACGAACCAGACTCCAGGCGCCGGCAAAGCGCGGACACCGAGAAAGCCTCCCTGCTCGCGGCGCTCGATGGCCGTCACGTCAAGGCGGGCCCGGCCGGCGCACCCGCGCGCGGTCGTTCCGATGTTTTGCCCACCGGCCGCAACCTGTTCACCTCGGATCCGCGCACCATGCCGACGCCCACCGCATATGATCTTGGCAAAGCCGCGGCGGAAGAAGTGGTGCGCGGCTACACGCAGTCGCATGGCGACTGGCCGCGTTCGCTGGTGATCGATCTCTGGGGCTCGGCTTCGCTGCGCACCGGCGGCGAGGAGATCGCGCAGGGCCTGGCCTTGATGGGCTGCCGACCGCAATGGGACACTGCCACCGGCCGCGTCACCGGCATCGAGGTACTGCCCCCGGCGGCGCTCGGCCGCCCGCGTGTCGACGTCACCTGGCGTATATCAGGTCTGTTCCGCGACATGTTCCCGACCCAGATTGCACTGATCGACGCCGCCGCCAAGGCCGTTGCCGCGCGCGACGAGGACGATTCGGAAAACCCGCTCGCCGCCAAAACCCGCGCCGACGGCAAGGTCAGCCCACGGATCTTCGGCACTTCGCCCGGCACGTACGGCGCCGGCGTCGAAGACATGCTGTCGAGTGGCGACTGGACGGCGCGCGAAGAGATCGGCCGCGCCTATCTCGACGCGACCTCGCATGCCTATGGCGGTGCCGGCGGCGAAGGCGTCTCGGCACCTGGAGCATTTGAAGGCCGCATCGCCGAGGCCGATCTTCTCGTCCACACCGGCGACGACCCCGGCCGCGACATTCTCGAAGGCTCCGCCGACGTCGCTTTCATCGGCGGCTTCTCGGCCGCCTTGGCCACACTTGGCAGGAACGCCGACATCATCGTGCTCGACACCACGGATCCGCAGAGGCCGAAACCGCGATCGGTCGCCGAGGCGGTCTCGCGCGTGGTGCGCGCCCGTGCGGTCAATTCACGTTTCATATCGGGCCAGATGCGCCACGGCCCGCGCGGCGCCTCCGAATTCGCCGAAACCGTCGACCGGCTGGTCGGCTTCGCCGAGACCACCCATGCGATTTCAGGCGCGCTGATCCAGGCCGTGCACGATGCCTATCTTGGCGACGCCGACGTCCGCGCCTTTATCCTGCGCGAAAATCCCGCTGCCGCCAAAGTCATTGCCGAGCGCTTCCTGTCGGCGCGCCGGCGCGGCCTCTGGCATCCCTTGCGCAATTCCATCGACGACGATCTCGCCGCGCTGATCGCCGAGGCCAACGCGCTCGGGGTCGCGGCATGAACGCCTTCTCGCGCCGTGGCGCCTGCCCTGCTCTGTCCGCACCGATGCAGACAGGCGACGGCCTGCTGGTGCGGCTCAACCCGGTCGCTGGAGGCCCATCTTCCGGAGGGTTGTCCCCGAAGCTCTTGATCGCCCTGGCTGAGTCCGCCTCGCGGCACGGCAACGGCATCATGGAAGTGACGGCCCGCGGCAGCCTGCAGATCCGCGGCCTGACAACGGAAAGTGCCGCGTTGCTGGCGGCGGAGGTCGATGCGCTGGGCATCGCGGTGCGCACCGGCGTACCGGTCGAGACCGGCCCGCTGGCGGGTATCGACCCACACGAGATTGCGGATCCCCGGGCGATGGCTGAGCGGATCATGGCGGCGATCGAAGATGCCGGACTGGCACCAAGGCTGGGGCCGAAGGTTTCGGTGGTCGTCGACGGCGGCGGGCAGCTGACTCTGGATGCGGTGACGGCCGATGTCAGGCTGAAGGCGGTTGGGGTCAGCGCTGGCACTCTTTGGGCTATATCAGTTGCCGGTGACAGCCAAAGTGAGAAGCGACTTGCGACGGCTGGCGAAGATGCGGCGCGCGACATTGCTGTCGCGGCGCTTCGGATGGTCGCTGAGAAAGGTCAGGACGCACACACACGGGATTTGTCGGAGCGGCAGTTGGCCTCTCTCGCAGGTTGGCACTCTACGGCGCCCCCCTCAGAGGGGAGCGCCTCGCGCAAGCCTATCGGCCTTTTCTCCTTAGCCGGCGACATTTTCACCTTCGGCATCGGCCTCCCCTACGGCAGCATGCCGGCGGACAAGATCATCGGCCTCGCGCAAAAAGCTCTTGCTCTCGGCACGTCAGAGATCCGCCTCGCCCCCGGCCGCGCCTTGCTTTTCCTCGGCCAGCCGACGGAAGCCAATCAATCCCTTCAAGATACCGCCGCCACCCTCGGCTTCGTCACCTCTCCCACCGACCCGCGCACGCGCATCGCGGCTTGCCCCGGCGCCCCGGCCTGCGACTCCGCCCGGATCGCGACCCGCGACATCGCCGAGGCGATCGCCACCGAAAACGCGGACATCCTGGATTTCACGCTGCACGTGTCGGGCTGCGCCAAGGGCTGCGCCAATCCCGCCCCGGCAGCGCTCACAATAGTCGGCGGCGAAAATGGAGCCGGACTTGTCGTGAACGCGACGGCAAAGTCTCTTCCTGACGGCTACAGGCCGGGCTATGACGCCCCGCGCGGCTTCAGCCGCGTCGCGGCGATGATCCGCGGCGCACGACATCAGGGCGAAACCGCCGCCGCTTGCCTGACAAGGCTTGGCACGGCAGCAATCGCCGAAATGTACCAACAGGAATGAGCATGGCCGCCTACGACTATATCCACGACGGCACGGCGATCTACGAGCGCTCCTTCGCCATCATCCGCGCCGAGGCCGATCTCTCGCGCTTTTCCGAGGCCGAGGCCGATGTCGCCATCCGCATGATCCATGCCTGCGGCCAGGTCGAGGCGGCAAGTCATTTCGTTTTCTCCCCCGATTTCGTCAGCGCCGCGCGCAAAGCTCTGGCGGCCGGCGCGCCGATCTTCTGCGACGCCGAAATGGTCTCGCATGGCGTCACCCGCGCCCGGCTGCCGACCGGCAATGAGGTGATCTGCACCTTGCGCGACCCGCGCACGCACGACATCGCGAGGCAGATCGGCAATACCCGCTCGGCGGCCGCCATCGACCTCTGGGGCGAGCGCATCGCCGGTTCGGTGGTCGCCATCGGCAACGCACCGACCGCGCTCTTTTATCTCCTGGAGAAGTTGCGCGATGGCGCGCCCAAGCCGGCAGCCATCATAGGCATGCCGGTCGGCTTCGTCGGCGCTGCCGAATCCAAGGACGCACTGGCCGAGAATTCCTATGGCGTGCCCTATGCCATCGTGCGCGGCAGGCTTGGCGGCAGCGCCATGACCGCCGCCGCGCTCAATTCACTGGCGAGCCCGGGTCTGTGAACGCGCTCCCCAAAGGCCGTCTCGTTGGTGTCGGCACCGGTCCCGGCGACCCAGAATTGTTGACGCTGAAGGCCGCGCGGGTGCTGGCCGAGGCCGATGTCGTGGCGTATTTCGCCAAACGCGGCAACAACAGCAATGCGCGCGCCATCGTCGAGGCGCGCTTCCGGCCCGACATGCTGGAACTGCCGCTGCTCTATCCCGTGACCACCGAGATCGAGAAGGACCACGACGATTACCGGTCGCAGATCACGGGTTTCTACGAGGAGTCGGCGGAACAGGTCGCCGAGCACCTCGACGCCGGCAGGGTGGTTGCCGTGCTGTCCGAAGGCGATCCCCTGTTCTACGGGTCCTACATGCATCTGCATGTCCGCCTTGCCCATCGTTTCCCCACCGAGGTCATCCCCGGCGTCACCGCAATGTCCGGTTGCTGGTCGCAGACCGGTGTGCCGATCGTCCAGGGCGACGACGTGCTGACCGTGCTGCCCGGCACGATGAGCGAGTTCGAGCTGACGCGCCGCCTCGCCGACACCGACGCCGCCGTCATCATGAAGGTCGGCCGCAACCTGCCCAAGATCAGGCGCGCGCTTGAGGCGACCGGCAGGCTGACGCGCGCCGTCTATGTCGAGCGCGGCACGATGGCCGGGAGCGTCTCGATGAAACTTGCCGACAAGCCGGACGACAAGGCGCCCTACTTCGCCATCGTGCTGGTTGCCGGCTGGTCCGGTCGACCGGGCGCGGCTGGAGCCCAGATATGAGCGGCCGTCTCACCGTCATCGGCCTTGGGCCCGGCAATGCCGACCAGGTCACGCCGCAAGCCAGCCGCGCTATCGTCGAGGCAAAATTCTTCTACGGCTACAAGCCATATCTCGACCGGCTCGACCTGCGCCCGGACCAGACCCGTGTCGCTTCAGACAACCGCGAGGAACTCGCCCGCTCCAAGGATGCCTTGACCAAGGCCGCCGAGGGTCACGACGTCGCCGTGGTGTCGGGCGGCGATCCCGGCGTCTTCGCCATGGCCGCAGCGGTCTGCGAGGCCATCGAGGCCGGTCCGGCCGAATGGCGCGCGGTCGATGTCGCTGTCGTGCCCGGCGTCACCGCCATGCTCGCGGTCGCCGCCCGCATCGGCGCGCCGCTTGGCCACGACTTCTGCGCTATCTCGCTGTCCGACAATCTGAAGCCTTGGGATCTGATCGAACTGCGTCTTCTGGCGGCGGCCGGCGCCGGCTTCGTCATTGCGCTCTACAATCCGATCAGCAAGGCGCGTCCCTGGCAGCTTGGCCGCGCCTTCGAATGCCTGGCCGCCATCCTGCCCGGCACGACGCCGGTGATCTTCGGCCGCGCCGCCGGCCGGCCCGACGAGCGCATCGAGGTCTATCTGCTGGCCGATGTCGACGCAGAAAAGGCCGACATGGCGACCTGCATCATCATCGGCTCGCCGGAGACCCGGATCATCAGGCGCGGCGAAAAGCCGGCGCTGGTCTACACGCCGCGCTCGGCATCGGGCTCGACGAAATGACGGACCATCGCGGCCAGCGCTTCGACTGTTTCAGCCGAGGGCACATCCGGCAGGACGGGCCTGCGCACCATGATCACCTCGATGCCGAGCGTTCGCGCCGCGGCAATCTTCCCGTATGTCGCCGTGCCGCCGCTGTTCTTCGACACCACGACATCGATGCGATGCTTTTCGAGCAGCACGCGCTCGTCGGTCTCGCCAAACGGCCCGCGCGCCAGCAGATAGTCGGCATCGGGCACAACCAGCTTCGGCTCGACCGGATCGACACTGCGGATGAGGTAGTGGTGCTGGGGTGCGGCCTCGAAGGCGGTGACCTCCTGCCGGCCAAGCGCCAGAAATACACGGCGTGGCGCCGGTCCAAGCGCCCGTGCCGCCCCGGCAACGCTGTCCACCTCAAGCCAGCGGTCGCCCTGGACGACATCCCAGCCCGGACGCCGCAAGGCAAGGATCGGCACGCCAGTGGCGCGTGCCGCTTGCGCGGCATTGACGGAGATACGCGCCGCGTAGGGATGCGTGGCGTCGATCAGCAGACCAGTGCCTGTCTCCCTGAGATAAGCGACCAAACCGTCGGCACCGCCGAACCCTCCACTTCGCACGGGTACGCCCTGCGCGACGGGGTTTTCCGTACGGCCGGCCAGCGACAGCGTGACCGAGCAATGGGCGCGCGCCGCCAGTCTTCCGGCCAGTTGCCGGGCTTCGGTGGTGCCGCCAAGGATCAGAATGCGGTGGGTCATCATGCCTGCTGAGGGTCCGCGCGCCGCCAAGCCCAACCCGAGATGGCTCACAATCATCGGCATCGGTGAGGACGGTTTAGCGGGTCTCGGCGACGAGGCCAAGCGGCGGATCGCCGAGGCGGAGTTCATCTTCGGCGGCAAGCGGCACCTGGCGCTCGTCGCTTCCTTCGCCAAGGGCAAGCCGCGTCCCTGGCCGGTTCCTTTCGATGCCGGGATGGCCGACGTCCTGGCGCTTGCCGGTAGGAACGTCTGCGTGCTCGCCTCCGGCGACCCGTTCTTCCACGGGGTCGGCGCCACCCTCGCCCGCAAGGTCAAGCCGCGCGAGATGCACGTCATACCAGCGCCGTCGGCGTTGTCGCTGGCCGCGGCGCGGCTTGGCTGGGCGCTACAGGATATCGAGACCGTCTCACTGCACGGCCACCCGATCGACCTGATCCGCCCACTGCTGCAGCCCAACGCCCGCATCCTGGCGCTGACATCCGATGGCTTCGCTCCGGCGGCGGTTGCCCGCCTGCTCGCCGAACTCGACTTCGGCACTTCGCGGCTGACGGTGCTGGAAGCGCTGGGCGGGCCGGAGGAGACATTGCGCTCGGTTCGCGCCGATGCCTTCGACCTCGAAAACATCAATCCGCTCAATGTCCTGGCCATCGAAATTGATTCGGCCCCGCAGGCGCGCGTGCTGTCGCTCACGGCAGGCCTCGCCGACCATCTGTTTGAGCATGACGGCCAGATCACCAAGCGCGAAATCCGCGCTATCACCCTGTCGGCGCTGGCGCCGAGGCGGGGCGAATTGCTGTGGGATGTCGGCGCCGGCTCGGGCTCGATCGGCATCGAATGGATGCTCGCCCACCCTTCGCTGTGCGCCATCGCCATCGAGGTCGACCCGTCCCGCGCCGCCCGCATCGCCCATAACGCCGTCGCCTGCGGCGTTCCCGGCCTCGTCATTGTGGAAGGCAGCGCGCCCAAGGCCCTGGCCAGACTGGAGACACCTGATGCCATCTTCATCGGCGGCGGCGGCAGCGACGCCGGCGTCATGAATGCCGCCATCAGAGCCTTGCGCGCCGGCGGCCGTCTTGTCGCCAACGCGGTGACGTTGGAAATGGAAGCCCTGCTCCTCGCCCAGCACACAAAGCGCGGCGGCGACCTCACCCGCATCGGCATCTCCCGCGCTTCGCCGGTCGGCTCCATGCAGGCATGGCGGCCGGCCATGCCCGTCACGCAATGGAGCTGGGTGAAGCCATGATGGTCGCGGGCATCGGCAGCCGAAGGGGCGTCACCGTCGAGGACGTGCTCGCGGCCATAGAAACCGCACTCGAAACGCATGGCCTCGCGATGACAGCTCTTTCGGCACTGGCCACCGCGGCGCTCAAGAAGGATGAAGACGCCATCGCCGCCGCCGGTCGCAAGCTGAACCTTCCCGTCATTATCGTCGACGACGCAGCCCTTCAGGCCGCCTCGCCGGGGACGCTCAGCAGCTCCAGCCTCTCGCGGGAGCTGGCGGGCACGTCATCGGTCTCGGAAGCCTCCGCCCTTGCCGTCGCCGGCAAAGGCGCGACGCTGCTTGGGTCCCGCACCGTGCTCGGTCCGGTCACCTGCGCCATCGCCATCAGCGGAGACGCGCCATGACCGTCCATTTCATCGGCGCCGGCCCAGGTGCGGCGGACCTCATCACGCTGCGTGGCGCAAGGCTCCTGGCGAGTTGCCCGGTCTGCCTCCACGCCGGCTCCATCGTCGCGCCGGAACTGCTGCAACATTGCGCGCCGGGAACGAAGCTGATCGACACCGCGCCGATGTCGCTCGACGAGATCGAGGCTGAATATGTGGCCGCCCACATGGCCGGTCATGATGTTGCCCGCCTGCATTCCGGCGACCTGTCGGTGTGGAGTGCCGTCGCCGAGCAGATCCGCCGGTTGGAAAAGCATAACATCCCCTACACGCTGACGCCGGGTGTCCCTTCCTTCGCGGCCGCCGCCGCCGCACTTCGCCGCGAGCTGACCATCCCCGAAGTCGCGCAAAGCCTGGTGCTGACCCGCGTTTCCGGACGTGCGTCGAAAATGCCGCCGGGCGAAACCCTGGCCGGCTTCGGCCGCACCGGCGCCACGCTGGCCATCCACCTTGCCATCCACGCCATCGACCGTGTCGTCGCCGAGCTGACGCCGCACTATGGCGGCGATTGCCCGGTGGCGATCGTCTTCCGCGCCTCCTGGCCGGACCAGCGCGTGATGACCGGCACGCTGGAATCCATCGAGGCACAACTGGCGGCCGATCCGATGGAGCGCACGGCCATCATCTTCGTCGGCCGCTCGCTGGCGGCACAAGATTTCGGCGAGAGTTCATTGTACGACGCCCACTACCAGCGGCGTTTTCGCGGACGGGACGGATTGTGAGCGCCAGCACTGGAAATAACCGCGAAAACGCCACACTCGAACAGGCGCTCGCGCGGCTGAACTTCAAGCCGCGTCCGCTTGAGCCGGGGCATGTCTGGCTCGCCGGCGCCGGTCCCGGCGATCCCGGCTGCCTGACGCTGGAGGTGCTGGCGGCACTGGCCGAGGCGGATGCGCTGGTCTACGACGCGCTGGTTTCGCCCGATGTGGTTGCTGTTGCCGGAAATGCCGAGCTTTTCTTTGCGGGAAAACGCGGCGGCAAGCCCTCGATGAAGCAGGATGACATCACCGCTCTGCTGGTTCGACTGGCGCGCGAAGGCCGCCGCGTCATCAGGCTGAAGGGCGGCGATCCCTATATTTTCGGCCGTGGCGGCGAAGAGGCGCTGGCGCTGGCGCGTCAAAACATCCCTTTCCGGGTGCTGCCCGGCCTGACCTCGGGTCTCAGCGCGCTCGCCGCCACCGGCATTCCCGCCACCATGCGCGGCATCAACAAGGCTGTCATTCTGGCGACCGGCCACGCCGCCGGCACCGATGACGATCTCGACTGGGCGGCGATCGCCCGCACCGGCCAGCCGGTCGTCGTCTATATGGGCATGGCCAATCTGCCTCTGATAGCAGCCGCCCTGCTCGACGGCGGACTGGCGCCATCGACACCGGCGGCCGTGATCGTCGCCGCGACGACGCCGCGGGAAAGGACCGTCGTCGCCACGCTCGCCACCATTGCCGAGGCAGCGGCGGCGGCCGGGCTCGCCTCGCCGGCATTGATCGTCGTCGGCGGCATCGTCGCCATGCGCGCGGCACTGGCGGGCGGGGCATGACGGCCCGGGCGATCATCATCGGCGCGCCGCGCTCTGGTTCGGGCAAGACCAGCGTCACCATCGGCATCCTGCGCGCACTCACCCGGCGTGGCCTGAAAGTGCGCGGCGCCAAATCCGGCCCCGATTACATCGATCCCGGCTTCCACACCGCCGCCACCGGCCTGTCCGGCGTCAATCTCGACAGCTGGGCGATGTCGCCGCCGCTGCTCAATGCGCTCGCCGCACAAGCGGCCGACGACACCGATTTCGTCATCCTCGAAAGCGCCATGGGCCTGTTCGACGGCATCCCGGCCTCGCCTGGCCGCACCGGTTCGGCTGCCGATCTGGCCCGGCTCTACGGTCTGCCGGTGCTGCTGGTGCTCGACGTGTCAGGCCAGTCGACGACGGCGGCGGCCGTCGCCAAGGGTTTTGCCACGTACGACCCGGATGTGCGCATGGCCGGCGTCGTGCTCAACCGGCTGGGCAGCGAGCGCCATCGGAAGCTGTCCGGCGACGCCATCGAGGCGATCGGCCTGCCCGTCGTCGGCGCTATTTTGCGCGACCCCTCGCTCAATTTGCCCGAGCGCCATCTCGGCCTCGTCCAGGCCGGCGAATATGACGACCTGATGGCGCATCTCGACCGGCTCGCCGACACGGCGGAGAAGTCGCTCGACCTCGACGCGGTCATGGCGCTGGCAACACCTCTCGTCCCCGCGGTCGGCGACTTCGCCGACGCGCTGCGGCCGCCCGGCCAACGCATCGCGCTGGCCGAGGACGCCGCCTTCACCTTCCTCTACCCGCACGTCGCCGCCTATTGGCGCAAGGCCGGCGCGGAAATCGTCCCGTTCTCGCCGCTCGCCGACGAAGCGCCCGATGAGGATTGCGACGTCTGCTGGCTGCCCGGCGGCTATCCCGAGCTTCATGCCGGCAAACTCGCGGCCGCCGTGAATTTCCATGCGGGGATGGCACGTTTCGCCACGACAAAGCCGATCCATGGCGAATGCGGTGGCTTCATGGTGCTTGGTGAAGCGATGGAGGATGCATCAGGCGAAACGCATCGCATGCTCGGCCTGCTCGGCCATTCCACCAGCTTCGCCAGGCGCAAGATGAATCTTGGCTACCGCGAGGCTCGGCTGCGTGCCGATTGCCCGCTGGGTTCGCAGGGCGCGCTGATCCGGGGTCACGAATTCCACTATGCGCAGATGACGGCCACCGGCAATGACGAGCCGCTGGCTGACCTTGCCGATGGCCAGGGCAATCCGCTCGGCGCCTCAGGCTACCGGCGCGGCCATGTCAGCGGCACCTTCTTTCATGCGATTGCGAGGAGCTAGGGTCATGAAGCTCCCGAAAATCACCCTGTCGCCCCGGCAAGTCCTCGACGACATCGCGCTTTGCCTGCTCTTCTTCACCCGCCTGCCGCTGCCCGTGTTTGATTTTCGCGGCCGCAACCTCGCCGCCGCGATCTGGGCCGCCCCCATTGCCGGCCTTGTCGTCGGCCTGATCGGCGCCATCGTTTTTGCCACGGCGGAACGCTTTGGCCTTGCCATTGGGCCGGCGGCTGCCCTTGCCCTTGTTGCAACCGTGGTTACCACGGGGTGCCTGCACGAGGATGGATTGTCGGACGTTGCCGACGGCTTCGGCGGCGGCAAGTCGCGCGGCCGCAAGCTCGAGATCATGCGCGACAGCCGCATCGGCGCTTATGGCGCCATGGCGCTGGCGCTGTCGCTGCTGATCCGCTGGAGCGCGCTGTCGCAAGTGGTGGAACCCACACAGGCTCTGTTTGCGCTCGTGGCGGCGCACGCAGCCTCGCGTGGCGTGCTCGGCGCCTTCATGCATCTCTTGCCACCGGCGCGGTCCGACGGCCTGTCGGCTGGCGCCGGCACCGTTTCGCTCGAAACTGCAATAGCCGGAGCCGTGCTCGGCGCGATACCACTGCTCCTGCTCGGGCTTGGCGGCGCCATTGCCGCGCTCATCCTGCTCGGCCTGTTCTTTGCCGCCTTCCACGCCCTTTGCCTCAACCAGATCGAGGGCCAGACCGGCGACACGGTTGGCGCCTTGCAGCAGTTGAGCGAAATCGCGGTGCTTCTCGTCGCTTCCGTCGCCCTTTCCTGACCCCTTGACCTGATTCCCTTCCGGAGACGTTGCCCCCATGTCCTTCAAATCCCTCGCTGAACTGCGCGCCGCCTGCCTCGACCTGCCTGCCGGCAGCGAGGTGGCCGCCAGTGCCGTCGCCCGCCGCCAGGACACGCTGACCAAGCCGCAAGGCAGCCTCGGCAAACTCGAAGCGATCGCCGCCTGGCTGGCGCGCTGGCAAGGCCGCGACATGCCAAGGCTCGACCGCGTGAAAGTCTTCGTCTTCGCCGGCAACCACGGCGTCACCGCGCAGGGCGTGTCGGCCTACCCCTCCGAAGTCACCGTGCAGATGGTGGCGAATTTTGCCGGCGGCGGTGCCGCCATCAACCAGCTCGCCCGCATCGCCGGCGCGGAACTCGACGTCATCCCGCTCGATCTCGACCATCCCACCGGTGACTTCACGCAAGTGCCGGCAATGGATGAGAAGGCCTTCCTCGCCGCTGTTTCGGCCGGCTATGACGCCGTGACGAAAGACCTCGACCTGGTCTGCTTTGGCGAAATGGGCATCGGCAACACGACGCCCGCCGCCGCCATTTCGGCTGCCTTGTTCGGCGGCGGCGCCGAAAAATGGACCGGGCGCGGCACTGGCGTCGACGATGCCGGCCTGAAGCGCAAGGTGGTCGCCATCGAAGCCGGCCTGAAGCGCCACGCCGCGGCCCTTGCAGACCCGTTGGGGGTCGCAGCCACGCTCGGGGGGCGCGAACTCGCCGCCATCTTCGGCGCCACGGTAGCCGCCCGTCATCTCGGCGTACCCGTGCTGCTCGACGGCTTCGTCTGCACCGCCGCCGCCGCGCCGCTGGCGAAGCTGCACCCGACCGGCCTTGCCCATACGATCGCCGCCCATGTCTCAGCCGAATCGGGTCACCGCGGCCTGCTCGAAGCGCTCGCAATGCCGCCGCTGCTCGATCTCGGCATGCGGCTCGGCGAAGGCTCCGGCGCATGCCTCGCCGTCAACATCGTGCGCTCGGCGCTGGAATGCCATGCAGGGATGGCAAGCTTTGCCGAGGCTGGGGTTTCGGAGAAGTAATCCGTCAAACTTTTAACGTGATTGAGCCAAAATAATAACGTCGTTTTGATTGTTACGTGAGATCAGTAGATCTCATGTGGAGATCAGGCGATGTATTTGAAGGCGATAATTGTCATTGCACTGCTTTTCGGCACTGCTGCGCCAGCTTTTTCGCAGTATGTCGATGAGAACGGCCGCTTCCGGCACGCGGGCGACGATGGGCTGGCCAAGGTCCAGTCCAGCCTGACCATGACCCTTCCGGTCAAGGACGAAGAGGATGTCGCCACACAGCAGCAAGCCGCGCTGCGTTCGTTCTACAAGGTCGCTGCCCCCAGTTGCGCCATGGTGCTCGATACCGTCGCCGACACGTGCGAGGTAACCAGCGTGACCACGAACGTCAACGCCAGGGATCGCAGCATGGGAGGCGCTGCGGGATCGCAGATGACGGTGACCGGGCAGATCGCCATGAAGGTCAAGTTCAAGGCCAGTATTGGCAAACCGGCGCAGTGAACGGCCATTGCGGTACGAGACGCGCCAAACGCGTCTCGTCTCTAGGTCTTTCCACCAAGTCTTCTAGGAATTTGGTGGGTGCGCACAGGATTGAACTGTGGACCCGCTGATTAAGAGTCAGCTGCTCTACCAACTGAGCTACGCACCCACTCGGCCGGCAAAAACCGGCGTTGGCGGGCATATAGCCGCCGATACCGGTCCTGTCCAGCCCTGCTGGAATCATTTCCCGACAAATCGACCGGGGCTCTCTCCAATCAGGCGAAAAGCTTGCCTTCCGCCACCTTGATCGCATGCCCGCCAATGCGCGCGGACGCCAGTTTTCCGCCTTGCACGGTCAGTTCGAGGCGGATGCGCGACGGCCGGCCCATCTCCAGTCCCTGTTCGATCCATAGCTGCGAAACCCCGTCCGTCGGACCGTCGAAATGCATGATGGCGCCGGCGAAGGCCGCCGCTGCCGAACCGGTCGCCGGGTCCTCATAGGAAGGCGTGCCGGGAACGATCATGCGGACATGGAAAGCGCTTTCGTGGTTCACCGTTTCGCGGCAATAGACGTACGGGCTGGCGAAGGCCCATTCGCTCTTGCGCGGCGCCAGTTCCGACCATGCCTGGTTGTCCAGCCGGATGCGGCCCGCCGCTTCGAGATTGGCGACAGGAATGGTCACATAGGGCACGCCGGCCGACCAGAAGGCGATGCGGTGATTCTCGAAGCCGATCTCGTGCGGCGCCAGGCCAAGGGCAGCGCCGATCGCCTCCGGATCGGCCTCCAGCTTCAGCGGCTCCGGCAATTTCGCCAGGTCGAACTCGGCGAAGGTGGCGCCGTCATGCGTGCTGACCGCGCAACGCACCGGGCCGATGTTCTCTTCAAGCACGAAGATGCCGGCGCCGCCCTCGCCCGCCAGTTCGGCCAACGCGATGGCCGAGCCCACCGTCGGATGGCCGGCGAATGGCATTTCATAATCGGGCGTGAAGATGCGGATGCGGTTGCGGTGCTTGGGATTGTCCGGCGGCAACACGAAAACCGATTCGGACAGGTTGAACTCGCGCGCGATGGCCTGCATCGCGGCCGTGTCCAGACCTTTGCAATCCAACACCACCGCCAGCGGGTTGCCAGCCAGTCGCTCGGTCGTAAACACATCGTAAAGCAAGTAATTCCGGGTTTGCATCCCTGCCTCAATCCCAACATGGGCGAAATTTAATTTGATATTCGAACCGGTAAGCCTGATCTGTGCACAGACAGGGACATTACGCATCATAGGGGTCCGACGTGGACCAGATTGTCAATCTGCCAAAGACGGAATCGGATTCCGCCATCGAGACGGCGCTTGGGCTCGACCAGACCGGTCGGCGCAGGACGCGCCGGCGTGGCTGGCTCTATGCGTTGCTGACCCTCATCGTGCTTGCCGCCGGCCTTGGCCTCTATCAATGGTATGCGGGCACGCCGACCAGGATTGACTACACCACGGTGCCGGCCGCCAAGGCCGACCTCACAGTCCAGGTGTCGGCGACAGGCACGCTGCAGCCGCTCACCCAGGTCGACATATCAAGCCAGCTCTCAGGCATCATACGCTCGGTCGCGGTCAACGAGAACCAGCAGGTGAAGAAGGGCGACGTGCTGGCGGCCCTCGACACCGCCAAGCTGCAGGTCCAGATCGAACGCGCCGAAGCGTCCGCTAAGGGAGCGGCCGCCAATGTGGAGGACGCCAGGGTGACGCTCGCCGAGAACGAGAGTGCGCTTGTCCGCGCCGCGGCCCTGACCAAGCGTGGCATGGCAACCGACCAGTCGCTCGAGGCGGCGACGGCGACGCGCGACCGTTCCAAGGCGGCACTCGATAGCGCCGAGGCCAATCTCGCCATCGCCAATGCCGATCTCAAGTCGCAGCAGACCGACCTTGCCAACAGCACCATCTACGCGCCGATCGACGGCATCGTGCTGACGCGTTCGGTCGACCCCGGCCAGACGGTCGCTTCCTCGCTGCAGGCGCCGGTGCTGTTCATCATCGCCGCCGATTTGAGGAACATGGAACTGGTGGCGGCGGTCGACGAAGCCGATATCGGCGCGGTCAAGTCGGGCCAGCATGCCCGTTTCACCGTCGACGCTTTCCCGGAGCGGCCGTTCGATGCCAAAATCCGCGACATCTCCTATGCCTCGGTCACGACGGACGGCGTCGTCACCTACAATGCGCGGCTCGAAGTCGACAACAACGAGTTGCTGCTGCGGCCCGGCATGACCGCCACCGTTTCTGTGGTCACGAGGGAAGCCAAGGGCGTGCTCACCGTGCCCTCGTCCGCTTTCCGCTATCGCCCGGCGCAGCAAGCGGCGCGCGGCTGGAGCCTGAGCGACCTGTTCACCGGCCGCATGGGCCGCGGCAATCGCCAGCGCCCGGTTGCGAAGGCCCCGACCGATGGTTCCCGCACGCTCTATGTGCTGGAGAACGGCCGCCCGCATCCGGTCAACGTCAAGATCGGTTCGACCGATGGCGAACTGACCGAGATCACCTCCGGCCTGGAGGAAGGCGCGCAGATCATCACCGCTTCGCAGTCGCGGAGCTGAGGCAGTGGCCGCGGGCGCCCCCCTCATCACCTTCGACAAGGTCTGGAAGAGCTACGGCCAGGGCGAAGCCAAGGTGCATGCGCTGGCCGGAGTCGACCTTGCCATCCGGCGCGGTGAATTCGTCGCCATCATGGGCCCATCGGGCTCCGGCAAGTCGACGGCGATGAACATCATCGGTTGCCTCGACACGCCGACGGCCGGAACCTATTCCTTCATGGGCGTCGATGCCGGCCGGCTCGACCGCAACCGCCGCGCCATGCTGCGCAACCTCTATGTCGGCTTCGTCTTCCAGGGCTACAATCTCTTGGCCCGCACCACCGCGGCCGAAAATGTGGAATTGCCGCTGATCTATCGCGGTGTCGCCGCCCGCGAGCGCCGCGACCTTGCCATGCAGGCGCTGGCCGAGGTCGGCCTTGTCGGCCGCGAGCATCACACGCCGGCCGAACTCTCCGGCGGCCAGCAGCAGCGCGTGGCGATCGCACGCGCCATCGTCACCAGGCCGACGCTGCTCGTCGCCGACGAGCCGACCGGCAATCTCGACACCGCACGCACGCATGAGATCATGGAGCTGCTGACGCGTCTGAACAAAGAGCTTGGCCTGACCGTCACCATGGTCACCCACGAAGCCGATGTCGCCGAATATGCCGAGCGTACCATCCGCTTCCTCGACGGCCATGTCGCCTCCGACACCATGAATATAGAGGTGGCATGATCTGGGAAACCGTCCGCCTCTCGCTGCGCTCGATCCGCCGCAACGTGCTGCGCTCGTTCCTGACCTTGCTCGGCATCGTCATCGGCGTTGCCGCCGTCATTGCCATGCTGACCATCGGCTCCGGCACTACGCAAAAGGTCAAGTCCGACATTTCCAAGCTCGGCAGCAATCTGCTGGTCGTCCGAGCCGGGCGCCCGGCCGGCCCCGGCGGTCCGGGCGGGCTCGACCAGACGGTGCGGCCGCTGGCGGAAAAGGATCTGGCGGCGCTGGTTGCGCATCTCACCGGCGCCCGCGCCATCTCGCCGGCCGCGCAGAAGCAGGTGCGCGTCATCTTCGGCACCGAGAGCCTGACCTCTGGCGTCACCGGCACCGACAGCGCCTATCTCGACGCACGCGACTGGAAACTGGTGTCCGGCCGCCCGTTCAGCGATTCCGAAACCCGCTCCGGCACCGGTGTGTGCCTGATCGGCGAGACGGTGCGCCAGCAATTCTTCGGCGCCGGCGATCCCGAGGGCGAGATCATCCGCGTCAACCGCACCTCCTGCAGGATCGTCGGGCTGCTCGAGCCGAAAGGCTACACCGGCTTCGGCCAGGACCAGGACAATGTCGTGCTGATGCCCCTCGCCGCCTATCAGCGCCGCATCGCCGGCAATCGCGACATCGACAACATCTACATCGCCGCCGACGACCGCACGCCGACCACCGAATTGCAGCCGCGCGTCGAGGACATCTTGCGCGATGCGCGCCGCATCACGCCCGATCGCGAGAGCGATTTCGGCATCCGCGACATGACCCAGATCGCCGACGCCATGGCCAGCGCCACCACGACGATGACCGGCATGCTGGGCGCGGTCGCCGGTGTCAGCCTGCTGGTCGGCGGCATCGGCATCATGAACATCATGCTGGTGTCGGTCACCGAACGCACGCGCGAGATCGGCATCAGGCTCGCCATCGGCGCGCATGAAAAGCACATCCTCATCCAGTTCCTGGTCGAGGCGACCGTGCTGTCGCTGCTTGGCGGCATCATCGGCATCCTGATTGGGCTGGCGCTGGCCGGCCTTGCCTCGGTGACGCTGACCATACCTTTCGCGCCTAGCCCGGCCGTCATTCTGCTTGCCGTCGGCTTCTCCGCGCTGATCGGCATGGTGTTCGGCTTCTTCCCGGCGCTGCGCGGCGCCAGGCTCGATCCGATCGACGCCTTGCGTCACGAGTAAAAGGGCAAGCTGCGAGGGCGTCCGGCACTCCGGGCCGGTTTTACACAACCTTCGACGTTTCCGCCTTGCCCAACCTATCGTCACTGTGTTGGCGATGTTATGCCAAGGCATATCTGGTCGAGGAGCAGCTGATGAGCAAGAAGGCGCGCGTGATCCTGGTGATGATCATCATCGAGGCCGCCCTTGCAGGCATCTGGTGGTATCTCGCCCGCTACGGCATGACCAATCCCGATCGCGTCACCGCCGATTTCCAGGCGGTCGTTGGCCAGACGATGGGAATGGCCATGGGTGGGTTGCTGGGTATCGGCTTCATCCTGTTCTTCGCCGCCGCGCGCAACGACCGCAAGGCACTCAAAAGCAAGACATCATAGGGCCTGGCCGCTCCACGATATGATCGCGGCACCGACGTACGGTTTCAGTGGCAGGCGGGGCTACGACGCGCTTTCCCACGGATTGACGATGTTCAAACCGGCGGCCGCGAATAGACCGGTGTCACGTGTGGCGACAGTGAGACCGTGCGCTACGGCCGTCGCCGCGATATAACCGTCGGCGTTGCCGATCGCCTTGCCTGCGGCACGCGCCTGTACCATAAGGTCGGCATAGGCGCGCGACGCGTCGAGGTCGAACGGCAGAATGCGGCCTGCAAACAACGGCAACGCGTCCTGCTCAAGACGATCATGCAGGGTCGTGCGGCGCTTGCCGGAAGGCATGGCCGCGATCCCGAAACGCAACTCAGCCACGGTGACGGCCGAAAGATATAGGGTTTCGACGGCCTGGGCGTCGATCCACGCGATGACGCGAGGATCGGGTGCAGGTCTCCATGGCTCAAACATGACGCTGGTGTCGATGAGGATCATTCGAACCGCACCGGCTCGCCCGGTGTTTTGTCGCGGAGCTGCTGCAAGGTATCGACATCCTCTTGCGACAATCCGGCCTCGCGGCCGATGGCGGCGAGCAGCGAACCGAGCTTGACCCGATTGGCCGGCCGCACGGCCGTTTCCAGGATCTCACGCATTTCGGCCTCAGTGCTGCGGCCATGATGCGCAGCCCGCACCTTCAAGGCGCGGAGCGTCTCCTCTGGCAAATTGCGGATCGTGACGGCGCTCATCGATATCATTCCAATCTACAATGATGTCACTGCTATCAATATAGAAAATCTGCTATCGATACAACTGGTACGCACCGATATTAGTCTGCGCGCGCGAAATGCCACTCGATCAGCGGCTTCATGTGCGGCGACAGGCCGTCCGGCAGGTCGCCGGCATGGCGGATGATCACCGGCCCCTCGATCTCCGGGTCGGCTTCGGTGGCGACGAAGGCCAAGATTTGGCGCGCGATCTCATCGGCGGGCGCGTCGACGTGATAGCGGCGGAAGATGACGGTGCCGCTTGCCGTCGACAGAGCGTGCCAGCGCACACCACGCCTGGCATCCGACAGGTCGATACCGGTCTCCTCGCGCACCTCGCGCATCATGTTGAAATCGACATCGACGAGACCGTCGCGGAAATCGATCGGCTCGAACGAACCGGCGGCGAAATAGACCCAGCCGGCACTGACGGTTCGCGGTCCCATGCGGATCGCCACCAGAGCGTTGTCCCCGGCCACCAGCACGGCATGGGCATAGGCGTGTTCGGCGCCGGAATTCTCGCGCCGCTTCCGCCACAGCATGAAGGTCGAGTAATTGACCGCATGGCAGCGGCCGATAAGGCTGCGGTCGCGATAGGCAAGCTCGGAAAGCAGCACCACAATGCCGTCGAACAGCGCCGGATTGGCAGCGATCTCGCGGCGCCAGTTCTCGGCAATCGCCGCGGCATTCTCCACCGCGAAGGGATGCGGGCCGGGATCGAGACGGACATCGATGGCATCGACCGGCAGGATGACATTGCGCGGAAGATCAAAATTCATGTCGGCTCAGGCCATGTCCAGCGTGATCGCCACCGGGCAGTGGTCCGAAGCCTTGGGCCGGTCCCAGCCGGCGCGCGGGAAGCGCTCGACTTCCTGGCCCGCGGGAAAGATCGTGCGCCAGGGCTGGCCATTGCGGATGATGTCGGGAACTGCGGTGGCGTTCTTCGCCGCCAGCCCCTTCGACAGCAGGATATAGTCGAGCTGGCACAGATGCCGCTCTTGCGGCCCGCGTGTGTGATAGAAGGTCCAGCGGTTCATTTCCGGCCGCCGCTCGACCACATTTTCACAGAAGCCGCCCGCCGTCAGCACATTGATGCAGGACAGGTTCTCGTCGACCACCTCGAAACGGTAGCCGTCGACCTCATCGCCGGCGATCTTCACCCGCTGGCGGTAATCGTTCATGTCGCCGCAGATCGCCCAGCGCTTGTCGGCCGCGTGCTCCGCCCCGAAACGCTCCTCGATGATGCGCCGCACGGCCTGCGCCTCCGCGATGCGCACCGGCATCGTCGCCTCGCGTCCGTCGAGCCCGTTGCGGGGAGAGCCCATGGACTTGAAGTGCACGAGATAGAGCGTCATCGGCGCGCCGCCCACCTTGATGTCGACCTCCAGGCAGTCGCGCCGGAAGATGCGTTCATTGGGCTGGTTGCCGAGGGCCGCCAGCTCGGGCGTATGCAACCCGAACTGCTCGTAGGTGACATAGGCGTGGCTGGTCATGCGCACGAATTCGATCGGCTGTCCCTGCGCGGTCTCGTTGCGCATCATCACCGCGACATCGATGCCGCGCGAATCATTGCCCGACGTGGTGTATTTCTGGCGGTAGCCCTGCCCCACCATCTTGAACAGATAGCCGTACTCGAAGGCCTTCAAGGCCTCGATGTTGTCGACCTCCTGCATGCAGATGATGTCGGCACGGGCGGCGGCAATCGCCAACGCCGTCAGCTGGCGCGTGTCGTCGGATTGCGCGATGGCGCGCGCCTGTTCCAGCATCTTGTATTCGGCCTCGCTCTGGATATCGAAGAGCGCCAACGTGCGATCCTCATTGAGCTGGTTGCGAAAGCCGGAAAAATCGAACCTGTTCATCAGGTTCTCGACATTGAAGGTGGCAAGGCGCAGCGACATGCGCTGACCTTTGCCTGCAAGAGCGGCGGAAAACAAGATCGCAGGACCACAAGCAGGGATCCCTTGGTCCCGGTGGGTTTCACGCCATGGTTGACGGAACCTTTCCGTTCATCCGCCGTTCAGACGCAAAGGTCCACGGTAAGCCCATTCCCAGGGTAGGCGTGGGGCCTGTTCTCTTGGAGAAGTGCAATGAACGCGCTCTTTTCTTCCACTGTTAAATCCGGGCTGATAGCGCTCGGTATTGTCTCCGGCATCACGGCGCCATCCGCTGCCGCGCCGATTCTGCAGCCGGATGTGTCGATCCCGGCCAGCACCGCCGCGCCGACGGTCATCCCGGTCCGCGAGGGCTGGGCTGGCGGAAACAACGGCGGCGATTGGAGATGGCGCCGGTCAAGCAATTGGAACGGCCGCCATTGGAATGGCGGAGGCAACTGGAGCGGCCGCCACTGGAACGGTGGTGGCAACTGGAACCGCGGCGACAACTGGCGCTGGCGCCATGGCCGCCATCATTATCGTGGCGGACGCTACTACGATGATGGCGCTGCGGCGGTCCTCGGTCTCGGCCTGGGGCTCGGCCTCGGCAGCATGTACAACAACTACAACAACTACGATTACTATGCGCCGGCGCCGCGCCGCTATTATCGCGCCGGCCGCCTGTCGAACGCGCATGTGCAATGGTGCTACAACCGCTACCGCTCGTATCGCGCCTACGACAACACGTTCCAACCCTATAATGGCCCGCGCCAGCAATGCTGGTCGCCCTATAGTTGAGCTGCCTGCGGCTGATACCAGAAATGAAAACGGCGCCACGTGGCGCCGTTTTCGTTATTGATCGCGAAGCGTGGATCCTCAGTTCTTGGCCTTGTCGACCAGCTTGTTCTTGGAAATCCACGGCATCATGGCGCGCAGCTTGGCGCCGACTTCCTCGATCTGGTGGCTGTCGTTGTTGCGGCGGATGCCCTTGAAGCGGGCCATGCCGGCGCGGTATTCCTGCATCCATTCCGAGGTGAACTTTCCCGTCTGGATGTCCTTCAGCACGCGCTTCATCTCGGCCTTGGTCTCGGCGGTGATGATGCGCGGACCCGAGACATATTCGCCCCACTCGGCGGTGTTAGAGATCGAGTAGTTCATGTTGGCGATGCCGCCTTCATAGATCAGGTCGACGATCAGCTTGACCTCGTGAAGGCACTCGAAATAGGCCATTTCCGGCGCATAGCCGGCTTCCACCAGCGTCTCGAAGCCGGCGCGGATCAGTTCGACCAGGCCGCCGCACAGCACGACCTGCTCGCCGAACAGGTCGGTCTCGCATTCCTCGCGGAAATTGGTCTCGATGATGCCCGAACGGCCGCCGCCAACGCCGCAGGCGTAGGAAAGCGCGAGATCGAGCGCGTTGCCCGAGGCGTCCTGGTTGACGGCGACCAGGCACGGCACGCCGCCGCCCTTCTGGTATTCGCCGCGCACCGTGTGGCCCGGGCCCTTTGGCGCGATCATGACGACGTCGACGGTCGACTTCGGCTCGATGAGGCCGAAATGCACGTTGAGGCCGTGCGCGAAAGCGATCGCGGCGCCGTCGCGGATGTTCGGCGCGATTTCGTTCTTGTAGATGTCGGCCTGCAATTCGTCGGGCGTCGCCATCATCATCAGATCGGCCCATTTGGCGGCGTCGGCGACGCTCATCACCTTGAGCCCGTCGGCCTCGACCTTCTTGGCGGTCGCCGAGCCGGCCTTGAGACCGATGGCGATCTCCTTGGCGCCGGAATCCTTGAGGTTGAGCGCATGCGCCCTGCCCTGGCTGCCATAGCCAATGATGGCGACCTTCTTGCCCTTGATCAGGTTCAGATCGGCATCACGATCGTAATAGACACGCATTTTGTCTTCCTTCCCGTTTTTGAAGATCAGAGGCCTTGCGGCCCGGTTTTTGCTCCGAAAAGAGCGAGAAACTGCTGCGTCGCGCGGACGGCATCGCCGCCGATCGTCGCTTCAGTCAATTCCAGCCGGTCGCCGAGCAGCAGGCGGATCTGCACGTCCCGGCCAACCAGCCCGAAAAAGGTACGGAACGCCGTCTCGGCATCCGTAAATTCAAGGAGCCCGGCCTGCCGGCCGGCTTCCAGCACGGGCTTCAGCCGCTTGGCCAGCGCAAAGCGCCCATTCTCCAGCACGACGGCGCCGAGATTGTCCTTCCCCGAACCGGCATGGCCGACCGCCACCCTATTGAGGGCGATCGACGTATCGCTGGAGATCACCTTCAACCAGTCGGAGGCAAAGCGCTCCAGGCTCGCCGTGAGCGAGGCAAGGTCAAGCCCCTTGCCGTCGACCGAAGCCACCCGCACTTTCGAGGCCTGCCACTGCACGGTCGCCGTCAAGAGTCCGTCGCGATCGCCGAACCATTTGTAGAGTGTTTCCTTCGAGCAGCTCGCGCGACGCGCCACGGCGGTCATGGTCAGATGATCGCCCTCCTCAACCAGCAGCCGCAAAGCCGCGTCCAGGACGGCCTGCTGCCGCTCCGTCAGCGCCTCGCTGTTGTCGATGTCGGGCACGCTGTGCAACACGCTCTTCCCTCGGAAGGACAAGGCAGGGCGTGAATTCGACCTGCCGTACCGTACGTTACGGTTCGGCATATTGCGCAATCCGGTGAGCGGCGCAAGGGCAAAGGAGAAAAAATCCGCTTATGTCCGCGCAGCCGCGCAATCCGTGTGCTCAGTCCGCGGTAGGCGGATGACGCAGGCGGCCCAGCAGCGCCGAGACCGTGCTCAGCTCATCCGACGACAGCTTCGCGCCAACCAACTCCTCAATCGACCTGCCATAGATCGCCCACATGCGGCGGCGCGTCTCCCGTCCCTTGGGCGTGACGCGGATGGTCTGGCCGCGGCCATCATCGGCCACCGGCAGTTTCTCAACCAGCCCGTCGGCCTCGAGCCGAGCCAATAGACGCGAGATGTTGTACTGCGCGAACAGGGTGCGTTCGATCAGTTGAAACGGCCGCAACCCACCCTCGCCCGCCTCGGCAAGCTCGTGCAGCACATCGTACCAGGCGAGCGGCGGCAGGCCGCCCTCCTTCAGCGCGTCTTCGGCCCGTTCCATCAGTTGGCGCGAAACCCGCATCAGGCGGGCCCAGGCCTTGATGGCTTCGGGCGAAGGCTTGGCTTTTTCGATCATGGCCCACCCTAGGCGATAGATGCAGATGCATCAAGCTTGACGCTCAATGCACATGCATCTACATAAATGCAATTGCATCGACATTGAAAGGCACATTCCTATGAAACCCGCCGACACCCTCGTTCTCGTCAGCCATCCGCTCTGCCCCTATGTCCAGCGCGCCGCGATCTCGCTGGCCGAGAAAGGCGTGCCTTTCGAGCGGATCGACATCGACCTTGCCGACAAACCGGACTGGTTCAAGGCAATCTCGCCGCTCGGCAAGGTGCCATTGCTGTGCGTACGGCAAAATGGCGACGAGACGATAATCTTCGAATCCGCGGTCATCCTCGAATTCCTCGAGGAAACGCAGGCCAATCCCCTCCATCCCGCCGACCCCTATGCACGCGCCCGGCACCGTGCCTGGATCGAGTATGGCTCAGCCATCCTCAACACCATCGGCCGGTTCTATTCAGCGCCGAGCGAGGCCGGCTTCCTCGCCGAAGCCAGCGCGCTGTCGGCGATGTTCGACCGTGTTGAGGCTGAACTGCCGGGCGGCGCCGGGCGGAGCGGGCCATGGTTCGCTGGCAGCCGCTTTTCCCTCGTCGATGCCGTTTACGGTCCGGTCTTCCGCTACCTGGACGCCTTCGATCGGATCGGCGATTTCGGCATTCTTGACGGCAAGCCGCTTGTCCAGGCCTGGCGCAGTGCGTCGAGTGACCGTCCGTCGATCAGGCAGGCCGTGGCGCCGGATTATCCGCAGCGCCTGCATGCCTTCCTGCGGGCGAAGGGATCGTTTCTATCGAGCCTCATTCGGCAAGGCGATCCGGCCATCGCGCTTCGGCAAGCCCAGCCCGCCTGAACGGATCGATCACCGTGCCGGCGACCATGGAGGCCAGCAACCGCGGCCCCGGCGGGATCTTGGCGATCGTCGCCACCAGCCTGTCGCGGATGAAGGGCAGCGCCACCGAATCCGACTGGTAGAAGGGCGTGAACGCCAGCGACAGTGCCTGAAAGACCCTGACATGCCGGCGACGCGCTCGCGCATAGACTTCCAGCGCTGTCTCCACGCCGTCCGCTCGCGCCAGCGCATAGCTAAGTGCCGCGGCGTCGAGTAGCGCCATGTTGGCGCCCTGGCCAAGCTGCGGGCTGGTCGAATGGGCGGCGTCGCCGATCACGGCCAGCCGCCGGCAAACCGGAAACTTCATCGTGTGATGGCCGTAGCGGGCCAGCGAGAGCTGGTCGAAACTGTCGATCTGGCTGGTGAACGCCTCGGCCTGCGGCCACAGCCGCACCACCCGCTCCTTCCAGGCATCGATGCCGAGGCTGCGGACTACATCGGCATCCGCCGGTTTCAGGCTCCAGAAGAAGGCCGCCATCCTTTCGGCACCCGGTTCCGGCCGGCCGATCGGCAGCACGCCGATCATCACGCTGGCCTTGTCGTAGCGCTGCAAGAGCGCGTGCTCGTCAAAGCCCTCGCCGCGCCAGTCGAGCGATGCCCAGAACGCGCCATAGGTGAGTGGCCGTGGCGCTTCGGCACTGCCGGCGCACCGCCGCAGCTTCGAGCGCGCGCCGCTGGCGTCGACAATCAGATCGAACGGCCCTTCCCTTCGGCCGTTGCCCCGGATCAGCGTCGCCCGCTCGCCGGTCTCCAGGGCCTCGATTTCGACGCCGGTCTCGATGGGGATCGCCTCGCGCCGGGCAGCGCGAAAGAGTACGCCGAACAGGGCGGCCCTGTGTACCGCCAGGCCGAAACGGTTGCCGCGCTGGGCATCGTAGCGGACATCGAGCACGGTGCGGCCGCTCGACGCATCGACGCCATGCAGCCGGTCGATCCTGCTGCCCAGCGCCATGATGTCGTCGAGCAGGCCGAGATCGGCGAGCACCGTCAGCCCAGTCGGCTGCAGGATCAGCCCGGAGCCGACCGGCCTCGGTTCCTCGAAGCGCTCGAAGATGGTTACGCGGTGGCCGGCGCGCTTGAGATAGAGCGCCGCGGCGAGCCCGGCCGGACCAGCGCCGGCGATTGCGATATCGTAGGAAATGCCGCTGCCCCCAAGCCGAACTGGCCGGGACAATCCTTCAGCCGCCGGATGAAATCAAGTCGCGACGCCGAGCGCTACCCGGTGGGTCAAGCCTGCGTCGAATCGAAGGCAGTCCGCGCGCCGCGCACTGCGTCGTGGTTGTTTTCGGCCCACTGCAGCAGATACTGCAAAGCGTCGAACATCGATCGCCCAAGGTCGGTCAGGCTGTATTCGACGCTGGGCGGCTTGGTCGGAAACACCTCGCGGCGCACATAGCCGTCGCGCTGCAGATCGTAGAGCGTCTGAGTCAACATGCGCTGCGAGATATCGGGAACCAGCCGCCGCAGCTCGCCGAAGCGATAAGGCTGCTCGGCCAGCGCCGCCGTCAGCAGCGAACTCCATTTGCCATTGAGTCCCTGGATGACATCGCGGACCGGGCAATCGGCAATGTTTCCGCCGTCGGTCATCGCTTTGTAGACTTCGAGTTTGGATTTCAGATTGACGGTCCGGCTGTCCATGGCTGGTTCCCTGCGTGTGCCTACCTCCCCAAAAACTGCCTTCTTTACGGCACCGGGTCAATTCCTATTTTAGTGCTGGTCTCTTTTTGAGACCACCGCCCGAACCGCCCTTCCGGCGCAATGTCAGGATCCCCCATGACCGCAACTCTTCTCGTCACCGGCGCGTCCGGCCAGCTAGGCCGCAGCGTCATCAACCATCTGCTGGACACGTTCGAGGTGCCGGCGGCCCGGATCATCGCCACGACCCGCACGCCCGCCAATCTTGCCGACCTGTCGGCGCGCGGCGTCACCGTTCGCGAGGCCGATTTCGACGACCGGGCCTCGCTTGCCCAAGCCTTCGCGGGCGCCGACCGGGCGCTCATCATTTCGACCAACGAGCTGGCGATCCAGGGAAAGCGGCGCGAGCAGCAGCTTGCCGCCGTCGCGGCGGCCAGGCAGGCTGGTGTCGGCCACCTGCTTTACACCTCGTTGCCCAACACCGAACCCGGCTCCGCCGTGCTCTTTGCCCCCGATCATTACGACACCGAACAGGCGATCAAGGCCAGCGGCATTCCCTACACGATCTTCCGCAACGGCTGGTACGACGAGAACCTGTTCATGGCGATGCCGCAAATCCTCGCATCGGGCCAATGGTATACGTCGGCGGCCGACGGCGCCATTTCCTACGGCGCGCGTGACGACCTCGCCGCGGCCATAGCCGCGGGGCTGGCTTCGGATAACACCGAAAGCACGACTTACACGCTGACTGGCCCCAAGGCCTATACATCAGCCGAAGTCGCCGTGCTCGTCACCGAAGTCACAGGCAAGCCGATCCAGGTCGTCCAGCTCTCCGATGAAGCGCTGACCGAAGGCATGAAGGCAGCCGGGCTTCCCGAGCCGATTGCCAGGCTCCTGGTGTCCTTCGACGCCGCCACGCGCGCCGGCGACCTTGGCATGGTAACGGACTCGGTTGAGACACTTTCCGGTCGGAAATCGGTACCGCTGAAGCGGTTCCTCGAGGCCAACAAGGCCGCACTGGCGGGTTGATATCAGCGCGGCGGGAAGTCTTTCTCCCGCCGCGCTATTTCGGGGTCTTGACCAGCCCGAGCCGGACCAGGCTTTCGGCGGTGGCGGCCAGCGCGTCCTCGCGCGAGCGTGGCGCCCAGCCGAGCATGCGCACCGCCTTGGCGTTGGTGGCGTTCTTGACCTTGCCGAGTTCCGTCACGAGTTGCGCGGCTTCCGCGTTGAACAGTCCCACCACCCGCACCAACCAATCGGGAAGCTCCCGCGTCGTGACCCGCGAGGCGGCCGCGCCGAGCCGCGTTTTCACCGTCTGGGCGATCTCCCGCACGGTCATGAAATCGCCGGCAACGGCCAGGAAGCGCTCGCCACTGGCGGCGGGATTGGTCATTGCGCGCACATGCAGGTCCGCCACGTCGCGCGCGTCGACCACGCCGAACGACAGGTGCGGCAACCCAGGCATCGCACCGTTCATCATGCGCTGAACAAATTCGGTGGAGGTCGAATGGTCGGACCCGAGCACTGGTCCGAAAATGCCGACCGGATTGACGACGGCCAACTCCAGCTTGCCACCCTCGGCGGCGATGAAATCCCAGGCCGCGCGCTCAGCGAGCGTCTTCGATTTCACATAGGCGCTGACCTTGGCTGTCGGATCGGTCCAGCTCTCCTCGGTGAAAGACCGACCGCCGGGTGGCATCTTGCCATAGCCGATGGCGGCGAAGGACGAGGTCAGCACGACGCGTTTGACGTCAGCGTCTCGCGCCGCCCTGAGCACGCGCAATGCGCCTTCGCGAGCCGGGATGATTAGGTCGTCCTGATGCTTCGGCACGCCGGGCGGAAATGGTGACGCGACATGCAGGACATAGTCGCAGCCGGCGACAGCGTCGGGCCAGCCGGCATCGCTCATGAGGTCGGCGATGGCAAAGGAAAGCCTGTCGCCCGGCTCGCCGCCGCCGGCCTTGAGCATGGCGATAACGTCGGCTTCGCGCTTGGCGGCGCGCACCGTCGTGCGCACGCGATAGCCCGCCTTCAACAGGGCAAGAATACAGTGCGCGCCGAGGAAACCCGATCCGCCGGTGACAAGCACCAATTCGCCGCCCATGGCCACCTCCCCGTCAGGCCGAGGCGATCGACCTCCTCAGATCGCCACCTGCGTGCCGATTTCTACCACACGCCCGGTCGGGATCTGGAAATATTCGGTCGCGTCGGCCGCCGTGCGCGCCAGGCCGATGAACAGCCGGTCCTGCCACACCGGCATGCCTGAATTGGGCGAGGCTTTCAGCGACCGCCGCGACAGGAAGAACGACGTCGTCATGATGTCGAACTTCCAGCCCTGCTTGCGGCAGATCGCCAGCGCGCGCGGAATGTTGGGCTGTTCCATGTAGCCGAAGGTCAGCGTGACCCGCATGAACAACTCGTTGACCGTCTCCATCTTGACACGCTCGCTGTCGGGCACGACGGGCTGCGGCGCGGTCACCACCGAAAGGATGACGTTCTGCTCGTGCAGCACCTTGTAGTGTTTGAGGCTGTGCATCAGCGCGGTTGGCGCGCTGAGCGGATCGCTGGTCAGGAACACCGCGGTGCCGGACACCAGCTGCGGTTTCTTCTTCAGCAGATTGCCGGCGAGGAAATCGAGCGGGATTTCGTTGCGGCGGGTCTTGTCGAAGAGATAGCGGCTGCCACGCACCCAGGTCCACATGCCCAGCACGATGGTGAAGGCCACCACCAGCGACGCCCAGCCGCCTTCGAACACCTTGACGATGTTGGAGGCGAAGAAGCCGACATCGATGAAAGCGAACAGCACGGTCAGCGGGACCGCCACCGACAGCTTCCACTTCCAGATACGGGTCATAACCACATAGAGCAGCACCGTCGTCACCAGCATGTTGCCGGTCACCGAGATGCCGTAGGCGGAGGCCAGCTTGCTGGACTCGCCGAAGCCGACCACCAGCATCATCACCACCAGCGCCAGCAGCAGGTTGACGCGCGGCATGTAGATCTGGCCGGACTGCTTTTCCGACGTGTGCAGGATTTGGAGCCTGGGCAGCATGTTGAGCTGCACCGCCTGGCGGGTCAGCGAAAAAGCCCCTGAAATGACCGCCTGGCTGGCAATGACCGTCGCCGCCGTCGCCAGCACCACCATCGGGATCAGTGCCCAACCCTCGTTCATTTCGAAGAACGGATGGCCGACCACGCCGTTCTTCGCCAGCACGAAGGCGCCCTGCCCGGCATAATTCAACAGCAGGCAGGGGAACACGATCGAGAGCCAGGCGAGCACGATGGGTTTGCGGCCGAAATGGCCGAGATCGGCGTAAAGCGCCTCCGCGCCGGTGACGGCAAGGAAGATGGCGCCGATGGTGACGAAAGCCACATCGGGCGAATGGATCAGGAAGGCGACGATATAGTGCGGGCTGACCGCCCACAGGATCTCCGGATCTGCGATGATGTGCTTGAGACCGGAAAGGCCGATGGCCAGGAACCAGATCGCGGTCACCGGGCCGAAGACCAGACCGACGCCGCCGGTGCCGAAACGCTGAACCGCGAACACCATGGCGAGGATGACCAGCGTCAGTGGCACGACATAGGGCTGGAAGGTGGGGGTGACGACATTCATGCCCTCGACCGCCGACAGCACCGAAATCGCCGGCGTGATGACGGCGTCGCCGAAAAACAGCGAGGCGCCGACGATGCCGATGCCGAGCATCAGCGCCGAACGCTTTGGAAAACTGCCGCGCGCCAGCGCCATCAGCGACAGCACGCCGCCCTCGCCGCGATTGTCGGCACGCAGCACGAACATGATGTATTTGATGGTGACGATGATCGTCAGCGACCAGATGATCAGCGACAAAACGCCAAGAATGTCGCCACGGTCGGCAACTTGCCCGCCCGACGACGCGACCAGCGCCTCGCGGAACGCATAGATCGGGCTGGTGCCGATATCGCCATAGACCACGCCGAGCGCGCCCAGCATCAACACCTTGGTGCTGTGCTGTTCGATTTCGGGATGGCTCGATTGGTCGACGGGTTCTGCCTCACTACCAGCACTGGCAAGGGCCATGTACGACACTCCGATAAACGCGCGGTGCTCTACGCTTGCTGCACTGCAATATCAAGTGCCGTAACGTTATGGCACTCATGTTGGCAGCGCGCGGCTTCTTGTGGGCGACTTCGAGCGAAGCCGGTCAATGCGACATTCGCGGCCTCATGTCCGGACCCATGGCAAAACCTGCGGGCCGGCGAGCACGTCTGTTAAATGGCGACCTGCGTGCCGATTTCAACGACGCGGCCGGTCGGGATCTGGAAATACTCCGTCGCGTCGGCCGCCGAGCGCGCCAGGCCGATGAACAGCCGGTCCTGCCACACCGGCATGCCTGAATTGGGCGAGGCTTTCAGCGACCGCCGCGACAGGAAGAACGACGTCGTCATGATGTCGAACTTCCAGCCCTGCTTGCGGCAGATCGCCAGCGCGCGCGGAATGTTGGGCTGTTCCATGTAGCCGAAGGTCAGCGTCACCCGCATGAACAACTCGTTGACCGTCTCCATCTTGACACGCTCGCTGTCGGGCACGACGGGCTGCGGCGCGGTCACCACCGAAAGGATGACGTTCTGCTCGTGCAGCACCTTGTAGTGCTTGAGGCTGTGCATCAGGGCGGTCGGCGCGCTCAAGGGATCGCTGGTCAGGAACACCGCGGTGCCGGACACCAGCTGCGGCTTCTTCTTCAGCAGATTGCCGGCGAGGAAATCGAGCGGGATTTCGTTGCGGCGGGTCTTGTCGAAGAGATAGCGGGTGCCGCGTATCCACGTCCACATGATCAGTCCCATCAGGCAGGCAACGGTGATCGAGACCCAGCCGCCTTCCACGATCTTCACGACATTGGCCAGGAAGAAGCCGCTGTCGATGACGCCGAACAGCAAGGTCAGCGCCAGGGCGAGCGCCAGCTTCCATTTCCACATCTTGCGCATCACCACGAACAGCAGGATCGTCGTCATCAGCATTTCGCCGGTCACCGAGATGCCGTAGGCGGACGCCAGCGAACTCGAACTGCCGAAACCGACCACCAGCAGCATCACACCCATTGCTATGAGCAGGTTGACGCGCGGCATGTAGATCTGCCCGGACTGCATTTCCGAGGTGTGCTGCACCTCGATGCGCGGCAGAAGATTGAGCTGCACCGCCTGGCGGGTCAGCGAAAAAGCTCCTGAAATGACCGCCTGGCTGGCAATGACAGTCGCGGCCGTTGCAAGTCCCACCATCGGCATCAGTGCCCAGTCAGGCAGCATCTGGAAGAACGGATTGGTCGGTTTTCCGTCATTGGCGAGCACAAAGGCGCCCTGCCCGAAATAGTTGAGCAGCAGGCAGGGGAAAACCACGGAAAACCATGCCAGCACGATCGGCTTGCGTCCGAAATGGCCGAGATCGACATAAAGCGCCTCGGCCCCGGTTACCGCCAGGAACACGGCGCCGACGGTGACAAAGGCGGCGGTCGGTGTGCTGGCCAGATAAATGACCGCGTAATAGGGATTGATGGCAAGCAGGATCGATGGATCGTCCATCAAGTGATAGATGCCGGCAACGCCGATGGCCAGGAACCACAGTGCCGTCACCGGCCCGAACACCGCCGCCACCTTTCCCGTGCCGAAGCGTTGCACGGAGAACAGGATGGCAAGGATGACCAGCGTGATCGGCACGACATAGGCGTCGAGCGTTGGGGTCACCACGGTGAGGCCTTCGACCGCCGACAGCACCGAGATGGCCGGCGTTATGATCGAATCGCCGAAAAACAGCGCCGCGCCGCAAAGACCGATCACCAGAATCAGTCGAGCGCCTTTGGGATAGGCGCTGCGTGCCAATGACATCAGCGACAGCGTGCCGCCTTCGCCCTTGTTGTCGGCACGAAGCACGAAGGCAACGTATTTGACGGTCACGATGATCGTCAGCGCCCAGACGATCAGCGACAGCACGCCAAGCACGTGAACGCGCGTATCGATGCCGGGCGAAGCGTGAAGCGCCTCGCGAAAGGCGTAGATCGGACTTGTGCCTATGTCGCCATAGACAACGCCGAGTGCGCCCAGCATGAGAACCTTGGTGCTGTGCTGCTCGACCCCGGCATGGCTCGATTGCTCGACGGTTTCAGCTTCGCTCCCGCTATTGGCAAGGGCCATCGACCACTCTCCGATAAGCGCGCGGTGCTTTATGCATGCTGCGATACGATATCAAATGCACGCGATGGCTGCCATACCAATACGAAGCACTACCCCCTACCAGCCGCAGGCCCTGAGGAAGCGACCCACCGTTCCGGCCATGCCATACTCCAACGCGTCGGCTGTCAACCCATGTCCGATCGACACTTCGGCCAGTGCCGGAATGCGCCTGGCCAGCGCGGGCAGATTGGCCACCGTCAGATCGTGCCCGGCATTGACCTGGAGACCGGCGGCAAATGCCGCGTCAGCGGTTTTGCCCAATCTTTCCAGTTCTTTGGCCGCCTTACCCGAATCGGAATGGTAGCTGCCATAAGGACCGGTATAGAGTTCGATACGATCGGCGCCCGTGTCGCGCGCGGCCGCCATGCCGGCGGGATCGGCATCGGAAAACAGCGAGACCCTGAAACCACCCTTCTTCAGACGTCTGACGATCGGCGTCAGCAACGCGGCATCGGCGATGAAGTTCCAGCCATGGTCGGAGGTTGCCTGGGAGGGATCGTCGGGCACAAGCGTCACCTGTTCGGGCTGATGCTTCTCCACCAGCGCCAGGAAATCCTCGCTCGGGTAGCCCTCGATGTTGAATTCCGCCCGCGGGAACTCGTCATCGATCAGCGCCCTGATCTCGGGCAGGTCGGAATGCCGTGTGTGACGTTCGTCGGGCCGCGGATGCACCGTCAGCCCATGCGCTCCGGCGGCAAGGGCGAGGCGGCCGACACCGATCACATCGGGCCACGGCAGGTCGCGCCGGTTGCGCAGCATGGCGATGGCGTTGAGGTTGACGGAAAGCTTGGCGGGCATGGTTTGGCGTCCGTGAAACAGGCGATCGAGGCGCGCCACGCTCATTCGTTCCGGCACGGCGCATTTGAGACGGCGCATCTATAGCGTCTTTGACGGGAACAGATAGGGCCTTTCCGGTGTTCCAGAAGACCAACATACTCCACGAAAGGGAGGCACCACCTTGAATTTCCTCCAATCCGTGCCGGCGATCCGACGCATCGAGACCAGCCGCGACGACCTCTTTGCCATTGATGTGGTCGGCCATGTCTCGGCCGCCGATGCCGAAAACCTGTTCGGCCTGCTGGAGGCGGCCTATTTGCTCCATCAGAAAATCGACGTGGCCGTGCGCATAGTCGATCACGAGGGCGTCGACTGGGCCGACATCTCGGACGAGACCATCAAGAAGGGTGCCGTCCATGCATTGGAACATATTGGCCGTTGCGCGGCGATCGGCGCCCCTGACTGGACGCCGAACGCACGACACGCCTTGCCGGCTTCCTCGCCCGTCGAATTCAGGCATTTCAAGATCGAGGACGAAGCCGCTGCCTGGGAATGGCTCGGCGCGAGGCCGACGAGTGAGGAGGCGACCGCCGCTCCAGAAAGAGGATGAAATGGTTCTCCCGGCTACCCGCCGAGCTTTCTACCTGACGATGGTCAGGCGTTCGGCGGCCCGGGTGATAGCTGTGTAAAGCCAGCGCTGGCGCGTTTCCTTGAAGGCCCAGCTCTCGTCGAACAGCACGATCTCGTTCCACTGCGAGCCCTGCGCCTTGTGCACCGTCAGCGCATAGCCATAGTCGAAATCGTCGAAGCGCTTCTTCTGCTGCCAAGGGATTTCGGCGTCCGGATCCTCGAACGCCGCCTTCAGCAACTTGATTTTCGCGACGCCGCGATCCGGATCGTCCTCCTCGGGCGAAACCAGAAGATTGATCCCGGGCTTGACCGTCTCGCGCGACGAGGTCATCACCTTCCACAGCGAGCCGTTGAGCAAGCCCTTGGCGGGATCGTTACGCAGGCACACCAGCTTGTCGCCGGCTTGCGGAAAATCGGCATTGAAGCCCTTGAGCTCGCGCAGGCGCTGGTTGTAGCGCCGCCGCGTGCGGTTGGTGCCGACCAGCACCTGGTCCGCCCTCAGCACCAGTTCCTGATTGACGTCTTCCTTGCCGATCACCTTCGCGGTGCCGTAGTCGCCGCGCATGAATTCGCGGCCCTCGCGCACATCGAGCGCCAGCCGCAGGATCGGATTGTCGCGCGCCTGCCGGTGGATCTCGGTCAGCAGGAAGTCTGGCTCATGGTCGGTGAAGAAGCCGCCACCCGAGATCGGCGGCAACTGGCCGGGGTCGCCCAGCACCAGGATCGGCGTGCCGAAACTCATCAGGTCACGGCCAAGCTGCTCGTCGACCATCGAGCACTCGTCGATGACGACCAGTTTGGCGCGCGAGATCGGGCTCTGCCGGTTGAGTGAGAAGGTTGGCGACATCGAGGTCTTGCCGGTGACCTCGTCGGCCACCGATTCCTCGCCCTTGGGCCGGTAGATCAGCGAATGGATGGTGCGGGCGTTGACCGCGCCCTTGGAGCGCAGCACCTGGGCGGCCTTGCCGGTGAAGGCTGCGAACTGCACCTGGCCGTCGACATGTTCGGCGAAATAGCGCGCCAGCGTCGTCTTGCCGGTGCCGGCATAGCCAAACAGCCGGAACAGCTGCGGCGTGCCGGTCTTCAGCCAGCGGGCGACCGCTTGCAGCGCCTCATCTTGTTGGGGTGAAAATTCCATCTGATCGTGTGACCGGATTCGCGAGGCAAACACAAGATCGCCGCCACCACCATCGACACGCCGGTGGCGAACTTCCCTGCTGTTCAGGCTATCAGCCGCAAGCAAGAACGTAAAGGGAACGAAAATTCAGTTGGCAGCGTGCGGATCGTTCTCCAGCAGGATCGGCTTGCCGTGTGGCGTGGCGTGCGCGGCGCGCTCCCAGGCCCGCGCCATCGCATCGACGTCCGGCTTGGCAGCCAGCCCCTTGGAGGCGAGCAGCCCTTCCAGCGCCGCCAGCCAATGCTCGTAATAGTCATGGCCGTCCGCCGCGGCATCCGGCTTCTTCACCTCGGCTGACAGGGCATCCGCCCATTCGTTCCACGAAAACAGGCCCTTGTCGTGCAGTGCCACAGTCATGGCGAAGGCTTCGGCCTGCCATGGCTCGGCGAACACCGGTGCGTCGAAGCCGGCGGGCAAACTGGCGGCGGATCCCTTCGCTTCAGGCCGGCTCAAGATAGCTCTCCCAGGCGTCGATCGAGACGGTCAGTGTCGGGTCGGCGCCCTCGCCCCAGATTTCCGTGCCATCGAAAACCACGGTATAGACCCATTGCGGATTCTCGCCCTGCCCATGCGCGTTGCTGTCGGGAAAGACGAAGCCGTCGCGCACCGCCTCGATGGTGCCCTGCTTGTCGCGCGCATAGCGCGGCAGCCTGGTATGGCCGGTGGGGTTGAAGTTTTTCGTCCGCACAGAATCCCCGGCCTTGAAGCGTGGCGCTGTCTCCACCGGCCGATCGCAAGGACCGCCCTTGGCCAGCACAGCGGGAACGTTTTCCGCCTTCAGCACTCTTTTGGGTGTCGCCGCCGGATCGATCGCCTCGCCCGCCCCGAGGTCGCGCTCGCTGACGAAACCATGCCGCTTGAGCAAGATCTCAAGCGCCTTGATCCATATCTGATAGTAGCTGGAGCCATAATAATCGGCCGGATGCAGCGATTCCCGTGCGTGCCGGCTCTCGTCGATGTTCCAGGCGCCCATGCCGCCGGCGCAGAGCGTCAAGCCGAGCGCCCGCCTCTCCCAGTCGGCATGGAAATACGGCTCGTCTCGTTCGGGCGCGACCGGCCCGAAACCCATCTGTCCGCCGAGATCCTGCGGCCCGTTCATGCCGGGTGACTCGCCAGAGCCGTGCCGATCATGGCATCGCGGCTCACCAGCTCGGCCAGCCGCTCCTCGCTCCAGCCTTCGGTTCCCTCCGGTCGCATCGGCACGACGAGATAGCGCAGTTCCGCTGTCGAATCCCAGACGCGTATCTTCGTCCCGGCCGGCAGCACCAGCCCGAACTCCTCGAGCACGCCGCGCGGATCGATCACCGCGCGCGACCTGTAGGGCGGCGCCTTGTACCACACCGGCGGCAGGCCAAGCACCGACCACGGATAACAGGAGCACAATGTGCAGACGACGAGGTTGTGGGTATTCCCGGTGTTGAACACCGCCTGCATATGCTCGCCTTGCCGACCGGTATAGCTCAGCGATTCGATCGCCGCCGTCGCGTCGCGCCTCAGCCACGCGGCAAAAGCGGGATCGCTCCAGGCCTTGGCCACCACCCGGGCGCCGTTGCGCGGACCGATCTTCGTCTCGTAGGTATCGACGATGACGTCGATCGCAGCCGGATCGATCAGCCCCTTGCGGGTCAGGATGGTTTCCAGCGCGCGCACACGCGCGGCAAACGGATCGAGTTCGTTGTCGTGGTCATGATCGTGGGACATGACGGCAAACTAAAGTTCCGATCCGCCGGCCGCAAGTATCACGGCTTGGGCCAGCGGAACTGGGTGCGTGGCGACCTGCTACTCGGCGGCGGTCTTCTGCGGCTCACCGGGGATGTCGTCATTGGTGCCGAATAGCGAGGGCTGGTCGCCCTCTTCGACCAGGTGCAACTCGGCCTTGCGCTTCGGCATGAGTCCGACCAGCCAGCCCGAGAAATTCTCCATGTAGACGTAGATCACCGGTGTCACGAACAGGGTCAGCGCCTGCGAGGCGAGCAGGCCGCCGACGACGGCAACGCCCAGCGGCTGGCGCAGTTCCGCGCTGGCGCCGGTGCCGAGCGCGATCGGGAACGTGCCCATCAGTGCCGCCAGCGTCGTCATCATGATCGGCCTGAACCGCATCAGGCAGGCTTTGTGGATGGAATCGGTGGCCGACATGCCCTCTCGTCGCAGTTCAAGCGCGACGTCGACCATCATGATGCCGTTCTTCTTGACGATGCCGATGAGCATCAGGATGCCGATCACCGCGATGACGGACAGATCCATGCCGGCGAAGCGCAAGGCGACAACCGCCCCGAGCACAGCCGACGGCAGGCCGGTCAGAATCGTCAGCGGGTGGATGAAGCTCTCATACAGAATGCCGAGCACGATATAGATGGTCAGGATGGCGCCGCCGACCAGCAGGCCCTGGTTGGCAAGCGAATCCTGGAAGGTCTTGGCGGTGCCGGCGAAGGTCGTGGAGATCGCCGTCGGCATGCCGATCTGCTCTTTCAGCGCGTCGATGCGTTTCACACTGTCGCCCAGCGCCACGCCCTGCGGCAGGTTGTAGGAGATCGTCACCGCCGGAAGCTGGCCGAGCTGGTTGACCGTCAAGGCTCCGGCCGTGCGATCGACCCTGGCGAAGGCGCCGAGCGGCACCAGGCTGCCGCTCGCCGTCCGCATCTGGATGGCAAGCATCCGCTCCGGCGACCATTCGATCTTGGGATCGAGTTCGGCGATGACTTCGTAACTGTCGGCCGAGCCGAAGATCGTTGAAACCTGGTCGGTGCCGAACCCACCATAAAGAGCCGAGCGCAGCGTGTCGGTGTCGATACCGAGTTGGGCGGCCTTGTCGCGGTCCACCACCAGCGTCGCCTGCAAGGCGTTGTTCTGCAGGTCGCTGGTGACGTCGGTGAAGGTCGTGTGGTCGGCCGCCATCGCGTCATTCAGTTTCTGCGCCCACTGATCCGTCAGGCCGGTATCGAGGCCCTGAACCACAAGCTGGTAGGCACTGGCCGACGAGCGCGAGCCGAGCCGCAGATTCTGCACCGGCTGCATGTAGGTCTCGATGCCCGCCACGCCGGCCAGTTGCTTGCGCAGATCCGCAAGCACCTTCTCGATATCGGGACGCTGGTCCTTGCCCTTGAGCTGGACGAAGAGCTGTCCCTGGTTCAGCGCATTGTTACCGCTGCCCGCCGACCACGCCACATGGTCGACATAGGGTGACTTCGAGAACACGCTGGCCACCTGCCCTTGCAGCTTGGCCATGGCGTCGAACGAAATGTCCTGGCGCGCGATGGTGGTCACCGAAATCTGGCCGATATCTTCTTGCGGGAAGAAACCCTTCGGCGAAACCTCGATCAGCCACACCGAGGCTGCCGCGGTGCCGACGAAGACGAGGAACACCAGGAAGGTGTGCCGCAGGCAGAAGCTCAGAATCCGATCGTAGCCGCGCGTGAGGAAATCGCGCTTGTGGCCAGCACCATGTGCCTCGCGGTCGGCCTTGGTCACCGACAGCAGCCGCGAGCACAACATCGGCGTCAGCGTCAGCGACACGAACATGGAGGCCAGGATGGCGACGGTCACCACGACGGCGAACTCGTTGAAGATGCGCCCGATCACGCCACCCATCAGAAGCACCGGGATGAACACCGCCACCAGCGAGATCGAGATCGAGATGATGGTGAAACCGATTTCGCGCGCGCCCTTCAGCGACGCGTCGAAGGCCGACAGCCCATCCTCTTCCATATGGCGGAAGATGTTTTCGAGCATCACGATGGCATCGTCGACGACAAGGCCGACGGCGAGCGTCAGGCCCATCAGCGATATGTTGTCGATGGAAAAGCCGAACAGGAACATCGCGCCGAGCGTGGCGATCAGCGAGATCGGCACCGCCACGGCCGGGATGATGGTCGCCGTGACGCGACGCAGGAACACGAAGATCACCATCACCACCAGCGCGATGGTCAAAAGCAGCGTGAACTGCACGTCGTCGACCGCCTGGCGGATCGAGCTCGAGCGGTCGTTGAGCAGCTTGATCTGGGCTGCGGCCGGCATCTGGTCCTGGAAGGACGGCAGCATCGCCTTGACCTTGTCGACGACGTCGACCGTGTTGGCGTCCGGCTGGCGCTGCACCGCCATGATGATCGCGCGGGTACCGTCATACCAGCTTGCGGTTGTGGTGGTCTGCACCGAATCGACGACACGGGTCACCTCGCCCAGCCGCACCGGGTGGCCGTTCTTGGTGGCGATGATGAGGTTTGAGAAACCGGCCGCGTCGGTAAGCTGCGTGTTGGCGGTGATGGTGAGCTGCTGCTTGTTGTTTTGCAGAACGCCGAGCGGCGTGTTGCTGTTGGCGGACGCGACCGCCGCCTGCAGCTGATCGATCGAGATGCCGCGCGCGGCAAGCGCGGTCGGATCGATCTGGATGCGCACCGCGTATTTCTGCTGGCCGAAGATCGAGACCTGCGCGACGCCGTCGATGGTCGACAGCGACGGCGAGATGACGTTTTCGGCGAAGGCATCGAGGTCGGTCAGCGGCACCGTGTCGCTGACCAGCGACATCAAGAGGATCGGCGCATCGGCCGGATTGACCTTGCGGTAGCTTGGCGGCGCCGTCATCTGCGGCGGTAGCGATTTCTGCGTGCGCGCGATCGCCGCCTGGACGTCGGCGGCGGCCGCGTCGATGTTGCGGTTGAGCACGAACTGGATGGCGATCGAGGTCTGGCCGAGCGAGTTGGTGGTCGAAATGGAATCGATGCCGGCGATGGTCGCGAACTGCTTGATCAGCGGCGTCGCCACCGACGTGGCCATGGTTTCGGGCGAAGCGCCGGGCAGCGAGGCCGAGACGTTGACGACCGGGAATTCGGCGCTCGGCAGTGCCGCCACCGGCAGGAATTTGTAGGCGAACAGTCCGCCCAGCACGAGGGCGAACGACATCAGAAGGGTGGCGACCGGCCTGCGGATACAGAATTCGGAGATCATTGGGCCGCCTCGCCGGCGTTGGTCGCCTCGGCAACCTTCGGCGCGGCCGCCTTGCCTTCATGCACCGCGGCGCCGTTCTTCAGCCTTGTCTGGCCCTCGGTGACGACCTTCTCGCCGCTTTTCAGCCCCTGACTGATGGCGCTGTTTGCGCCTTCGGTCAGCGCCACCTGCACCGGCCGCATCTCGACAGTGCTGTCCGGCTTGACCACGTACACGAACGGCCCCTTCTGGCTGGGCTGCACCGCCACGGTCGGAACCGAGGTCATCCGCGGCATGATGCCGGCGTCGAGCACGACATTCACATACTGGCCCGGCCAAAGGGAAAGATCGGCATTCGGAATGCTTGCCCGCGTCGCGATCGTGCCCGATGCGGTGTCGACGCTGGAATCGACGAAATCGAGCGTACCCTTGCCGATCGGCGTCGGGTCGCCGTTCTGGATCAACGTCACCGCGTTCTGCTGTGGATTGGCAAGCGCCTTGTGAAGCAGCGCAAGGTTGCTTTCCGGCAGATTGAAGTTGACCTGCAGCGGGTCCATCTGGGTGATGGTTACCAGTGGCGTCGCCGTGCTGCTGTTCCCGTTGCTGACGGTGACGAGGTCGCCGACGGCGACATTCACGGCACCCAGCCTGCCGGCGATCGGCGCGGTGATGGTGGCAAAGCCAAGCTGGACATTGTCGGCGTCGATCGTCGCCTTGTCGGCATCGACGGTCGCCGCCGCCGCCTTCTGCGCGGCAACGGCCTGGTCGTAGGTCTGCTGCGTACCGGCCTGCTTGGCGACAAGGTCCTTGGCGCGCTGAAGGTCGGAGTTCGAGCTGGCAAGCAGCGCCTGGTCCTTGGCAAGCGCTGCCTGATCCTTGGCGAGTTGCGCCTTCAGCGCCCGATCGTCGAGCGAGAACAGGAGGTCGCCCGCCTTCACCATCTGCCCGTCCTTGACGTCGATCGACACGATCTGGCTGGAGACGCGCGCGTTGATGTTGACCACGGCCGGAGAGGAGACGAAGCCAATGGCATAGCGGCGGATCGGGAAATCCGCGGTCGTCGCCGTCGCCGAAACGATCGAGGCCGAACGGGCACCGTTGCCGCCACCCGCCGCCTTGTCCCCCGCCGCCGGCTTTTCGGTCGCTGGCTTGTCTGTCGCGGCGACCTGCTTTGCGCCGAGGAACTGCTGAGCCTTGTTCAGCGCGTCCGGCGACAGATAGAGCCAGGCCGCGCCGACACAGGCGACCGCCAGCAATGAAAGCATGACTTTTCCACGCATCGACAAAAGACCTCTCCGTCCGACACGCCATAGCCAGGTGGTCGTATTCTAGCGCAATTCCCGGCTCACTGCCGCGATTTCGCCGAATAGATAGGACGCGGGTTTGTCGGAAAAGGGCCAAAACACGGCATTACGAAGATTTAATGTGCACTGCACAATAGCTGTGCAGCCGGCTATCCTCAAAGCCGGAAGCCGGATGGGCTCCGAAAAATGGCCTCCGAGAGGGCAGCCTTATCTAGCGCAGCATCGGCCAAAGCGTCGCCGCCAGCAGCACGCCCATGGCGATGTTGAACCATTTCAACCGCACCGGGTCGGACAGGAAGCCGCGTAGTGCCGTGCCGAATCCGGCCCAGACCGAGACACTGGGAAGATTGACCACAGTGAAAGCCACGCCGATCAGAATGACGGACAAGAATGGCCGTTCGGGATTGGTATAGACGGCCATCGCGGTGATTGCCATCACCCAAGCCTTGGGGTTGACCCACTGGAAGGCCGCGGCATCGATGAATCGCATCGGCCGCGCATCCGTCTCGCCCTTGCCGCTGAGCGAGCGCGACATGGCAATCTTCCAGGCGAGATAGAGCAGATAGACGGCGCCGGCGATCTTAAGCCCGGTGTGCAGCGCGGGGAACGCGGTCAGCACCGCCCCAAGCCCGAAGCCGACGGCAAGCAAAAGGACGAGAAATCCGATGCTGATGCCGAGCATATGCGGGATAGTCCGCACGATGCCGAAATTCACGCCCGACGCCAGCAGCATAAAGTTGTTCGGGCCCGGCGTGACCGAGGTCACCAGGGCGTAGAGCAGCAGGGCAAGGAAGGCGTCGAGGGTCATGACGGCTCCAAAGGTCAGCAATACTGACTTAAATCGACCGGGCGCCGGACGCAACGTCATTCGAGTGGTCCAATGCGCGCCGCAGTGATCCGCCTGTACGGCCAGCGGCGCGTCTGGACCCCGCGTGGAAGAAGATCAGGTCCCAGAATCTGGTTGGAGGGCAACCCATTCATTGCCTCGTAAGGCTGGGACTGTCATCGTCACCCAGCCGTGGGCAAGCACCCAGATCGAGTATGCGATCAGTGCGTACATCATCACATGTATCACCAGATCTTGTCGTGGGGTCATGCGCCACCAAGTCTCAGTTCGCTTTTCGGATCGCCTCGCCCGACCGTGATTGCTGAACTTTAATTTCGTATGACTGCTACATCCCCTGCGGGCCGCGGTTCATGGCTGCCACGCCGGTGCGGCAGATCTCGACCAGGCCGAGCGGCTTCATGATGGCGATGAACTGGTCGAGCTTGGAGCCCTTGCCGGTGATCTCGAAGATGAAATGCTCGGTGTTGGCGTCGATGACGCTGGCGCGGAACGCGTCGGCGAGCCTGAGCGCCTCGACCCGGGCCTCGCCGGTGCCGGCAACCTTGACCAGCGCCAGTTCCCGTTCCAGCGGCCGCTCCTGTCCGAACTCGTGCGAACGCACGGTGAGATCGACCACGCGATGCACCGGCACGATGCGCTCGAGCTGATGCTTGATCTGCTCCAGCACATGCGGCGTGCCGCGCGTCACGATGGTGATTCGCGACAGGTGTTTTTCATGCTCGGTTTCCGAGACGGTCAGGCTCTCGATGTTGTAGCCACGCCCGGAAAACAGGCCGATGACCCGGGCAAGCACGCCCGGTTCGTTATCGACCAGCACGGAAAGCGTGTGGTTTTCCGGCCGTTCCGTTTCCTTGGCGATGAAGTAGGCGGAACCGGTGGGTTGAAGGTGCTGTGCGTTCATGACATGAATCTCAAATTCTTGATCTAACTATCTGTTTCCGCACGGCTTATCTTGACAAGCCCTGCCCCGGTCCGTCGTCTACACCAGTTCCCTGCCCTTGGCGTCGATTGCATTGGCCACTACCTCGTCGGTGGCCTCGTCCGGCAACAGCATCTCGTTATGCGCCTTGCCAGACGGGATCATCGGGAAGCAGTTGGCGAGCGTCGCCACGCGGCAGTCGAACAGCACCGGTTTCCTGACCGAGATCATCTCCTTGATCGCGTCGTCCAGTTCGTCTGGCTTGTCGCAGCGAATGCCATGGCCGCCATAGGCCTCGGCCAGCTTGACGAAGTCGGGCATCGCTTCGGTGTAGGAATGCGACAACCGGTTGCCGTGCAGCAGCTGCTGCCACTGGCGCACCATGCCCATATACTGGTTGTTGAGGATGAAGATCTTGATCGGCGCGTCGTGCTGCACGGCGGCGCTCATCTCCTGCATGGTCATCTGCACCGAAGCATCGCCGGCAATGTCGACGACCAGCGCGTCGGGATGCGCGATCTGCACGCCGAGCGCGGCCGGCAGGCCGTAGCCCATCGTGCCCAGCCCGCCAGAGGTCATCCAGCGGTTCGGCTTCTCGAAATGATAATGCTGCGCCGCCCACATCTGGTGCTGGCCGACCTCGGTGGTGATGTAGGTATCCATGTCCTTGGTCAGCTCGTAGAGCCGCTGGATGGCGTATTGCGGCATGATCACGTCGTTGTTCATCTTGAAGGCGAGGGAATCGCGCCCGCGCCATTTGGCGATCTGCTCCCACCAGGGGTAGAGCGCCTTCTTGTCGGCCTTTGCGGTTGCCCGCCACAGCCGCACCATGTCTTCCAGCACGCGCCCGACATCGCCGATGATGGGCACTTCGGTGTGGACGTTCTTGTTGATGGAGGACGGATCGATATCGATGTGGATCTTGCGCGAGTTCGGCGAGAACGCACTCAGCCTGCCGGTGATACGGTCGTCGAAGCGCGCGCCGATGCAGAGCATGACGTCGCAGTCATGCATGGCCATGTTGGCTTCGTAGGTGCCGTGCATGCCGAGCATGCCGAGCCAGTTCTTGCCAGACGCCGGGTAGGCGCCGAGCCCCATCAGCGTCGAGGTGACCGGGAACCCGGTGAGGTCGACCAGTTCGCGCAAGAGATGGCTCGCTTCAGGGCCGGAATTGATGACACCGCCGCCCGAATAGATCACCGGTTTCCTGGCGCCGGCCATCAGTTCGACCGCCGCCTTGATCTTCTCCAGGTCGCCCTGGACCTTGGGCTGGTAGCTGGTGCGCGGCGCGATCTGCGGCGGCACATAAAAGCCCTTGGCGAACTGCACGTCCTTCGGGATGTCGACCACGACCGGACCGGGACGGCCGGTCGTCGCGACATGGAACGCCTCGTGGATGGTCGCGGCGAGTTCGTTGACGTCCTTCACCAGCCAGTTGTGCTTGGTGCAGGGCCGCGTAATGCCGACCGTGTCGCATTCCTGGAACGCGTCGGAGCCGATGAGCGAGGTCGGCACCTGACCGGTCAGGCAGACCAGCGGGATCGAATCCATCAGCGCATCCTGCAGCGGCGTCACCGCATTGGTGGCGCCGGGACCCGATGTCACCAGCATGACGCCGGCCTTGCCGGTCGACCGCGCATATCCCTCTGCCGCATGGCCGGCGCCCTGCTCGTGCCGCACGAGGATGTGCTCGACCTCGTCCTGCTGGAAGATCTCGTCATAGATCGGGAGAACGGCGCCGCCGGGATAACCGAAGACATGCTTGACGCCATTGTCCTTCAGCGCCTGCACCACCATTTCGGCGCCGGTCATTTCCCTACCTGCCATCTCGCGCCGCTCGTTCTGTCCATTGCTCATCGGTCTGGTCCCGTACTGTCCGCCATTGGGCGTTGCTGGTCGTTTAGTCGTGTTTCAGGCAATAAAAAAGGCCCCCGAGGGAGCCTGTGTCTGCGCATGGGGGGTTTTCGCCCGGCGGTTACACCGCCTTGCCCACGCGCCTTCCTACGAGAATGAGTGCCGTTTTCATGGTGGCAGACCATAAAGGCGAAGTCGCGGGGTCGTCAATGGGGTACCGCACGAATTCACTCAGCCGTGAGATCGGCTCCGCCGCGCGCTACCATAGTACAGTTGAGCCCATCCCATCGACGCACCACTATGCCGGGCTGACGACGTGCCTGGGAGGAGACGCGTTGCCGGCGAATGGGAGTCCCATCCCCAGGCAGGGAGGTCCTGGCCGGCCGCTTGCTGTTCCAGTGGAAGCCTGAACAGGCGTTCTTGGAAACCGACAACCGGAGGAGAAACCATGCTCGAGAGAACACCCACCACGAAGGCGCAGGCCCTGCTCGACAAGCTTGGCAAGGCGCTGGAGACCGGCGACATCGACGCGGCGGTCAACTGTTTCCAGGCGGATTGCTACTGGCGCGACCTCGTCACCTTCACCTGGAATCTCCGGACGATGGAGGGCCAGGAGCAGGTCCGCGACATGCTGAAAGCGACGCTGGCTGGAACCCGGCCGAGCGACTGGAGGGTGGCCGAAGGCGAGGAGGCGACCGAAGCGGACGGCGTCACCACCGCCTGGATCACCTTCGAGACCGAGGTGGCGCGCGGCTTCGGCCTGGTGCGGTTCAAGGGCGACCTGATCTGGACCTTGCTCACCACCATGGCCGAACTCAAGGGCCATGAGGAGAAGGCCGGTTTCAATCGGCCGCTCGGCGCCAAGCACGGTCACGGCAAGGACAGGAAATCCTGGCGCGAGGAGCGTGATGACGAGATCGCCGAACTCGGCCGCGGCAAGCAGCCTTATGTCGTGATCATCGGCGGTGGCCAGGGCGGCATTGCGCTCGGCGCGCGCCTGCGCCAGCTCGGCGTATCGGCCATCATCATTGAGAAGAACGAGCGTCCCGGCGATTCCTGGCGCAAGCGCTACAAGTCGCTCTGCCTGCACGATCCGGTCTGGTACGACCATCTGCCTTATATCGACTTCCCCAAGAACTGGCCGGTCTTCGCCCCGAAGGACAAGATCGGCGACTGGCTGGAGATGTACACGAAGGTGATGGAGCTGAACTACTGGTCCTCCACCTCCGCTAAATCCGCGAAATACGACGAGACGGCCAAGGAATGGACCGTCGTGGTCGAGCGAGACGGCGAAGAGATCGTCCTCAAGCCCAAGCAGTTGGTGCTGGCCACGGGCATGTCCGGCAAGGCGAACTGGCCGAAATACAAGGGCCAGGACATCTTCAAGGGCGAGCAGCAGCATTCCTCGACCCATCCCGGCCCCGACAAATATCGCGGCAAGAAGGTCGTGGTCATCGGCTCCAACAACTCCGCCCACGACATCTGCGCGGCTCTCTGGGAGGGAGGCGCGGACGTGACCATGGTGCAGCGCTCCTCCACCCATATCGTCAAGTCCGACACGTTGATGGATATCGGGCTCAGCGCACTCTATTCCGAGCAGGCGGTGGAGAACGGCATGACGACGCGCAAGGCCGACCTGATCTTCGCCTCCCTGCCCTATCGCATCCTGCACGAGTTCCAGATCCCGCTTTACCAGCAGATGAAGGAACGCGACGCGAAGTTCTACGCGGACCTTGAGAAGGCCGGCTTCCTGCTCGACTGGGGCGATGACGGCTCAGGCCTGTTCATGAAATATCTGCGCCGGGGTTCGGGCTACTACATCGATGTCGGCGCCTGCGACCTGGTCATAGACGGCTCGATCAAGCTCAAGAGCGGACCAGGTGCGGCGGTGCGGGAATTGACGCAAACCGGCGTCAAATTCGCCGATGGCACCGAATTGCCGGCCGATCTCGTGATCTACGCCACAGGCTACGGCTCGATGAACGGATGGGCGGCGGACCTCATCTCGCAGGAGGTGGCCGACAAGGTCGGCAAGGTCTGGGGCCTTGGCTCCAACACCGCCAAGGATCCCGGCCCCTGGGAAGGCGAGCAGCGCAACATGTGGAAGCCGACCCAGCAGGAGGCGCTGTGGTTCCATGGCGGCAACCTCCATCAGTCACGCCACTATTCGCAATATCTGGCGCTGCAGCTCAAAGCCCGGCAGGTTGGCTTGCCGACACCAGTCTACGGGCTGCAGCAGGTCCATCACAAGGGATAGTCAGCTTCTCCTGCATCGACACGGTGAACCTGTCCCGCGTCGGCGACATCGAACAAGGCGGCAACGGCGAGTTCGCCGCTGGGGCTGGTCGGCGATGGCGTGAAAACGCCCTCGTCAGCCAAACGCTCGCGGCAGGGCCGGTATGCCGCCACCGCGCTTTCGCGGTCGAAGCAGAAGCACATGGCTGTCTCCTCCTGATGATTGGTCTCGTCAGGGCCGATTGGCGAAGTCGTGCACGACGCGCTGCAGCAACGGCACATAGTCGCGAAACGCCCGCGTCCGCATATTGGCGACCTTGCCGCCCTCGTCCCAGATGCGAACCCGCACCGCTTCCTCGTGGAACGGGTTCTCGCGGAACGCAGCCACCTCGTCGGCACTCATCGGTCCGCCCTGCAGCGACAAGGTATGAACCGAAGCCGGCGACAGCCTGGAGAAATAGGTCGGGTCGGTGGCGCAGAGATAGCGCTTGGCGGCAACGTGCAGCCGGACGCACTCGACGATGACAGGCGGGAAGAACGGTGCCAGCACTTCGCCGCCGGCCTCGTCATGGTGCTTGTCCTCGACATCGTCAGGCGAATAGGTGCCGAACTCGCTGGTGTAATGGCCGATGTCGTGCAGCAGCGCGGCGGCCACCAGCACGTCTGGGGCTCCATCCTGTTCCGCCAGCCAAGCCCCTTGCAGCATATGCTCGGACATCGTCACCGGCTCGCCGAGATAAGATTCGGCGCCCCGGCGCTCAAAAATGTCGGCGATGAATTCGACGATGGTGTCCGCGTTCAGATCCTGGCCGATCATTCCGCGGCCTCCTTGAAGCCGTGTTCGATCGCCGCGAGCGTCGACAACAGGCCGTCCTTGTCGGCGTAGCATCCCTGCAGCCAGCGCTTGCCGGTGCCGGAAAACGCCTTGCGGGCATGCATGACGCGGGTGTTGTCGACGATGAAGGCCTGGCCGGGCTCAAGCTTGAAGGTGACTTCGAAGGATGGATCCTCGATCAGCTCGGCGAAGCGGCGGTAGGCGGCATAATAAGCGCCCATCTCGGCGAACGGCACGTCGACGGTCGGCGCCAGCGAACGGTTGTTGAAGCGGATGCAGATCAGTTCGCCGTCGGGTCCAAGCTCGATCATCGGGCGCTTCGCCTGCAGCCGCACGCCGGACGACCCCGCATATTCGAACCGCGCCGCATGGGAACTCAACAGCCGAAAACCTTCGGGATTTTCCGTTTGAAGAGCGGCCGCGACGGCAAAGCCGTCGACGACGCTGGATTCACCGCCCTCCACCGTGTTCTCGATGCAGGACAGGATCTGCAGCGTCGGCACCGGATCGCGATAGGGATTGTCGGTATGCGCCTGCAGGCCCAGATTGGTGTAGGCGAGATTGTTCGGGTTGACCTCGGCGCGCACTTCGAACCAGCGCCCGTAATTGGTCTCCCTGACATAGCCGAACAGGTCGGACACCTTGCACAGCGCCCCGGATTCGGCCGGCAGCCCGTCCATCACCGCAAAACCATAAGTCCTCACCGCCGAAAGCCATTCGCGCAGGACACCGCGGCCATGCAAGGCCGCCGGATAGCTGGCGCGCGGCACCGCGTTCTGCATCGTCGCCCTGGTCCAGCGCTGGATGACATCGCCTGTCCAACCAGGCTGGCGTGTCTCGTCGCGATCATAGGCGTTCGCACGCAGCCATTGGGCGGGAAAGCTGACCGTTTTTCCCTCCGGCTCGAAGCTGATCTCCAGCGCTCCGGCCTTGATGGCGGCAGCGCCAATTCTCGTCTTCGCCGGAATGTCGAGGATGGTGATCAGGCGTTGGCCATTGCCGGCGCTGCGCGTCTTGTCGTCAAGCGCGTTGTCGCGCAGCCAGACGGCGTGGAAGCGGGTACGCTTGCCGTCTGTCCAACCAAGTTCGATTGTTCTGCCTTCATCGCCAACCAGCACGTGGGTGAGCATGGAAATCCGTCCTGTCGCCTTGTTGCCCACGGTTCGTACCGTGGTTTGGATTGCATGTTGACCTCCCGAAAGGCATAATTCCAATTATCATTTTTTGGCCAATGGCAGCGATTTGGTAATGGCTCGGCGAACCGCTCCTACCCTCCCTCCACTCGACTGGCTGCGCAGTTTCGAGGCTGCGGCACGGCTGTCGAACTTCACCGCGGCGGCAGCCGAACTCGGCCTGACCCAGGCGGCCGTCAGTCAGCACATCCGGCTGCTCGAGGAAAGGCTGAAGACGCGTCTGTTCTCGCGGCTGGCGCGTGGGGTCGCGCTGTCGCCGGAAGGTGCCGCCTACCTGCCCCACATCCAGTCGGCCTTCGCCACCATTGGCAGCAGCACCACGGAACTGTTCGAACCGCGCGCCGTCCAGACCGTCTCGCTCCGGGTGCCGATCTCGTTTGCGCTGCTGGCGCTGGTTCCGGCGCTGCCCGACCTGGCCGAGGCGCTGCCGCGCATCCAGCTTGATCTGGTGACGATCCATCGCCCGACCGACTACGATTTGCCAGGCTCGGCGCTCGACATCCGTTTCGGCAACGGATCCTTTCCCGGACGCGAGGCCGAGAGGCTGACCGCCGAGCGGCTTGTGCCGGTGGCAAGCCCGGCCTTGGCCAGTGCCGCCGACTGGACATCGCTGCCGCTGCTTCTGGTGGCCGGCGCACGCGAGATGTGGGCCGAATGGTTCGCGGCGGCCGGATTGGCCGGCCATCCCCGGCGCTCGCATCGCTTCGACAGTTTCGTTGCCGCCATGCATGCGGCGAGCGCCGGTGCCGGCGTTCTCCTTGGGTCGCGGCCCCTAATCGACGCGGCGCTCGACGGCGGAGCGCTGGTCCGGCTTTCCGTTTTTGAGCTGCCCAGCACGTCAGGGCATTTCCTGACGAGGCCGTCGACCGCGCACCTGACCAGCGCCGAGCAGGATTTCCGCCATTGGCTGCTGAAGCGCCTCGCCGGGAAGGCATGAGTGACTGGCGTTACCGCGACGCTGTGCCGATGCGCTTCCAGTAGATCAGCGTGCCCGTCAGCCCGCCATGCGGCTTCAGCGCATAGTCCGGAACTTCGCCGGCCAAGGTGAAGCCGAGCTTCTCATAAAGTCCCGACGCACCCTCTTCGCTCGCCGTATCCAGAACCAGCAGCGTGCGTCCCTTCCCCGCCGCGAGGTGTTCGGCGGCTCGCATCAGGCGCGTCCCGACACCCCTACCCCGCTGCACGACCGATGTCATCAGCTTGGCGATCTCGGCCCGATGCGGCTGATTGGGCGGACAGTCGAGCAGCAGGGTGACGGTGCCGACCAGAGCGCCGCCGTCCCACGCCCCAAGCACCACTCTTTGCCCTCGTGCCGCCGCGGCCAGCGACGTCTCCCAGAACGCGCAGGCCGCATCCGACGCCAGCGGATGCATGAAGCTGACCGATCCGCCGGCGGCAACCGTTTCGACCAGCAGATCGGTAAGCTGTGCGAGTGTTTCCCGGCTTGCGGTCAACGGCCCGATTTCTATGACGTTCATACCTGGTCCTCTGGAAACGATTGATGGGTCGACAGCGCCGCTTCAGTCGAGATGGCGCACACGCCGCCGCTTGCGCGCGGCCTTGATGGCGCCGATGCGTTCGGTGTCTTCTTCCTTGAGATGCCGACCGCGCTCCAGGATTTCGAGCGTGTATTCCTCATAGGTCAGGCCCAGCCGTTCAGCCTTGTCCATGCGCATCAGCATGACTTCGCGGCTCGGCGCCTTCCATGCCTTGGCGTGCGCGGCCTGCCAGGCCAGGAAGATGTATGGATCGCCCTTGCCCCATGGCGGCCCCTTGTAGTCGTCAAGAGGCGGCCCCCCATTGTGGGAGCGCTTTGGCCGGCTTGCCATGACGTCAGCTCCTGACCAGGGCGACGAGATAGTCGGCGCCCGGCTCCAGCGCATGAAAGGTGCAATCCGACGGCGCTCCGAGCGCCAGGCAGTCGCCCGGTTCGAGCCTGTGCACCTGGTCACCCTCGGTGAATTCGAGTCTTCCCGAGATCAGCCAGATCTGCTGCTTGATGAAGGCGTAGGAAGCCGCCGGCAAGCTGACCTTCGCGCCCGCCGGCAGATGGACCTTGATCAGTTCGAGCGGCATGTCGCAGGCCGGCGACAAATGCCGCCTGACATAGCCTGTGTCGGGGTCGCGCCACACTGGCTGGACGGCTGCGCGCAGCAGCCCGCCACCCTGCAATTCCGCCCGTGCGATGAGGGTCGAGAGCGTCATGCCGAAGGCAGCCGCTATGCGTACCAGAAGTGCCGCCGTCGGGCTGGTCATGCCACGCTCGATCGTGCTCAGCATTGCCTTGGAAACACCGGATTGTTCGGCGAGCTCGGCCAGCGACCAGTCCCGCATGGTCCTTTCGGTATGGATACGCCTGCCGATGGTCGAGGAAATGTCGTTCGCTATATCATCCATTCGTCCATTATAACGAAACCAACAAGTGCGTGAAGAGCCATTTCAAAGCAATTTTCACCAGGACCTTAATCCTCTCTACACCATCCGACCTCATCCGACCTTAACCCCGTTCCTGTAGGGTACGGCCTCAAGGGAAATGGGGATTGGCCTGTCCATGTATGTCGAACGCGAAGCTTCGGTCGGAGAACCGACATCGCAGGAACGCCGCACAGCCGACCAGAACGACAAGCGCATCCTGGGCAATGTCGTGCAATGCGACGGTGCGCGCGCCACCATCAGCGCCTATGCCGACGACGCCGACGGCGCGATCACCGGCCTGTGGACGGTCGGCAAGATGATCTCGATCAATCTTGGCACGACGCGAACCGTCGGCCTGGTCTACGCGATCGGCAAGTCGGATCTGGCCTGGAACAGTGACGGCAAGAACGCCATCGAGGTCAGCATCGAGCTGATCGGCGAAGTCCGTGACGGCGCCGAACCCGGGGCCAGGCCGATCTTCGACCGCGGCATCACCATCTATCCGCATATCGGCGCCGTCGCGCACCGCATCCGCACCCGCGACCTGCAGGCGGTCTATGACCTGGCCGGCCGCCATTCCATCACCATCGGCTCGCTGGCGCAGGACGAGGCGATCGCCGCCAACATCGCCATCGATGACACGCTGGCGCGCCACTTCGCCATTGTCGGCACGACCGGCGTCGGCAAGTCGACAGCGGTGTCGCTGCTGCTGCGCAAGTCGATCGCGGCGCGACCGGACCTGCGCATCCTGATCCTCGATCCGCACAACGAGTTCGCGGCCTCGCTGCCCGAATATTGCGTCAGGGTCGATTCCAAGACGCTCGACCTGCCGTTCTGGATGTTCACGCTGGAGGAATTCGCCGAAGTGCTGTTTCGCGGACGCGAAACGGTGCCGGAAGAGATCGATGCCCTTCGCGACCTCATTCCGCTCGCCAAGAATCTCTATCGCAACCCCGGTTCAGGCGCCTACCTGAGGCGCGGCAGCGATGCGCTGACCGCCGATACGCCGGTGCCCTACCGCATCGCCGACCTGCTCAAGCAGATCGACGAGCGCATGGGCATGCTCGAAAGCAAGACCGATCGTCCAACCCTCAAATCGCTGAAGACACGCATCGAATCGGCGGCGGCCGATCCGCGCTACCGCTTCATGTTCAATTCGCGCCTGATCGAGGACACCATCCACGAGACGATCGGCAACATCTTCCGCGTGCCGCATCATGGCCGTCCGGTGACCTGCTTCGAGATGGCCGGCATGCCGTCGGAAGTGGTCAATTCCGTCTGCTCGGTGCTGGCGCGTCTGGCCTTCGACCTCGCTCTGTGGAGCGAAGGCAAGCTGCAGCTGCTGTTCCTATGCGAGGAAGCGCACCGCTACATGCCCGCCGATGCGCGTCTCGGCTTCGCGCCGACCCGGCACGCGCTGTCGCGCATCGCCAAGGAAGGCCGCAAATATGGCTGCTATCTCGGCGTCGTCACCCAGCGCCCCGGCGAGCTCGACCCGACCATTCTCTCGCAGTGCTCGACCTTCTTCGCCATGCGGCTCGCCAACGAGCAGGACCAGGCGATCATCCGCTCGGCGATCGCAGACTCTTCCGCCTCCACGCTCGCTTTCCTGTCCTCCATGGGCCAGCGCGAAGCGATCGCCTTCGGCGAAGGCGTAGCGACGACCATGCGGCTGAAATTCGAAAGATTGCCCGCTCACCTGCTTCCAGGCACGGCCAAGCGCGAGGAAGACGTGACGTCCAAGGCCGGCGAGGTCGACCTTGTGGCGATCGTGGAGCGGCTGCGCAACGTGCCGAAACCGCAGAGCCAGGCGATGGCTTTCGCCGAGGTGGTCGATTCCGGCCGGCAGGCCGGCGACCCCGACTACCGCAAAGCGCCGGCGGCGGCGCGCGTGCAGTCGGACGAAGATTTCGACACACGCTACGGCCTCAAACCCGCGACCTTCGGCCTGCGCCCGCAGAACGATTGAGCTGAGCGTCACGCCTCCATGAATAGTCCTGAGAATCCGTGCAAGCGGCCTATCCCGTCTTCGTCGGAAAGCTTGGGTAAATCCCGTCAGGGAGGTGGTCAGGCTGAGCCGATTGGTGTTTTGGTCCGCGAGCATCGGCCTTCGCCGGCCGCAGCCTTAAAGCGCAACGTCTCATAAGTGCTTTGGCCGGCGAAGGCCGGAAGCGCAGAAGTCGGCAGCAAACGGCCGGCATCACGAATTCAGGGATGGGATTTTAGGCGCAGACGCGGTTGCGGCCTTGCCTTTTGGCTTCGTAGAGCTGGCGGTCGGCGCGGCGGTAGAATTCCTCGGCCGTTTCCTTGCGATCCCAGACGGCAAGCCCGACGCTGGTGGTGATCTTGAGCCGGACATTGTTGCCGGAGAGGATCGACATGTTGGCGATCGCCTTGCGGATGCGCTCGGCGAATTTGGCCAGAAGGTCCGCCTCCATGTTGGGCGTGACCACGGCGAACTCCTCACCACCCAGGCGCGCGACCACATCGTGGAAACGTGTCATGTCCCTGAGGCATCTGGCGACAGCCTTGAGCACCTCGTCGCCGACATCGTGGCCGTGCGTGTCGTTGACCTGCTTGAAATGGTCGAGATCGAGGATCATCAGCCCGACCGGCTTTTCGATGCGCCGGAACTCCTCGAGATATTCCTTCAGCGCGTCGTCGAAATAGCGCCGGTTCTGCATGCCGGTCAGGCCGTCGGTCAGGGCGGCATGCTCGAGCGTTTCGGAGCGGGCGCTGAGCGACACCGTCATGGCGCGCAGCTTGCCCTCTTCGGTCGCCTGCTTGCGGATCAGCGGATAGATGAAGAAGATGCCGAAAAACAGCGCGGTGGCGAGCAGTACGCCGGTCGCGAACAGGAGTTTGTTGAGGTAGATGACCTTGTCCAGGCCGGAGGCCGTATGGAGTTCAGTGGCGAAGGATTGCAGTTGCCCATAGGCGTGCAGGGTCACCAGGCCAGCAGCCAGGATCACGAAGATAAAGACGAAAAAAGCGGATTCCGCTTTGTGGAAACGCATCTGCTCCCCGATGGAAAAGTACCCCATGACCTTATCGCATCGACCGACTTACGGAGCGTTAATTCCGACAACTTCGGCGAGAACCCTTCCCTCAGGGGCAACTTTTTAAGTTGCATTAGCAACAAGTGTTTGGATCGTGGTTTCGAGAGCGTCACCGGGGCGAAGTCTCTGCCATTCCGGTCCCAGCTGATGGCGAAACCAGGTGGCCTGCCGCTTGGCATATTGCCTTGTCGCGATCTTGGCGCGTTCGATCGCCTCGGGAAAGCTCGACTGCCCTGAGATCGCGGCCTGGAGCTCGCGGACCCCGATCGCCTTCATCGCCGGCAGGTCTGGATCCAGACGAAGGGCCGCAAGCTGCTTGACTTCCTCCAGCGCGCCCTTGTCCAGCATCTGGTCGAAACGCCTTTCGATGCGATCAACCAATGCTGCCCGATCCGGCTCGACGACCAGGAAATGCGCGCTCGGCCTGTCGATGAGCGGCAGGCCGCGCTCTGCCTGCCAGTCCAAGATCGACCGGCCGGAGGCGTCGAGCACCTCGAGCGCCCGCACGATGCGCTGACTGTCGGTTGGCTTCAACTGCATGGCGACGCTCGAATCCTCGCGTAGCAGCAAGGCATGCAGCTTGACCGCGCCTTGCTCCTTCAATTCGTAGCGCCAGCGGTCGCGTATCCGTTGCGGAATATCAGGCATTTCCGAAATCCCTTCAGCCAGCGCACGAAAGTAGAGGCCGGTGCCACCGACGAAGATTGGCCGCCGCGAGAGCGTCCCGTCATCAATGAGTTTCATGACGTCGCGCAGCCAGGCGCCGGTCGAGTAGGCGGTGCCGGGATGGACATGCCCATAGAGAAAATGCGGCGCTCGTGCGAGCTCGGCCGCCTGCGGCCGGGCCGTCAGCACGTCGAGAACCGCATAGCCCTGCATGGAATCGGTGTTGACGATGACGCCGCCTGTGCGTTCGGCCAGTTCAAGCGCCAGCGCCGACTTGCCGCTGGCGGTCGGCCCGGCTATCAGGATCGCGTTCTTCACGCGGCCTTCGCCCGCATCCGTGCCGGAATTCTCGATGCCGCTCATTGCCACGCTTGTTTCCCGTCCCGCCGATCGCGCTCTGTCGCCATCGCTTGCGAATATGGCCTCACGGTCGGTGGGCGCAAGCGCTGTCATATGGCTGGCCGAAGGCATTGCCTGTGACATTGCCCTGCCGCCAGCGGCGCAGGCTGATGAAACGACCGCGAGCCTTCGTACCGCACTGGCCGCTGAGCCCGTCGACGTGATCGTCCAGCAGGCTGAAACACGCCGCAAGAAAATCCTTCTCGCCGACATGGACTCGACCATGATCGACCAGGAGTGCATCGACGAGCTGGCCGACGAGATCGGCGTCAAGGATCATGTCGCGGCGATCACCGCACGGTCGATGAACGGCGAGATCGCCTTCGAGCCGGCGCTGCGCGAGCGCGTGGCGCTCCTCAAGGGGCTCGATGCCGCCGTCGTCGACCATATCGTCGCCAATCGGCTGACCTTGGCCTCGGGCGGCCGCGCGCTGGTCCAGACCATGCGCGCCAACGGCGCCTGGACGGCGCTCGTCTCGGGTGGGTTCGAGGTTTTCACCACGCGCATCGCTGCGATGCTTGGCTTTCAGGAAGACCGCGCCAACCGCCTTCTCGACCAGGACGGACGCTTCACCGGGCTGGTCGGCGAGCCGATCCTCGGCCGCGCCGCCAAGGCCGAGGCGCTGCTCGAAATCTGTGCCCGTCTTGGCCTGACGCCGGCCGATGCCATCGCCGTCGGCGACGGCGCCAACGATCTCGACATGATCCGCCTGGCCGGAACCGGTGTCGCGCTGCATGCCAAGCCTTCCGTCGCGGCGCAGGCAAAAGTCCGGATCGACCATGCCGACCTCACTGCGCTGCTCTATCTGCAGGGCTACCGGCAGGAAGAATTCGTCCAATGAAGCCAATCCGTACCGAACGCCTGATCCTGCGCAATTGGGAGGATCGCGACCGCGAATTGTTCCATCGCATCAATTCCGATGATCGCGTGATGGAGTTCTTCCCGTTTCGCCGCGACCGTGCCGCCGCCGACGCCAAGATGGATGAGTTCCGCGCCTGGGTCGATGAGGACGGCTACGGCTTCGCCGCGGCCGAGATTGCCGCGACCGGCGAATGCATCGGTTTCGTCGGCCTCCTCGCGACCGATGATGTGCCATCGCTGCCGGCCGACACAATCGAGATCGGCTGGCGGTTGGCTCCCGAATTCTGGGGCAAGGGCTATGTCACCGAGGCCTCGGAGGCATGGCTGGCCTACGGCTTCGAGACACTGGCCGTCGACGAGATCGTTTCCTTCGCCGTGGCGGAAAACCACCGCTCGACCGCCGTTATGAAACGCCTCGGCATGACCGCCGACCCATCGAGCGATTTCGACCACCCCAGCATTCCGGACAGCCATCCCGCGCTCAAGCGGCATGTGCTCTACCGGCTGTCGCGCGAGGACTGGCAGGCAAGAAAAAGGGCGGCGGGTTAGCCGCCCTTTCCAAATCGCCGGATTGAAATTTCAATCCATCCGGATCGTAACGAAGCGCAATTCACCGGTCTTCGACGCCAGCATCAAGAGCGCGTTCTTGCGGCCCTGCTCCTTCAGCGCGCCAATCCGGTCCATGACGTCCTTGGGCGTGGCGACCGACTCCTGCGCGATCTCGGTGATCACCTCGCCCGGCTGGATACCGCGTTCCGCGGCGGCGGAGTCCTTGGCCACGTCGGTGATGACGACGCCGGAGACATCGCCGGCGATGCTGAACTTCTTGCGCGTCTCGTCGTTGAGTTCGCCGACCGTCATGCCAAGCACCGAGGCGGTCGAGACGGCCGGAGCCTTGTCAGCGCCCTTGTTCTGGTCGGTATTGCCATTCTCGCCGCTCGCCAGCTTCTCGCCATCCTCGAGCCGGCCGAGCGTCACCTTCACCGTCTGCTCGACACCCTTGCGCACGATCAACACGTCGACGGCCTTGCCCACCGGGCTTTCGGCGACGACGCGCGGCAGGTCGCGCATTTCATGGATGTCCTTGCCGTCGAACTTGATGATGACGTCGCCGGCCTGGATGGTGCCGTTGTCGACTGGTCCGCCCTTGATGACGCCGGCCACCAGCGCGCCCTTGGCGGTCGCCATGCCGAGGCTTTCCGCGATGTCGTCCGTCACCGGCTGGATGCGCACGCCGAGCCAGCCGCGCCGCGTCTCGCCATATTGGCGCAACTGCTCGACGACGCCAGAGGCGAGCTGCGAGGGAATGGAGAAGCCGATGCCGATCGAACCGCCGGACGGCGAAATGATCGCCGTGTTCATGCCGATGACCTCACCGGCGCTGTTGAACAGCGGTCCGCCCGAATTGCCGCGGTTGATCGCGGCGTCGGTCTGGATGAAGTCGTCATAGGGGCCTGAATTGATATCGCGGTTGCGCGCCGAGACGATGCCGACCGTGACCGTGCCGCCGAGGCCGAACGGATTGCCGACCGCCATCACCCAGTCGCCGACGCGCATCTTGGTGGAATCGCCGAATTTCACCGCGGTCAGCTTGTGACCTTTCGGATCGACCTTCAGCACCGCGACGTCGGTCTTGGTGTCGGTGCCGACCAGCGTCGCTTTCAAGGTCACGCCATCGGAGAAATTGACCTCGATGTCGTCGGCATCGGCGATCACGTGGTTGTTGGTGACGACGATGCCTTGTTCGGCGTCGATGACGAAACCCGAACCGAGCGACTGCACCTTCTGCGAGCCGCCATCCTTTTCGCCACCGCGGTTCTTGAAGAAATCGTCGAAGAAATCCTGGAACGGCGAGCCTTCGGGCAGTTGCGGCATCGGCACCGCGCCCGGCCCTTCCGTGCCCTTCACCGTTTGTGATGTCGAGATATTGACCACCGCGCCAAGCACGCCTTGCGCCAGGTCGGCGACCGAGGCCGGTCCGTCGGCGGCGAATGTCGGGGCCATGAAGGACGGAACGGCGACGGCGCCCAGGACCAGCGCTGCCGCGCCGGCGACCAATGTCCGTCGAGCGGCGTCCAAAAGGGTGTTGGATGTCATCGAGAAGCCTCCCGGCATTTCTAAAAGAGAAAAGCGCTTCGACGAAAACGCCGTGTCGCGCCATGATGGCAAGAAATACGGCACGTTTGCGGCTATGACTATCGGTGGAGTGTAAATCGAGCGTTATTCCGCAAACCGCCGCCTCTACACGCCCCGCACCAGCCAGACGACGCCGACACCAATGGCGATCGCCGCCAGCCCGCCGATCCGCAACGCATTCTCCGGCATCGACAGCACTTCGCCCGCGAGCTTCTTCGCAAGGCGGGGAAAGCCGCCATAGACCAGGCCCTCTATGACGAGGACCAGGCCTATCGCCGCGAAGAAATCCTGCACCGGCCGTTACTGGCCGGTGCTGGGTTGTGTCGTCGGCGCGGCAGGTGCCGCAGCCGGCGCCGTCGGTTTCGCCGGTCCTTCCTTGCCGTCGGGATCGCGGAAGTAGCGGAAGAACTCCGAACTCGGCGACAGCACCATGGTCGTCCCGGTGTTGTCCAGCGCGGTGCCATAGGCATTCATCGACCGGTAGAAGTCGAAGAAGGCGGGATCGCGCTTGTAGGCATCGGCGAAGGTGGCGCTGCGCTGCGCCTCGCCCTCACCGCGCAGGATCTCGGACTCCTTCTGCGCTTCGGCAACGATCTCGACCACTTCACGATCGGCGCGCGCCGTGATGCGCTGTGCCGCTTCGTTGCCGCGTGCCCGCAGCCGCGCAGCCTCCGCCAGGCGTTCCGCCTTCATGCGGTCGTAGGTCTGCTGTGAAACTTCGGCCGTCAGGTCGGTGCGGCGGATGCGAACATCCTCGATCTGCAAGCCGAGCGACGTGGCGTCGGGCCTGAGCTGATCGCGCACTTCGCGCATCATCACGGCACGCTCTTCGGAAAGCGCGGCCTCGAAATCGCGCAGACCGTAGACGCGGCGCAGGGCAGCGTCGAGACGCGTCCTGAGCCGCGCTTCGGCCAGTTCGATCTGACCGGACACGGCGGCCCGGAAGACGCGCGGATCCGAGATGCGATAGGCGATGAAGGCATCGACCTCATAGAACTTGCCGCCGGAGACCTGGACGCGGATGTTGTCGAGGTCGAAGCGCAGCACCCTGTTTTCGATCAGTTGCACCGTATCGGCGTCGAAGAACGAGAACGGCGCCTTGAAGTAGATGCCGGGCTCGCTCTTGACGTCGACGATCTCACCGAAGCGGAGCACCAGCGCCTGCTGGCGCGCATTGACCACGAAGACCGAGGAATAGATCAGGAACAGGACGACCGCCGCCACGGCGACGACGATGGGAAGACGGTTGGCCATCACTTGGTACCTCCCGTGTTCGCGGCGGGCGCGGCCGGTGCTGGCGGTTTCGGCTGCAATGCGGGCAGCGGCAGATAAGGCACGACACCCTGTCCGTTGCCCTGCTCGACGATGACCTTGCTCGAGTCCTTCAGAACCCTCTCCATGGTTTCCAGATAAAGGCGTTTGCGCGTGACATCGGGGGCTTTGGCATATTCGTCGTAGACCGAGATGAAGCGCTGCGCCTCACCTTCGGCTTCCTGCACCACACGGTTTTTGTAGGCGGCCGCGTCTTCGCGGACCTGGGCTGCCTCGCCGCGTGCCTGGCCGAGTTTCTGGTTGGAATACTGATTGGCCTGCTCGACGAACTTGTCCTCGTCCTGCTCGGCGCGCTGCACCTCGTCGAACGCATCTGCCACCTCGCGTGGCGGTGCCGCATCCTCGATGGAGACGGCGTTAACGTTGAGACCGGCCTTGTAGCCGTCCAGCGTCGTCTGGATGATCTCGCGCACCGAGGCCGCGATGCCCTGGCGATCGTCGCGGAAAATGTCCTGCGCCGGCCGGCGGCCGACGGCTTCGCGCATGGCGCTCTCGGCAACCTGCCGCAGCATGCCGTCCGGGTCGGAGACGTCGAACAGGTAAGCGCGGGGATCGGAGACCTGGTAGGCCACCGAAAACTGCACATTGACGATATTCTGGTCGCCCGAGAGCATCAGCCCGTTGCCGCTGGTATTGCCGCCGCCAATGTCGACAAGCTGCTCTGAAATCTTCGCCGTCTCGACGGTCTCGAGAGGCCACCAGTGGAAATGCAGGCCTGGCTGGGAAAGCTCGGCCTTCGGCTTGCCGAAGCGCAGTTCGACCGCGACCTCGTCGGGCTGCACGGTATAGACCGCCTGGAAGGCCCACAGAACAACCAGCACCGCGGCGATCAGGCCGAACACCGCCGGACTGGCGCCACCGCCGCCGGGCAGCGCGCGCCGCAGCCGATCCTGGCCACGGCGAATGATGTCTTCGAGGTCGGGAGGCGACCCCTGCGGGCCGCTTGGCCCCTTCGGTCCCTGCCCCCAGGGTCCCTGATTGTTACCGCCGCCACCCCACGGGCCGCCGCCTCCGCCACCTTTGTCGTTCCAGGGCATGAATGTCCTTTCGCTTGGAATTCCCTCAAGCGCCGCGGTTACGGCGCAAATCCAGTGTCGTTCTTCTATATCCAGTGTCGTTCTTCTATAGGGACGCCACGGCGCGCTTTCAACGCGATGCGCCGCCGACTTCATCCGTTTTGGGCCGGTAGCGACCCTTTGTCGTCCTTTATCTTCAAACTGTCTCGCGGCGGCGCTCATAAACCGTATAGCGCGTCGCATGGCTGTCCTTTTCTCCTGACGCAATCTCCCGCGAATTGACCGCTTGCCATGTATCAGGGTCGATCGGCGGGAAACGCGCGTCGCCGTCGACGGCGGCCAGCACATGAGTGACATGCAGACGGTCGGCCAGCGGCAGCGCCTGGGCATAGATTTCGCCGCCGCCGATGATGCAGACCTCGTCGACGCCTGTCATGCGGCGTCCGCGCACGGTCGCCAGCTGGATCGCGGCTTCAAGCGTATGCGCCACCTCGACGCCCTCGGCGCGCCAGGCCTTGTCGCGGGTGACGACGATGTTCAGCCTGCCCGGCAGCGGCCGGCCGATGCCTTCATAGGTCTTGCGGCCCATGATGATGGGCTTGCCCATCGTGTCGGCCTTGAACCGCTTGAGGTCGGTGGAGAGCCGCCAGGGCAACCCGCCGTCCCGCCCGATCACGCCGTTCTCGGCAATGGCGACATAGATCGCGACATGCATCAGTTTGCATCCCCGCCATTGCTGTCCGACGGGACAAGCAGGAGGATGTCGATGTCGTGCTCGGGATAGAAATCGTTCGCCTTCATCTCGAAACGCGTCGGCCCGACCTTTTTGACGTTGTCGCCGCAGAACGAGACCAGGGCTTTCGGGTTGCCCTTGTCAATGGTCAGCTTGAACTTGCCGATGGTGCCCGCCGCCCAGTTGCCGCCGGTGGTCAGGATATAGGCGATGCGGCTTTCGTAGAATTTGGGATAGCCGTCCGGATTGTCCTTCGCCGCCTTGCGCACCGCATTCTCGAATGTGTCGTCCATGCAGTAGCGGCTCTTGTAGGCCGCGTATGCGTTCTGGAACTGGCCTTCATTGAAGAAACTGACCGAGGATGTGCCGCCCACGCTGGGCTTGTAGCGGTGCGAGACGTGAACGTCCTTGTTGGCCGGAAAGGCCGCGCGCCACCAATAGGTCGAGCGCAATTGCCAGAACGGCGAATAGACCGGTTTTTGGCCACTGTCGGCTGTGGAATCCCCGATGATGATGCCGCGGTCGACCCAGTCGTCAGCCACCCCTTGCGGCAGCTTCGCCAGCGCCGCCTTGGCCGCGTCGCCGAACGGGTTGAAGGGCACGTTTTGCGCCTTGAGGTCGGCGCCGATGTCGATGCCGAGCGCGAGCACCTTCTGCTCGAGTTGGGGCTTGGCCGCGACGCCGTCGATCGTCACCTCGAAGCCGAGGAAATTATCGCTCTGGTTTTCCGGGATCGCCGGCATCTCTTCGGGATCGCCCGAAATGTCGGGCATCGGGAAGGCGACTATCGCCTCGACATCCTTGTCGGTGTTGTTGTGGAAGACGTAGTCCACCGTCACCTTTTCGGGCGAGATGAAAAGATCCTCGCTTTGCATCGCCACGGCATCGCTGCGCGACAGGATCAGGCCGCCGGTGCCAAGCTCGGCAACCGAATCATTGGCCATTGCAGGCGCGACCGAAAGCGCCAACGCTAAAGCCAGAACAGATCGCAACATCGAAGCCCCCTCGGCTGGAATGCCTGGATGACCCTAGCCGTTTCGATGCGGCGTTTCAAAGCCCTTCCGCTTGCTGGGCGTGCGTGACCGGTCTGGACACGCGGGCGGTCTGGACACGCAGGCGGTCTGGACACGCACGCGGTCTGGACTAACAGGTTCCGATGGGGCAGGAGTTCGCGCCATGCGCAAGCTTCTCGTCATCGGCATCGGCGCCGGCAATCCCGACCACATGACTGTCCAGGCCATAGCAGGGTTGAACAGGGCGGACGTCCTGTTTATTCCCGACAAGGGCACCGACAAGACCGATCTTGCCAACCTGCGGCGCGGCATCTGCGACCGCTTCGTCACCAACCCGGCCTCACGCCGGGTCGAGTTCGACGTGCCGGTGCGCGCCGAACCAACCTCTTCCTATCGCTCGACCGTCGACGACTGGCATGAAGCCATCGCCGCCATCTACGAGGGACTGATCCGCGACGAGATCTCCGGGGGTGGCTGCGGCGCCTTCCTGATCTGGGGCGATCCTTCGCTCTACGACAGCGCTCTGCGCATCCTCGAGCGCGTGCGCCTGAGGGGCAATGTTGCATTCGACCTGGAAGTCATTCCCGGCATAACGGCCGTCCAGGCGCTGGCAGCCAGCCACAAAACGGCGCTGAACCGCATCGGCGATCCCGTGCTGATCACCACCGGCCGCCGCCTGACCGAGGAAGGCATGCCGGACAATGCCGGCAGCGCCGTCGTCATGCTCGACGGCAAATGCGCCTTCAACACGCTGGCCGACCAGGACCTTTTCATCCAATGGGGCGCCTATCTCGGCACGCCCGACGAGATCATCATCTCCGGCCGCCTTGGCGATGTCGGCGCCGAGATCGAAAAGCGCCGCGACGAAGCCCGTCGGAAGAAAGGCTGGATCATGGATACGTATTTGCTGCGAAAGCCGGAGTAGTGGAATAGTGAGTAGTGAGTAGTGAGTAGCCAGTAGTCAGTAGTCAGTGGGGACTAGGCTGTACTCACTACTCACTACTCACTACTCCCCTATCCCGCCTCAATCTCCGACTGCAACGCGTCCATATGCGTTGCCGCGGCCGCACTCGCCGCGCGCTCGATGGCGCGAAAACGGCTGACCACGGCCAGGCCGACGGTCGTCAGTTGCGCGCCGCCGCCCTTGCGGCCGCCGGTCTGCGCCGCCACCAGCGGCTTGCCGAACACCCGGTTCATGTCCTCGACCAGGTCCCAGGCGTGCTTGTAGGACATCGCCATGCCGCGCGCGGCGGCCGAGATCGAACCGAAGGTGGCGATGTGCTCCAGAAGCTCGATCTTGCCAGGACCGATCCGTCCGTCCGGATCGAGATTTATCCGCAAGCTCAGCGACGGCATTTTTGCTCCTCCGCGACCGCTTCAGCTTCCGCGACCGTTATTCCAAAACAATATAGCGCCGATCGCCGCCGCTGTCAGCCATCGACGTCGAGCGGCAGACCGGCGCCGGTATTTCCCCGATCGAAGCTCACGGTCTTGACCACCGCGAAAACCTTGCCGCCGAGCCGCAGCTTCAGCGCCTGCCGCGACTGTTCCGTGATGCGGGCGAGCACCGTTGCCCCATTGCAGTCGATGCCGATTTCGACCGTCGGCCCCTCGCCGGGACTGATCGCGACGATCGTGCCGGGCAGGATGTTGAGGGCACTGAGGCCCGTCGGTTTCTCCGCGGCGATCATCACGTCGCGAGCGCGAATGCGGATACGCACGGGAGCCCCGGCCTTCATCCCAAGACGCGGCACGCGGATCTCGCCGGCGGCCGAGCCGAGCACGGTCATCCCAAAAGCCTCCTCGTGACGCAGCACCTTCGTGTCCAGCACGGCGCCGCCCTCGCCGCGCTCTTCCACCGGCAACAGGTCGAGCCTTTGCATGACAGCGTCGGTCGGGCCGCTGGCCGTGACCTTGCCCCGCGCCAGCATCACGACGTCGCTCGCCAGCCGCGCCACCTCGGCGACCGAATGGCTGACATAGACGATCGGGATCTTCGTTTCGTCGCGCAGCCGCTCGATATAGGGCAGGATCTCGGCCTTGCGCGCTTCGTCGAGCGAGGCCAGCGGCTCGTCCATGAGCAGCAGTCTGGGGCTGGCCAGCAGCGCCCTGCCGATCGCCACGCGCTGCTTCTCGCCGCCCGAAAGTTTTGCCGGTCGTCGCCCAAGCAGCGGGCCGATGCCCAGCAATTCTACAACGGCGTCCATGTCCGCATAGCGTTCCGCCGCCGGCGTGAACCAGCGGCCGTAGCACAGATTGCTCATCACGCTCATATGCGGAAACAGGCGCGCATCCTGGAACACCATGCCGATGCGGCGTTTGTGCCTTGGCACGAAAATGCCGGCACCAGTGTCGACCAGCACGCGGCCATCGACCTCGATGCGCCCCTTGTCCGGCCGGATCAGCCCGGCAATCATGTTGATCAGGGTCGTCTTGCCGGAACCGGACGGCCCGAACAGCGCCGTCAGCCGTCCGGCGTTCTCGAAGCGGGCATCGATGGCGAAATCGCCAAGCCGGTGGCCAATGTCGACAAGGACGCTCATTCGATGTCCATCCGCCGCCCGACCCGCCGCGCCAGCACTTCCGATGCGACCAATGCCGCCATCGAGATGACGATCGAAATCAGCGTCAGTCGCAGCGCCCCTTCGTCGCCGCCCGGCACCTGGGTAAAAGTGTAGATCGCCGACGGCAGCGTCTGCGTCTCGCCAGGAATGTTGGAGACGAAAGTGATCGTCGCGCCGAACTCGCCCATCGCCTTGGCGAAGGACAGGATGGCGCCGGCGATCAGCCCGGGCAGGATCAGCGGCAGCGTGATGGTGCCGAACACCCACAGCGGGTTGGCGCCGAGCGTTCCCGCCGCCGCCTCCATCTTGCGATCCACCGCCTCGATCGACAGCCGGATCGCCCGCACCATCAGGGGAAAGCCCATGACACCGCAGGCAAGGGCGGCACCCGTCCAGCGAAACGAGAAAACGATGCCGAAATGTTCGGCGAGGAAGGCCCCGGCCGGGCCGCGTTTGCCGAACGTCAAAAGCAAGAGATAACCGGTCACCACGGGCGGCAGGATCAGCGGCAGGTGCACCACCCCGTTGAGCAGCGTCTTGCCCCAGAATTGCCCCCGGGCAAGCAGCAGCGCGATCGCTATGCCCGGCGGCAGGCTGGCGAGCATCGCCACCGTCGCCACCTTGATGGACAGCCGGACCGCATTCCATTCGTCGGGAGTGAGGTCCAGCAGCCAACTCATAGTGCGGTATCGGGCCTTTTCGAACTCAGTTGCTCGCCGACTCAGTTGCTGGGCGTGAGCACGGTAAAACCCTGTTCCCTAAAGAGCGCGCCAGCCTTGGCGGACTGCAGGCACTTCAGGAAGGCCAGCGTATCCTTGTCCTTCGAATCGGCGGTCTGGGCAACCGGATAGATGATCGGCGGATGTGAATCCTCGGGGAAGGTGCCGACCACCTTGACGCCCTTTTCGGCGTGCGCGTCGGTGGCATAGACGATGCCGAGGGCGGCCTCACCAGTTGAAACCAGCTTCAGCGCCGCACGGACATTCTCGGCCTGCGCCACCTTGCCCTCGACCGAGGACCAGACGCCGAGCGATTCAAGCGCCGCCTTGCCGTATTTGCCGGCCGGCACGGCCTTGAAATCGCCCATGGCAAGCTTGCCGTCGCCGACGAGCTTGGCGAGGTCAAAGCCTTTCTCGATCTTGGTTTCGACCGTCGAATCCTTCGGCGCCACCAGCACGATCTCGTTGCCCAGCAGCTTCACTTCCGTGTCGGGCTTGGTCAGCTTCTTGTCGGAGAGATATTTCATCCAGTCTAGATCGGCGGAGATGAAGACATCGGCCGGCGCCCCACCCTCGATCTGCTTGGCCAATGCCGAACTCGCGGCATAGGAAACGGTCGCGGCCTCGCCGACATCGGCTTCGCAGGCCTTGTTCACCGCATCGAGCGCATCCTTGAGACTGGCCGCCGCGAACACCACGACCTTGTCTTCCGCGTGCGCTGCCGGCATTGCCGCCATCAATGTCGCCGCAAAGCCGCCAATGGCGATCATCCTCAACCCGAAACCTTTGCGTGTCATCGAAAACTCTCCCTGGGTTCAAACTCCGGTTGGCTCGAAGCCTGTAGACCGATATATCCGCATGGATATAACAAGGGAAGGCCCGGCCGGCTGAAACTCGATCCGGCGCTGCATGATTGTTCTGATAAGACCGCCGCCGCGAAAGGAACTGCAATGAAGATCAGCGCCCGCAACGTGCTCGAGGGAACGATCACCGAAATCGTCAAGGGAGCCACCACCTCGCATGTCCGCATCGACATCGGCGGCGGCATCATCGTCACCGCCTCGATCACCAATGAAGCTGTCGCCGACCTCAAGCTCGAAAAGGGCAAGCAGGCCTACGACGTGGTCAAGGCCTCGGAAGTGATGGTCGGCATCGACTGAAAAGCCGCGGCTCAGACCGCGATGGGCGCCTTGATCGACGCGTCGGCGACGTAGTTTTCCAGCCGGAAATCCTCGAAGCGGAAGGCGAAAAGGTCCTTCACCTCAGGATTGATCCACATCGTCGGCAGGGTCTTTGGCGTGCGCCGCAACTGTTCGCGCGCCTGCTCGAAATGGTTCGAGTAGAGATGCGCGTCGCCAAGCGTGTGGACGAAATCGCCCGGCTTCAGCCCGGTCACCTGCGCCACCATCAGCGTCAGCAGCGCGTAGGACGCGATGTTGAACGGCACGCCGAGGAAGATGTCGGCGGAGCGCTGGTAGAGCTGGCAGGAAAGCCGGCCCTCGGACACGTAGAACTGGAAAAGGCAGTGGCAAGGCGGCAGCGCCATTGCTTCCACCTCGGCGGGATTCCAGGCCGAGACGATCAGCCGCCGTGATTGAGGATTGCGGCGGATCTCCTTGAGAAGATTGGCGATTTGGTCGATCGAGCCGCCATGGCCGTCTGGCCAGGATCGCCACTGCCTGCCGTAGACCGGGCCGAGATCGCCATTCTCGTCGGCCCATTCATCCCAGATCGAAACGCCGTGGTCGGTCAGGTACTTGATGTTGGTGTCGCCGGCCAGGAACCAGAGGAGTTCATGGATGATCGACTTCAGATGCAGCTTCTTGGTGGTGGTGACCGGAAATCCGCGCGCCAGATCGAAGCGCATCTGGTAGCCGAAGACGGAGCGCGTGCCGGTGCCGGTGCGGTCGCCACGATCGGCGCCGTTGTCCAGCACATGCTGCAGGAGATCGAGATATTGGCGCATCGGTTCCGGGCTCGATTCGGGATCTCTCCGATCATAGCGCATATAGGCGCTGACGCCACGCTTGTCTGAGATCGTCCCCACTTAGCAGGGACGAAGCCCGCCCAGAATCCTCACCGGCGAACCGGAAGCGCGGAAATCGCCAACCGGCCGCCAGGATGAAGTAACCAAAGGTCTCAGAGAGAGCCGAGCTTGCCCAGGTCCTTGGCCACCAGATAGTAGAAGGTCACGCGGTTCTTGGTGTTGTCGGCGTGCATCGCCTTGCAGGTCTTCTCGATCGCGGCGTCGGCTTTCGCCCCGTCGCTGACGCCGAGCTTCTTGGCCACCCAGCTCTCCTTGACCCGCGCCAATTCCTTCGGATCCGTGCAGGACACCAGCGAGGAATCGCGGTTCCTCAGCGCAATGCCCAGGTGCTTGACGATTTTTTCGACCGCATCGGCGCTTGCCGCGGCGTCATATTTCTTCACATCCGCAAGATAGTCGGCCATCAGAATTCCCCTCGTCGGCGCCACGGATCCGGTCGATGAGGGCTGTGGCGCGCTTCGCAACTTGTGCGCTAGGTCGGTAACTCCTCACCGCCCGCAAAGCTTCGGTTGAGACCGCGCCCAAGTCAACCCTTCGCGTCGCGATTTGACACAGGGACAAAGCACCATTGCGGCCTTTCATTTCCGCGCAAGCCCCCCTATATTCGTTTTGTCGGCTTGACCGACTATGGCGATAAATGGGCGATGAAATAAGCCGTTCGGACCCGGGGGCGGTACCCGGCGCCTCCACCAAAAGCCGCTGTTGAGGACAGAGCGGTTTTTGCTGGGGGCGAAATAGGATCGACGAAGGTGTAAAGATCGTACTTTTGCCCGGCATTGTACCACCGTCATCGGGCTAAACTTATAGTTGCCAACGACAACTATGCGGAAGCACGTCTCGCTGCTTAATGCAGTGCGATAGCTTCAAATCAAGCCCTAGGGGTTCGCACTTCTAGGCGGGGTTCGGAGGTACCTGGCAACAGAAACCTCCACTTCTCCCCGTTTCATTTTGCGTGACGCACAACGGTTCCTGCCGTCAAGACTTCGCACGTCCACGGCTGCGAAGCCGCTGCGTCGCGTGCCCTTTCTCCATGGACAAAATGCAAAACAATTCCGATCGATTCTTCGTGCTGACCGGCGGCCCCGGCTCCGGCAAGACCACCTTGATCGAAGCCTTGCGGCAGGCGGGCTTTGCGACATCCGCCGAGGCCGGGCGCGGCATCATCCGCGACCAATCCGCCATTGGTGGAACCGCCCTGCCCTGGAGCGATCGCGCATTGTTCGCCGAACTGATGCTGTCGTGGGAAATGCGCTCGTACCGTGCGGCCCGCGATCTGGCCGGTCCGGTCTTCTTTGATCGCGGCGTGCCGGACACGATCGGCTATCTCAGGCTCTGCGGCCTGCCGGTGCCGGATCACCTCACCAGTGCCACCACGGAATTCCGCTATGCGCGTCGCGTCTTCGTCGCCCCGCCATGGCCGGAGATCTTCATCCAGGACGAAGAACGCAAGCAAACCCTCGACGAGGCCGAGCGCACTTGCCAATCGGTGGCCAATGTCTATGCCGAACTCGGCTACGAATTGGTGACCTTGCCGCTTGCGCCAGTCGAGGAGCGCGTGCGCTTCCTCCTCGACGCTGCTGGATTGCCGCTGACATCGCGGACATAAAGAAGTCGGACGGGTCCGGCCTTTCCTGTGCGTTGTTGGACCAGGCGATACCTTGTAAACTGAAACCACACCCCCTGGAGATCAGAAACATGGCGCTCAAGCGGATGGACAATGTAGGAATCGTCGTCGAAGACCTCGGAGGGACGATCGATTTCTTTCGCGAACTCGGCCTCGAGCTCGAAGGGCGGGCCACGGTCGAAGGAGAATGGGCCGGACGTGTCACCGGACTGGGCGACCAGCATGTCGAGATTGCCATGATGCGCACGCCGGACGGCCACAGCCGGCTGGAGCTCTCACGCTTCCTCGCGCCGCCTGTCGTCGCGGATCACCGGACCGCCCCCGTCAACGCCCTGGGCTATCTCCGCGTCATGTTCACCGTGGACGACATCGACGACACGCTTGAAAGGCTCCGCACGCGCGGCGCGCAACTCGTAGGCGAAGTGGTCGAGTACAAGGACGTGTATCGGCTCTGCTACATCCGTGGGCCTGAAGGGCTTCTCATCGGCCTCGCCCAGGAACTCAGCTGAGCGTCAGCCGCCAGAGCGCGGTCTTCAACCCGGGGGCAAACGCCGGCTTCAACACAAAAAAGGCCGGGATCGACCCGGCCTCCCCTGGTTTATTGGAAAAGGTGCTTACTCCGCCGGCGCTTCGACCGCTTCGCGCGAACGGCCAAGCGTGACTTTCGCCAGTGCGAACGAGATCACCGCGCAGAGCGTGATGCCGGCGACCATCGGCAGCGGCGTGCCGTCGAAGAACACACCGGCGACGCCCATGGCGAGCGCGCCGATGGCGAAGTGCAGCGTGCCCATCAGCGCCGACGCCGTGCCGGCGATCTCGCCATGCTCTTCCATGGCCAGCACCGATGTGGTCGGGATGACCAAGCCGAGGAAGCCGTAGCCGACGAACAGCAGGGCCGCCATCACGTCAAGCCGATCGACGCCCGTCACCATGATCGCGAACAGCACAACCATCGTCGTCGCGTAGCCGGTCACCGCCACCCACACCACGCGCTTCAGTCCGAACCGTTCGGAAAGCAGGCCCGTCAACTGCGACATGCCGATGAAGGCAACCGCGTTGATCGAGAAGAAGACGCTGTAGACCGAAGGCGACAGCCCGTAATGGTCGATCAGGATGAAGGACGAACTCGACAGATAGACGAAGAAGCTCGCAATGCCGAAGCCGGCGATCGCCACCAGGCCGAGGAAATTACGGTCGCCCATCAGGAAGCGGTAGCCGGCAAGGGCGGTACCGAAGGAGGACCCGACGCGTTCTTCCGCCGGCCGTGTCTCCTTGAGCGAGGTCGCGAGCAGGATGGTGGCAAGCACCGCCGCGCCGGTCACGGTCCAGAACACGGCGCGCCAGCCGAAATTCTCAATGATCTGGCTGCCGGTCAGCGGCGCCAGGATCGGCGACACCGAAAACACCAGCATCAGCAGCGACATCAGCTTGGCGGCCTCATTGCCGGTGTGCAGGTCGCGCACGATGGCGCGCGGAATGGCCATTCCGGCACTGGCGCCAAGCCCCTGCAGGAAGCGGAAGGCGATCAGCCACTCGATGGTCGGCGCCATTGCCGAGCCGATGCCGCCGGCCATGAACAGCGCCAGGCCGCCATAGAGCGGCAGCTTGCGGCCTACCATGTCTGAGATCGGCCCGACGACGATCTGGCCGAAGCCCATCGACAGGAAGAAGATCAAAAGGCTCATCTGCACGGCGGCGGTGCCGGCATGCAGATCGGTGCCGATCGACGGCAAAGCGGGCAGATACATGTCGATGGCGAACGGGCCGATGGCGGACAGCAGGCCGAGCACGACCGCGATGCGGAGGAATTTGGGGCTCATGATATTGGCTTCTTTCGAATCTGGTTGCCGCCGCCAGGCGACGTCTGACCCTAGGACGTTCCATCCCGTGGGTTTCCTACTCTTGGAGCAAATTTATTCGTCTCCGGAGCGAAATCCCGCTATATCGTGTCCACAAATTTAGACAGTCTTGTCTAAATCGTCAATCACCTCTATATAGATTTTCATGAGACCGGGCGTTTCTCCTGACACTTTCCCGCCACGCGGCCACGAGGCCAAGCGCCTGTCGATCGTCGACGCCGCTGCCGGCGTGTTCTGCCGCGAAGGTTTCGCCGGCGCCAATATAGACTTGATCGCGGTTGAGGCCGGCGTGTCGCGCCAGACGGTCTACAATCACCATGGCGACAAGGAAAAGCTGTTCATCGCGGTCGTGCGCGACCTGACCGAGCGCTGCAACGCCGGCATTTTCGCCACCATCGCCACCTTTCCCGATCAGCCTGGGGATCTCGAGGCCGACCTGATCGGTTTTGCCGTGCGCCTGAATCAGAACTGCATCTGCAACCGCGACGGAAAATTCCTGCGCAAGCTGATCCAGACCGAGGGCGAGCGCTATCCCGAGCTCTTTGCCGAATGGCGCGAACAGGGACCCGGCAGGACATGGCCGGCGATCGCCGCCCGCTTCGCCCGCCTCGCCTATGGCGGCTATCTCGCGATCGACGATCCCGACGTCGCCGCGCGCCAGTTCCTCGGCCTCGTCAATGCCGAATTGCAGACCACCTTCATGCTTGGCGGCACGCCGGGCGAGGACGAGGTGGTGCAATCGGCGACAAACGGCGTGCGCACCTTCCTGCGCGCTTTCGGCAAGCGCCCTTCCCCGACCAGCGTCAAAAGACACGCTGCGCTGGCTAACGCATAACATTTGGCGTTGCCGCCAAACCGCCTTGCCGATCAAATCGTTTGCAATAGTCCTGGCTTCGGCGCGGCGGCGGTCTATATCAGGTTTACGCCGCGCCCAAGCTTGATTACAGCTATGCGGACGATTCAACGGAACCCGACCACCTCATGGCCGACGACCACATCCGCTACGACATTCTGGCCCAGGAGGCGTTGCGCGGCGTCATGCGCAAGGTCCTGGCAGAGGTCGCGCGCACCGGCCTCCCCGGCAACCATCATTTCTTCATCACCTTCCTGACCGGCGCGCCGGGCGTGCGCGTCTCATCGCGGCTGCGCGAGCGCTATCCCGAGCAGATGACCATCGTCATCCAGTTCCAGTATTGGGACCTGAAGGTGACCGACACCGGTTTCGAGGTCGGTCTCTCCTTCTCCGACGTGCCGGAGAAACTGGAAATCCCGTTCTCGGCCGTGCGCGGCTTCTACGACCCGTCGGTCAATTTCGAGCTCGAATTCGACGTCAAGACCGATGCGCAGCCCGACGAGGAACCGGCAGCACCGGTGCCCGAGCCGCTGACCATCGTCTCCGAGAAGAAGCCGAAGGCCGAGAAGAAGGCCGCCGCCGAAGCGGAGAAGAAGGCAACCGCCGCGGATGCCGGCGCCAAGGGCGCCGAAGTGGTCTCGCTCGACGCCTTCCGCAAGAAGTAGGCTCGCGGTCCGTGGCCGACATCGTCAATCTCCGCCAGGCTCGCAAGCGGAAGGCGCGGGACGACAAGGCACAAACGGCCAGCCAGAATCGCGCCTTGCACGGTCGCACCAAGGCCGAAAAGGAACGCGACCGCCTGATCGCCGACAAGAGCGAAAGATTTGTCGCGGGCCATCATCGCGAAAAGCCCACCCTGCCTGACGATCAATGAGCGCCGTCGAAAAACGCTCGGTGACCATTCGCGGCCATCGCACTAGCTATTCCCTCGAAAAGCCCTTCTATGACGATCTCGTCGCCATCGCGGCGACCAGGAAGCTGACGCTCGCCGCCCTTGTCGCCGAAATCGACGAGACCCGGCCCCGTGACACCAACCTGTCCTCGGCGCTCAGGCTGCATGTCCTGGAGTGGGCGAAGCGCGCGACGAGCGCCTGAACTTACGCACGCTCGACCGGGTCCGCCTTTTTCCCGCGTCCGAAGCCGAGCAAGGTGGAGCGCTCACGTTCCTCGGCCTGCTTGCGCGAGCGCACGCGCATCAGATCCTTCCAGCCGACATAGCCGACCAACCTTCCATCCTCACGCGCCACGACCGGCAGATGCGAGACATTGGCGGTCAGCAATTTGTCCGACAAGCCTTCCAGATATTCGTCGGGATGGGCCAGCGTCACCTTGCTTCCAGCCAGCAGCTCGCCGAGTGTCGTCGTCCGGTGCTTGCCGGCACGGCGCCAGCGCAGGATCGCCGGCGGATCGATGAGGCCAAGCACCTGCCTGTTTTCATCGACCACGGGAAAACTCGGATGCCGGGTTTCCGGCGCGGTCAGGAAGGCGGCCGCACCATGCAGCGTCATCGTTGCCGGCACGCTCTCGACCTGCGCCGTCATCACCTCGCGCACCCTGGTCAGCGCGAAGGGGTCGACGCGATATTCGCGAACCAGATGGTGCCCCCGCCTGGCGATCTTCTCGGTCAGGATCGAACGCTTCATCAGCAGCACGGTGACCGCGTGCGCCGCGGCACAAGCCGCGATCAGCGGCACCAGCACATGCGTGTTGCCGGTAAGCTCGACCGCGAAGAACGTGGCTGTCAGCGGCGCGCGCATCGTGCCGCCCATGGTGGCGGCCATGGCCAGCAGTGCCCAGAAGCCCGGGTCCGCCGCCGGCAGGATGCCGGCAAGCACCGCCCCCATCGCGCCCCCCATGATCAACAGCGGCGCCAGCACGCCGCCCGAAGTCCCCGAGCCGAGCGCAACCGACCAAATGATGGCCTTGACCACCAGCAGCAGCAGCGCCGCGGTGGCGATCGTGCGGCCGCCCAGCATGTCGGCGATGTTGTCATAGCCGACGCCGAGCGCCCGTGGGTCGATCAAGCCGCCTATGCCGACCACCAGGCCGCCGAGCATCGGCCACCACATCCAGTGGATCGGCAGCTTCTGGAAGCCGTCCTCGCAGGCATAGACCATCTGCGTCAGCAGCCCGGACAACAGGCCGGCGCAGATGCCGACCAGCACCCAGCCGCCAAGGCCGACGAAGGAGATAGCCATGTTGCCCGCCAACGGAAAGATCGGCCCCGGCATGTGCAGCATGGTGCGCTCCACCTCGGCCACGATGGCCGCCACCGCGACGGGGATGAAGCTGCGTGGCGTCCATTCGAACAGCAGCAATTCGACCGCCAGCATGATGGCTGCGATCGGCGTGCCGAACACGGTGGTCATGCCGGCCGCCGCTCCCGCCACCAGCAATGTCTTGCGCTCGTTGTCCGAGACCGGCAGCATCTGCGCGATCAACGAGCCGATGGCGCCGCCGGTCATGATGATCGGACCCTCGGCGCCGAACGGCCCGCCCGAGCCGATCGAGATCGCCGACGACAGCGGCTTCAGGATCGCCACCTTGGCGTCGAGCTTGGAGCGCCCAAGCAGGATCGCCTCGATGGCCTCGGGAATGCCGTGGCCGCGGATCTTCTCGCTGCCGTAGCGCGCCATCAGGCCGATGATCAGCGCGCCGATGACCGGAACGATGACGGCGGCAAGCCCGAGCGGCGTATCCTGCAGCTTCAGCTCGGCAAGCGAGAACTGGCCGAAATAGGCGATGTTGGTGGCGAGCCGGATCAGCTTCAGAAGCGCGATGCCGGCAAACAGCCCGGCGGTCGCCACCACCACCGCTATCGCGGCGACGAGCAACACTCGGGCATCCGTGGTGAAATCCCGGAGGTGATCGGGATTGGAGTTATGGGTCTTCATGGTGGCTTTGCTTCCTGGCGGCGGCCGTATCTGGGTTCTGCGGCACGGTCGAAGTGGCCAGCCGGTTGTCGGCGGGGTATATATCGTAACACGATATATCTGTTCAAGCGGCTTTCGCTCGAAATTTCGTTTGAGCTTTCACCGGAAAACGAAGACATCTCCGACATGACGCAGCCCAAGACACCACGCCCCGCCATCAGGCAATCCGACTACCAGCGGCTGTCCGAGTTCCGCTACCTCATCCGCCGCTTCCTCGAATTCAGCCAGGTGCAGGCCGAGGACGCCGGCCTGACCCCGCGCCAGCACCAGGCGCTGCTGGCGATCAAAGGATATCCCGGCGGCGGGCCGGTGACGGTCGGCGACCTGGCGGAACGCCTGCGCATCCGTCACCACAGCGCCGTCGAACTGGTCAACCGTCTCGGCGAGGCAGGACTGGTCGCACGCGACCAGGACAAGGACGACCACCGCCGCGTCCTGCTGCGGCTGACCGAACGCGCCGACGATTGCCTGGCCGAACTGTCGGCCGCGCATCTCGACGAGCTCTCGCGCATCGAACCCATGCTGCGGCGCCTGCTTGACCGGAACCAGGACTGACGTCCAGCATCCGTGCGGGCCGATACCGAACTATTTTTCCGGAATTCGAATCCTTTGGCCTGGCCGCGGCGTCTTGGACACGCGACAGCCAAGGGAGCCGATGCGATGAAACGCCATTTGATACGCTACAAGACGAAGCCGGACCGGGCCGACGAGAACGAGCGCCTGGTCAAGGCAGTGTTCGAGGAACTGCGCGGCAAATCGCCGGAAGGCGTTCGCTACATGACCTGGCGCTCCGGCAATGGCACTTTCGTCCATCTCGTCGAGACCGAAACCGACGGGCATGCCGACCTCATCACAGGGCTTGCCGCCTTCCAGGCTTTTCAGAGTGGCATCAGGGATCGCTGCGTCGACCCTCCGCATCGTGACGTGATGACAGTGGTGGGCCATTATCGGATGCTGGACGAGTAGCCTGAATAGAACCATGTCAAGAACGGCCGGTGCATGAACAATCCAGGCGAGATCCTAGAGCCTTTCGACCGCTTGTTCGGCGAATTGCGCCCCAAACTGCATCGCTACTGCGCCCGGATGACAGGCTCGGTCGTCGATGGCGAGGACGTCGTGCAGGAGGCGCTGGCCAAGGCATTCGAGGCCTTGGCCAGCGCCGTCCCGATCGCCAATCCCGAAGGCTGGCTGTTTCGCATCGCGCACAATGCGGCGCTCGACTTTTTGCGCCGCCGCGCCCGTGAGAAGACTTTCTCCGAGGAGGAGCCGGACATGATCGCCGACCCAGCAAATTCCATCGCCGACCGGCAGGCCGCGGCAGCCGGATTGCACAGTTTCATGCGCCTTCCCGTCGCGCAGCGAAGCAGCGTCATCATGATGGATGTGCTGGGCTATTCGCTGCGGGAAATCAGCACCATGCTCGACACCAGCATCCCCGCGATCAAGGCAGCGCTGCATCGTGGCCGTGGCCGGCTGCGTGAGCTCGCCGACGAACAGGACGATCGTCCTGTTCCCAGGCTGAGTGCGTCGGAGCGCCTGTTGCTCGACGCCTATGTCGATCGCTTCAACGCCCGCGACTTCGACGCCGTGCGAGACATGCTGGCCGACGAAGTGCGGCTGGAACTGGTGGCCAGGGCAAGGCTCAACGGCCGCAAGGAGGTGGCCACCTATTTCGGCAATTATTCCCGGGTGCGGGACTGGCATTTCCAGTCCGGTTTCGTCGAGGACCGTCCGGCAATCCTCGTGCGCGATCCCAACGACCCGACGGCAGCGCCGGCATACTTCATCCTGCTGGGTTGGCAGGGCGGCAAGCTTGCCGCCATCCGCGATTTCCGCCACGCCAGATACGTCGCCGACGGCGCCGAAACGTTCGTTCTTGAGACGATTGCCCGGCGGGTGACCAACCGGAAAGCCTAGCCCTGCTGCCTACTGCAGTGACTTCAACAGATTGTCGACCGTGAATGGATTGGCTTTCGGCTTGGCTGGAGGCGGATTGTCGTTGGCGGGCACCTGCTCGGCCTTGGGTGCCTGTTGCGCCGCCTTGCGCTCGGCTTCGAGCCTGGCTTTTTCCTGGGAGGCAATGCGCATCGCCTCCTCCGCCTTCTGGCGCTCCTGCTCGGCCTGCGCCTTGGCCGCCTCGTCCGCTGCCTGCTGTTCCGCCGCCGCCTTGGCCTCGGCATCCGCCTTGGCTTTTGCTTCCGCGTCGGCCTTTGCCTTGGCATCCGCTTCGGCCTTGGCCTGAGCGTCGGCCTCCGCTTTCGCCTTGGCGTCGGCCTCGGCTTTCAGGCGCGCCGCTTCCTCTTGTTGGCGCAGCTCCTCGGCGGCCTTGTCGCGGGCATCCTGAAGGGCCGCGTAATAGCGCACTTCGCGTCGCAGCCGCTGTTTCTCCAGCAGCGCGGCCTGCATCGCCTCGACGCGCTGCTGTTCTTTTTCCAGCGCACGCTGGGTCAGGAATTGCGCCAGCGGCTCGCTGTCGAACTGCCGTTTCACGGCGCCGAACCGCCCCTCGGCGGTGAAATTCACGGCCGGCTCGGAGCCGACCAGCGCTTCGTCGCCAGGCCGATAGGTGATCGCGCCCTTGGTGGAAACCGTGCTGGCGTTGAGGTCCGCCGTGATGTCGGCCGACAAGGTCGCCGCCGGGTTTTCAAGACTGATCGGCGGCGCCCTGAGCGTGCCGCCGGCAATCGTGAAGGCGACCTCGGCATTCCCGGCGGCGAAGCTGCCGTCGGCGGCGATGTCAGGCGCGAAGCCAGCCGTCTTGGCGGCGTCGATATCGCGTCCGATCGCATCCGCCTTGGCCAGGAATGCGCCGAACGCGTCAGGATTGACGCCGGCGATCCGCAAGCCCTTCAGCGTCGCCGTGCCGGATCCCGATAGAGCGGCAATCATCGCGTCGACGGATTTGCCGCTGGTCGACAGCGTCGTCGAGAAATCGCCGCTGCCGCCGATGCCCGCATCCGGCAAGACATCAGCCAGATCGGCACCCGCCAATTTCATCTGACCGGTGAAAAGCCCCGTGCCGTCATTGTTCTTCAGCTCGAACAGGCCGGAGAGCGCCCCGCCGAGGAATTTGGCCTTGAGATCGGTGACCCGAATGCCTTCCGGGTCGAGCTTGAGCGAGAGGGCCGCGTCATAGGCGGTGGCGAGCGGGCCGACGGTCAGCGAAGCCGTGGTCAGGTCGAGATCGGCCGTGAACGGCAGGCTGGACTTCTGGCTGAACGGCGCCGACGGCCACGCGCCGGATTTGTCATTCTTGTCGGCCCTATCATTCTTGTCGGCCCTGTCATTCTTGTCGGCCCTGTTATTCTTGTCGGCATTGTCACTCTTGTCGGACCCGTTCTTGTCCACGAGAAAAGCGGAATCGCCAAACAGCGCCACCGCCATCGGATCGAGGTCGAGTTCGTCGAGCGCCAGCGCCCCAGCCAGATGCGGCACGCCGTCCTTGCCGTCGACCCCCTGCTTGACATCGAGGTTGATGTCGCCGGACACAGCCGCCTCGTTGATGGCGCCGCTGAGCCCGGAGAGCACCAGCAGGCCATTGCCGTAATCGGCCTGCGCGGCCAGCGATGTCGACATGCCGGCGCCCATGCCGGGCAGGCCGATGCCCGTCGTCATCAGCCACGGCTCGATGTCGGAGGCGTCGAGGTTGATCTTGCCCTTGGCCGTCGGGCCTTGCGGCGTGTCGGCGACCACCCCCTCGAAGCCGGCCTTGAAGTCATTGCCGGCAAGGCTGAAGCTCGTCGCCAGGCCGCCGGAAAGCGTACCCTTGGCCTGGATGTCGGTGCTTGCTTCACCCAGCATGCCGAGCGGCAGCGCCGGCAGGCCGTAGAGCGCGAGCAAGGCGGTTGCGTCCGGGTTCCTGGCGTTGAAAGTCAGTGTCACTGGCGCGTCGGCAAGCCTGTCCACCGCGCCCTTTCCCGACAGCGACGCCGAAAAGGACGAGCCGCCGGCCTTGCCTTGCCCGCTCACCGCCAGGCCCGTGGTGCCGTCGCCATTGTCGGCGGCACTGGCCACGAGGTCGACGCGCGCGTCCTGGAACAAGTCGGGATAGGCCGCGGCGCGGTCTGCGAGCCCCTTCAGCACGGCATTGTCCGGATAGTGCCGTGCTGCGACATCGATCAGCGGTTTGAGGTCGACTGCCACCACCGAGGCGTCGAGCTTGCCGGTCGGGCTCGCAGGAAAATCCTTGATGCGGCCGGTGGCGCTGATCGAAGAACCGGCCAGTCCGCCGACAGACAGCCGGTCGATTTCGAGCAGCCCGTCGCGCAGCCTGAGCGCGGTATCGACCGTGTCGGCGGTCAAGCCGCCGGCGCTGACAGGGCCGGCCTTGATCTGGAAATCGAGGTCGCTGTCGGCAAAACGGTTGGCACCCTTGTCACTGACGAAGATCGAGGCGAAGGCCGCCAGCCCATCGACATCGAGATCGCCGCCCTCGAGCCGCATCAGCACCGATGGCTTTGCGTCTTCGGGCTGGCTGGAATCGATGCGGCCGGAAAACTTCGCCTTGCCGAGGATCAGTTCGAGATCGCTGAAGGATTGATGATTTTCCGAGAGATCGACCTTGGCCTTGAAACCGGCGGCAGGCAGACGGCGGATCGCCTCGTCGACATCCTTCGACAGCCAGGCGGCAAAACCCGAGGGCTGCGCCACGGCCAGCAGCAACGAGCCGGTAAAGCCGAAATGGCCCTGTACGTTGAGCATGACCTTGCCATCGGCTTCCAGCTTGGTGCGGCCGGGCAAGGTCGCGGCCAACGATTTCACCAACCAGCCGTCACCGACCGGCTCGGCCGAAAGATGAACATCGCGCACCGTCGTGTCGCCAGCCACCACCGCCGGCAACTTGACCTCGACCGTGCCGGGAATGGTCGGCTTCGGCAGATCGAGCAGCGCCTGCTCCAACCCGGCGATGCGCTGATCCAGCGTCAGGCCCGTACCCGCCTGGGCACCCACCGCCTCGTCGAACTGAACCTGCGCGCCATTCGCCTCGATGGCGAAACTCGGTTTCTGGCCGAGATCGACCGAGGCCTTGCCATCGGCGGTGTAGGGATTGTCGAGCGGACCGGTCTCGAAACGGAATTCGTCGACGCCAAGCTTCTGGTGATCGAGCGAGAACTTGCCGTTAAGCCGGAAGCCCGGATCGGACTTGCCGGTGCTGACTTTCACCGTCTCGCCGTCCGTGCCGCGCAACTCGGCTGAATTCTTGCCCGCGCTATCCTTGTCCGCGCCCGAAATCTTGAACTGGCCGGAATAGACGGCGGCACCGTTGACGATGCCGGCATTGCCGTCGGTCTCGATGACCAGCGGATAGGCGTCGGGATCCGCCTTCACCCGCAACCGCATCTGCCCGGAGGGTTCGGCCTTGCCGGTCGATGCCGCGACCGTGGTTCGCAACCCGTCCAGCCGCAACGTGCCGTCCATGCGCCATGGACCGGCCAGCGACTTGGCCGAAATGGTCGAGTTGATCTCCGAAAAGATATGGCTGCGGCCGCCGGCGGCATGGCGCAGTTCAATCTGCCCCTCCGTCACAGTCAGTTTCTCGATCGAGACCTGGCCGGGGTCGAAGGGCGAGGACGGGCGCATGGCCCAATCGACGGCTCCGTCGGCGGCGATGTCGATGGTCGCCTTTGGCCGCACCAGCCGCATGTCGAAGATCAGCACCTCGCCGCGCAGGAAGGGTGCCAGTTCCGCGTCCATCGAAAACGTCTCGACGGCCATGGCGGGCTGGCCGTCGGGGCCACCGGCGACGGCGACGTTGGAAAAGGTTACCGAGGGAAACGGCAGCAGCCTTGCCGTGGCGTCGCCCTGCACGGTTACCTTGCGGCCGAGGATGGCGCTTGCCTCGCGCTCGAACTCGGCGCGGTAGCCGGTCCAGTCGATAAAATGCGGCACCACCAGCGCCGCAAGCAGCACCAGCACGAACAGGCCACCGAAGATCACGAACAGGCGTGCGAGCATCAGCTCCGAACAGGTTGATTGCAATTCCGCCGCACTCTACCCGCATCCGCGTGTCGATAAAGAGGCAATTCGTCCCGTTGCGTCATGTCGGACGATCTGAAACAAATCCGGGAAAAGCGGAGATTCTCGGATGTCGGGCAAGAACTGGGATCGCGTGCCGATCGATGCGCAGAGTGTCGATGCCCCGCTATCGCAGTCGGCGATTTTCCTTGTCGGCACCGTCGCCGGCGATCAGCCGGCTCTGGCCAGGGTTTGTTCCGTGCTCGGCGAACTCGACGATCTGGTCAAGACTGTCGGATTCCGCGATCTCGGCGGGCGCCTGTCCTGCATCGCCGGCATCGGCCGCGATCTCTGGGACCGGCTCAGCCCCGGCCGGCGGCCGCTGGAACTGAAGCCGTTCGCGCCGATCAAGGGCGCGGTCCATTCGGCGCCAACGACACCGGGCGACCTGCTCTTTCACATCCGCGCCGAGCGGCCCGACATGTGCTTCGAATTCGAGCGTATCCTGCTCGACAGGCTTGGTCCCGGCGTCAGCGTCGTCGATGAAGTGATGGGCTTTCGCTATTTCGACGCCCGCGACCTGCTCGGCTTCGTCGACGGCACCGCCAACCCGGCCGGCCTCGATTTGCCCGCCTCGGCGCTGGTCGGTGACGAGGATGCCGATTTCGCCGGCGGCAGCTATGTCGTGGTCCAGAAATATCTGCACGACATGCAGGCCTGGGCTCGCATTCCCACGCCCGAGCAGGAGGCGATCATCGGCCGCACCAAGATCGACAACATCGAAATCGACGATGACGACGCGCTGCGCAAATCGCACAAGGCGCTTGCCACCGTGGTCGATGCCGACGGCAACGAACACGACATATTGCGCGACAACATGCCGTTCGGCAGGCCCGGGCAGAACGAATTCGGCACCTACTTCATCGGCTACAGCAGATATCTTTGGGTCACCGAGAAAATGCTGCAGCGCATGTATGTCGGCGACCCGCCGGGTGCATACGACCGGCTGCTCGATGTCTCCACGCCGCACACCGGCACGACCTTCTTCGCCCCGACCCGCCCCATGCTGCAGACGCTTGTGCAGGACGCCCGGGAGCAGCTTCCCACTGCAGGATAGAGCGGCGGTTGGCGGGCCCTAACCGCTCCCTTAGCGTGCGTCGCGTTTCGCCTGCGCCACCTTGGCCGCCTTGCGCTGGCGGCCGAGTTCGGCCGGCCGAACAAGGTTTGGAACCTTCTGGCTGGCCACGGCCCGCATGCCCTTGTGGGCGGTGCGCGAATTGTGCGTGGGACCGTCCGGAGCTTTCTGCTTCAAGGCCAGCGCTTTGCGCGCATTGTCGACCAGCGAAATGCGGGCCGCCAGTTGGCGGCGCCGTTCGGCTTCGCCGTTCAGCCGCCGCATCGCCATGGCCAGCACCGCCTCGCCCGAATGGCGGCGCGGTCAAGACGCGCTGTTCGCGATGCCCTTAGCCCGCGTCAGGCAGGATCTTGCCCGGATTCATGATGTTTTGCGGATCGAGCGCCTGCTTGATCGTGCGCATGATGTCGACGCCATGGCCGAGTTCGTGGCGCAGGAACCCTATCTTGCCTTGCCCGATGCCGTGCTCGCCGGTGCAGGTACCCTCCATGGCGATCGCCCGCATGTTGAGCCGTGCCACGAATTTTTCCGACAGCGCGATTTCCTTGGGATCGTTGACATCCATCAGCACCAGCACGTGGAAATTGCCGTCTCCGGCATGGCCGACGATGGGCGCGATAAGTCCCATCTCGGCAATGTCGGCCTCGGTTTCCATGACGCATTCGGCAAAGCGCGAGATCGGTACACAGACATCGGTCGACAGGCCCTTGGCGCCCGGGCGCAAGGTCAGCGACGCCCAGTAGGCGTCGTGCCTGGCCTTCCACAATTTGGTGCGTTCCTCGGCAACGCTGGTCCACAGGAACGGCCCGCCGCCATTGTCTTCCGCGATCGCCCCGAAGGTCTCGGCCTGTTCGGCAACGCCGGCGTCGCTGCCATGAAACTCGACGAACAGGCACGGGCTCTCGGGATAATCGAGCTTGGAATAGGTCTTCATCGCCCGCATCTGCAGCGCGTTGACCAGTTCGATGCGCGCCACCGGAATGCCCATCTGGATCGTCGCGATGACGGCGTTGCAGGCAGCTTCGACGCTCGGGAACGGGCAGACGCCGCCCGAGATCGCCTGCGGAATGCCTTGCAGCTTTAGGGTCAGCGCGGTGATGATGCCCAGCGTGCCCTCGGAGCCGACCAGCAGCCGGGTCAAATCATAACCGGCCGAGCTCTTTTTCGCCCGCTTGCCGGTCGTCACCATCTCGCCGTCGGCCATGACGGCGGTCAGCGACAGCACGTTCTCGCGCATCGTCCCGTAGCGGACCGCGTTGGTGCCCGACGCCCGCGTCGCCGCCATGCCGCCGAGCGAGGCATTGGCGCCCGGATCGATCGGAAAGAACAGGCCGGTGTCGCGCAGATGCCGGTTCAGGTCCTCGCGCGTGACGCCCGGCTCCACCGTGCAGTCGAGATCCTGCGGATTGACCGAAAGAATGCGGTTCATCCGCGACGTATCGAGCGAAATGCCTCCACCCGGCGCGTTGGTGTGGCCTTCGAGCGACGAGCCGACACCGAACGCGATCACCGGCACGCGATGCGCGGCACAGGCACGCACGATTTCCTGCACCTCGGCCGTCGTCTCGGGGAAAGCGACGCCGTCGGGCGCCTGCGTCGGAATATAGGTGGTCGTATGCGCGTGCTGCGAGCGGATGGCCTGTCCGGTCTGGAAGCGCTCGCCCAGCCGCTGCTTGAGGATGCCGAGCACCGCCGCGATGCCTTCCTCGTTGCGTTCGACCGGATTGAGGTCGCTCAGAGCCATGAATTCCTCCGCGAATGGACCAGCGTCCACGCTTGTTATGCGAGTATGGATGCCTAAAGCAATTTTCAGGAAAAGTGTGAAGCGGTTTTCCATCCGAAATTGCGTCAGAATGTAAAGACACTCACCGGCTACTCTGTCCAGCACCAGAACAAGGAAGTTTCGATGTCCATTCCCGCCCCCTTCGTCTCCAGGCCCATGGGCATCGAGAAGGACTGGATCGACTATAACGGCCATCTCAACATGGCCTATTACAACGTGCTGTTCGACCGCTGCTCGGACGAGGCCTTCGAGGCGATGGGCATGGGTCTGGACTATGTGAAAGAGCGGCGGCTCACCATCTACACCGCCGAAGTCCATGTCTGCTACGTCAGGGAGCTGCATCTCGACCACAAGGTCGCGGTCTCCTTCCAGCTCATCGACCATGACGAGAAGCGGCTGCGAGCCTATCAGGAAATCCGCCATGTCGACGGCTGGCTCGCCGCCACGTCCGAGACCTTGTCGCTGCATGTCGACATGTCGGGGCCGAAGGTGGCGCCTTTCCCGGCCGATGTACTGGCCAGGATCGAAGCCATGCGCGCCGCCCACTCCGTGCTCCTGATGCCCGAGCGCGCCGGCCGTTCGATCGGCATCAAGCGCAAATAGGGCGAAGCCCAGGCGACCGGGTCTGGCCTCAAAGCCACACCCGCGATCCAAAATCGCCGGGTTCCTCAAACCGGCTGGCACGCGTGCTTGAAGCCACCTCGCACCCGCATTAACCTTACCGAGGATTTAACGGGAACAAGCCATCTGAGCCGTTGAACGACTCAGCGGAGCGGTCGAAAACGTCCGCACAGGGTTGTTTTAGCGGGCGGCGCGGCGAAGCCGGTTCGAGGAACGTGCATGAAAACCGACATCAAGGTCGAGGTGGACAGGCTGGCGGCAGATCCGCGCATATCGGACTATGATTTCTGGCGTTCGCTCAAGAATGTCGACAACGAGATCTTTCACATCGCCAACAACAACGAACCGATCCCGTTCGACATGATCCGCTGGCGCAGCATCCTGAAGCGCGCCCGCCTGAAGCGCGGCCACGCTTAGCGCCGTTGCCTGATCGCCGCCAGCGGTGAGCGCGCGATCACCGGCGACGACTGGATGATCGCCGTGTTGGTCATCGCATAGGGGATGATGCGGTCGATCACCCGTTCGAGTTCGGCGACCGAGCCGACATGCGCCAGCGCGATGAAACAGTCCTCTCCGGTCACCCGGTCGCATTGTGCGATCTCCGGCAACTCACGGATGATCTCGGCCACGACTGACAATTGCCCAGGCACCGGCCGGATGCGCAGCCACGCCGACAGTTTCAGGCCAAGCGCCGCCGGGTTGATCCTGACGCAATAGGCCTCAATCACGCCGTTCTCCTGCAGCCGCTTGATGCGCTCCGCCACGCTCGGCGCAGACAGGCCGACGGAACGGGCCAGCTCCGCGGTGCTGATGCGCGCGTCCTCTTCCAGCAGGCGCAGGATCTTCATGTCGGCCGCGTCGAGATCGGTATTTTCGTTTCGAACGCGTTTCATGGAAAATTCCTTGCTTACGTGAAAAGAACGATGGGGCAAGCTGGTCATCATCCATATGAAAAAGAAAGATCGGCTACGATACTGATCCCATGGAGGACCACAGGCAAGCCCCGCATTCCAGCCCTGCCGCTGCCACCCCGGCCTTTGCCGGCCCCGCGCTCGCCGGGCTTGCGACAAGATTGCCGCCTCATATCTGGTTCGCCGTCAGCGCTGTCTTCCACTATCTCGGCCCGGCCTTCGCCGTGCTGCTTTTTGCGCAAGTCGGCGTGCTCGGCATGGCCTGGCTGCGCATAGCCACCGCGGCGCTGGTCTTCGCGCCATTGACCCGCCCATGGCGAACCTTCGCCAGCGCCGATCTCCCGACGCGGCTCCTGCTCGTTGCCTTCGGCGCTTGCCTGGCGGTGATGAACTGTTCGTTCTACCTGGCGCTCGACCGCCTGCCGATCTCGCTGGTTGCGGCGATCGAATTCGTCGGCACCATCGGCGTTGCGCTCGCCGGCCTCGGAAGCGCCCGCAATCTGGCCGCTCTTGCCGTCGCCGTGACCGGCACCTTGCTGCTGATCGACGTCAAATGGTCAAGCGACCCGGTCGGGCTGGTCTGGGCGTTCCTCAACGGCGCGCTCTTTGTCGGCTACATCGTGCTTGGCCACCGTGTCGCCCGCGCGGGCGCCGGCGACGGCATCGCCGGCCTGGGTGCGGCCATGGCGGTTGCTTTCGTCGTCGTGCTGCCCGTTGGCTTCACCGACGCCCTGCCCGCCTTTTTGTCGCCGCCGCTGCTCGTCGCCGCCATCGGCGTCGGCATCTGCTCGTCGGTCATTCCATACGTATGCGACCAGCTCGCCATGGCGCGGTTCCCGCGCGCGAGTTTCGCGCTGATGCTGTCGCTGCTGCCGGTCACCGCAACGCTGATCGGCGTCGTCGTGCTGCGCCAGGTACCCGGTCCGTCCGATTGCCTCGGCATCGCGCTGGTCGTGGCCGGCGTTGCGCTTCACAGGCCGGCCTCGGCTGGCTAGCCGGGAAACCCCTTCCTCGCGGTCGGTTGCGGAAAGCCTCCATCGGTTCCCGCCTGCGACGAACTGCGACAGGCCAGCCGAGATTGAAACCAAATTCTACTTTGAGCCGTTGTCTCCCGCGAAAATGGCTTGGAGCGACGCTATGGAACGGAAACGGACCAGGGAGCCGGCGGACGCATGGCATATGACCGACGACCTTCATGTCGAGCACGGCAAGGGCGACCCCTTCGCGGCGGCCATCCGCGCCACGCGCATGTCGATGATCATTACCGATCCGCGCCGGCAGGACAATCCGATCGTCTTTGCAAACGACGCCTTCCTGCGCCTGACGGGTTATGAGCGCGACGAGGTTCTCGGCAGGAACTGCCGCTTCCTGCAGGGGCCGGAGAGCGACAAGGAAGCGATCGCTCAGATACGCGCCGCGATCGCCGATGAAACCGACATCAGTGTCGATATCCTGAATTACCGCAAGGACGGGTCGACCTTCTGGAACGCGCTCTACATAAGCCCCGTCTCCAACGACAAAGGCGAAATGCAGTTCTTCTTCGCCTCGCAACTCGATGTTTCCGACCGGAAGCTCTGGGAAAATCGCATCACCGCGGACAAGGAGCGTTTCGAAAAGGCCGTCAAGGAACGCACGGCTGAGCTCGAAGCGGCGCTTGAGGCGCAGACCACGCTGCTGCATGAGGTCGATCATCGGGTGAAGAACAATCTGCAGATGATCTCCTCGCTTATCCTCATGCAGAGCCGCACCGTCTCCGACGCGAACCTCAAGCGCTCGCTTGGCACGATGTTGGAGCGCATAGAGGCGCTCAGCACCGTGCACCGCCGGCTCTATCAGTCCAAGGATGTCAGCAAGTTCGATGTTTCCGACTTCGCCAAGGATCTCATCTCCGACCTGCTGACTGCTTCGGGACGTTCGGAAATCAACCCGACACTCGATCTCGAGCCCGTCGTCGTCCCCGCCGAGAAGGCGACGCCGGTGGCGCTGATGGTCAACGAACTCGTCACCAACGCGCTCAAGCATGCCTTCAAGGAAAGGCCCGACGGCACGAGATCGGGCAGCATCGGCATCAAGATGAGCCAGCCGGACGGCCATTTGAACATCGAGGTCTCGGATGACGGCGTCGGCATGGCGGGCGCCAATGGCGACGCCTCCTTCGGCATGCGGCTGATCAAGTCGCTTGCCCGCCAATTGCGTGCCGACATCGAGTGGCGCGATGCCGGTCCCGGCACTCGCGTTGTCATCTCGATGCCCAATGGACCACAGCACAAAGGGAACCTGTCATGATTGAACCGCTCAAGGTCCTGATCGTCGAGGACGAGGCGCTGCTGGCCATGGAGTTGGAGAGCCTGGTCGAGGACGCCGGGCACAGCGTCGTCGGCTGGGCAACATCGCTCGCCGAAGCAAAGGACATGGTCGATACCACGCAGGCCGATATCGCCTTTGTCGACATCCATCTCACCGACGGCCCGACCGGCATCGACGTCGCCGAATATATTGGCGACAGAAAGAACTCGATGGTCATTTTCATGACCGCCAACCCGAAGCGCATCCCCGACCACTTCGCCGGTGCGATCGGCGTCATCGCCAAGCCCTACACGATGAACGGGCTGACCTCTGCCCTGCGCTATTTGCAGGAAGGCGTGCGGCGCCCGCCGCCGAAATCCGAGCGCCCGGCGGGCTTCACCCTGTCGCCGGCCTTCAAGACGATCTGGGCGCCGGCGGCCTGAAGGCGATGGTCATGCCAGCTTCTGCCTGAGGAAGGCGATCGTCCTGCCCCAGGCGAGGTCGGCCGCCTTCTTGTCGTAGCGCGCCGCCGAGGTGTCGTTGTTGAAGGCATGGTTGGCGCCTTCATAGACATAGACCGTGTATTCGACATGCGCGGCATCGAGTTCCTTCTTGAACGCATCGATGCCGGCATTGGTGCGCTCGTCGAGGCCGGCATAGTGCAGCAGCAACGCGGCCTTGATCATCGAGACGTCGGCGGCCTTCGGCTGCATGCCGTAATAGGCGACGCTCGCGGCAAGGTCGGGCGCATTGACGGCCAGCATGTTGGCCGCGCCGCCGCCCCAGCAGAAGCCGATGGCGCCGACCTTGCCGTTGCCGTCCTTGTCGCCCTTGACGAAGGCGACCGTCGCCACGCCATTGGCCACGGTCTGCGCCGGGTCGAGCTTCCCGAACATGTCGCGCGCCTTGTCCTCGTCAGTGGGCGTGCCGCCGAGCGGCGACAGGAAATCCGGCGCGAGCGCCACGAACCCTTCCAGCGCCACGCGCCGGGCGACGTCGCGGATATGCGGGTTGAGCCCCCTGTTTTCATGGATGACGATGACCGTGCCGAGCTTGCCGGCCTGGTTCGCGGGCCTGACCAGATAGCCCTTCATCTCGCCGCCGCTGCCGGGATAGGTGATGTCCTCACCCTTCACGCGGGCATCGTTGTCGGCGACGATCGCCGCCTGGGCCGAGTTCGCCGCCAGCATCGGCGCGATCGCGGCGGCCGCCGCGCCCGATCCGGCAAGCCTGGTCAGTTGCTCCATGAAGCGGCGGCGATCCAGTGTCAGATGCGTGTATTCGTCATAGGCATCGATCATCGCCTGAGTGATGACGGGTTTGGTGGTGACGTCGGCCATGGGCTTCCTCGATCTCGTCGCGACTGCGGTGTCCTTGCCGGTCGCAAGATAGGGGCGAGCCTCTCATCGTCCAGTCACCGGAGCGTGACATCTCGCTGCCTTGGCGGCCGCCGGTCAGTCGGCTGAAGATCATCACGTTTTTGTCATCGGTGACAAATCTTGATGGCGCTGCCACAATAGTGGGGGAAACTGGCTGGCCGGCCGCCCTCGGCGGTCACGGTCCTATAGGTCCGATCTGAAAGGAACAATGCCGATGACCATGCCCTCGCCGATCCTGGCAACCGCCTTCGTGGCAGCAGTGGCGGCCGTTCTGGCGATGCGCGCGGCTGTTGTCGCGGCAAGCCGCAAGTCCATGGTCACGGTCCGCAGCCGCAAGCGCCAGCCCGCGAACACGAAAACCCAAGGTTGAGGTGAAGTCATGGACGTTCAGGACATCGTGAACACCGTCTCGCAGAAGGCCGGTCTCGACCAGGCCACGACCGAAAAGGTCGTCGGCACCATTTTCTCGGTGCTCGAGCACGAGGCCGAAGGCACCAGCGCCTCCTCCTTCTTCGCCAAGATTCCGGGCGCCGATGCGCTGGCGCAGAAATATGACGTCATGGCCGCCCCGGCCGGCGGCGGTGGCGGCTTCCTGTCGTCGCTGCAGGGCGCGCTTGGCGGCGTTCTCGGCGAGAAGGCCGGCGCGCTGGTCAACGGCCTCGCCGCGCTCAAGGCCTCCGGCCTCGACTTGGCGCAGATCCAGAAGGCTGGCGAGACGCTTGTCCAGCAGGCCGAGGCGGCCGCAGGCCCCGATCTGACCAACCAAGTGCTTGGCTCGGTGCCGAGCCTAAAGAGCCATCTGGGGCTCGGCTGATCGTCGGCTCGCCGAGCCCGGTAATGCCGCCTGCCTATTTCGGCAGCGCGTAGGCCATCACGTAATCGCCCGGCTTGGTGCCCACCGAGCCGTGGCCGCCGGCGACGATGACCACGAACTGGCGTCCGTCCGCGACGGTGTAGGTCATCGGCGTCGATTGCCCTCCGGCCGGCAGCCGCGCCTGCCAGAGCTGCTTGCCTGACGTCAGCTCGTAGGCGCGCAGATAGTCGTCGACCGCGGCACCCAGGAAGGCGACACCGCCGGCGGTGATCATCGGCCCGCCAATGCCGGGCACCCCGACCTTAAACGGCAACGGCAGCGGCGTCATGTCGTAGACGGTGCCGTTGCGGTGCTTGTAGGCAATCGCGCCAGTCCTCAGATCGACGCCTGCGACATAGCCCCAGGGCGGCGCCTGGCACGGAATGCCGAGTGGCGACAGGAACGGTCCCATCACCACCGCATAGGGCGCGCCGTCATTGCGGTTCAGCCCCTGCTCGCTGCCCTTGGTGTCGCCTGGGGGCGGCACGTCGGCGCGCGGCACCAGCCGCGACGTGAAGGCAAGATAGGTTGGCATCCCGAACATCACTTGCCGCACCGGATCGACCGCCACGCCACCCCAGTTGAACGTGCCGAAATTGCCGGAATAAACCAGCGATCCCTGCAGCGAAGGCGGCGTGTAGCGGCCTTCATAGCGCAATTTGTGAAGCGCGATGCGGCACGCCAGCTGGTCGAACATGGTGATGCCCCACATATCGTGCTCGGTCAGCGGCGGCGGGTTGAAGGAAAGGTCGGACGCCGGCTGCGCCGGCGATGTGTGGTCGCCCTCGATGGCGCCGCCGGGCGCCGCCACTTCCTTGACGGGGATGACCGGCTCGCCGGTGCGCCGGTCGAGCACATAGAGGTCCCCCTGCTTGGTCGGCCCGACCAGCGCGGGCACCACGGAGCCGTCGGCCTTGGTGATGTCGATCAGGCTCGGCTGCGCCGGCACGTCCATGTCCCAGAGGTCATGGTGCACGGTCTGGCGCACCCATTTCAACTGCCCGGTGTTGAGGTCCAGCGCGGTGATCGAGGAGGAGAATTTCTCCACATTGGCACTGCGGCCCATGCCGAGCTGGTCCGGCGTCTGGTTGCCGAGCGGCACGTAGAGCAGGCCGAGCTTCTCGTCGGCGCTCGGCGTCGACCACATGTTGGGCGAGTTGGCGGTGTAGGTCTGGCCGGCCGGCAGCGGCGTCGTCTGGTCCGGATTGCCGGAATCCCAGTTCCACAGCAATTTGCCGCTGCTCGCATCATAGGCGCGGATGACGCCGGACGGCTCCTGCGTCGAATAATTGTCATTGACCGCCCCGCCGACGATGATCTTGCCGCCGGCAATCAGCGGCGCCGAGGTCGAGTAGTAATAGCCCGACTTCGGATACGGCATGCCCGTCAACAGATTGAGCGTGCCGCCCTCGGCGAAGGCCGGGCAAACCTGCCCGTTGGCGGCGTCGAGCGCGATCAGCCGCGCATCCGAGGTCGGCAAGTAGACGCGCGCCGCGCAGGGCTGGCCGGCGGCGCCCGCCGCATCGGCATAATAGGAGACGCCCCGGCAGGTCTGGTGCTGGCGGTCCTTGTCGAGCTTGACCTTGGGATCGTAGCGCCACTTCTCCTTGCCGGTCGCCGCATCGACGGCGATGGCGAAGTTGTGCGGCGTGCAGATATAGAGCGTGTCGCCCACTTTGAGCGGTGTCACCTGATAAGTGGTCTCGCCGACATCGTCGGGGCCTTTGACGTCGCCGGTGCGATAGGTCCAGGCCGGCTTCAGGTTGGCGACGTTTTCCGGCGTGATCTGGTCGAGCGGCGAATAGCGCTGGCCGAACTGCGTGCGCCCGTAATAGTGCCATTCGCCCGCAGGCACATCGCCGCCGAGATTGGCGTTGGGGATCACCTTGTCGGTGTCGAGGGCGCCGCCGATGTCCTTCGGGTCCGTGGTCATCGAATAGCCGGCCACCGCCAGCGATGCCAGCACGGCAAGGATCAAAGGGGCTCGCCCGTCCGGACCGGCAAGGCCGCGCCGCGCCCACGGCGTCAGCAGCCACAACGCCACCAGCACGATGATGCCGCCGCGCGGGCCGAGCTCCCACCAGTCGAAGCCGGTTTCCCAGACCGCCCAGGCCAGCGTGCCGAGCACGATCGCCGCGTAGAGCCAGAGCGCCGTGGAACGGCGCCGGTAGAGCAGCCAGGCGGCGACCAGGAAGGCGAGACCGACGATGATGTAGTACCAACTGCCGCCCAGCGAAGCCAACCAGATGCCGCCGGCGCCAAGCGCCAGGCCTATGAGGAAGAGAATGAGGGAGGTGATGGTGACAGCCAAGATGATACTCCTTCGACTGTTGCGCGCATGGGGCGGGCTAGGGCAACCCGGCATTGCGTGTTGCCCGTGCAACTTTCTCCCGACGGCGGCGCCTGTCAAGCGTAGGTCGCGGACCCGCGAGCAGCAACCTCGTTCCGCCTGGGATTGTTCCACAACGGCGGTTCCCATATCGGTGAAGCCGCCGTATCGGGCACTTTGCCGGAACAAAACGTAGACAGTTCTGGTCTTTCCCTCCCGAATCACTACATTCGGGGGAGATGTCCGGCTTTTCCGAAGACATGCCCTTTTTCGACGAACCCAATGCGCGGCCCACGGCCCCGTCGGGCATTGCCGCGCGCGCCATGGCTGCCCGCGGCGGCCAAAACAATGCGCCCGACTATCTCAGGGGCTTGAATCCCGAGCAGCGGCTGGCGGTGGAGACCACCGAAGGCCCGGTTCTGGTGCTGGCCGGCGCCGGCACGGGCAAGACGCGTGTGCTGACCACCCGCATCGCCCACATCCTTGCCACCGGCAGGGCCTTCCCCTCGCAGATCCTGGCCGTCACCTTCACCAACAAGGCCGCGCGCGAGATGAAACAGCGCATCGGCATCCTGATCGGCGAAGGCAATGTCGAGGGCATGCCGTGGCTCGGCACCTTCCACTCGATCGGCGTGAAGCTGCTGCGCCGCCATGCCGAGCTTGCCGGCCTGAGGTCCGACTTCACCATCCTCGACACCGACGACGTCGTGCGCTTGATCAAGCAGCTGATCCAGGCCGAGGGCCTGGACGACAAGCGCTGGCCCGCGAAACAGTTCGCCCAGATGATCGACGGCTGGAAGAACAAGGGCCAGGGTCCGGCCGATATCGCCGAGGGCGATGCGCGCAGCTTCGCCAACGGCAAAGGCCGCGAGCTCTACAAGGCCTATCAGGAGCGGCTGCAGACGCTGAACGCCTGCGATTTCGGCGATTTGCTCTGCCACCCGATCCGCATCCTCCGCGCCAATCCCGATGTGCTGAAGGACTATCACCGGCGGTTCAAATACATCCTCGTCGACGAGTACCAGGACACCAACACCGCCCAATACATGTGGCTGCGGCTTCTGGCGCAGAGGCCGAGCGGACCACAACCAGCGCGAAGTGGTTCTCCGGATGGGCGCGTTCCAAGTTTTTCCGGTGTTTCGGATAGAACGGAAGCGGCTAGCTATAGACCCGCAACTCCAGAGGACGATTCAGCAGTTTCGGCCGAAGGCCGCAAGTCCGACCGGGCGTCCGAGCCGTTGCGAGGCCCCCGCGGAGGGCCCGCGCCGGCAGGCGCGGAACAGCCCGTGAGCGAAAACAAAGTCAATATCTGCTGCGTCGGCGATGACGACCAGTCGATCTACGGCTGGCGCGGCGCCGAGGTCGACAACATCCTGCGCTTCGACAAGGATTTTCCGGGCGCCACCATCATCCGGCTGGAGCGCAACTACCGCTCGACCGCGCACATACTGGGGGCCGCCTCCCATCTCATCGCCTACAATGAGGGCCGTTTCGGCAAGACGCTGTTCACCGACCGCAACGATCCGGAGGACGGCAAGGTCAACGTCCACGCCGCCTGGGATTCGGAGGAGGAGGCCCGCGCCATCGGCGAGACCATCGAGGCCTACCAGCGCCAGAAGCATAATTTGAACGACATGGCGATCCTGGTCCGCGCGTCCTTCCAGATGCGCGCCTTCGAGGACCGCTTCATCACGCTCGGCCTTAACTATCGCGTCATCGGCGGTCCGCGTTTTTACGAGCGCATGGAAATCCGCGACGCGCTGGCCTTCTTCCGCGTCGTCGCCAACAGCACCGACGACCTCGCCTTCGAGCGCATCGTCAATGTGCCCAAGCGCGGCTTGGGCGAAGCGACCATCCGCCAGATCCACGACACGGCGCGCGGCTTGCGCATCCCGATGCTGGAGGCGGCGGGTACACTGGCGGAAAGCGACGAGCTGAAGCCGAAACCGCGCGCCGCGCTGCGCGAGGTCGCGGCCAATTTCGAACGCTGGCAAAAGGCGCTGGAAACCACGCCGCACACCGAACTCGCCGAGACCATTCTCGAGGAGAGCGGCTACACCGACATGTGGAAGAACGACCGCTCGGCGGAAGCCCCCGGGCGGCTTGAGAACCTGAAGGAACTGATCCGTTCGATGGAGGAGTACGAATCGCTGCGCTCCTTCCTCGAACATGTCGCGCTGGTCATGGATGCCGAGCAGAATGCCGGGCTCGATGCCGTCTCCATCATGACGCTGCATTCGGCCAAGGGCCTCGAATTCGAGACCGTCTTCCTGCCCGGCTGGGAAGAAGGCCTCTTTCCCCATCAGCGCGCGCTCGACGAAGGCGGCCGCTCGGGGCTCGAGGAAGAGCGGCGTCTCGCCTATGTCGGGCTGACGCGGGCCAAGAAGAACCTGCATATCTGGTTCGTCTCCAACCGCCTCATCCACGGGCTCTGGCAATCGACCATCCCGTCGCGCTTCCTCGAGGAACTGCCGGAAGCCCATGTCGAGGTCGCCGAATCCGGCAACTCCTATGGCGGCTACGGCAATCCCTATGGCGGCGGCTCGTTCGCATCCGGCCGCGGCGGCGGCCAGGGGGCAGGAAGACAGAACCCCTATGGCGCTTCGCGCTTCGACAATATCGGCGGCACTTCGGGCGGCGGGGAAAAATCCGGCGCCTTCTCCAACACCTATTCGACGCCGGGTTGGCAGCGTGCGCAGGCCAACCGCACCGAGGCGACCGACCGCAACTGGGGCACGCGTTCGGGCCATCAGGTCGAACGCATCGGCTATGGTGAAACAGACTCCGGCTACGGCGCCGGCCGCACCAGCGTCAAGGGCCGCACCATCGACGGTGAACTGGTCGCCAAGTCCGTCTCCGACACGCCGTCCGCCTTTAGCGTCGGCGACCGCGTCTTCCACCAGAAATTCGGCAACGGCAACATTTCAGCCATCGAGGGCAACAAACTGACCATCGATTTCGACAAGGCCGGCCAGAAACGCGTGCTGGACGGGTTTGTAACCGGGACAATAAAATAAACTGGATAGGTCGACAAAACATGTCCCTTGAAGACGATTTGACTAAACTATTTAAAGCAAAGGCGGCTGGCCCTTTTCTATTTGTTGGATCTGGTTTTTCTAGAAGATACTTGGGCCTCGAGGATTGGTCAGGATTGCTAAGGCGATTTTGCCGCGGCGAGCAACCATTTGAGTTTTATCTTGCGTCGGCCGATGGAGATCTGCCACTCGCTGCCAAATTGATCGCAGAGCAGTTCAATGAGTTTTGGTGGACAGCCGAGGAGTTCAAAGAAAGTGTATCCAAGAATAAATCAAAGATAAAAGGAATAACATCCGCCCTCAGGATCGAAATTTCCAATTACTTATTGAAATTAGATCAAAACACAGCAAAAAAATCCGAATACGAAGCTGAAGTAAAACTACTTTCGTCCCTAAACGTTGACGGCATAATAACTACAAATTGGGATCCATTTCTAGAGCAAGTTTTTCCAGATTATAAAATTTACGTGGGTCAGGAGGAGCTACTTTTTTCTAATCCTCAGGAAATCGGCGAGATATACAAAATTCATGGATGCGCTTCTCGCCCAGAATCTCTCACACTAACATCCGATGACTACCATGATTTCAACAACAAGAATGCCTATCTTGCTGCGAAACTAATCACAATTTTTGTTGAACATCCGGTCGTTTTTATAGGGTATTCGATATCTGATCAGAACATTAGTATGATGCTGCGATCAATTTCATTATGCATAGGAAAAGAAAACGTTGAGAAACTCAGAAGAAATTTGATATTTGTTCAGAGATCAAACGGAACAGAGAAAGACAGCATTTCTGACACGTATATATCTATTGATGGAGTACAAATACCACTTGTCCTTGTAAAAACAAATGATTTCACTCAGATATACCGATCACTAGAATCGACCAAGAGAAAGATACCAGCTAGAGTTCTGAGATATTGCAAAGAGCAGCTTTACGAGCTGGTGAAATCTTCTGAGCCAGAAAAGAAAATTTGTGTAGTAGACATCGATGAAATCGATAGAAAGGAAGATGTCGAATTTCTGGTGGGAGTGGGAGTTGTATCGCAACAGCAAGTTCCCATTTCAGGCATAGGTTATGCCGGCATAGATGCGAGGGATCTGATCTCAGATTTGCTTTTCGAAGATCGAGGGTACGACCCGAAGCAAGTTATCGAACAATCAATAAAGATCGCAGGCCGAAATACGAAAAATGTTCCTGTCTTCAAGTACTTGCATGCTTGTGGCACTAGGACTAGAGGCGAATATTCGAAATCAGGATACAACCTTGACAAATGGGTTAACAGGCCGCCTAAAGATTTCAAACTTGGAATGTACGCAAAATCCTTTTTGTCCAAATACAGAAGCTTTAAATTGGAGGAAATATAGGAAAATGCACACCTGAGAACGCGGCAATATACATTCCATTTTTGAAAATTGACGAAATTGACCTAGATAAACTGCAGTCATTTCTAATCGAGAATTTTGATAAAACCGACTACTCGAAATCAAATTACGCAAGTTATTTTCGGAAGCTTTGTTCCTTTTACGACAAGCTGAAGTGGGGGTTCTGACAACGGGCTTTGATCCCGCTGAAATTGGGATAGATGTATCAGGTCGGTGGACATTCAGATTCGCTCAATCCACCTTCTTCTCGCCCTTCTCCCCGGCCTTCACGATATCCCCCGTCGTAAACAGGATTTCCTTCAGTTCCACGCGCCAATCCGTCTTCTGGCGCAGCAGGAATTCGAGGTCCATGCCGAAATGCTTGAACTCCTCGCTCTGCGCGTTCTTCATGATCGCCTTGGCCTGCGGGTTCTTCTCGACCGACATGCGCTGTTCGTACCAGCTGATCGCTTCCGCCTCCTCGATCAGCGAGGTGATCATGCGGGCAAAGGTCCGCACTTCCTGCGACAGTTCTTCCGGCGGTTCGTGGTACTGGTCGAAACCCATGTCGTCCTCCCTCAACGGCTCGCGGATGGAGCCAGGCATTGGCCCGCATCCATGAATGCGTGGGACGCGCCGCGGGTTCCGGGATCACGGCCACAATTCGGGATGATGGATCCGCGAACTATCTCACGACACCGGCGCAGCGCCGCCCTCTTCCGTGCGCCGCGCGATGAACGCGTCGAGCACGCCTGACGTGGCGGCCGCCGCGGCCGGCGGCTCGAAATCGGCAAGGGTGCGCTTCCAGATGCCGGTGGCGCGTTCGGTGGCGGTCTTCGAGCCGCTTTGCGTCCAGTTGCCGAAATTCGACCAGTCGGCCACCAGCGGCTCGTAGAAGGCGGTGCGGTAGCGCGCCATGGTGTGGCCGGCCGAGAAGAAGTGGCCGCCCGGCTGCACTTCGGCGATCGCCTCGAAGCCTATTGCGTCGTCGTCGCCGGGGGTCGCCGCACAAAGTTCCGCGACCGTCTGCAGCGCCTCGATGTCGGTGACCAGCTTTTCCAGGGAAACGCTCAAGCCCCCTTCCAGCCAGCCGGCCGCGTGGATGCAGACGGTGGCGCCCGACAGCACCGAGCCCCATAGCGCGAACTGCGTCTCGTGCGCGGCCTGCGCGTCCGAAGTGTTGGCCGCGCTGCCGCCCCCCGAGCGCCAGGGCAGACCGGTGAAGCGCGCCAATTGGCCTGCCCCCAGTGTGGCTTTGACGTGCTCCGGCGTGCCGAAGGCCGGTGCGCCCGATTTCATGTCGACATTGGAGGAGAAGGAACCGTAGACCACCGGCGCGCCCGGCCGCACGATCTGCGCCAGCGTCAGCCCGGCCAGCGCTTCGGCATGCTGCAAGGTCAGCGCGCCGGCCACGGTGATCGGCGCCATCGCACCGGCCAGGCAGAACGGCGTGATGATCAGGACCTGGCCCGCCTTGGCGAAATCGATGATGCCTTGCGCCATCGGAATGTCGAGCTGGCGCGGCGAGTTGGTGTTGATGACGGTGTAGCAATGCGCGCCCGAGCGGAACTCGTCCTCGGACAGCCCGCGCGCCAGCCTGATCATCTCGAAACTGTCATCGACCTGCGGCGTGCCGCGCGCGAACACGAACGGAAATTTGTCCGACAGGGTCAGCTGCGCCCGGTTGACGGCATAGTGGCGGAAACGATTGTCGATGTCCTGCGGTTCGATGCATGGCCCCAGCATGTGCAAGACGTCGAAATGCTGCACCAGCTTGATCAACTCCTCAAAGGCGACCAGCGTCCCGGGCCGCCGGCCGCGCTCGAGATCGGTGACATTGGGCGCGCCGGAGCCGGCCAGGAACGTCATCGAGCCCAGTTCGAGCGACAGGTCCCGAGAGCGCGCGCCGGCATAAGCGTGGATCGATCGCGGCGCCGAGGCTAAGGCTGCCGCCACCATGTCGCGACCGATGCGCACCATGTCGGTGTCGGGGTCGACCAGGGCGCCGGCGCGGGCGAGCACCTCGCGCGCCTCGGGCAGCAGCACCTTGATGCCCAATTCTTCCAGCACGCGCAGCGCCGTGTCGTGGATCGACGCCACCTGGTCGTCGGAAAAGATCGGCTGCGGCAGGAATGGATTCTTCAGCGACCGGTAATTGGGCTTGCGGCTTGATTCGCTGCCCGCCTCGCCCATGCGTCCCCGCCGGCGTTCGCGCCTCGTATCCCGTGCAGCGTCATCGACCATCAGAAACTCCTCCTCATTGCCGCATCGCCCTGCCCTGGGGACCGTAGGGCGAAGCCGCGATGACCCGCGCCGTCCGTTCGACGCCGACAATGTGCACGCAAAGCGCCATCCCCTCCCCGGCGAAACCGTCGTCCACCAACGCCAGCGCGACGCTCTTGCCGATCGTGGTAGCCAAATCCACCCGAGGCGCCGACAAAGCCACCCCCGATAACCACTGCGCGATAGTGCGGCTTCAAGGCCTCCGCTCGCGGTCAGTTCGAAGCCGGCATCATATCCGTACTAGACATAAGTGTCTATTACGCCAGAGACGCTCATGGGCGGTCACCAATTCCCGCTCTCCAGCGTTTTTCATCTGCACATGGAGAGACCGGCGGACCCGTATCGCGCGCTGTCACGCAAGCATCATGTTGACGCCTTAGATCGCTTTCGGGGAGGCACGCGCGGCATCATCGATGCGGCACCTCTTTTTCATTTTTCCTTCGGCCGCTCCGGCGTGCTTCGTAATAAAGAGGATTGTCCATGAAACACCTGCACCGAACCGCCTCGCTCGGCGTCGCGCTGGCCTTGTTCACCGCCCTCACCCCGGCGCTTGCCGATGGCGTGGCCTACATCAACAAGGGCCTCGTCGGCGTCGGCCGCATCCGGGCCGACCAGCGCGACAAGTTCGGCGAGACCTTCGGCTCGGGCTCGGGCATGGCGATTGACATTTCGGGCTGGACGCATGATGCCGGCACCTACAAGGGATCGCTCTGGCTCTTGCCCGACCGTGGCTACAATGTCGCCGGCACCACCGACTACCGGCCGCGCCTCAACACCATCGCCATCGAGTTCACGCCTGTCGCGCCGGGCGCTGCTCCCGCCGCCGGCCAGGAACAGACGGGCGTCAAGGCGACGCTTGCCGACACCATGCTTCTCACAGACGACAAGGGCGCCGATGCCACCGGCCTCGATCCGCTGTCGGACGTACGCGCCGCGGCCGGCGACATGCCGATGCTGCCCGTCGCCACCAATGGCAAGCTCGCGCTCGACAATGAAGCCATCGTGCGGCTGCCGGACGGCTCGATGTTCATCTCCGACGAGTACGGCCCAAACATCTACAGGTTCTCCGCGCAAGGCCGCCTGATGTCGGCGACCCAGCCGCCGGCGGCTCTAGTGCCGATGCGCAAGGGAGCGCCGAACTTCTCCTCCGACAATCCCGGGCCGGGCGCCGCCGACCCTGATCCGAAGGATCCCGAAACCGGGCGCCAGAACAATCAGGGCCTCGAAGGCATGGCGATGACGCCGGACGGCAAGTTTCTCATCGCCGTGCTGCAGTCGGCGCCGCGCCAGGATGGCGGCGATTCACCCTCGACACGGCAGAACACGCGGGCGCTGGTCTACGATGCTTCCGACCTCGCCCATCTGAAGCTCGCGCATGAATATGTCGTGCCGCTGCCGGTGTTCAAGGATGCCAAGGGCAAGACTAAAATCGCCGCGCAGAGCGAGATCGTGGCGCTTTCGGCCACGTCCTTCCTGATGCTGGCGCGCGACAGCGGCAACGGCCAGGGCTTGAAGAAGGGTGACGCTTCGCTCTACCGCCAGATCAACATCGTCGACGTCTCCGGCGCGACCGACATCGCGGGCGGCGCGTTCGACGCGGCCGACAAGCCGGTCGCGCCCAAGGGCGTGCTTGATCCCTCGGTGACGCCGGCCAAGCTGACACCGTTCATAGACATCAACGACGCCACCGCGCTTGGCCACTTCGGCCTGCACAATGGCGGCGCGAAGGACCACAACGAGCTTTCGGAGAAGTGGGAAGCGATGTCGTTGGCCAGCGTCCTCGATCCCAAGCTGCCCGACGACTATTTCCTGTTCGTCGGCAACGACAATGACTTCCTCGCCCAGGACGGCTTCCAGGTCGGCGCGCCTTACAAGGCCGACGACGGCGCCGATGTCGACACCATGTTCCTGGTCTATCAGGTCACGCTGCCAGGTCTCGGCAAGAAGTAACGATCACTGCTCAAGCGGGCGCGCCTGGCGCGTCCGCTTGAGCAGGTGGTGAAGGCCTACTTCAGGAATTCCGCGTCCTTCGGCACGCCGGCATCGATCGGCTCGGCCGTCCTGCTCGACACGGCCATGATCTTGCCGGCTGCCGACAGGTTGGGCCGCACGAAGACCTGAGCGGGAGGTCGATGATGTCCTGGTTCATAAGCGCACGCAGCCGGACGACGTTCTTGCCGATGGAATTCCATTCCGGCGTGCCTGACCGATCGACGGTCACTGCGCCTCGGCGCAGGGTGCATCTCGGTCCGGCCTGCGATATCGTCGCGGGCCAGAGTCACATTTGCCAGGTTGGCCGCCATGGACGAAAAAATGCCCGCACGCCGGCGTACCGGCGACCTGACCAGCGGCCCGATCCCGCGCACGCTGCTGTTCTTCGCCTTGCCGGTGCTCGGCTCCAACGTGCTGCAATCGCTGAACGGCTCGGTCAACGCCGTCTGGGTGGGCCGCTTCCTCGGCGAGTCGGCGCTGACCGCGACGTCCAACGCCAACCTCGTCCTGTTCCTGATCCTCGGCACGGTGTTCGGCATCGGCATGGCGGCCACAATCCTGGTGGCGCAGTCGGTCGGCGCCCGCGACCTGCCCGAGGCGCGCCGCATCGTCGGCACCAGCGCCACCTTCTTCTTCCTCGTTTCAGTGGTGTTCGCGGTCTGCGGCTGGATCTGGGTCGACGCCATCCTGGGCGCGCTCGGCACGCCGGCAGACGCCTTGCCGCTTGCACGCTCCTACCTGCGCATCATCTTCGTCGCCGTGCCGATGATGAACCTTCTGTCCTTCGTCATGACCGTGCTGCGCGGTGCGGGCGATTCACGCACCCCCTTCATCTTCATGGCGCTGGCGGTCGTGCTCGACATCGTGCTCAATCCCCTGCTCATCCGCGGCATCGGCCCGTTTCCTGAACTCGGCATCGCCGGTTCCGCCACCTCGACGCTGATCGGCCAGACCGTGAGCGTCGTCGCCATCCTCGTCGTGCTCTACGCGCGCAAGCATCCGTTGCGGCTGGCCGGCGCCAATCTCGTCCTGCTGCGCCCGGATCCGGCGCTGCTGCGCATCGTCGTCTTCAAGGGCGTGCCGATGGGCCTGCAGATGATCGTCATCTCGGCGGCCGCCCTGACGGTGATGGGCATCGTCAATTCCTACGGTTCGCAGGTCGCCGCCGCCTACGGCATCGCCGCGCAGCTCTGGACCTACATCCAGATGCCGGCGCTCGCCATCGGCGCCGCGGTCTCTTCCATGGCGGCGCAGAATGTCGGCGCCGGCCACTGGGACCGGATCGGCCGCATCGCCGCCTCCGGCGTCGGTTTCAACCTTGTCCTGACCGGCGCCCTCGTCGCGCTGCTATGGGTCTTCGACCGTTCGATCCTGAGCCTGTTCCTGAGCAGCGACAGCGCGGCGATCGATATCGCCGCGCATATCAACACGGCCGCGTCCTGGTCGTTCATCCTGTTCGGCATCACCATCGTGCTGTTCGCCACGGTGCGCGCCACGGGTGCCGTGATGCCGCCGCTGATCATCCTGGTGATCTCGGTGCTCGTCGTGCGCACCGGCTTTGCCTATTACATGCGCGGCGTGATCGGCGAGGAAGCGCTGTGGTGGAGTTTTCCGGCCGGTTCGATCACCTCTCTGATCCTGGCCGCGATCTACTACCGCTTCGGCGGCTGGCGCAGCTTGCACATGATCGAGAACAGGCCGGCTGCCGGCGAACCGCCCGACACCGGCCTTGGCATGCCGCGCCAGCGCGCGAACATGGCGCCTGAAACACCGAACGGCTGATGCCGGCCCGCCTTGCCGGCGTGCCTTGCCGGGCTGGCGCGGCGGTCTCAGCGCCTCTGTCCGAGCCCGAAGGCGAGCGCCACCAGCGCGAACGCGATGATCATGGCCGCGAAGGCCAGGCTCGCGACGACAGCACTGGCATAAGTCGACACGACGCCGATGCCGATGACAGGCAAGGCGTTGCCGACAAAGCAGCAGACGAAGAAACTGGACACGACCTCGGCGCGGCGATCCCGCGACGCGATCTCATTCACCACTTGCAGGCCGCCGCGATAGCCGAGCGCTGCCGCCACGCCGCAGCAGGCCGTCGCCGCGATCATCAGCGCCATCGAGGCCAGCATCTGCGCCGCCACCACAAGCATGGTGCTTGGGATCATCAAGGCCAGCGCGGCCAGCATCGCCTTGCTGCTCCCCATCCGCGCCAGCGCCACGATGCTGATTGCCGCGACCATCGCCAGTTCGAAGAACAGCGCACCGGCCACGGCGTGGTTGGCCTCATGCAGTTGCTGCGCCAGGATGCTCGGCGCCACCGCCGCATAGAAGCCGACCAGCGCCATCGCGCCAAAGCCGGTCACCGCCGGCGCCACGAAGCGCGAACGGATCTGCGCCGGCACGGAAAGCCGCGGCCGCATGGAGACCTTGCCAAGGCCGCCTGGCTTCATCACCGTTTCGCGCGTGCGCCAGACCATGATCGTCACCACCGCGAGCGCCGCCAGGTAGACAATGAAGACCAGACGCAATGGCCACGGCTCGTATTGGGCCAGCAGCCCCGAAACAAGCGCCCCGAAACCGAGGCCGAGAAAGTTGGTGCTGGTGGCGATGACGCTGGCGCGCGACTTGCCGGCCTCTGGAAGAAGCTCGGCGATCCACGCGGTTCCCGTCCCGGCGCCCACGCCGATGCCAAGTCCGCTCAGGATCCGCGCAACATCGAGCGACGCGACATTGCCGGCAAACAGGAACACAACCGCGCTGATGACGGCGACGATCATGGCTGCAAGCGCCGCCGGCCGGCGCCCGACGACATCCGAAACGCTGCCGAACACCAGCAGGGCGCCGAGATTGCCGACGACATAGACCGCGTAGGTCAGCGTCAAGGTGATTTGCGAAAAGCCGAATTGCTGCTTGTAGACGATATAGAGAGGCGTCAGCACCGTGCTGCCGGCAAACAGCACCGCGATCATCGCCGCGACAGTCGGGATCGCGAGGACGTCGCTGCCGGCTTCGTTCTGAGTTTGCGTCAGATCGCGAAAGGCCATGGCCAACCTCGTCACCAGGTTCAGGGGTCGCGACGTTAACGCCTCCTCACCGCCGACGTTCCGGTCGATGGCCAGGCTCCTGACACCACGCTGGGCGTTGCCCGGCCAGCAAGCCGATGATCGCAAAAAATGGCTCGGGGCCAGCGGCCCGATCCATCACGGCATCCTTGCCGTACTAGGCGCAATCAGTCCTGTTTGCAGAAAAAACCGGGCCTACTTGCAGGAGAAACCAGGTGCGATCTTGCACTTGCCGGGACGCGGCTTGTGCGGCGGGCGGTGGTGGGGAGGACGGTGATGGGGCCGATGATACCAGTGCGGCGGCCGATGCGGCGGGCGCACGATGATAACCGGCGGATGCACGACTTGGGTCCGCGAGAGATAGCCGGAACTGGCCCAGCCGCTGACACCGCCGCCATGGATCCTGCACCAGCCCGGCTGACAGCCGGTCACGTCGACCCTGAGACCGGCCGGCAACGTCCCGACCTTCGCGTATCCCGCGCCAGGTCCGGTACGCACGTTGAGGCTCGTCGTCGTGTGGGCGCCGTAGGCGAAGGCCGCGGCGGACGTCCCGAAGACGGCGGCCAGAATGGTCGCTATCGCAAGCAGAAATCGAAATCTCATCAGTCCCTCCATCGAGCGCCGGCCGTTCGACTGCTTCGGCCGGGACTGCGTCGCAAGGGGAGAGGCTGGGCAGGGAAAAGTCAACAAGTTACCAAGGCCAATCACCACGATCACCGATCCGGGTGGAAGTTTCCCCTGATATAGTTGAGGAATTTTGCGTACGCCGTTTATCGGCATGCCAACATCCGCTAACGATTTACTATCTTTCGGCAATTCGTCGCGGACCGAGGTGGTGATCATGGGCAAGGGCAGGGTCGAGGCATTCACCGACGGCGTGGTGGCGATCATCATCACCATCATGGTGCTGGACTTGAAGGTACCGGAAGGCGAGGATTTTTCGGCGCTGCTGCCGCAGTGGCCGGTCTTCCTGTGCTACGTGCTTTCGTTCATCAATGTCGGCATCTACTGGAACAATCTGCACAACATGTTCCATACCGTGCAGCGTGTCGACGGCCGCGTGCTGTGGGCGAACCTGCATCTGCTGTTCTGGTTGTCCCTGATGCCGGTGACGACCGCCTTCATGGGCGAGAACCATTTCGCCGCGGTTCCGGTCGCGGTCTATGGTTTTGACCTTGTAATGTGTGCGACCGCCTACAGCATCCTGGTCATTGCGCTGCATCGGCTGCATGGGCCGGACACCGCATTCGCCAAGGCAATCGGCCGCGATCGCAAGGGAAGGATTTCGCTCGCCGTCTACATAGCGGCCGTTGGGCTGACCTTCCTCGACCGGTGGATCGGCGTGGCGCTCTATGTCGCCGTCGCCCTGATCTGGCTGGTGCCGGACACGCGCTTTGCGCGGGTGATCGAAAAATAGCCATCTGCCTGACGCAATCCGGCAGGGCAAACCGCTTCACACGTTTCGTGGAATTGCCTAACCGCGCATCGCCTTCAGCTTTTCCGCCACGGAAGCGGCCAGATCGGCATAGCGCTCTTCCAGCCGCTCCGCCGCCTTGATGATCGAGAAATCATGGCCGAACTTTTCCAGCGCCATGCGCAGTTTCTCGACGAACTCGGCCTGTTGCTCGAGCGCCGAAAACAGAGTCTTCACCTGGGCTTCGCTGATATCGGGGTTGGCCAGCATCTGCGGCACCTCGCGCCCCATCCGGTCGCCGGTGGCGGTCTGTTCCTTCAGAATTGCAACCCAATCCGTCAATCGGAAATCTCCTTTTTGGCGTCGTAGCATGCGCAGCCCCGACCGGGCCGGTCAACCCGACAAGCCCGACGGAGGCTTGCGCAGGCCCGTTCCGGCGCTAAGTTCGGCGCCATAAAAAAAGGAAACCATCGCCGATGATCGCCGACACCGAGATCCAGACCGCCCTGCCAGCGCTTGCCCCTGGCAACACCGCCGTCATTACCGGCGCCGCCAGCGGCATCGGCCTTGCCGCGGCCAAACGGCTGGCGCTGATGGGCATGAAGATCGTGCTGGCCGACATTGGCGGGCCGCGCCTCGACGATGCCGCGCGGGCCGTCTCCGCGATTGCCGGTGACGACGCCGTGCTTGCCGTCGCATCGGACGTTTCGAAGGCCGATGAGGTCGATCGCCTCGCCGACCGGGCATTCGGCGCCTTCGGCGAGGTCTCGCTGCTGATGAACAATGCCGGTGTCGGCGACAACCCCGGAAAGCCCTGGGAAAACCGCGACGGCTGGAAGCGGCTGCTCGACATCAATTTCTGGGGCGTGGTGCATGGCGTCGAAGCTTTCGCGCCGCGCATGCTGGCGTCGGCCAAGCCGGGCCTGATCGTCAACACCGGCTCCAAGCAAGGCATCACCACACCGCCCGGCAACCTCGCCTACAACGTTTCCAAGGCTGGCGTGAAAACCTTTACCGAGGGCTTGGCGCATGCGCTGCGCAATGAACCCGGCGCCCGCCTGTCGGCGCATCTGCTCATCCCCGGCTTCACCTATACCGGCCTGACCGAGGGCGCGACCGAAAAGCCGGCGGGAGCGTGGACGGGCGAACAGGTGATCGATTTCATGCTGGAATCGCTGGTCGGGGGCGACTTCTATATCCTGTGTCCCGACAATGAGGCGGCGCGACCCATGGACGAAAAGCGCATGGCCTGGGCGATCGGCGACATCATCGAAAACCGCCCTGCCTTGTCGCGCTGGCACCCCGACCACAAGGATGCATTCGCGGCGTTCATGAAGCGATGAGCATGTCCCGAACATTGGCTGCGGTGCGGATCACATAACTCGAACACCGGCGGAACACTCGGGATTGACCGCGGGTTCAGCCGCCGGCGCTTCGTGCTACCTCTTTTTTCGGTTTGCGTTTTGCCGCCACGACTTTCTTTGCGGCCATGGTCGCGACTTTGTCGTCATGCCGCTTCGCCGCGACCTCGCATTTGGCGCGGATCTCCTGGACCTCGGCTTCAGTCAGGTGCTCGATGCCGATGAAGGTGTTTTTGGCCTCGCTGACCCGTATCAACTCGTCGAGCTTGGCCTGGATCGCGGCGCCGTCCCGATTCTGGGTGTTTTGGATGAGAAACACCATCAGGAAGGTGATGATCGTGGTTCCGGTGTTGATCACCAACTGCCAGGTGTCGGAAAAATTGAAGAACGGCCCGCTCACCGCCCAGACGATAACGATCAGGCAACACACCGCAAACGTCAGCGGTAGGCCGGTGAGATGGGCGATCTGGTTGGCGAATTTGGTGAAAAGCTTCTCGATCATGAGGTCCCTCAAAACAGCGCCGCGTCATGCGGTCCGCCGGAAGAAACAACCAGCAGCCATTTCGGGTTCCCGCCGGTAAAAAATACGACCCACGCAATCGAATGCACGCAAAGCGCGCATCTGGAACAAAACACACCTTATCGGTTTAAGGTCATTGTAGCCGTGCAGGCAAAGAGCCTGTTCCTTCCGCTTCACAGCGGTTTACCTCCAGCCCCTTCCGCTGCGCCACCCCCGCATGGCGGAAGGGGTTTCATTCCGTCAGACGGCGTCGTTTTCCCAGCGGTCGAGGAAAGCCTCGATCGGCATTGCCTGCATGTCGGGAACCGCCCTGGCGAGTTTCTCGACGGGCCAGTCCCACCAGGCGAGAGCTTCGATGCGTGCCGCTATTTCAGGGGCAAAGCGCTGCTTGAGCGGCTTCGCCGGCACGCCGGCAACGATCGTGTAGGACGGCACGTCCCGCGTCACCACCGCATTGGCGCCGACGACGGCGCCATTGCCGATGGCGATCCCAGGCAAGATGACCGCGCCATGGCCGATCCACACATCATGGCCGATGGTCACGGCCTTCGACCGCCGCCGCTCACGGAACGCGGCATCGACGCCCAGCCAGCGGAAATACTCGTTCGGCCGATAGCTGACCTTGTGCTGGGTCAGCCGCTCGATCGGATGCTCCAGCGCATTGATGCGGCTGTTGGCGGCGATCGAGCAGAATTTGCCGATCGTCGTGTAGATCGCCTCGGCATGGCGTTCGAAATAGGAGAAATCGCCGACGATGACCTCGCGCAGCACGACGCGTTCGCCGATCGCGGCGTAGCGGCCAAGCTTGCAGCCCTTCATCTCAGCGGTTGGATGAATGCGCGGCTCGGGATCTTTCGCAACGAGATCTTCAGAACGGTCCATGCCGGCGGCTTTACGTCAGACCGATTGGTCCCGCAAGCGGGGCCAATCGTCAGTCGGAACGGACAGGGTAGAGTTCGACCCGCCTATTTCGGCTTGCCGTTGCTCCACACCACGTTCTGGCCATAGAGCGGCACCGTCGTAACCGACATCTTGGCCGAGCCGTTCTGGACTTGGCGCGAATGCGACAGATAGATCAAGGTCTCGTTGGCCTTGTCGTAGATGCGGTTCACCACCTGCTTCTTCCAGATCAGGCTGATGCCTTGTTTGAAAACCTCCTCGCCGCCTTCGCTCGTATCAATATCCCCGATGGTGATCGGACCGGTCTGACGGCAGGAGATCGAGGAATCGCTGGGATCCTCGAACCAGTTGCCCTTGTGCAAGCGGTCGATGACACTGCGATCGAAATAGGAAACGTGGCAGGTCACGCCCTCCACTTTCGGATCCTTGATCGCCTCGACGATGATGTCGTTGCCGATCCAGTCGACGCCGACCTTGCCGACTTCCTCGGCAATGGCGCTACCGGCGGCAAGCACGACACACGCGGCCAAGGCACCGCCGATCAGTTTTCGCCCAATCAATCCTCGCCCAATCAATCCTCGTCCGATCAATCCTGGCCCAGTCAATCCCGGCAAAGAATCCTCCTGCGGTTCGGGTTGCCGGGGTCTCAAGTGGGGCCAAGGCTGACACATTGCAAGCCGGAAGGTCGGATCAAACCGCAGGCATCCGCCACAGCCGGTTGCGTCAACGCGGCATCTTTGCGTGTACCCCGTCGAACCGCTAAGACTGTGGCCGACAACGGGTGCATGGTTCTGGCCGGCGCACCGTGACATTACGGACGGACTTTTTTGATGATGCGTTCTATCCTGGTCGGCATTCTCGTTCTGATGGCGGCCGGCATCGGCTGGCTGACCTTCGACTGGTATCGCGGTCACTATGGCGGCGAACCGTTCGGCGCGCCCTTTACCCTGGTCGACCAGAAAGGCGCACCGATCACCGAAGCCGCTTTCCGGGGCCAGCCCAGCGTCGTCTTCTTCGGCTTCACCCACTGCCCCGAAGTTTGCCCGACCACGCTGTTCGAACTCTCCGGCTGGCTGAAGACGCTCGGCGACGACGGCAAGAACCTGCATGCCTATTTCGTATCGGTCGATCCGGAGCGCGATACGCCGCCGGTGATGAACGCCTATGTCAGCAATTTCTCCGACCGCATCACCGGCATTACCGGCGATCCGGACAAGGTCCATGCCATGGCCAAGGCGTTCGGCATCTATTGGAAGAAGGTCGATACCGGCGACGGCGACTACACCATGGACCACACCGCCTCGGTGCTGCTGCTCAACGCCAAGGGCGACTTCGCGGGCACGATCGCCTATGGCGAGAATGCCAGCACCGCCGTGGAGAAGCTGAAGCGCCTCGCCGCGAAGGGCTGACAAGAATTCACATGACCCAGACGCGGCTCCATTTCACCACCGGAAAGATCGAGGCCGAGCGCATCTTCGCGGCGCTCGAAACGGCCTTCGAGGATGAGGGCCTGCCGATCGCCGTGCTGGAGGTCGATGAAGAGGCCGACATCCACGAGGTCTCGCTCTACGCCGATGACGACGTCGAAGCGGTCGAGGCGCGGCTGAAGGATGTTCTCGCCGGCCTGGCTTTGTCGAGACCGGTCGAGCGCGAGGCGTTGCCCGACATCGACTGGGTGGCACGGTCCCTGGAAGGGTTGAAGCCGGTGCGCGCCGGCCGTTTCTTCGTCCACGGCGCGCATGACAGCAGGAAGCGCCACAGCGGCGAACTCGCCATCGAGATCGAGGCGGGCCTTGCCTTCGGCACCGGCCATCATGGCACCACTGCGGGCTGCCTCGAAATGCTGGAGAAAGTCGTGCGGCGCGAGCACCCGCGCAACGCGCTCGACCTCGGTACCGGCAGTGCGGTGCTGGCGATCGCCGTCGCCAAGCTGGCACATATTCCGGTGCTGGCCACCGACATCGATCCGGTCGCGGTCAAGGTCGCCGCCGCCAATGCGCGTCTGAATCACGTCAAAGGCCTGATCGAGACGGTGACCGCGCCTGGCTTTCACCACCCGATCTTTGCCAGGCGCGCGCCCTTCGACCTCATCGTCGCCAACATATTGGCGCGGCCGCTGATGCGGCTGGCACCGCAAATGGCAGGGCATGTCACGCTTGGCGGCTCGATCGTGCTGTCAGGCATTCTCGACCGCCAGCGCGACGCTGTGATCTCGGCCTATGTCGGCCAGAATTTCCGCCACGTCAGTACTTTGCACCGCGAAGGCTGGGTGACGATCCATCTCAAGCACTGAGGCCGGCAAGGCGGTTGCCGGCCCTCAACGGTCCCGGTTGCTGGACTTCGATGCGTGTCGGCAAGAGAATGCCGCCGCCCCTTCATCCATGGCTGGACCAGCCTCATTTGGTTGTCACCCGGCGGACGCTGTAGCAGTTTGCACCAGCCGGAAATCGATTCCGCTTTCCAGGCCCATAGGTTACGGTCGCGCGGATCCCAAGGAGGCCCCATCATGTTCCAGAGCTTCGATTCCACGGGCGACCCGGCAGTCGGCAAACCGCGCGTGGCGCTGCTGCGCCAGTGGCTGGGCGCCAATGGCCTCGATGGCTTCATCGTTCCGCGCGCTGACGAGCACCAGGGCGAATACGTCGCCGACCGGTCGGCACGGCTGAAATGGCTGACCGGCTTCAGCGGCTCGGCCGGCGTCGCCATCGTGCTGCGCGACCGTGCCTTCGTCTTTGTCGACGGGCGCTACACGCTGCAGGTGCGCAATGAGGTCGATCTCGGCATCTTTTCGATCGAAAGCCTGGTCGACAATCCGCCCGCCGTCTGGCTCAAGGACAACATCGGCAAGGGGGCGCGGCTGGGCTTCGATCCCTGGCTGCACACCATCGGCGAGGTCAAGGCGCTGCAGGCCTCCGCCGACAAGACCGGCGCGGTGCTGGTGCCGCTCGACAGGAACCCGATCGACATCATCTGGAAGGATCAGCCCGCCGCACCCGTGACCCCGATCGAGCTTCATCCGATCGGCTTTGCCGGCGAACTCGCCAAGGACAAGCTGGCGCGGCTGGCGACGGCGATCGGCAAGGACGGCGCCACCCATGCGGTGCTGACCGACCCATCATCCATCGCCTGGGCCTTCAACATCCGTGGCGGTGACGTGCCGCACACGCCGCTGGCGCTCGGCTTCGCCATACTCGCCGCCGACGGGTCGCACCAGCTTTTCATGGATCGGCGCAAGTTCTCGCGCCAGGTGGCGGCCTACCTCACCCAGCTCGCCGATCCGCATGAGCCCGGCGAATTCGAAGCGGCGATCGCCGCACTTGCGAAAAGCGGCGCGAAAATCGCGCTCGATCCGGTGCTGGCCGCCGACCGGCTGCGCATGCTGGTCGAGGACAATGGCGGCACGGTGATTGCCGCGCCCGACCCTGCCCGCATTCCGCGCGCCACCAAGAACCAGGCCGAGATCAACGGCTCGCGCGCCGCGCATCGCCGCGACGGCGCGGCGGTGGCCAAGCTGTTGTGCTGGCTGGAGCGCCAGAAACCCGGCTCACTCGACGAAATCGCGGTTGTCACCAGGCTCGAAGAAACCCGCCGGCAGACCGGCGAGGAAACGCAGATGCCGCTGCGCGACGTCTCTTTCGACACCATTTCGGGCGCCGGCCCGAACGGCGCCATCATGCATTACCGCGTCTCGCGCGCCACCAGCCGCAAGCTTCAGGCCGGTGAGCTGTTCCTGCTCGATTCCGGCGCGCAATACCAGGACGGCACGACAGACATCACCCGCACCGTGCCGATCGGCCAGCCGACCGAAGAGATGCGCGAGCGCTTCACGCTGGTGCTCAAAGGCATGATCGGCATTTCCACGCTGCGCTTCCCCGCCGGCACGCGCGGCTCGGAGATCGACGCCGTCGCCCGCATGGCGCTGTGGAGGCATGGCTGCGACTTCGCCCATGGCACCGGCCACGGTGTCGGCTCATACCTGGCCGTCCATGAGGGTCCGCAGCGCATCGCCCGCACCGGCACCGAAAAGCTGCTCGAAGGCATGATGCTGTCGAACGAGCCCGGCTACTACAAGGAAGGCGCCTACGGCATCCGCATCGAGAACCTCATCCTGGTGACGCCGGCCGAACAGATCGAGGGCGGCGACATCGCCATGCACGGTTTCGAGACGCTGACGCTGGCCCCGATCGACGTCAGGCTGGTGCGATCGGATCTGCTGACGCGAGACGAATTGCACTGGCTCGACTCTTACCACGCCCGCGTGCTGGCCGAGATCGGTCCGATGCTCGACGGCGAAACGCTGGCCTGGCTCGAAAAGGCAACGGCACCGCTGCCGCACGACGCGAAGATTTGATTTTCTGAAGCGCTGAAGGGCGTGTCGAGGTTCAGGCCAGGCCGGTTCGAATACGGTTGATACGGAGAACCGGATTGGAGCACCGAAGCGCAGGTATCGGCCGTCTGCGGGCCGGAATCACCTGGATATCGATACGCCCTACCCGACGAACTGGCGCGCTACGATCAATACAGCCGCGCCCGCCAGAAACATCGCCATCAGCCCGCCACGCAGCGCCACCAGCGCGGAGACGACCAGCGCTGCCCACTCCGCCGGGCCCGCGCCGAGCGCCGCCGGCGCCACCAGCGTCGTCAGCACCGCCGCAGGCACGGCGTTGAGCCCGGCCTCGACGCGCGGATGGATGTGATCGAAACGCGAGATGACCAGATGCCCGCCAATACGGGTGAGATAGGTGGCGATGGCGCCGGCGATGATGATCCAGAAGGTCGTGCTCATGGCCTTGTCTCCACACCGCTGTGATGCGGCGGCAGGACGACGGCGAGCAACACACCGGCGATGGCGCCGATCGAAACGTGCCAGGGCGAACCCACTGTCTTGTAGGCGATGATCGAGGCGCAGGCACTGGCGACGACCACCGGCAGCCACAGCGGCCGCTTGCGGAAGCCCATCACCAGGCCAAGGAAATAGATCGGCAGCAGGAAATCGATGCCCAGGGCATGGGGATCGGGAATGAGCTTTCCAAACAGCGCGCCGAGCGCGCTTTCGATGGTCCAGAATACATAGACCGGCAGCCCAAGTCCCAGATACCAGGCAAAGCCGACGGTCTGGCCCGACTGGGCCCTGGCCTCGGCGACGGCGAATTGCGGATCGGTGAGGATGAAGAAACCGAGCGCCTGCTGCACCCCGGACCAGTGCGCGATGCGCCGGCCAATGCCGGCGGAATAGAGCACGTGGCGGAAATTGACGGCGAAGATCGACAGCACGATCAGCCACGGCGCGACATGCTGGCCGAACAGTTCTATGCCGACCATCTGGCTGGCGCCGCCGAAGATCAGCGCGCTCATCAGGAAGGCTTCGAAAACGGAAAAGCCGTTGTCGACGGCGATCGCGCCGAACAGCAGCCCGAATGGCGCCGCCGCCACCACGACCGGCATGGAGAGCCGTACGCCTTGCCAGAAATCGCTTTTCACGCCGTTCTCGGAAATTGCTTGCGCCGACATGTCTCTCCCCGGTCAGAGGGCTGATGTAGGAAGCACTGCCCGGCTTGTCACACGAATTCGCTTGAGCCAAACGATCAGCGGAAATGATCCCTGTTAGGATTCACGCGATATCCTATTGTCGCCCGGCAGGCATTTGGCAGAAATACACGAGGGGGATTCTAATGATTGCTTATGATTTCACCGGCAGGCACGCAGTCGTCACCGGGGCCGGTGGCGGCATGGGCGAGGCGATCACGCTGGCGTTGCTCGATGCCGGCGCGTCGGTCACCGCCATCGACGTCAAGCCACGCCCGACAGCGCTCGCCGCCTATGACGACCGGCTGACCTTCGCCCAGGGCGACCTCACCGACGCCGGCTTTGTTGAACGGACCATCGGCGCTGCGGGCCGCGAACGCGGCGGTATCGACTATCTCGCCAATGTCGCAGGCGTGCTCTGGTTCGGCCGCGACAAGTCGGCTCTCGAGATGGACCTCGACGTCTGGGACCAGGTCTTCAACATCAACCTGAAATCCTTCGTGCACACGGCGCGCGCGGTTGTTCCGCAAATGCGCGCAGGCGGGCGTGGCGGCGCCATGGTGCATTTCTCGACCATCCAGTGGTATCGCGGCGATCCGAAGCCACAGGATGCCTACCAGGCGTCGAAGGCCGGCGTCTGCGCGCTGTCGAAGTCGCTCGCCATGCAGTTGGCCGGCGAGCGCATCCGCTCCAACGCCATCTGCCCGGGCATGGCGCTGACGCCGCTGCAGGCGCGTTGGGACACCGAGGAGAAGCGCGCCGCCGTCGCCGACTACACACCGCTCGGCCGCATCGGCACGCCGCAGGACATGGCCAACGCCGCGCTCTTCCTGCTTTCCGACGCGGCAAGCTACATCACCGGAATAGAGCTGGCCGTCGATGGGGGTCTCCTGATGCGGATGTAGCCCGCCCTGTCCAACGGATCGGAAAACTAACCGGTCACCTTGCCCTGGATCGCCCTGCCCCAGTCGAGCAGCGGCTTGGCGCGTAATGTAAACTCGACAAGCTCGTCGACCAGCGCCGGCGCGTGAATTTCGGTCGGATTGATGACACGCTGGACGACGAAATGCCGGTTGCGCACGGCCTCCGCGAGATCGGCGTCCGCGATCTGCTCAAAACCGCGCGGCGCCCGCTTCATGCGGCCTTCGGTTTCGAATTCAAGGCCGTTTTTCTTCAACGTTGAAAGCAGCTTGCGGAATTCGCCGGGCCGATCGGTGATCGCCTTGCGCATCGCCAGCAAGAGCGGCGGCTCAGGGTTCCACCAGGCCACGTCGGCAAAGCAGCGCTCGAGCCCGATATGCACGTAGAAGACGCCCAGGCCTGTCTTGCTGCCGTCTGGTGACAGAATGGCCGAAACATGCCTGTTGTAGGGACGTTTGTCCTTGGCAAAGCGGACGTCGCGATTGATGCGGAACAGCGATTTCTTGCGGTCGCCGCGCAGACCAAGCCCCGCCGTTGCGAAACGCTCCGTAAGGACCTCGACCAGATCGCCGATCGGCCCATGCAGATCGCTGTCGAAAAGCGCGCGGTTCTCCGCAAACCATTCGCGGCTCTGGTGGAAATCCAGCGCCTTGAAGAACGGCATGGCTTTCGGACCAAAACCTTTGAACGTTCCGTCCGTCACGACTTGCCGACCCGCTGCAGCCAGGTGTCCTCGTCGATGACCTCGACGCCGAGTTCGCTGGCAAGCTTGAGTTTGGAGCCCGCACCCGGTCCCGCCACCAAAAGATCGGTCTTGGCCGAAACCGAACCGGCCACCTTGGCGCCGAGACGTTCGGCCATCGCCTTGGCTTCGGAACGGGTCATCTTTTCCAGCGAACCGGTAAAGACAATCGTCTTGCCGGCAACTTCGCTGTCGGCCGAGACGGTAACGATATAGGGCTTCGGCTTGACCTGTTGCAGCAACTTCTCGAGCACCTCGTCATTGCGCTCGTTGCCGAAGAAATCGCGCAGCGCATCGATCACCGTATCGCCAATGCCGTTGATCGACGGGAAGACCGAATGCGGATCCTCCGCCGCCGCCGTCTCCTTGCCGACCCGGATCAGCTCCTCGATGGTCGAGAATGTTCGCGCAAGCACGGCGGCCGTCGTCTCGCCTATATGGCGGATGCCGAGCGCGAAGATGAAGCGGTCGAGCTCCGGCTCGCGGCGCGAATCGATGGCCGCGAACAATTTGTCGAGGCCTTCGTAATTGCGGTCCTCGACGCTGCGCACATTCTTGCGGGTCTTGCCGGATGCGGCCTCGCGTTGCCTGGCCTGCTCCTCGCGCCGCTCGGCCAGCGCCTTGGTCACGGCGGGGCGGCGCTCCCTGAGCGTGAAGATGTCGGCGGCTGTCTTGATCAAACCCGCATTGAAAAACGTGTCGATGTTCTCCGCGCCCAGGCCTTCGATATCCAGGGCGCCGCGCGACACGAAGTGGCGCAGCCCTTCCACGGCCTGCGCCGGGCAGATCAGTTCGCCCGTGCAGCGGCGGCGCGAATCCTCCTTGCCGGTCTTCTCGTTGATCTCGCGCGTCGCCGGCGAGCCGCAGATCGGGCAAGAGTGCGGGAATTCGTACGGCACGGCATCGGGCGGACGCTTGTCGATGACGACGCTGACGATCTGCGGGATGACATCGCCTGCCCGCTGGATCACCACCGTGTCGCCGATGCGCACGTCGATGCCGTCGCGGATCGGCTGGCCGGTGCTGTCCAGGCCCTTGATATAATCTTCATTGTGCAGCGTGACGTTCTCCACCACCACGCCGCCGACCGTCACCGGCGCAAGCCGCGCGACCGGCGCCAGCGTGCCGGTTCGGCCGACCTGGATGTCGATCCTCTGCACGGTCGTCATCGCCTGTTCGGCCGGGAATTTGTGCGCGACGGCCCAGCGCGGCTCACCGGTGACGAAACCCCAGCGGCGCTGCAGCTCCAGCTGGTCGACCTTGTAGACGACCCCGTCTATGTCATAGCCGAGCGACGAGCGTTGCTCCTCGATCAGGTGATAATGCGCGACCAGTTCCTCGACCGATTTCGCCCGCACCATCAGCGGGCTGATCTTGAAGCCCCAATCGGCGAATCTCTGCACCGCTTCATACTGCGTTGGTGCCGGATCCGCCGTCGTGTAACCCCACGCGTAGGCAAAGAATTTGAGGTTGCGGCTGGCGGTGACGGATGGATCCTTCTGGCGCAGCGACCCGGCCGCCGTGTTGCGCGGATTGACGTAATCCTGGCCCCCCACAGCCGCCGAGCGCGCCTTGAGCGCCTCGAATTCGGCATAGGTCATATAGACCTCGCCGCGGATCTCGATGGTCTCGGGCCAGCCTGAACCCTTCAGCTTGGCGGGAATGTCGGCGATGGTCCTGAGGTTGGCGGTGATGTCCTCGCCGACAGCGCCGTCGCCGCGCGTCGCGCCTTGCACGAACACGCCCTTTTCGTAACGCAGCGAAGCCGACAGCCCGTCGATCTTCGGTTCGGCGGTGAAGGCAATGTCGAGGTCCTTGTCGCGGTCGAAGAAGCGCCGGCCGCGCTCGATGAAATCGGTGACGTCGGCGTCGGTATAGGCCTTGGCGAGGCTGAGCATCGGCACGGCATGGCGCACCTTGGTGAAGCCTTCCGCCGGGGCGGCACCCACCCTGAGCGAGGGCGAATCCTCACGCACCAGCCCGGGAAAGCGCTCCTCGATGGCAAGATTGCGCCGCCGCAGCGCGTCATACTCGGCGTCCGTGATCGTGGGCGCGTCCTCGGCATGGTAGCGTCGGTCATGACCGGCGATCTCCTCGGCAAGGCGCTGGAGTTCGGCTTCAGCCTCGCTTTCGCTGAGCGAATCGACAGGTTTTTCGGCCATGCTTTTTGTCCCTGAACGGTGGCGCGCCACAATAGAGCATGATCTTGAAAGGTGGGAACCGGTTTTCGGAAAAGATCATTCCTGAACAGCAGGATGGAGCCATATCCTGACTCGCCCCATGATGCCTGATCGTTTCATGACGCCTGATCGTCTCATGACGCCGGATCGTCTCATGCCGCGTTTGTATTCTCGCGCAGCAGCCGCTCGGCGGCGGCGCGCGCCTCGTCGGTGATCGTGGCGCCAGCCAGCATGCGGGCGATCTCCTCCTGCCGCGCCGTCCTGTCCATCTCGGCAATTCCGGTCGCGACACGGTCGGTGCTGCCCGATTTGGAGATCAGGAAATGTGTTGCCGCGCGCGCCGCCACTTGCGGCGCATGGGTGACGGAAAGCACCTGGACGCGCTTCGACAGCCGCGCCAGCCGCTGGCCGATGGCGTCGGCGACAGCGCCGCCCACCCCGGTGTCGATTTCGTCGAAAACCAATGTCGGCGCCGAGCCACGGTCGGCCAGCGCCACCTTTAACGCCAGGAGAAAGCGCGAAAGCTCGCCGCCGGAGGCAACCTTCATCATCGCCCCGGGCCGCGTGCCAGGATTGGTGCGCACCCAGAACTCGATCTGGTCGATGCCCTCTTCCATGCGCGCCTCGGCCTCGCTCTTCATCTCGACGATAAAGGCCGCGCGTTCGAGCTTCAGCGCCGGCAGTTCGGCCATCACCGCCTTGGTCAGACCGACCGCCGCGGCATGGCGAAGCGAGGACAGCTGTGCGGCGGCGATGTCATAGGCTTCGCGCGCGGCGGCCGCCTGCTTTTCCAAGCCGTGCAGGCGTTCTTCGCCGGCGTCGAGATCGGCGAGATCGGCAACCATCGTGTCGCGCAGCTGCGCCAGGTCGTCGACGGCGACGCTGTGCTTGCGTGACGCCGCGCGCAGCGAAAACAGACGTTCCTCGGCTTTCTCCAGCCGCTGCGGATCATACTCCGTGGCACGAAGCGCGGCCTCGACGCCCGACTGCGCCGCGTCGAGAGACAGCATGGCTTCGTCCAGCGACTTCACCACGTCCTCGAGCAGGCCGGGCGCCTCCGTCGCCTTGCGCTGCAGCCGTCTCAGCAGGCTGGCCAGTTGCGGCAAGGGCGAGGACGGGCCCGACAGCACATCCTGCGCGTCGTGAATTTCGGAAGCGATCTTCTCGGCGCGCATCATGTGGGCACGCAGCTCGGCAAGTTCGGTTTCCTCGCCCGGCTGCGGATCGAGCTTGGTCAGTTCGGCAACCGCGGCGCGCAGATAGTCGGCTTCGCGCGCGGCGGCTTCCACCTTGGCGCGATGGCGCGTCAGTTCCTGCTGGGCGGCGCGCCAGTGCCGCCATGCCTCGCCGGTCGAGCGGACGGCGCCGAGATGGCCGCCGAAAGCATCGAGCACATCGCGATGCGCGCCGGGATCGACCAAGGCGCGCTCGTCATGCTGGCCGTGAATCTCGACCAGGGCGCGGCCGACATCGCGCATCAGCGTCACGGAGGACGGCTGGTCGTTGACGAACACACGGGTCCGGCCATCCGCCGTCTGCACACGCCGCAGGATGACGTCGCCATCGTCCTCGATGGCGTTTTCGGCGAGCAGCGCGCGCACCGGATGGTTGCGCGGAACATCGAACACGGCAATGACCTGGCCCTGGGACGCGCCGTGGCGCACCAGCGAGGCATCGCCGCGCGCGCCGAGCGCCAGCGACAGGGCATCGAGCAGGATGGACTTGCCGGCGCCGGTTTCGCCGGTCAGCACGGAAAGGCCCGGCTGGAAGTCGATGTCCAGCTTTTCGATCAGGACGATATCGCGGATCGACAGTCTGGAAAGCATGAGAAACCGGACCTATTGCATGCCGCCCAAAAGTGGACCCGGTTTCGGGATAACGACAGGCACGAAAAACAAAAGGATAAAGCGGCACCCGACAGTTGGAGTCGCAGCGCCGCACTATCTTTTTGTTTGAGCTTCGGATCAATCCGAAAAAGCGCGCTGCGCGCTTCGCTCGGAGGCTCCGCGGTCAGGCGCCGGTGATCAGCTTCCCGGCCTTGGATATCCACGACCCGGCATTTTCACGCGGCGCCAACCCGTTGCTCTGCAGCAGCTTGTAGGAATCCTTGTACCACGAACTGTCGGGATAGTTGGTACCGAGCACCGCGGCCGCCGTCTGGGCCTCCGAGGTCAAGCCCAACGCGTAATAGCTTTCGGTAAGGCGCGCGAGCGCTTCCTCGACATGGCGGGTGTTGGAATAGTTTTCGACCACGGTGCGGAAGCGTTTGACGGCGGCGATGTACTCGCGGCGTTCCAGATAATAGCGGCCGATCTGCATTTCCTTGCCCGCGAGCTGGTCGTTGGCGAAGCGGATCTTTTCCTTGGCATCGTCGACATATTCCGACGTCGGCCAGCGCGTCACCAGGTCCTGCATCGTCTGCAGGGTCTGGCGTGCTTCCTTCTGGTCCTGCGTCACATCCTTGATCTGGCGATAGTAGCTCAGACCAATGATATACTGGGCATAGGCCGCGTCATCCGTGGACGGATAGAGCGCCAGGTACCGCTTCGCCGACTGGATCGCATCGTCGTAGCTGCCCTTTCGATAGTCGGCGAACGCGCCCATCACCATCGATTTGCGGGCCCATTCCGAATAGGGGTGCTGGCGGTCGACCGCGTCGAATTTCTTGCTTGCCTCGTCCAGGCGGCCGGCGTTCAGATTGGCCAGGCCCTGATTGTAGAGAACGTCGGCCGGTTCGGTCTGATCGACATAGGTCGACAGGTCGATGTCTTTTTCCGACGACATGCAAGCCGCCAGAAAGAGCGATGGAACAACCACCGAAAGCGCCAGGAAAACAGACCGCTGCGGCGCTTTCGATTGACCGACTCGCTTGAAGAACATGATTGGATTGCGCCCTTTCGGCGTTATTTTAATGCTCGTTGCATGCAGTTGTCCCAAAACTGGTCCCCACCTTTGAGCGACATGCACTAATCGACGGCAGCAGCCATAAACCATAACCGCCTTGCCCGGCAACGCTATGTCCAGCCAATCGCACATTTTTGTGGCGGCGGACCGTGGCGTGAAAATCTACGCAATTTCGCCGATGGATGATGCATTCATGCAACACCCATACCGCCATGAATCCGAAAAAGATTAAGAAAATCAGATCATCCAGGGCGCATAGAGAGGCGCATTGACGGCGTTCATCTCGGCGGCGCGACCACGCTCACGGCGTGTCGTCTCGACTATCTCGAAGGCGGTGCGGTCCGACAGCAGGCGCCGCAGTGCGGCGGCGTTCAGCCGATGGCCGCCGCGATAGGAGCGGAAACAACCGATGAAGCGCGCGCCGGCCAGCGCCAGGTCGCCCATGGCGTCGAGCGTCTTGTGGCGCACGAACTCATTGGGATAGCGCAGGCCGCCCATATTGATGACGCGGTTGTCGTCACCGATCACCAGGGAATTTTCCAGCGAGGATCCCAGAGCATAGCCGGCGGCCCACAGCCGCTCGACGTCCTTCATGAAGCCGAAGGTGCGGGCCCGCGCGATGTCGCGGCGGAAAATATCGGCGTTGATGTCCGATGCGAAGAGCTGACGGCCGATCGCCGGGCTTTCGAAATCGATCTCGACCTCGAAACGGGTGCCGTCATAGGGCCTGAACTCCGCCCAGGAGGCGCCGTTCTCGATGCGGACCGGCTTGACCACCCTGATATAGCGCCGCTTGACGGCCAGCGTCTCGATGCCGGCCAGGTCGATGGCTTCGACGAACGCCATGGCGCTGCCGTCGAGGATTGGGACCTCGTGGCCGTCGATCTCGATGATGACATTGTCGATGCCGAGCCCGAACAGGGCAGCCATGATGTGCTCGACCGTGGCGATGTGCTCGCCCGAAGGATCGCCAAGCATGGTGCAAAGGTCGGTGGCGCCGATCTCGGAAAACAGGGCGCGGAACTCACGGCCCTGCCCGTCTCCATTGAGGAGCGCGAATACGATGCCGGTATCGGCATCCGCGGGCAGGAAACTGATGGAAACTTCTTTGCCGCTGTGAACGCCGGTGCCTGTAAGCGACGCGCGCGTCTTCACTGTCGTCTGGTGGTCGTGCAAGACAATCCCCATGAGCCCGTAATGCCTAGGTCCGCTTCTCCAGCCCGAGGGCGCGGCTCTTGTAAAATCGGCAGGCAGGGCGACTTCCCCCGAATCCCGGCAAACCGACTATGGTAGGCAGCGAAGATAGTGTCCCGGCAGGGAGAGTCCAAATCACGGTTTCTTACTCTTTGTAACCGCGAACTGGAACATGTACGACGTCATAACCCTTTGATTACGCGGCATTTTAAACGTTAACAGGCAAGCAATTTCTTGCCTGCCTGTTAACAATTGTTACAGTCCGTTAACCGATCAGTTGGCCTGGCGGCGCAGGAACGCCGGAATCTCCAGCTGATCGTCGTCCTGAGTCGCCCTGGTCTGCGGCGTCAGGCGGCCCTGATCGTCCAACTGGCCGCGCCGCGGCGCGTAAAGCTGGGCGTCCTGGCTGGCGAGGCGGCGCACTTCCGGTGCCGCCTGGCGCAGCTTGGGCTCGCGCGGCTGCGCCGGCTGCAGCCGTGCGGGCTCCTCCTCGCGGCGGGTCAGGCCATTGGTCAGGCGCTTCAGGAGGCCCATCGGGCCGCTGTTCTCGTGGTCGGCCGGGCGGCTCTTGGCGTCGACCTCGGCCTTGACGACCGGCGGAAAGTCCTCGACGCGCGGCATGCGCTGCGGCGCCATCGCCACCGGCTGCTGGACTTCACGCAGCATTTCGCGTGGCTGCGGAGCCGGCTGCATCATCTGCTGGACGACCGGCTGCACCATCGGCTGCGGTTGTGCGGGCGGCGCCTGGAAGATCTTGCTCTGCGGGCGGAAATCGTCCGCATGGGCGACAGGAGCCGGACGAGCCTGCGCCATGGCCGCGGCATTGGCTTCGGCCAACTGGATGGCCTCGGCAACCGGATCGGCGGCGCGTGGTTCATACACCGTCTGCTGGACCGGCGCCGGGCGGCTTTCCACAGGGGCGACGGCCGGCCGGGCAGCCTGCTTCGGCGGTGCGGTCCGGATCGAGATCGGCGCGGCGGCGATTTCGGCCGCCGACTTGTCGATGCCGGTGGCTACCACCGAGACGCGGATGACGCCTTCGAGTTCCTCGTCGAACGTGGCGCCCAGGATGATGTTGGCGTCCTGGTCGACTTCCTCGCGGATGCGGGTCGCCGCTTCGTCGACTTCGAACAGGGTCAGGTCGCGGCCGCCGGTGATCGAGATCAGCAAGCCCTTGGCGCCCTTCATCGAGGTCTCGTCGAGCAGCGGGTTGGCGATCGCGGCTTCCGCCGCCGCCATCGCGCGGCCCTCGCCCGAAGCCTCGCCGGTGCCCATCATCGCCTTGCCCATCTCGCGCATCACCGAACGCACGTCGGCGAAGTCGAGGTTGATCAGGCCTTCCTTGACCATCAGGTCGGTGATGCAGGCCACACCGGAGTAGAGCACCTGGTCCGCCATCGCGAAGGCGTCGGCGAAGGTGGTCTTGTCATTGGCCAGCCGGAACAGGTTCTGGTTGGGGATGACGATCAAGGTGTCGACGCATTTCTGCAGCTCCTCGATGCCGAAGTCGGCCGTCTTCATGCGGCGCTGGCCTTCGAAGTGGAACGGCTTGGTGACGACGCCGACAGTGAGAATGCCCTTCTCGCGCGCTGCGCGGGCAACAACCGGAGCAGCACCCGTACCGGTGCCGCCGCCCATGCCGGCGGTGACAAAGCACATATGGGTGTTGGTGAGATGGTCGAGAATCTCGTCGATGCACTCTTCCGCCGCCGCGCGGCCGACTTCCGGCTGGGATCCGGCACCGAGCCCCTCGGTGACATGCGCGCCAAGCTGGATCAGCCGAGAGGCCTTCGACATGGTCAGCGCCTGCGCGTCGGTGTTGGCCACGACGAACTCGACACCGCGCAGTCCGGCGGTGATCATGTTGTTCACGGCATTGCCGCCGCCGCCGCCTACACCGAACACGGTGATGCGCGGCTTAAGCTCGGTGATGTCCGGCTTCTGCAGATTGATAGTCATTGTCTCCGTCCTTTGCCTTTCACGCCGCTTCGCCGCCGCGGCCGCCTATGGGGCTGTCCCCGTCAATTAGAAACTGTCTCTCAACCACTGACTCATGCGATGCAGTTTTCCACCCGTTCCGGTCATTCTGAGACCGGAAATGCCTTTCGCCGGATGGCTCTCGAAGCTCGCCATCTGCGGATAGATCAGAAGCCCGACCGCGGCCGAGAAAGCCGGGCCTTTCGCCGCTTCGGGCAGGCCCGCCACGCCGAGCGGGCGACCTATGCGTACATTGCGCCCCAGGATGCGGCGCGCCGCTTCCGGCAGGCCGGCCAACTGGCTGGCGCCGCCGGTGAGCACGACGCGCTTGCCGACCGCATTGCCGTAACCGGACTTGTTCAACCGGTCACGCAGGAGTTCGAGCGTCTCGTCGATGCGGGCGCGCACGATGCGCGTCATCACCGAACGCGGGATCTGCAGCGGCACGTCGCCATCGTCGCCGATCGGCTGGATCGAGACCAGGTCGCGGTCGTCGGCGCTGCCCGGCAGCGCCGAGCCGTGCATCACCTTCAGCCGTTCGGCGGCGTCGAGCGAGGTCGAAAGTCCCTTGGCCATGTCGAGCGTCACATGGTTGCCGCCGATGGCGATGGCGTCGCCATGGACGAACTTGCCTTCCGAAAACACCGAGATCGTCGTCGTGCCGCCGCCCATGTCGATGCAGGCGGCTCCGAGTTCCAGCTCGTCGTCGACCAGTGCCGCCAGCCCGCTGGCATAGGGCGTCGCCACCATGCGCTCGACCGACAAATGCGAGCGGTTGATGGAGAGCTCCAGATTGCGCATCGGCGCCGCATCGCCCGTCAGCACATGCATGTCGACGCCAAGCGTGTCGCCCACCATGCCGCGCGGATCGCGCACGCCACGCTCGGCATCCAGCGAAAAGCCGACGGGCAGCGAATGGACCACCTCGCGCTCGGCCTTCAGCGCCTGCTTGGCACCGGCGCCGAGCACGCGCTTGATGTCGGCTTCGTCGGCTTCGTGGCCGCCAAGATTGATGGTCGCCGAGAAGCTTTCGCTCTTCAGCCGGCCGGCGGTCATGTTGACGATCAGCGAATCGACCGTCAGCCCGGCCATGCGTTCGGCGGCATCGACGGAGAGGCGAATGGCATGCTCGGCCCGGTCGAGATCGACGATGACGCCGGACTTCACGCCTTGCGATTTCTGGTGGCCGATGCCGATGACCTGGATGCGATGCGAGCGGCCGCGCAGGAGCTTGCCGTCATCGTTCGGCTTCAGCTTGGCCACCATGCAGCAGACCTTGTTCGAGCCGACATCCAGCACCGTCAGGGTGCCCGACCGGCGCGACGAGGCATCGCCAGAACCGCCAAGCCAGCTCATATCTTCGTCTCCGGCTTGCGCTTGAGGGCTTTCGGCTTCTCGTTGAGCGCGGCTTCGCGCTGCGTCGCCGCCTGCGGCGTCAGCTCCACGACCAGCCGGTCTGTCAGGCGCATGTCGACGGCGGCGATGTCGCGCGACAACAGCCCCTTGTCATGGTCCATCTTGACGAGTTCGGCGAGCGCCTGGTCCTCGTCATCCTCGGGCAACTTGATGGTGATGCCGTTGTCCAGCTTCAGGTCCCAGCGCCGTTCGCCAACACGGACATAGCCTTTGATGCGGCTGGCGAGGTCGGGATAATGTTCGATCCTGGCCAGGAAATCAGGCGCCTTGGCGGGCGCGCCGGTGCCGATCAGCAGCGGCAGGAGCACCTGCTTGCCGCCCGAGAACGGCGCGATGACGGCGCCATCCTTCTCGATGACGGAGAGGTCGCTGCCCTGCTGCCAGAGCGCGAAAGCCGCGCGCTCCTCGACGCGCACTTCCAGCGTGTGCGGATAAACCTTGCGCACCGCGGCAACCTGGATCCACGGCAGGGTGGCGATACGCTCCCGTGCGGCCTCGGCATCGAAGCCGATCAGCGACGTCCAGCCATCGAGTTCCAGCCTGTCGAGAATGTCGATCTCCGAAGTCTGACGGTTGCCGACCACCTTGACCTGGTCGACCGCGAAGCCGGTGCGGGCGGTGATGCTTTGAATGATCCCGTCGGCGTGACCGCCGAGGTAGGCGCCATAGGCGCCACTCGACACCAGCAGTACCGACGACATGATCGCGGCGGAGAAGCGCGGCGCCTGGAATTCACCATCGCCCAGGCGCGTCAGGATGCGTACCGGGCGACGAAGCACGCGCGGCAGAACGAAATGGTCCAACGACAATGGCAGGCCGAACAGCGACGGCCCGGCCGCGCCCCTCACCTTACCCTGTCCCCATTTCAACGCAGACACGAAGCGTCCTCCACCATCCAACTCAACAATTCACCAAACGAATGCCCGGCATGGGCGGCAATTTCAGGCACCAGAGACGTCGGCGTCATGCCCGGCTGAGTGTTGACCTCGAGCCATACAACCTCGCCATTTTCGGAGTGACGATCGTCATAACGGAAGTCCGACCGGGAAACGCCCCGACAGCCGACAGCTTGGTGAGCCTTGAGCGCCAGTGTCTGTATTTTTTGGTAAATATTCGGTGAAACTTTTGCGGGGCATTCGTGTTTTGATCCGCCCGCGACATATTTTGAATCATAGTCGTAGAAGGAATGGCCCGTCGGGATGATCTCGCAGACGCCAAGCGCCACATCGCCCATGACGGCGCAGGTCAGCTCGCGCCCATGGATGTAGCGCTCGACCATGACGGTATCGCCATATTTCCATTCGGACGACCCGATCACCTGCGGCGGGTGCGACTGCCCCTCCGACACGATGACGACGCCAAAGCTCGACCCCTCGCTGACCGGCTTGACCACATAGGGCGGCTTCATCGGATGCTTGTTCTGGATGGAGAACCGATTGGAGACCTTCGATTCGGCAACGGGGACGCCGACCGATTTGACGATCTTCTTCGCCTGCTCCTTGTTCATGGCAAGCGCCGAGGCGAGCACGCCGGAATGGCTGTAGGGAATGCCGAGATATTCGAGGATGCCCTGGATGGTACCGTCCTCACCAAAAGGCCCATGCAGCGCATTGAAGGCGACGTCAGGCTTGAGCTCGGCAAGCACCGAGCCGACATCGCGCCCGACATCGACGCGGGTGACCTGGTAACCCTCCTGCTCCAGCGCATCGGCACAGGCCTTTCCGGAAGACAGAGACACGGGCCGCTCGGACGAGAAACCTCCCAGCAATACGGCCACATGCTTGCTTTTCATTCCCCGTCATCCCCTCTCACCGCGGACCAAAAACACAAGATTTCCGCAACATTGAGTCTGAGTCTCCCGGCAGGTTGCCCCCCAGACGGAAAACGCTGAAAACGCGTCGAACGACTCAAATCAGGAAACGCTTCAGGGCAGAGAATCAGAGAGTTGATTCACTGGCAAGCACTTATGATTCCGAGAGATTCACTTTCTGAGAAAATGGATGCGAAAACCGTGTCGCTGAGTCTTTGCGGCAACGATTTCACGGTATTTCGATCCGGTTGAAGTTCACGCATCACGTGAACTTCAAGAGGCGCTAGAGAAGCTGGCCGAGGAACTCCTGGACGGCATATCCGGAACGGAAATTGCCGATGCGCTTGATCTCCCACTGCAACCGGATGCCGGAATGCTCGAGCACCCGCGCGCGCACCGTCTCGCCGAGATATTCGAGGTCGTAGCCGGTCGCCGTTCCGGTGTTGATCATAAAGTTGCAGTGCATCGGCGACATCTGCGCACCGCCGATCATCAGCCCGCGGCAACCCGCCTTGTCGATCTCCTTCCAGGCCGACGTGCCTTCCGGATTCTTGAAGGTCGAGCCGCCCGTCTTCTCGCGGATCGGCTGCACGGTCTCGCGATGGTTCTGCACCGCATCCATCGCCGCCTTGATCACCGCCCTGTCCTCGACAAAGCCTTCGAAAACGGCCGAAGTGAAGATCAGCCCGGCGGGCGCCGCCGAATGGCGGTAGGCATAGCCCATCTCGGCATTGCTCAGCGTTTGGGCGTTGCCCGCGCGGTCGAGCGCCCGCACCTCGACGACGCGCTCGCGCGTCTCGACCCCGTTGGCGCCGGCATTCATCCTGAGCGCGCCGCCGATAGCGCCTGGAATGCCGTGATAGAAATGGAAGCCGCCAATGCCGGCCTCGAGCGCTACCGCCGCCATGCGCTTGTCTGGCGTGGCGGCACCTGCCTTGATCCTGATCGGGGAAACGACTTCGGCCTCGCCAAAGCCCTTGGCCGAAAGCCTGATGACGAAACCCGGAATGCCGCCGTCGCGGACAAGAAGGTTCGAGCCGACGCCGACGATGGTCAAGGGTATCTCTTCGGGAACCGCTCTGAGGAAGGCGGCGAGATCTTCTTCATCCGCCGGCTGGAACAGCGCCTCGGCAAGGCCGCCAGCCCGGAACCAGGTGATCTTGTCCATCTCGGCATTCGGCGTGATGCGGCCGCGCAGGCCGGCTAGCCGGTCGCCAAGTCTGTCGATCAGGGCCTGGCCGTTCATCATGGGGCGGCAAGCTCCTTCGGCAGCGCATAGGCCCACTGAGTGATATTGCCGGCGCCGAGAAAGACGACGAAGTCGCCGGGCTTGGCGATGTCGCGGATGACGGGCGCGATGTCGGCCGGCCCCTCGATGTAGCGGGCGTCCCGATGACCGCCGGCGCGGATACGCGACACCAGCGCGTCCGATGTCACGCCGTCCATCGGCTCTTCGCCGGCGGCGTAGACCGGGGCGACCATCACCGTGTCGGCATCGTTGAAGCAGGCGGAGAACTCGTTGAACAGATCATGCAACCGGGTGAAGCGGTGCGGCTGGGCAATGGCGATGACACGCCCGTTGGTGGCGCTGCGCGCCGCCTTCAGCACCGCCGAGATTTCGACCGGGTGGTGGCCGTAATCGTCGAACACGTCGACACCGTTCCAGGAACCGGTGTGGGTGAAGCGGCGCTTGACGCCGGCGAAAGACGACAGGCCTTTCTTGATCGCCTCGGCCGACAGGCCGAGTTCATGCGCGACCGCGATCGCGGCGGTCGCGTTGGAAACATTGTGGCGGCCGGGCATCGGCAGGCGCAGGCCCGAAATTGCCGTCTGGCCGCGCCCCTTGCGGTCGCGGATGATCACGTCGAACTCCGAGGTCGCCCCCGCCATGCGATGGTTGGTGAAGCGCACATCGGCCTGTGCGTTCTCGCCATAGGTGATGACGCGCCGGTCCTCAATGCGCCCGACCAGCGCCTGCACTTCCGGGTGATCGGTGCACATCACTCCGAAGCCATAGAAAGGCACGTTCTCGACGAACTGGCGGAACGCTTCGCGCACATTGTCGAAATTGCCATAATGATCGAGATGCTCGGGATCGATGTTGGTGACGACGGCGATGTCGGCCGGCAGCTTGAGGAAGGTGCCGTCGCTCTCGTCGGCTTCGACCACCATCCACTCGCCATCGCCCATGCGGGCGTTGGTGCCGTACGCATTGATGATGCCGCCATTGATGACGGTCGGGTCGAGCCCGCCGGCCTCGAGCAGCGTCGCCACCATCGAGGTCGTCGTGGTCTTGCCATGCGTGCCGCCGATCGCCACCGCCTGGCGAAAACGCATCAGCTCGGCCAGCATCTCCGCGCGGCGCACGATCGGCAACAGCTTTTCACGCGCCGCCTTCAGCTCCGGATTCGACTTCTTGATCGCCGTCGAGACGACGATGACCTCGGCGTCACCGAGATTCTCCGCCTTGTGGCCGACGAAGCATTCGATGCCCTTGTCGCGCAGCCGCTGCACATTGGCGCTGTCGGCCTGGTCGGACCCCTGCACCTTGTAGCCGAGATTGTGCAGCACCTCGGCGATGCCGCTCATGCCGATGCCGCCAATGCCGATGAAATGCACGAGGCCGATGGTCTGCGGCATCTTCATGGGTGCGTCCCCTTCCTGAAATCCGATACTGTTTTGCGGGACGCAATAGCCTCTGTGAGGTCGGCGAGCAACCGCGCCGCGTCGGGCCTGCCGACCGACTTGGCCGCGGCAGCCATCGTCGCCAGCCGCTCCGGTTGGTCTATCAGGGCGCCGAGCAGTGCCGCGATGCGCTCGGGCGAAAGCGAGGATTGCACATGCACCTCGCCACCGCCGGCGGCCGCAAGGGCGGCTGCATTGGCCGCCTGGTCGTGGTCGAGCGCGAAGGGATAGGGCACCAGCAGCGCCGGCCGGCCGATGACGGCGATTTCCGACACGGTCGAGGCGCCGGAACGAGAGATTACAAGATGCGCCGCCGCTATGCGCGCCGCCATGTCGGTGAAGAACGGCGAGACCTCGACGGCGACGCCGAGCGCGGCATAGGCCGCCTTCACCCGCGCCACGTCGTCCGCGCGAGCTTGTTGGGTCACGACAAGGCGCTTGCGCTGTGCGTCGGAAAGCAGCGCGATGGCCCCTGGCATGGCATCGGAAAAGAACTGTGCGCCCTGGCTGCCGCCGAACACCAGCAGGCGGAAAGGCTCATCCCCGGTTGAAGCCGCGTAAGGCGTCCTGGCCGCTTCGAGCACAGCCGGCCGGACCGGATTGCCGGTCGTCACAGTCTTGGCGCCGGCCGCGCTTTCATCCTGCGGCAGGAAGCCGCCGGCGATCGCGTCGACACGGCCGGCCAGCGCCCGGTTGGCGCGCCCCATCACCGCGTTCTGCTCGTGGATCAGCGTCGGCACCTTGCGCCGCGTCGCCGCGTAGAGCGGCGGCAAGGTCGGATAGCCGCCAAAGCCGACCACGGCCTCCGGCTTGACCCTGCCGATGATGGCGGAGGCCTGACGCACGCCGCTCCAGATTTTCCAGAAGGCGCCGAGCAGGGCGAAGGGATTTTTCGAGCCTAACGTCGCCGACTGGATCGGATGGACGGCCGCCGCAGGAAAATGGGCGGCAAACCGTTCGGCCCGGGTGTCGGTCGCCAGATGCACCGCCCAGCCGCGATCGAGGAGTTCATGCGCCAGCGCTTCGGCTGGAAACAGATGTCCGCCGGTTCCGCCCGCCGCGAGAAGGATAACGCCTCTGGCCATGTCACTCCGCCGGCATGGCGCGCTGCGGCAGGGTAAAGCCCATCTGCTTGCGCTTTTCCGGCCGCTTGCGCGTCAGCGCCAGCACCATCCCCATCGAGATGGCGATGGCGATCTGCGAGGAGCCGCCATAGGAGATGAAGGGCAGCGTCATGCCCTTTGCCGGCACCAGCTGCAGGTTGACGCACATGTTGATGACGGCCTGCAGGCCGAACACGGTGACCAGACCGCCGACCGCATAACGGGTGAAGTCGTCATGCTCCTTGAGCGCCGTGTTGAGACCGCGCAGCACGATGAAGGCGAAGATCGACATGATGAAGAAACACATGATCAGCCCAAATTCTTCGCCCGCGACCGAGAAGACGAAGTCGGCATGGCTGTCGGGGATGACCCGCTTGACCGTGCCCTCGCCCGGCCCGACGCCGAACCAGCCGCCATTGATCAGCGCATCGCGGCCCATGTCGACCTGGAACGTGTCGCCTTCGCCGGTGAGGAATTTGTCAATGCGCAGCGCGACGTGCGGAAACACCGTATAGGCGGCGAAGACGCCGCCGACGCCGGCAGCGCCCAGCACGATGATCCAAAGCCATGGCAGCCCCGCCATGAAGAACATGATGCCCCAGGTGCCGGTGGTCAGCATGGTCTGACCGAGGTCAGGCTGCGCCACCAGCAGCGACACTACCAGCACCAGGAGCAGCATGGCGAACAGATTGCCCGGAATGTCGGGCTGGCGCTTGTGCTCGGCGAACAGCCACGCGCACATGATGACGAAGGCCGGCTTGAGGAATTCCGAAGGTTGGATCGACAGGCCGGCAAGCGACACCCAGCGGCGCGCGCCCTTCACCTCGACGCCGACATAGAGCACCGCCACCATCAGCACCAGCATCAGGCACAGCATGATCAGCGACATGCGCCGGATCTGCCTGGAATCCAGGAACGAGACCGCCAGCATCACGCCGAGCGCAGGCACGGTGAAGATGATCTGCCGGGTGGCGAAATGGAAACTGTCGAGGCCGATGCGTTCGGCCACCGCCGGACTTGCCGCGAAGGACAACACGATGCCGAGCCCCATCAGCGACAGAAACGCCGCCAGGAACCAGCGATCGATGGTCCACCACCAGGTTGCGACCGGACTTTTGTCGAGACGGCTCTGCATTATCGTGCCCCTCCGATGGGTTTGACGCCATCCATAGCGCTCGCAGCTTGCCTGAAGGCTTCGCCGCGGACCTCGAAATTCTTGAACTGGTCGAAACTGGCGCAGGCCGGCGACAACAGCACCACCGCCTCGCCACTGTCGTCCTTGGCCGCGTCATGCGCGGCATGCTCGACCGCTGCCGCCAGCGTGCCCGAGATCTCGTAGGGCACGGCCTCGCCGAGCGTCGCCGAAAAGGCGGGCGCCGCCTCGCCGATCAGATAAGCCTTGGCGATGCGCGGGAAGAAACCGCGTAGCGGCTCGATGCCGCCTTCCTTGGGCAGGCCGCCGGCGATCCAGTAGATGCGATTGAAGCTGGACAGCGCGGGTGCGGCGGCATCGGCATTGGTCGCCTTGGAATCGTTGACGAACAGCACATGGTCCTTGCGGCCAACCTGCTCCATGCGGTGCGCCAGACCCGGGAAGCTTTCCAATCCAGACTGGATCTCGCCAAGGTTGAGCCCGACCTTGAGGCAAGCGGCGACGGCGGCCAACGCGTTTTGCGCATTGTGCTGACCACGCAGCGAGCCAATGCCTTCGAGGAAGGCTACCCGGCTGTAGCGGCCGTGCACGGCTTCCATCAGATTGGTGCCGTCGGCGAAATAGCCGTCGGTCAGCGGCAGGCGCTTGGAAATGCGGACGACCTGCCGCCCTGCCCGCTCCAGCCGATCGGCGATCTGCGCGCACCAGGAATCGTCGATGCCGATGATCGCCGTCTCGCTGCCCGCCACCAGCCGCTCCTTGATCGAAGCGTAGTGCTGCATGGTGCCGTGGCGGTCGAGATGGTCGGGCGTCAGATTGAGCAGGATGCCGGCCGTCGGATTGATCGAGGGCGCAAGGTCGATCTGGTAGGACGAGCATTCGACTACATAATGCCGGCCGGGCTTCGGCGGATCGAGCGTCATCACCGCACGGCCGATATTGCCGCCCATCTGCGTGTCGCGCCCGGAGGCTTGAAGGATATGCGCTGTCAGCGCCGTCGTCGTCGACTTGCCGTTGGTGCCGGTGATGGCGATGAAGGGAGCATCCGGCGCACGCTGCGTCCGTTCCCTGCAGAACAGCTCGATATCGCCGATGACCTCGACGCCGGCCCCACGTGCCAATTCCACGGTCCAGTGCGGCTTGGGGTGGGTCAGCGGCACGCCGGGCGACAGCACGAAGGCGGAAAACCCGGCCCAGTCGGCGCCACGCAGATCGCCGGTGGCGATGCCGGTGGCAGCCGCCTTGGCGACGCTGCCGGGATTGTCGTCCCAGGCCAGCACCTCGGCGCCGCCCTCGATCAGCGCGCGCGCCGTGGCGATCCCCGAGCCGCCGAGCCCGAAGAGCGATACACGCTTGCCTGCGAAGGATGCGGCGGGGATCAAGTGGCGGCCTATCTGAGCTTGAGGGTGGAAAGACCGACCAGCGCCAGGATGACGGCGATGATCCAGAAGCGGATCACCACCTGGCTTTCGGTCCAGCCGAGCTTTTCGAAATGATGGTGGATCGGCGCCATCAGGAACACGCGCTTGCCGGTCATCTTGAAGTAGCCGACCTGGATGATGACCGAGAGAATCTCGACCACGAACAGGCCGCCGACGATGACGAGCACGATCTCGTGCTTGGTGGCGACCGCGACCGTGCCGATCAGGCCGCCCATGGCCAGCGATCCGGTGTCGCCCATGAAGATCGCCGCGGGCGGCGCGTTGAACCAGAGAAAGCCGAGGCCGGCGCCGATGACCGCGCCAAGCACGACCGCCAGTTCACCAGTGCCAGGCACGAAATGGATCTGCAGATATTCGGCGAAAACCGCGTTGCCCGAGAGATAGGCGATGACGCCGAAGGACGCCGCCGCGATCATGATCGGCACGATCGCAAGGCCATCGAGGCCATCGGTCAGGTTCACCGCATTGCCGGCGCCGACGATGACGAAGCAGGAGAACGGAATGAAGAACCAGCCGAGGTTGATGATGAATTCCTTGGCGAAGGGGAATGTCAGCGACGACGAGAACGGCGCCTGGCCATTGTGCATGATCGCCCAGGCGGCGATGCCGGCGATAACGAATTCCAGCGCAAGCCGCGCCTTGCCGGAGAAGCCGAGATGCGACTGCTTCGTCACCTTCAGATAGTCGTCGTAAAAGCCGATCGAGCCGAAGCCGAGTGTCACCAACAGCACCACCCAGACATAGATGCTGGACAGGTTCGCCCATAAAAGCGACGAGCCGATGATGCCGGACAGGATCATCAGTCCGCCCATGGTCGGCGTACCTGCCTTTTTGAAATGGGTCTGCGGCCCGTCGGCGCGGATCGGTTGGCCCTTGCCTTGCCTGAGCCGCAGCGAATTGATGATGGTCGGCCCGAAGATGAAGACGATCAGGGCGGAGGTGATCAGCGCCCCGCCGGTGCGGAACGTGATGTAGCGGAAGACATTGAAGACAGAGACCTTGTCCGCGAAATCGACCAGCAGTGTGAACATGCGCTTTCGTCCCCCGACTAGGTCTGGTTGCTTGTTGTCGTTTCAGCCGGGAATTTGCCCAGCAGCGCATCGACCAGTTTTGCAAAACCGATGCCCTTCGACGATTTGATCATCACCACGTCGCCCGGCTTCAGCGCGGCGAGCAGCACCGGCTTCAACTCCTCGACGCCGGCGCGGTATTCCGTCCTGATATCGTCCGGCAGCGCTTCCGCCAGCGACCGCATTTCCGGGCCGCCGAGAAAGACCGTCCGCGTGCCGGTGCCGACGATGAGATCGGCAAGAGCGGCGTGCAGCTTGGCCGAGTGATCGCCGAGTTCGAGCATGTCGCCAAGCACGGCGATGCGCCTGCCCTCGCCCGTCACCGGCGTCGCGTTGAGCAGCGCCATCGCGGCCGCCATCGAGGCAGGATTGGCGTTGTAGCTCTCGTCGATCAGCGTGATCGAGCCCCCGGCCCGGCCCGAAATCGGGCCACCGGGATGCCGCAGCACGTGGCGCTTGCCGCGCCCGCGCTCGGCCGAGAGATCGGCCAGCGCCAATGCAACCTTGTCGAGATCGGCGCCAACCAGATGGGCGGCGCCAAGCACCGCCAGCACGTTCTGCACCATGTGCCGGCCGGGCGCGCCGATACGGGCGATGATATCGTGGCCGCTGATCCTGGCGGCGATGTCGGAATGGTCGGCATGCAACTCGCACTTGACCAGCTTGAAGGTCGAGCGCGCATTCTCGCCGAAGCCATGGATATGCTCGACGCTGGCAGCCTGTGCCATCTTGTACAGCAGCTTGAAACGCGCATCGTCGCGGTTGAGGACGGCAGCACCATCGGGCTCCAGGCCCTCGAAAATCTCGGCCTTGGCCTTGGCGATCTCGTCCAGGTTGCGGAAGAAGCCAAGATGCGCGGCCGCGATCATGGTGACGATGGCGACATGCGGCCGCACCATCTTCACCAGCGGCCGGATCTCATCGGGATGGTTCATGCCGATCTCGAACACGGCATAATCGCAATCGGCGGGCATGCGCGCCAAGGTCAGCGGCACGCCCCAATGGTTGTTGAAGGACTGCGCCGAGGCATGCACCTTGCCGACAGCCGAAAGCACGTGGCGCAGCGCCTCCTTGGTCGTGGTCTTGCCCGCCGAGCCGGTCACCGCGATGATCTTGGCTTGCGAGCGGGCGCGCGCCGCGACACCGAGCTTTTCCAGCGCAACCAGGACGTCGTCGACGACGATGATCGGCGCGGTCAACCGGCCAAGTGAGGGCAGCTTGCCTTCGGCCACCACCAGCACGCCGGCGCCGGCCTTGATGGCCGCGGTGACGAAGTCATGGCCGTCCATCGCCTCGCCCTTGATGGCGAAGAAAGCATCGCCCGGCTGCAGGCTGCGGCTGTCGATCGAAATGCCCGATATGCCTTCGGGCATGGGGCCGAGCGGCCGTCCGTCCGTGGCGGCAACCAGAGCTTCCGACGTCCACAGCAAGCTCATGCGGCATGCTCCCGGAGCGCGGCGCGCACTTCCTCGTGGTCGGAGAAATGCAAGGTTTCCGAGCCGATCGTCTGGCCTTCCTCATGACCCTTGCCGGCCACGATCAGCGTATCGCCGGCATGCAGCATGCCGACAGCCTCGTGGATAGCCTTGCGCCGGTCGCCGATCTCCATGGCGCCGGGCGCGGCCTCAAGAATGGCGGCGCGGATGGTTTCGGGCACTTCCGAGCGCGGATTGTCGTCGGTGACGATGACGACATCTGCAAGCCGTGTCGCGATCTCGCCCATGATCGGTCGTTTGCCACGGTCGCGGTCGCCACCACAGCCGAAGACGACCATGACACGGCCGGTGGTGAACGGACGCACCGAGGCCAGCACGTTCTCGAGCGCATCGGGCTTGTGCGCGTAATCGACATAGACCGGCGCGCCGCTCGCCGTGGTGCCGACGAGATCGAGCCGGCCCGGCGCGCCTTTCAATTTCTCCAATGCCGCCAAGGCTTTGGCGACAGGCGTTCCGGTGGAAATGGCAAGCCCTGCCGAAACCAGCGCATTCGCGATCTGGAAATCGCCGGCGAGCGGCAGGTCGATCTCGTGGATCACACCGTCGGCCTCGACCTCGGCACGCTGGCGATGACGCTCATGCTCGACCCGCTTCAGCCTGAGGAAATCGCCATGGCGGCCGACCGTCAGCACATCAAGCCCGGCGGCCCGCGCCGCCTTTATCGTCGGCTCGGACCACGGATCGTCCGCGAAGACGATGGCGGGGGCGCCCTTCAGCAGCAGCGTGTCGAACAGGCGCAATTTGGCGCGATGATAATCCTCGATCGTCGGATGGTAATCCATGTGGTCGCGGCCGAGATTGGTGAAGCCCCCGGCCGAGAGCTTCACCCCATCGAGGCGGCGCTGGTCGAGCCCGTGGCTGGAGGCCTCCATCGAGGCGTGGGTAACGCCGGCATCGGCCAATTCCCTGAGCAACCGGTGCAGGGCGACCGGATCGGGTGTCGTCAGCGAACCATATTCGTTGCGGCCGGGCGCGACCACGCCAGTGGTGCCGATCGAGGCGGCGGCATATCCCGCCTGCTCCCAAATCTGCCTGGTGAAGGCAGCGACTGAGGTTTTGCCGCTGGTGCCGGTAACCGCGACCATGGTTTGCGGCTGTTTGCCGAAGTAGCGGGCGGCACTCAAGGCCAGTGCCAGGCGCGGATCATCGACGGCCAGTACCGGAACCGGCGAATCGGCAAAGGCGCTTCCGTTGCCCAAGACGATCGCGGCAGCGCCACGCCGGACCGCGTCGGCGGCATAGCTCGCGCCATCGGCCTTGGTTCCGGCAAGCGCGAAAAAGACGACGCCCGGTTTTACCTGGCGGGAATCGGACGAGATGCCGGTAACCTCCAGATCGGCGGAAGCTGTTCCTTCGACTGGCAGGATACCGGCTAGATCTTTGAGCTTCATCGAGTCCCGTTCACCGCAACAAAATAGCGCGCAGTTGCCGGCGCGCCCCAAGAATCACTGATAGGAAACCAGCGTTGCACCATTTTCATGGCTGAAATCTGGCTTCACGCCAAGCATGGCCGCTGAACGCCTGATGATATTGCCGGCCATAACCCCAGCATTGTTGGCGGCGACGTCGGTCATCCCAGGCTTTTCCGGATGCGGGGCGTCGGCGATCGTGAACACCAGATATTGCGGATCGTCCATCGGGAAGGCGGCGACGAAGGTGTTGAAATTCAACTCCTTCGAGTAACGGCCGTTGATGACCTTCTCGGCCGTTCCGGTCTTGCCGCCGACGCGGTAGCCGGGAACGCGGGCGTTTCTGGCCGAACCCTTCTCGGCGTTGAGCGTGTAGAGGTAGCGCATGCCCTCGACGGTCTTTTCGGTAACCACTTTCTTGGCCGCCGCCATCGCGTCCTCTTGGCTGCGGACCAGGAATGTCGGCTGCATCAGGAAGCCGCCATTGACCAGCGCCGCGCAGCCGACAGCCGCTTGCAGCGGCGTCGTCGACACGCCATGGCCGAAGGCGATGGTGAACGAGTTGACCTGCTTCCAGACTTTCGGCTCGGTCGGGCGGGCGACTTCGGGCAGTTCGGTCTGCATCTTCTCCAGAATGCCGAGGCGGTGCAGGAATTCGCGGTGCGCCTCGATGCCGACCAGCTCTGCCTCCCTGGCCGATCCGATGTTGGACGAATAGAGGAACACCTCCGGCAACGACAGCACACGGTTCTTGCCGTGGAAATCGTGAATTGCCTGGTGGCCGACGCGGATTGGATGCGAAGCGTCGAAGCGGCTCGACATCGTCGCCTTGCCGGAATCGAGCGCCATGGCCGAGGTGAAGCTCTTGAACGTCGAGCCCATTTCATAGAGCCCCGCCGACATCCGGTTGAGCCGGTCCTTGTCCTGCGCATTGTAGGGATTGTTCGGATCGAAATCCGGCACCGAGGCCATGGCCACCACTTCGCCGGTCTTGACGTTGAGCACGACCGCGCCAGCGCCCATGGCGCGATAGCGCTCCAGGCCGGCGGCAATCTCGTCGCGCACCACATGCTGGACGCGCAGGTCGATCGAAAGCTTCACCGGCCTGAGATCCTTCGCCACCGCCAGGCCCGACGCCTGCAGGTCGCTCAGGCCCTGCTCATCGATATATTTCTCCATGCCGGAAATGCCCTGGTTGTCGATGTTGGTCAGGCCGACAACGTAGGACGAGGTTTCGCCGCTTGGATAGAAACGGCGCTTTTCGGTGCGGAAGCCAAAGCCGGGAATGCCGAGCTGCATGATGTCGGCCTGCTGCTTGGGCGTCAGCTGCCGCTGCAGCCAGACGAAGCCGGCGCCGCTCTTCAGCTTGTGATAGGTCTGCTCGTAGTCGATTTCGGGCAGCACCGTCGACAGCTTCTCGATCGCCTCGTCGGCATCGACGATGCGGCGCGGTTCGGCGAACAGCGACGCCGTCTTGATGTCGGTGGCCAGCACTTCGCCGTTGCGGTCGACAATGTCGGGCCGCGAGGCGGTCACCCGGCTCTGCGGGCCGCCCGACAGGTCGGGTGTCTGGAAACCAAGATAGACCAGCCGCCCGGATATGGTCGAGAAGATGCCGAAGAACACGGCCATCGTCATCACGATGCGCGCCTTGCCCTTGCCGCCTGTCGCCTTGCGGGCGCCTTCGACCACGATCGATCTGTCCTCGCCCGTCCTGGCGCGCCTTACCGACGCGAAGCGCTTCAGCAGTTTGCCGATCATTGGGCGATGTCTCCGGTCACGACGGGATCCTTGTCGCCTGAAGGCGCCTTATCGGAATTGTCAGCCATCGTGCCCTGGCGCCCGTTCAGGATGTCCTGGATATCGAGGGCCTTGGCCGGCAGGTCGCCCAGGCCCACGATCTGGCGGGCACTGACCGGCTCCAGCGCGAGCTGCGACTTATAGAGTTCGGCCAGCTTCTGCAGGCGCGACGGCTGGGTGAGCAGGCTCCAGTCGGCCTTGAGCAGGTCGATCGTGTCCTCCTCGTAGCGGATCTCGGCATGGATCTTCTGCACGGCCGCCAACTGGTCCTCGGCCTCGCGCTTGGCCTTGTAGGTCAGGGCGGCCGCCGAAACCATGACGGCGATCAGGACAATGTCGCTGGTACGAAACACGTGCTTACCTCTCCCCCGGCCGGTCGATGCCGGGAAGTTTTGGAAGGCCGAAAATCGAAAAATCGTCGCCGCGCGCCGGAGCCTCGGTGCGGATCGCGGCACGCAACCTGGCCGAGCGGGCGCGTGGGTTGGCCGCAACCTCGGCATCGCCTGCGGTCACCCCGCCACCAGCCTTGCGGAATGTCGCGGTGCGCGCCTGCGCCTCCGGCATGTGGCGCGAGCCGGTCATGGTGTCGGCGCGGTCGGCGATGAAGCGCTTGACGATGCGGTCTTCCAGCGAATGGAACGTCACCACGGCGAGCCGTCCACCAGGCTTCAGCGCGCGTTCGGCCGCGAACAGCGCCCTGGCCAGTTCGCCGAGCTCGTCATTGACGAAGATGCGCAGCGCCTGGAAGACGCGGGTCGCCGGATGGATCTTGTCCTTCGGCGCGCGTCCAATATGCGTTTCGATCGCATCGGCGAGTTCGAGCGTGCGCTCGAATGGGCGTTTTTCCCGGCGCGCCTCGATCATGCGGGCGATGCGGCCGGCGTGACGCTCTTCGCCGAGGAAGCCGAAGATGCGGGCAAGGTCGCCCGGCTTGAAACTGTTGACGACATCGGCAGCACTCAGGCCCGCCTGCGCCATGCGCATGTCGAGCGGTCCGTCGCTGCGGAAGGAAAAGCCACGCTCGGCCTGGTCGAGTTGCATGGAAGAAACGCCGATGTCGAGCACGACGCCGTCGACGCTTTCGACGTGTTCGTCGAGCGTCGAGAACGGCGCCTGCACCAGCTTCAGCCGGCCGCCGGATTGCGCCTCGAGGTCGCGGCCGGCCGCGATGGCATCCGGATCGCGATCGATGGCGACAACGGACGCGCCGGTCGCCAGTATGGCCTTGGTGTAGCCGCCGGCGCCGAACGTGCCGTCGATGACGATGTCGCCCTCCGCCGGCGCCAGCGCTTCCAGCACTTCGCCAAGGAGGACCGGAATGTGGCGGACCGATCCGCCAACGGCGTTGATATCATCGCCGTGGCCCACCGTCATTCCGGTCGCTCCCCAGCCTTGGCCTCGTGAGTCTTCGTGCCCTGCCGAAGCTGCAAAAGCCTGGCCCGCGCCTGCGCGCCGTAGGTCGCAAGCCGTCCCGGCTCCCAGATCTGAAAGAAATTGCCGCGCCCGACAAAGGCCACCTCCGCGGAAATGCCGGCATGTTCGCGAATGAAATCGGTCATGGTGATGCGGCCGTCCTGGTCGAGCTTCAGGAACGCTCCGTCGCCATGGCAGAAGAACGACATGTCGTCCGCAGTCTGCAGGAACGGGTCTTCCCGCGCGATGCGTTGCTCGTAGCGATCGAGCAGATCGAGCCCGCCGACATCCATCGCCGGCAGGTCCAGGCACCGCAGCGCATAGAGTTCCGAATAGCCGCGCTTCTGCACCACGGCACGGAAATGCGCCGGAACGGACACCCGCCCCTTCGCATCGATCCTGCTCACCGTGTTCGACAGAAACCGGTCCATCACACGTTGCAGCCGCTTGCGCAACCGCACCCCTCTTCATCGTGTCGCACGCGCCACCGCAGCGCTGCGCCCGCCCCGCACCAACCTCGTCCACAGGGGCAAAAAACGGCAAACGCGCAGCCGCCGCGGCTGCCCGATTGGCGTACGCTTTACCCTGACGCGGAACGAAGGCTTTGATGTCGAAATGGGATACCATGGGGCACTATGGGCGTCAACGGGAATAGGGCTTCACAAACATGCGCATCACGGCGACGAGAAGGCTTTGACGGCACGTCTCGTCTTTATGGTCTATTAAGCCTAACGAACCGTTTAGAGCCTCGCTGGTCTAACTGGAGACGCCTTGCCGCGAGCCGCGGCCGGGCATAGCGTCTCCCCATATCACCGATCGCCAAGGGACTTGAAACTCGATGTCTGAAACTGCCAAATCGCGCGCTGCGGCCCTTCCCCATTTGCGTCGCAGCGGGTTTGCCATGGGCGATTCCATTCCCCTGCCACTGACCATGGCCGCCATCTTCCATGCACCGGGCGATGCCACCGGCTTCAACCAGTACGGCCGTTTCAGCAACCCGACCTGGGATGCCGTCGAACACATGTTGTCCCATTTGGAAGACGCGCCCTGCGTCGGTTTTCCCTCGGGGATGGCAGCAATCTCGGCGACATTCTTTGCCGTGCTCAAGGCCGGCGACCACGTCCTGCTGCCTTCGGACGGTTATCACACGACCAGGGCGCTGGCTGATCGCTTCCTGAAACCGCTCGGCGTCTCCTACGATGTCCGGCCGACGTCGACTTTCCTCGACGGCGGTTTTGCGGGCTATCGCCTGGCCTTCGTCGAAACGCCGGCCAATCCGGGGCTGGACATCTGCGATATCGCCGCTGTCGCCGAAGCCGTCCACAAGGCCGGCGCGCTGCTGGTGGTCGACAACACGACGATGACGCCCTTCGGCCAGCGCCCTCTCGATCACGGCGCCGATATCGTTGTCGCCGCCGACACCAAGGCACCCAATGGCCATTCCGACGTGCTGTTCGGACATGTTGCCAGCCGCAACGTGGATATCATCGCCGCCGTGACCGGCTGGCGCGAGGTCTCGGGCAGCATCCCCGGGCCGTTCGAAGCCTGGCTGGTGCATCGCGGCCTGGAAACATTGGATGTGCGCTTCGACCGCATGTGTTCGTCGGCGGAAGTGATCGCGCGGCGCCTGCAAGGCCATCGGGCGATCAACGGCCTGCGCTATCCCGGCCTGGAAGGCGATCCCTCGCACAATCTTGCCCGCGCCCAGATGGAGCGCTTCGGCTTCCTCATCTCCTTCGAACTCGCTTCCGAGCAGAAAGCCGAGGATTTCATCAACAATTGCGACCTGATGCAGGCCGCAACCTCCTTCGGCGGCGTCCACACCTCGGCCGAGCGGCGCTTGAAGCGAGGCGACGCGGTTCCGGCCGGCTTCGTTCGCCTGTCGGTCGGTTGTGAGCCGGTGGAAGAACTCTGGAAGGCGATCGAGGCCTCGCTGGACAGGATCAGCGACTGACAAATCGACCACGAGCGGGTCAGCGTTTGATGGGATCGCCGAACCGCCCTAACTCCTTGTTTTACGCAATTACGCGATTCCGCAAGGGAAAGCGCTAGCGCTTCTCCTGGATTGCTTAGGAGCCGAGGTCATTGGCTTCGATGTTGCGCCGACCATGCAGCACGCGAAGAACTTCGATCGCATCACCGCCGACCCGGTACAAGGTGAGATATTCGCCGACAATCAGATGGCGGATACCCGGCGCAATGTCGTCGCGTGGCGCACCTGAGAAGGGATTAAGTCGACAATTGCTGCCATCTTGCCGCTAAACGATCAAGCAACCGGTCCGCTGCTGCCTCGTTGTTGCCCGCAATATGAAGCCAGATCGCAACCAAATCCTCTTCCGCCCGAGCGCTGCGGTCGATTGGCAGCAACTTCATGCCGCGTCGTCAGATCGCAGACGCCTGCGGGCCTCCGCCTTGATTTCGTCCATCGAGGCAAACCGACCAGGCCCGCTGTCGATCCCCTCCTGCACCAGCTTGCGCAGTTCCTCAACCGTGTAGCCCATCAGGTCGCGGCGGTCCTTCCATTGCCTCAACGCATCGCGGATCACCTCGCTCGCCGAAGCGTATTCTCCAGCCGCGACCACATCGTCGACGGCCTGAGCCAACTCCGGCGAAAGCGTGATGCTGCGTTTGTCGACCTGACCCACGATAGGCTCCTGATGATGAGCCGTGATGGTACGATTTAATCGCACCAATTTCAAGAAAAGTCGGCGGATATCTCTGTCTTGCGGCGGGGCAAATGAGCGCCATGCGTTGAATCAGAAGCTGCGCCCATGGGCGTAACCTTCTGGCACCAAAGGCTTTATCCCAGATGTCGTGGAGAGGAACTGCCAGCTGGCCTGTAAGCCGGGTTTTGTATGGCCCTCGCCCCTTGCGAGGCGAGAACGTGGCGGCCATTCATCTTGGGCGCATGTTGCCATGCGCCTCACGCAACCTACCCGGACGGTGGGCCGGAAACAGCCCTCGAGGGTTCCCCCTCGCACCGCCCCTATTCGGTCTTGCTCCCGGTGGGGTTTACCGTGCCGCTCCTGTTGCCAGTCGCGCGGTGGGCTCTTACCCCACCCTTTCACCCTTACCCCGACAAAGTCGTGGCGGTTTGCTTTCTGTGGCACTTTCCCTGGGGTCGCCCCCGCCGGCCATTAACCGGCACCGTGTTTCCATGGAGCCCGGACTTTCCTCACCCGCGGCCTTTCGGCGTTTGCGGGTGCGGCCGCCCGGCCAGCTGGCAGGGCGTATAAAGGCGTTCACACCGCAAAACGCAACCGAAAAAGCCGTCGTGTCCGGTTCTTGTCAAGCCGGTGCGCCGACAGCCGCCAACTGGACCTTGACCTTGCTGCAATAGGCCGCCGAAACCGGGTTCATGCGGGTGGCGCCATGGCCGGCATTGTATTTCAGGATGGTGCCGCAGGTCGTGCCGCCGCCGAGGTCGCGCGCCATGGCGAGGTACTTCATGCCGTATTTGATGTTGGTGTCGGGATCGAACAGGCCCTTGGCCGACCCGCTGTAACCCATCATGCGCGCGGTTGCCGGCTTGATCTGCATCAATCCGATCTCGCCGGCGCCGCCGACCATGTTCGGCCGGTAGTTGCTTTCGATCTTGATCACGGCCTGGGCCAGCGACACCGGAACCCCGTAGGTGGCCGCGTAGCGGCCGACAATCGCGGAATACTGGCCACCGCTCGTCACCGCTGCGGTCGCCGCAGCGACGTTGCCGAGACCGATCGATGCCGTCGTCGTCATGTCCACGGTTTTGCGGCCGCGCTTTGTCTGCCTCTTGGCGGAGGACTTCCCTGCCCCGGTCTTACTTGCCTTGGTCCCACTTGCCTTGGCCCAGCTTGCCTTTTCCACTTTCGCGGAAACCTGCTTCGTCGTCTTGTTGCTTTTGGCCGAAATGGCCTTGCCTTTGGCGGATGCCGCGACGAGGCCCTGGTCGGCCCGTGGGCTTAACGGCGCGGCGTCGGCCGCACTGAAGGCAAAACTCATTACCCCGGCAGCAAGAGCTGCCGTTAAAACGGTCAATTTCTGCATGTGATCCTGTTCTGTTGGGGCCGCGCGAAGATCTTCGCGGGGCATCGCTTGATCAATATCGGAACACCCGGGGGGATGGACGTCCGACAAACTGTACGGAACGCCCTTTGAAGTCCGATTTGGCGTCAATGAAGGCGAGGCAAGTCACTTTCAGTGACAGTTTGTAACTTTATGACCAGGGAGGATTACTTGGACCGGCTCTTGACCTGAGGTCAATTCCTCACGGAAGCAAGCAATTTCTGCAGCGTGCGCATCGTCGAGCCGTCGGCGGTGCCATCGATTCGGCGCGGTCGAAAATGCCGTTGAAAGGCCTCAACGACAACTCGTGTCCGGTCGTCGAAAATGCCCGATATCTCGACGCCATAGCCATAAAGCGACAGCATCGACTGCAGCGTCTCCACATCGGCACCGCGGTCACCGGACTTCAGCGCGGCTCCGCGCCTGACGGGAGCGGCCGGCACGAGATGACCGACACCGGCCTTAAACAGCGCGGCCCATGGGAACTTCTCGCCGGGATCGATCTTGCGCCCCGGCGCCACGTCGGAGTGCGCCAACACCCGCTGGGGGGTGATCGCGTGCCGCGTGACAATCCCCTTGCACAGCTCGATGACCGCCGTGATCTGACGTTTCGGAAAGCCGGGATAGCCCAGTGAATGGCCGGGATTGACGATTTCGATGCCGATCGAGCAGGAATTGATGTCGGTGCGTCCGAACCAGGAACTCTGGCCGGCGTGCCACGCGCGATCGCTTTCCCGCACCATCTGCACGACGTGACCATTCTCATGGACGAGATAATGCGACGAGACTTCACTCGCCGGATCGCACAGCCAGGCTTCGGCCGCGGCCCCGGTAGCCATGCCCGTGTAGTGCAGCACAATCATGTCGGGCTTCTGCGCGTCGCGCCTTGGCCCGAAATTCGGCGATACCCTGACCTCGGCGCTTGGCTCGTCGGGCAGGAAGCCGCTCATGCGTGCCGCAGACCCCGCTCGATCATCTCGTAGGCGGCGTTGATCGCCGCGACCCTGGTCGTCGCGATCTTGATGAATTCCTGCGGCAGCCCGCGCGCGATCAGCCGATCCGGGTGGTTGTCCGACACCAGCTTGCGATAGCGTTTCCTGACCTCCTCGAACGGCTTGCCCCGCTCGATGCCGAGGACGACATAGGGGTCGCCGGCACCAAGATTGACGTGCCGCGCCATGATCGATTCGTAATGCGTCTCGTCAATGCGGAAGATCTCGGCGATACGGTGCAGGAAGATGCCTTCGCGCTCATGCACCAACCCATCGGCCTTGGCGATGTGGAACAGGCCATCGAGTATGTCTTCCAACATCACGCAATTGGAGTGCCCGGAGCCGCAGAGCTGCGCCATGCGCTCGGCATAGGTCTCGAAACCGGCCACATCCCGCTGGGCCAGATCGAACAGCCGCGCGACGTTGCGCGTCTCCTTCGGCGGCACTTCGAAAATTTCCTGGAAGGCGCGCACCTCATCCTGGGTGACGATACCGTCGGCCTTGGCCATCTTGGCCGACAGCGCGATCATCGCCACCGAGAAGGCGACGCGGCGGCGCAGGTCGGCATCGCCGGAGAAAACCGTGCGCACAGCTTCAACCACGTCGGCGACGCCTGACGTGGTTGAAGACGAAACCCGCGTGATGAAGTCGCCGAGGCGGTCCCAAATCGACATGGCCAGCTTCATAGAGCCAACCGGTCCCCGCTATCAAGCCAATAACGGCCACTCTCTATCGGGTCCGTGGCCACCGACGATCCACGGTCCCGAGCGCGGTCTCCACGAGAAAGGCCGGCATGAAGCCGGCCTTCCTCCCAAGACACCTACTGCTTACAAACTACTGCGCGGGCGCAGGAGCGGGCGTTGCCGGAGCCGGCTCGGCAGGCTTGGTCGAATTATCGGCCGGGGCCGCGGGCTTCATCGGCTGCTCGGCAGCCGGCGGATTGGTGCTCTGCGTGGTGGTGTTGTCAGTGCCTGTGCCACTGTCGCTGCAGGCGGCAACGCCCAGCAGGGCCAGGGCGGACACCGAAGCAAGAATGAGCTTTTTCATTACGTCTCTCCTTCAACACACGTTCACGTTGCGGTGAACGGTCGAAGGAGAAATGCCCCGGACGGCCATGGGTTTCATAACGTTGCGTTTCCGCCTGTAACATCAATGGCATGCAGGCGACATTGCTGCCGGCGCTTGGGCGCTTTAACAACGATAACGAAAACGAATACCGGAGACAGCCGCATGACCGCGAAATGGGATTTCTGGATCGATCGCGGCGGCACCTTCACCGATATTATCGGCCGTGACCCGCAAGGCGGGCTGCATCCGCGCAAATTGCTGTCGGAGAATCCTGAAGCCTATGCCGATGCGGCCATTCAGGGTATCCGCGACCTGCTCGACCTTGAAGCGACCGCCGCGATCCCGTCCAGCCTGATCGGCGACATCAAGATGGGCACGACCGTGGCCACCAACGCCCTTCTGGAGCGCAAGGGCGACCGCGTGTTGTTGCTCATCACCAAGGGGTTTGGCGATGCGCTAGGGATTGCGTACCAGGCGCGACCGGACATCTTCGCCAAGGAGATCATCCTTCCCGAACAGCTCTATGAGCGCGTCATCGAGGTCGACGAGCGCGTGCTCGCCGACGGCCGCGTCGAGCGGCTGCTCGACATATCAGCCTGCCGGCCGGCCATAGAACAAGCGAAAGCCGATGGTATCGACGCCGTGGCGATCGTCTTCATGCATGCGTGGAAATATCCCGATCACGAGAAGGCGGTGGCCAAGGTCTGCCGCAAGCTTGGTTTCGGACAGGTCTCGGTCAGCCACGAGGTCTCGCCGCTGATCAAGCTGGTCGGCCGCGGCGACACCGCGGTGGTCGACGCCTATCTGTCGCCGATCCTGTCGCGCTATGTGCAAAGGGTGGCGGGAGAACTGGGGGTGGCGGGAGAACC
>NZ_VFVO01000027.1:0-2775 GCF_006442875.1 Mesorhizobium sp. B2-3-15 | reverse complement strand
CGGCGCACCGCCCTCGTTCGTGAGGCGTATATAGTCGCCACCAACCAAAACTGTCAACACCGTTCCCAAATGTTTTTTCGATTTATCGTGGAGATATCCACGGGGCTGAAATTCGTGAGTTGGCTAGGCTGAATTCCCCTGTCGCTTTCAACGGTTGTTTATGCGTGGGTTCCCACTTTGACCCGACGCCTGGCATGCTTCCCTTTGAAGACTGCTGCCCGCCCACGGACCTCGCCCGAGCGGCTTTCAGCGCCGATTCTCCAGCAATTCCGGTGTGATGTTCCGACCCGTGTAGAAGATGCCTGGGGATCAGCACCTGCTCATCCTTGATCGCGAAGGCAATGCTGACCGCCCGCCGACAACCAACAATCCGCGGCCCAGGCATGATCTCGAGCCGCTCAGTGCCTCGCTGTGGAAAAGTCGCTAAGCCGAGACAACGGTTCCTGGATACCACGACAAAATTCCAGGCGATCGCTGGCGACGGCCGCTCGGCTATGCCGTCGTAGAGCTGTCGGAGTTCGGCTTGTGCCGCGGGATGAAAGACGATCCGATATTCCGTTCCTACTAGGCCTTAGCCTGCTTCGCGCGATGGCGCGCTTCGAGGCTGGAAAAGACCGTTTCGGCTGGAATTCCCTTCGTCGGATTCTGCTGGAGCCGCCAGGCGTGCGGAATTTCCTCGCGCAACCACTTTTGCCGCTCCGCCTCGAAGTCCTCGAGCATGCATAGGCCGGCGCGGACAACCTCGCTGGCGTTGTTGTAGCGGTCTGATTCGAGTTGCCGCTTGATGAATTGCTCATGGTGTCGTTCAAAGCGCAATTGGGCATGGCACCTCCTGGAAGATATTATGTGGCAGAGGAGCATTCTGCCGCCTCGAACGCGTTTCACCGTCACCACGCGATCAGATCATGTCCCGCGGCGTGGTGTAGCTGGCGGCCTTGGTCGCCGTGCTGTCCGGCATGGGCCGGGCTGATCAGCGCGCCACGGCAGACAGGCTGATGAGGGGATCATCGCTCAATTGGCCGACGCTTTCCAGGGTCATGTATCTGGCCCGCTGGACGGCCCATTCATCGTTCTGTTCGAGCAGGATTGCGCCGACGAGGCGCACGATTGCATCGTCATTGGGGAAGATGCCGACGACCTCGGTGCGCCGCTTGATCTCGCTGTTGAGACGCTCGATCGGATTCGTCGAGTGGAGCTTGGCGCGATGTTCCTTCGGGAAGGTCATGTAGGCCAGCACGTCGGGCTCAGCGTCGTCCAAGATTGTCGCCAGCTTCGGTACCTTCGGCCGGATCTGGTCGGCGACGGCGCGCCATTGTACGGACGCGGCCTCGGGCGTCTCCTGGGCGAAAGCGGTGGCAATGAAGGCTGAGACGACCCTGCGGCCGCTCTTGCCGGCATGGGCCAGTACGTTCCTCATGAAGTGGACGCGGCACCTCTGCCATGTCGCGCACAGCACTTTGGTGACGGCCGCCTTGATGCCTTCGTGGGCATCGGAGACGACGAGCTTGACGCCACGCAGGCCGCGACGTGTCAGCTTGCGCAGGAACTCCGTCCAGATCGGCTCGGCCTCCGACGTGCCAATCTCCATGCCCAGGACCTCGCGTCGGCCGTCCGCGTTGACGCCAACTGCGATGATGACGGCGACCGAGACGATCCGGCCACCGCGGCGGACCTTCAGGTAAGTGGCGTCGATCCACAGGTAGGGCCAATCGCCTTCGATCGGCCGCTCGAGGAAGGCCTTCACCTTGCCGTCGATCTCCTCGCACAGCCGCGAGACCTGGCTCTTGGAGATGCCGCTCATCCCCATGGCCTTGACCAGATCGTCGACCGAGCGCGTCGAGATGCCCTGAACATAGGCCTCCTGGATGACGGCGGTCAGCGCTTTCTCGGCCATGCGGCGCGGTTCGAGGAAACCCGGGAAGTAGCTTCCCTTCCTGAGCTTCGGGATGCGCAGTTCGACCGTGCCGGCCCGCGTCTCCCAGTCCCGGTCGCGGTAGCCATTGCGCTGGGCGAGCCGCAGCGGCGACTTCTCGCCATAGCCGGCGCCGGTCGCCGCGCCCACCTCCATCTCCATCAGCCGCTCGGCGGCAAAGCCGATCATCTCGCGCAGCAGATCGGCATCCGGGGTCTTCTCCACGAGCGTGCGCAGGTTCATCATGTCGTCGGTCATCGGTAGTCCTTCCGACATGGGGTTGGCGTCGACAACCAAACCCTACCGGAAAGCGCCGATGACCACCGACACCCCGCTCACTCGCTACAGCGCTACTAACGGCGCGCTCGTGAGCGGCTTCGTAACTGCCGAGCTACACCACCTGATGGGACACGACCCGCGCTCAGCGGGGTCACCCGATCCGGCAGAATTGAAATAACGATTGGGACAGTTCTGTGGAGCGGAGGGCCGCAGCCCGTGCTACCGGCATCCGAAAGCGTGTGAGGAGACCAGCTGAGTTAAAGCCCAACCGGCCAATCTGTTCATGCTTGGCGGCCATCGATCTTGAACCCCGTCCCCATGGCCTTCGCTGATTTGATTTGTCCCGCGCGTCGGCGGCGCCTTTTTGCCGGTCCTGAACAGAGTGGATCGACTCCACGGCGATCCGGATAGGCAACGGTCCGCCGATTTGGACTCTGGCGGCCGTTTTCTTTGTGAGGTTTTGTTGGCTTGGTTTGGGGGGCTGATGGGTTCGAATTTCTGTGCGGAGAGATCGGAACGCGAACGGCCCGCCGGCATTGAGCCAGGCGGGCCGTTTTTGTTTGGTTGCGGGGACAGGATTTGAA
>NZ_VFVO01000026.1:0-4833 GCF_006442875.1 Mesorhizobium sp. B2-3-15 | reverse complement strand
CCTGGCGCCGGCTACGCCAGCAACGACCATACCGTCAAGGCGACCCTCAAGGATCTCTTGAAGCCACATGAGTGAGCGGCGAACGGACTGGACGGTAATTGGTCCAGGTTGAAAAAAGGACGCGCGGGCTTCGCTGGAAGCCCGCGCGTTTATCATTCTTCCTTGTCAGCTCGTGCAGCGTTCCTGCAGCGCCTGGGTCCGGCCGATCATGGTCAGCCGCCTGGGAATATTGCCGAATAGCAGCAACTGAAAGGAAGCCGGCAAGTCTATTTTCAGGAACGGTATGCGCTGGTGGGCGCCTCAGTATTGATCGAGGCCTGCTGCCTCGTTCCCGGCAATTTACCAATTCTCTACTTAATAGTTTACAAATCGCTAATTTTCGAATTTACTTATATATGGGTATAGAGGGTGCCCGCAGATCGCACGGTCAGTGGCCGCAAGGTCTGTGCAGGTGGGTTGGACAGGGATCGGGTAGCACGGCAATTTCGCGCATGAAGAAGGGGCGTCTACAGGGCGCGCCGTGACATGTCGCGTCCATGCCTATGCTTCGGCGGAAGGCGGACGGTTTCCCATTCCGGAGTTCACTCACGAGATGACGTCGAAACATCGGCGGCATGGGTGTCAGGAGTGGGGTGGCTGTGAGTCAAATGTTGTCGCGTGTGCCCCGTGGGGGCGTTGGTGCATTCCCGCGGTTCGATGGGCGCCGGATCGATCCGCTGCCGGACGCTGCAACCGATCGCCTGAATGCGCCGACCGATGCCCTCCGGGCCTCCGAACTCCTTTTCGTCGATCCCTCCGTATCCGATCTCGGCACGATCCTCGCCAACCTGAGGCCTGAGGTCGAGGCGATCCTGCTCGACGCCGAGCGCCCGGCAACGCGGCAGGTGGCGATGGCCCTCGAAGGGCGCCAGAGCCTCGACGCGGTGCACGTCATCGCGCACGGCGCGCCAGGGCGGGTGAGCTTCGCGGCCGGCGAATGGTCGGCCGGGACGCTGGGCCACGATGAGCTCGACCTCGCCACCATCGGACGAGTCCTGGGCGGAATTGGCGAACTGCTTCTGTGGAGCTGCAACGCCGGAGTTGGTGCCGCCGGAACGAATTTCATCGATGCGCTGTCGTGCGCGACGGGAACGCCGGTTGCGGCGGCGAACGACTTGGTTGGGTCGCCGGCGCTTGGCGGGCGATGGGAACTGAACATTCGGACAGAGAACGCAGCGGCGCGGCCGCCGCTGACCCGGGGGGGCATCATGAACTACGCAGCAGTTCTGGCTGTGCCATTGACGTCGACCGGCCAAGGCGAACGGCTCACCGTGTTTGGTCAGTGGGCGACCGGCACGGCGGCTGGAACGTATTTCATCGTTCTGAATGACGGGGGGACGCTGAATATCATCGGGCAATTTATTGTTCCGACAAATTTGGGCGGCACTTTTGCGATCTCCGAGGCTCTTCCCGCTGGACGGTACATTGTTGGTCCGAGCGCTCCAGGTCCGAACACCATCGCCGTCTACAATGGCAGTTGGAGTTCGACAGGCAAGAACGCCGGGACATGGTCCGTCGGCGATTTCAATTCGGCAATAACGGCAACCCTCAACAACATAGGCGACGCCACCCCGAACCAAGCTGGCCGGGGGATAGCAAGATGAAAAGCGCTCGCGAAATCGTCTTCATCGATCCGTCAGTCGCCGAGATCCCCGCGCTCATTGCCGGGCTGAGGCCGAGCGTCCAGCCCGTGCTTCTCAGCGGCGCGACGCCCGCTTCGCAGGAGATCGCGCACGCTTTGCGCGGTCGCAAAGGTCTTGATGCCATCCACATCGTCGTCCACGGCCGCTCGGGCGAACTCAGATTCAGCGATGGCGCGCTTTCTCTCGCCAACATAAATCGGCATTCGGATGATCTCGCGGCGATCGGTCATGCCCTGGGGCCTGACGGCGATCTGTTGCTGTGGGGTTGCAGCACAGGCGAAGGCGCCCGTGGGGAGGCGTTTGTCGCCGCGCTATCGCGAGCGACCGGCGCGCCCGTAGCGGCGGCGACGGGTCTCGTCGGCGCGGCAGCGCTCGGCGGAAAGTGGGAGCTGGAGGCGCTGCCGGGTCGAACTGCGGCGCGACCGCCGCTAACGGTGATGGCGACGGAGCAATATGCGGGGGTGCTCGCCGAAACGATAAATGTAACCAGTGCGGGTATCTGGTACCTCTATGGATCTTGGCCTACCAACACAACAGCGGGGACATATTTTGTAGTAATTACCAATAGCTCTGGCGCACAGACGGTCGTCGGTAACTTTGTCGTTCCCGCAGGCAATGCGGCAGGTAATTATACTATCCCAGTATTTCTTTTTAATACTGGGAATTATGACGTCGGTGACGCTTCTGTCGGAAGCCCGGCGCCCGGTACTTTTGATATTAGTGTATACAACGCGACCTTCAATTCGAGCAACGGCTCAGGTGCAGGACAGTATACAGTCAACAATGAACAGATCGGATCAATAACCACCAGTATGCTGGCTGCCAATGCCACTGGTGCGACCGGTGCCACAGGTTCGACGGGTTCGACAGGTGCTACCGGTGCGACAGGCGCTACTGGTTCCACCGGCGCTACGGGTTCGACCGGCGCTATGGGTTCGACTGGCGCTACGGGTTCGACCGGCGCTACGGGTTCGACTGGCGCTACGGGTGCAACCGGCGCCACGGGTTCGACTGGCGCGACTGGCGCCACAGGCGCGACCGGCGCCACGGGCTCGACCGGAGCCACTGGGTCGACCGGTGCCACAGGCTCGACCGGCGCTACTGGTTCGACCGGCGCCACGGGCTCGACCGGCGCTACGGGTGCGACCGGTGCCACAGGTTCGACGGGCACCACAGGTTCGACGGGCGCGACGGGTTCGACTGGCGCCACAGGTTCCACCGGTGCCACGGGTTCGACAGGCGCCGCGGGTGCGACCGGCGCTACCGGCGCCACAGGTGCGACCGGCGCTACCGGCGCCACGGGTTCGACCGGCGCAACCGGAGCCACAGGTGCGACAGGCGATACGGGTGCCACAGGTTCGACCGGAGCCACGGGCGCGACTGGCGATACCGGAGCCACAGGCTCGACCGGTGCAACCGGAGCCACGGGTGCGACCGGCGACACAGGAGCCACGGGCTCAACCGGTGCCACCGGGGCCACTGGTGCGACCGGCGATACAGGCGCCACGGGTGCGACTGGCGATACGGGCGCTACAGGTTCGACTGGAGCAACCGGCGCCACAGGTGCGACCGGCGATACAGGCGCTCCAGGTTCGACCGGCGCAACTGGAGCCACAGGTGCGACCGGCGATACGGGTGCAACAGGTTCGACTGGAGCAACAGGTGCCACCGGTTCGACTGGAGCAACAGGTGCCACCGGTTCGACCGGAGCCACAGGTGCGACCGGCGCAACCGGAGCCACAGGTGCTACTGGCGACACGGGCGCCACAGGGGCGACCGGGGCCACAGGCGCGACCGGCGATACGGGTGCGACGGGCTCGACTGGAGCAACCGGAGCCACCGGTGCGACCGGATCCACTGGTGCCACGGGCTCGACTGGAGCAACCGGAGCCACGGGTGCCACAGGTTCGACTGGAGCCACCGGAGCTACAGGCGCGACCGGTGACACAGGCGCCACGGGTTCGACTGGAGCCACGGGCTCAACTGGAGCTACCGGCGCCACAGGTTCGACTGGCGCAACCGGAGCCACAGGCGCGACCGGGGATACGGGTGCCACAGGTTCGACCGGCGCAACCGGAGCCACAGGCGCGACCGGGGATACAGGCGCCACGGGCTCGACTGGCGCGACCGGCGCCACCGGTTCGACCGGTGATACAGGTGCGACGGGCTCGACTGGTGAAACCGGAGCCACAGGCGCGACCGGCGATACGGGCGCTACAGGCTCGACCGGCGCAACCGGAGCCACAGGCGCGACCGGGGATACAGGCGCCACGGGCTCGACCGGCGCAACCGGAGCCACAGGTTCGACCGGCGATACGGGTGCCACGGGCTCGACTGGAGCAACCGGAGCCACAGGTGCCACCGGTGATACGGGTGCCACGGGCTCAACCGGAGCAACCGGCGATACAGGCGCCACGGGTTCGACCGGAGCGACAGGTTCGACCGGAGCTACAGGCTCGACCGGCGCAACCGGAGCCACGGGTGCGACTGGCGATACCGGTGCCAGGGGCTCGACTGGAGCAACCGGAGCCACGGGCTCTACCGGTGGAACCGGCGCCACAGGTGCAACTGGCGACACAGGCGCCACAGGTTCGACCGGAGCAACAGGTGCCACAGGCGCGACCGGCGATACGGGCGCGACGGGCTCGACTGGAGCTACAGGCTCGACCGGCGCAACCGGAGCCACAGGTGCGACCGGTGATACGGGCGCCACAGGCTCGACCGGAGCAACGGGAGCCACAGGCGCGACCGGCGACACGGGTGCCACGGGCTCAACCGGCGATACAGGCGCCACGGGTTCGACCGGAGCGACAGGTTCGACCGGAGCTACGGGTTCGACTGGAGCTACAGGCTCGACCGGCGCCACCGGCGATACCGGCGCCACAGGTTCGACCGGAGTAACCGGAGCCACAGGTGCGACCGGCGATACAGGCGCCACCGGTTCAACCGGAGCAACAGGTGCCACAGGGGCGACCGGCGATACGGGCGCGACGGGCTCGACCGGCGCAACTGGAGCCACGGGTTCGACCGGCGATACAGGTGCCACGGGATCTACCGGATCAACCGGCGCTACAGGATCTACTGGTGCCACGGGCGACACAGGCTCGACTGGTGCCACAGGTGCAACCGGTGATACGGGTGCCACGGGCTC
>NZ_VFVO01000025.1:2500-6068 GCF_006442875.1 Mesorhizobium sp. B2-3-15 | reverse complement strand
GAGATCGGAACGCGAACGGCCCGCCGGCATTGAGCCAGGCGGGCCGTTTTTGTTTGGTTGCGGGGACAGGATTTGAACCTGTGACCTTCAGGTTATGAGCCTGACGAGCTACCGGGCTGCTCCACCCCGCGTCACCACCATGATCGCCTTGTGGCGATTGCGGTATTTGCGATCGCCGTTTTATTTGGCGACTGCGGTATTCTGTCTCCACCAAATGAAAGGGCCGCTTAGAGCGGCCCGGGATCCCTTGGCGGGCCTTTATGCATGTTGCCCAAAAGTGTTAGCGGTTTGTGGCAACGACGTGCATCGAACGAAGTGCAGAGAAGATTTCACGGTCATCCGATTGGATGAGAGTTTGAACGTGCGTTTTGCAGACCTGGCAGCGACCTACTCTCCCGCGTCTTGAGACGAAGTACCATCAGCGCTGGAGCGTTTCACGGCCGAGTTCGGAATGGGATCGGGTGCAGCCGCTCCGCCATAACCACCAGGTCGGCAAAACGCACGTTATTCGAGAAGCTGGGTTAGGGATTAGGCAGTAGGGAATGGTGAGTAGGGGATACCTGCTCGCCATCCGGCCGTGCCGTTGCCCGTCTTTCCGCGCCAAGGCGATGCTTTGCAGGTTGCTTCGGGCAAAGCCCGCAAGCGCGACTGCGCGTCGCCGGTCGTCCGGCGCCCTCGCGGAGCATAGGCCCGTAAGGGCCGCTCATGCGTGAGCGCTGGTCAGACCATTTGACTTCGTCAAATGGGTATTAGGAATGAGAACGATCAAGCCGATCGAACTATTAGTACCGGTAAGCTTCAAGCGTTGCCGCTCTTCCACACCCGGCCTATCAACGTGGTCGTCTTCCACGGTTCTCAGGGAATACTCGTTTTAAGGTGGGTTTCCCGCTTAGATGCCTTCAGCGGTTATCCCGTCCGGATATAGCTACCCTGCTATGCGGCTGGCGCCACAACAGGTCCACCAGAGATCCGTCCATCCCGGTCCTCTCGTACTAGGGACAGATCCTTTCAATATTCCTACACCCACGGCAGATAGGGACCGAACTGTCTCACGACGTTCTGAACCCAACTCACGTACCGCTTTAAATGGCGAACAGCCATACCCTTGGGACCTGCTCCAGCCCCAGGATGCGATGAGTCGACATCGAGGTGCCAAACAACCCCGTCGATATGGACTCTTGGGGGTCATCAGCCTGTTATCCCCGGCGTACCTTTTATCCGTTGAGCGATGGCCCTTCCACGCGGGACCACCGGATCACTATGACCGACTTTCGTCTCTGCTCGACTTGTCAGTCTCGCAGTCAGGCAGGCTTATGCCATTGCACTCAGCGAACGATTTCCGACCGTTCTGAGCCCACCATCGCGCGCCTCCGTTACTCTTTAGGAGGCGACCGCCCCAGTCAAACTACCCACCATACATTGTCCCGGACCCGGATAACGGGCCGCGGTTAGACATCCATAGTGATAAGGGTGGTATTTCAAGGGTGGCTCCACCTGAGCTGGCGCCCAGGTTTCAAAGCCTACCACCTATCCTACACATGCCACTACGAATGCCAATGTAAAGCTATAGTAAAGGTGCACGGGGTCTTTCCGTCTAACCGCAGGAACCCCGCATCTTCACGGGGAATTCAATTTCACTGAGTCTATGCTGGAGACAGCGGGGAAGTCGTTACGCCATTCGTGCAGGTCGGAACTTACCCGACAAGGAATTTCGCTACCTTAGGACCGTTATAGTTACGGCCGCCGTTTACTGGGGCTTCGATTCAGAGCTTGCACCCCTCCTCTTAACCTTCCAGCACCGGGCAGGCGTCAGACCCTATACGTCGTCTTGCGACTTCGCAGAGCCCTGTGTTTTTGATAAACAGTCGCTACCCCCTGGTCTGTGCCACCCTCCTCCACTTGCGTGGAAAAGGGTCACGCTTCTTCCGAAGTTACGCGTGCAATTTGCCGAGTTCCTTCAGCATAGTTCTCTCAAGCGCCTTGGTATACTCTACCAGACCACCAGTGTCGGTTTCGGGTACGGTTTATAAGGAGGAGCTATTTCCTGGAACCACGCAGCAGCCCGTTCAATCCGATAAGATTGGACTACCTCAATGATCCGTCACTACCTCCAAGCCCACGAATATTAACGTGGTTCCCATCGACTACGCGTTTCCGCCTCGTCTTAGGGGCCGGCTAACCCTGCTCAGATTAGCTTTAAGCAGGAACCCTTGGTCTTTCGGCGGGGGAGTCTCTCACTCCCCTTACGTTACTCATGTCAGCATTCGCACTTCTGATACCTCCACCACCCCTCACGGGTATGGCTTCGTCAGCTTACAGAACGCTCCGCTACCGCTTGGCCCTTGCGGACCAAACCCTAAGCTTCGGTGTATGGCTTTAGCCCCGTTACATTTTCGGCGCAAAGACCCTTATTTAGACCAGTGAGCTGTTACGCTTTCTTTAAATGATGGCTGCTTCTAAGCCAACATCCTGGTTGTTTTGGGATCCTCACATCCTTTCCCACTTAGCCATAACTTGGGGACCTTAGCTGTAGGTCAGGGTTGTTTCCCTTTTCACGACGGACGTTAGCACCCGCCGTGTGTCTGCCGACTAGTACTCCCAGGTATTCGGAGTTTGGTTAGGTTTGGTAATCCGGTGAGGACCCCTAGCCCATCCAGTGCTCTACCCCCTGGGGTATTCGGTCGACGCTCTACCTAAATAGATTTCGCGGAGAACCAGCTATTTCCGAGTTTGATTGGCCTTTCACCCCTAGCCACAAGTCATCCCGAACTATTGCAACAGTTATGGGTTCGGTCCTCCAGTAAGTGTTACCTTACCTTCAACCTGCTCATGGCTAGATCACTCGGTTTCGGGTCTAATGCGACGAACTGAACGCCCTGTTCAGACTCGCTTTCGCTGCGCCTACACCTAGCGGTTTAAGCTTGCTCGTCACACTAAGTCGCTGACCCATTATACAAAAGGTACGTGGTCACCCAGGACGAACCTTGGGCTTCCACTGTTTGTAGGCAACCGGTTTCAGGTACTCTTTCACTCCCCTTGTCGGGGTGCTTTTCACCTTTCCCTCACGGTACTAGTTCGCTATCGGTCATGCACGAGTACTTAGGCTTGGAGGGTGGTCCCCCCAATTTCAGACAGGATTTCACGTGTCCCGCCTTACTCGAGGACGATTGATTGCATTACGCGTACGGGGCTGTCACCCACTATGGCCCTACTTTCCAGAAGGTTCCGCTTGTCTCTCAATCGCCACTGGCCTGGTCCGGGTTCGCTCGCCACTACTTCCGGAGTCTCGGTTGATGTCCTTTCCTACGGGTACTTAGATGTTTCAGTTCCCCGCGTTCGCCACTTTATCCCTATGTATTCAGGATAAGTTACCTATATCTGATACTTGGAAACCACAGCAGCACCAGCGCAATCTCGAAGAGATTATCGCTCATGCTACTCTGATTTTCCAAGCACCTTAGGTGGGTTTCCCCATTCGGAAATCTACGGATCAAAGGGTATTCGCACCTCCCCGTAGCTTATCGCAGCGTATCACGTCCTTCATCGCCTGTGCATGCCAAGGCATCCA
>NZ_VFVO01000024.1:0-21047 GCF_006442875.1 Mesorhizobium sp. B2-3-15 | reverse complement strand
AGAGAAGCTGCGCTTCGCCATCCGTGAAGGCGGCCGCACCGTCGGTGCCGGCATCGTCGTCACCATCAAAGAGTAATCGATCCGGCTGCTGCCGGTCTCGAAAACGAAAGGGCGGTCTTCGGGCCGCCTTTTTTCGTTTCAGACGCCTCGCAACGCAAGCATTGCGCGTTTGTTTCAAAGCTGTTGCAAGCGCCATGGCTGCAACTAGTATAGGTTGCACTGAGGGAGCTTTGCCGACAGTGGTTCCAAGGCACCGTTTCGATGGGAAGGCATGGCGGTTATGGGCACTGGTTTGCCTCGCCGTCGCCATGGCTCTGCCCGTTTTGACAGCGCGAGCGGAGGATGGGCCTCTCGACATCCCGCCCATGCGCTTCGTCGTCGTGCGCAGCAACGCTCCGAGATGCGAACCCAACTGTCCTGAATGGATATCGGCGGATGGCACCATCGACGCGGGCACGCCGTCTCTCCTCAAGCGCACGCTCAAGGCGCTCAAGGGAAGGCAATTGCCGGTCGTCGTCAATTCGCCCGGCGGTAACGTCGACGCCGCGCTGGCACTCGGCCGGATGATCCGCAAGAACAAGCTCGATATCGCCGTCGGCGTGACGGTTTTTTCCGATTGCCAGCCGGAAACAAAAAACTGCGGGGACAACAAGGGCAGGAGTGCCGATTATTTCGGTACGGCCTATGACGACGGAGCCATGTGCAATTCGGCCTGTCCGCTAATGTTTTCCGGCGGTGTCCGCCGCGTGGTTGGAGATTTCGGCTATCTCGGCGTCCACCAGATCACCACCACATACCAGCGGGAGAAGCTGCTCTACCGGACCACGTACCGGATCGTGAACGGCAGGAAGAAGATCATCAGCACCAAGGTGGTCAGCCGCAAAAACGCTGGCAGCTACAAAACCTACGAGATGAGCAGGACAGTCGAGAAGACGCTTTCGGCGTACCTGAAGGAAATGGGGATAGCAGACGGCGTACTGGAAGTCATGAAGGCCACGCCGGCCAGTGAGATTCGTCAGATTCCGCTCGACGACATGGTGAGGATGAAGTTGGTCACCAGCCGGGACACAGTGGATCTGTTGACCACGGCAAGCCTCTGCGGCCTGGCCCAGCCGGCCACGAACTGCCGGCAAATAGCTGGACCCGCAGGCAAGACGACGCCATCGGCCGCAGCAAGGCCCATGGCTGCCGTTCAACCGGACACCGCGAAGGCCGGCGGGGACATGCGGTTTGTCGTCGTTCGCGGCAGCAATCCGCTGTGCGATCCCGATTGTCCGGAATGGATATCGGCCGAAGGTGCGATCACCAACCAGGCGCCGCGGAAGCTGCGGCAGTTGCTGGCCACGCTTGGCGATCGACGGCTGCCTGTCGTCATCAGCTCACGCGGAGGCGACCTGCCCAGCGCTCTCGCAATGGGGCGGCTTATCCATGAAAGAAAGCTCGACATCGCCGTTGCCCGCACCGATTTCGTCGACTGTGACCCCGGCGCGTGGAACTGCCTGGCCACGGAAGGAGCCTATGCCGGATTGAGCATCGATGCGGGGGTGGAGTGTGATTCCGCCTGTGCGTTAGTGGTCGCTGGCGGCGCCAGACGGCTAGTCGGTCCCCGGGCGCGGCTCAGCCTGTATCCGATGGGACAGAAGCTGGTGGTCAAGGCCTACCTCGACGAGATGGCGATCAGTCCCGCTCTGTTCGCAACAATCGAACGACGCCCGACCGAGAGGGAACTTGACCCAGACACCATGCTCAAGCTTGGACTGACAACGGGACCGCAATCGGTCGACGCGCTGACCGGCTCCACGATTTGCAAGGCTGTTGCCAAGCCCGACAATTGCCTGGGCCTGCCAGCCGCCAATGCACAGGCCGACGCGCCCGCCAGGCTGTAGAGCACGGTGATGTCAGGGGAACTGCCCATCGAGGCAGGTTGAGCCATATCCGATTTCCGCTATCGTCGCGGCGGCGGGGCCGGCGAAGGATCGAGAATGAGCCAGGACGTTCCGACACTCTACGAATGGGCCGGAGGCAGCGAGGCGCTGAACCGGCTGACGCAAACCTTCTACGACAAGGTGGCACGAGATCCGGTCGTTGGCCCGGTGTTCAAGCACATGTCGCCGGACCACCCCGCCCATGTCGCGGCCTTCATCGGCGAGGTCTTCGGCGGACCGAAAACCTACAGCGAAACCTTTGGCGGCCACCGCGAAATGGTCATGCATCATCTGGGCAAGCATTTGAGCGAGGAGCAGCGCCGCCGCTGGATCAATCTTCTCGCCGACGCGGCGGATGAGGTCGGTCTGCCGGACGATCCGGAATTCCGTTCAGCCTTCATGGGCTACGTCGAATGGGGATCGCGGCTGGCCAAGATGAATTCCAATCTCGGCGAGACCTGCGATCCCGAGACCGAACCGATGCCGGCCTGGGGCTGGGGCGTGCCTGGCGGTCCGTACCGGGTGCCGGACGCAAAATAGCTTCGGCTGCCGGGATACCTCTATGAATCGCGCGCCAGCCACTTCAGGCGGGAGCTGGAGATCGATGCCGAGGGGCTGGTCGCCGGCCATCTCGATTTCTGGCGCAGGGGTTAAGCACGTTTGCCTGCAAACCGCTCTTTACAGAGCGCGCGGAAGCTTTTAGGAAGCGCCTGCGCCGAAGCGCGCGTGTACGGGCATAGCTCAGTTGGTAGAGCGGCGGTCTCCAAAACCGCAGGTCGTAGGTTCGAGCCCTGCTGCCCGTGCCATTTCCTAAGATGGCATCAAAACGATATTTCGCGGCCAGCCTTTGAAAATCGGCGAGCCGCTTGCCATATTAACCCGATTGGGGCATAAGGGCGCCATAGCCGGGACGGAACGACTGGATGGTTCCGAGGCGGCGTTTGGTCATAAAGCGGGCACTTGCCACTTGCGTGGATCAAGAATCGGTTTTATGTAGACGAAACAGACACGCGACGCGTGGAGCTGGGAAGCCGGCTTTACGCGTCTGATTTGCATGGGCGAAATGATTGCGCTGATTCGGCGCGAGATTGGGCTCAGGCGGCACGTCCCGGCCAGCGGGATCATCCAGGGGACCCGGCCAACGGGTCTTGAAGACAGGCGGCATATGGCTTCGAAAACCACAAATCCTTTCGTCTTTCTCCAGCAGGTGCGCGCGGAGACAGCCAAGGTGACTTGGCCGTCGCGCCGCGAGACGATGATCTCGACGGTCATGGTCCTGGCCTTTGCTGTGATTGCGATGATCTTCTTCTTCACCGCCGATCAGCTCATGGGCCTCGCGGTCGAGCAGATTCTGGGCATTGGACGCTAAGTCCGGCGATTAGGAGAAGTCGAAAAAATGGCTACGCGCTGGTACATCGTCCACGCCTATTCGAACTTCGAGAAGAAGGTCGCCGAGGACATCGAGAACAAGGCCAAGCAGAAGGGCCTGTCCGCCGATATCGAGCAGATCGTGGTGCCGACCGAGAAGGTCGTCGAGGTTCGTCGCGGCCGGAAGGTCGACGCCGAGCGCAAGTTCTTCCCGGGCTACGTGCTCTTGAAGGCCAACTTGACCGACGCCGTGTTCTCGGTGGTCAAGAACACGCCGAAAGTCACAGGTTTTCTCGGCGACTCCAAGCCGGTGCCGATCACCGAGGCCGAAGCCCAGCGCATCCTGAACCAGGTGCAGGAAGGCGTCGAGCGGCCGAAGCCCTCGGTCACCTTCGAGATCGGCGAGGCGATCCGCGTTTCGGATGGTCCCTTCGCGTCGTTCAACGGTTTCGTCCAGGAAGTGGACGAGGAGCGGGCGCGGCTCAAGGTGGAAGTTTCGATCTTCGGGCGCGCCGTGCCCGTCGATCTGGAATTCGGACAGGTCGAAAAGGGCTGATCCGAAATCCCTGATGCCGGTCCGGCGATCAGGGGAGGCGGCGCGGCAACGCGCGGCTTGAGAACGGTGGGAGGCGAAGGCGGCTTTAGCCGGCCGCAAGAACCGCACCACCAGACTGCAACCGCCGGTGTTTCCCAGATCGTGGAGCCGGCATAGACAAAGGCAGGAAAAGAGATGGCTAAGAAAATTGCAGGCCAGCTCAAGCTCCAGGTCTCCGCGGGATCGGCCACGCCGTCTCCCCCGATCGGCCCGGCACTTGGTCAGCGCGGCATCAACATCATGGAGTTCTGCAAGGCGTTCAACGCGCAGACCCAGGAAATGGAAAAGGGATCGCCGGTTCCGGTCGTCATCACCTATTACCAGGACAAGTCGTTCACCTTCGTCATGAAGACGCCCCCGGTGAGCTACTTCCTGAAGAAGGCCGCGAACCTGAAGTCGGGCTCGAAGGAGCCGGGCAAGGTCAAGGCTGGCACGGTTTCGCGCGACAAGGTTCGCGAAATCGCGACCGCCAAGATGAAGGATCTGAACGCGAACGACGTCGAAGCGGCCATGCGCATGGTCGAGGGCTCCGCCCGCTCGATGGGTCTGGAAGTGGTGGGCTAAGATCATGGCAAAGATTGCAAAGCGTGTATCGAAGACCCGTGAAGGCATCGATCCCAACAAGGCTTACGCGCTCGGTGATGCGCTGAAGCTGCTCAAGGATCGTTCCTCGGTCAAGTTCGACGAGACCATCGAAGTGGCCATGAACCTCGGCGTAGACCCGCGTCATGCCGACCAGATGGTTCGCGGCGTGGTCAACCTGCCGAACGGCACCGGCCGCTCGGTCCGTGTCGCCGTGTTCGCCCGTGGCGACAAGGCCGAAGAGGCCAAGGCCGCTGGTGCCGACATCGTCGGTGCCGAGGATCTGGTCGACATCGTCCAGAAGGGCACGATCGATTTCGATCGCTGCATCGCCACGCCGGACATGATGCCGCTCGTCGGCCGTCTCGGTAAGGTGCTCGGCCCGCGCGGCATGATGCCGAACCCGAAGGTCGGCACCGTCACCACCGATGTCGCCGCGGCCGTCAAGGCTTCGAAGGGCGGCGCGGTCGAGTTCCGTGTCGAGAAGGCCGGCATCGTTCATGCCGGTGTCGGCAAGGTCTCTTTCGACGTCAAGGCGCTGGAAGAGAACGTCCGTGCCTTCGCCGATGCGGTGACCAAGGCAAAGCCGGCTGGCGCCAAGGGCAACTACGTCAAGAAGGTGTCTGTCACCTCGACGATGGGCCCGGGCCTCAAGCTCGACGTCGCGACGCTCGCCGCGTCCTGATTGGATTTGGATTGGCCTTTCGAAGGCTGATCCGTGACTGAATTCCGGGCCTTGGATTTATCCTGGGCCCGGTACCGGAAGCCGGAAGGCTTCCGGACATCCTGTCCGAGATTGCGGGCGGCCCGAACCTTGATTCAAGAGGAGGGCCTTAATTCATGTGGGCCTGCATGAGACGGGTGAAAACCGGACAACGGAGCAACAAGCTCCAATGAAAGGTTCGAACCGTGTTTGCCTTTTGTCTGCGCATCGCCGGCTTTGCCGTCGATGTGGCGAAAGGGGGCAGGATCCTCGAGCGTCGTTCGGGAGATCCGTTACTGGATGGCCCGGCCGGCAAAAGGCAACCCGACGCCTGTCCTCGAAATGGGAATGTTCCCATTGGCAGGACTGGGGTCAACTGGAGATAGGCAGTGGACAGAGCGGAAAAACGCGAACTCGTCACGGGCCTGAATGATGCGTTTTCGGGCGCGGGTTCAGTAGTCGTGGCCCACTATGCCGGTATCACCGTCGCGCAAATGAACGACCTTCGGTCGAAGATGCGCGCTGCCGGTGGCACCGTTAAAGTCGCGAAGAACCGTCTCGCCAAAATCGCTCTTCAGGGCACGGACTCCGCATCGATCATCGAGCTGTTCAAGGGACAGACGCTGATCGCGTATTCGGAGGATCCGATTGCGGCGCCGAAGGTCGCGTCCGATTTCGCCAAGGGGAATGACAAGCTCGTCATTCTCGGCGGCGCAATGGGCACCACCTCGCTCAACGCCGACGGTGTGAAGGCACTCGCCACACTTCCGTCGCTCGATGAGCTGCGCGCCAGGCTGGTTGGCATGATCGCCACGCCGGCAACCCGGATCGCCCAGATCGTCAATGCGCCAGCGGCCTCGGTCGCGCGCGTCATCGGCGCTTACGCCCGGAAGGACGAGGCGGCATGAGGCCGTTCCTCGCTATCAAAAACACACGTTCGAACCTAACGAAGGAACACAACAATGGCTGATCTGGCAAAGATCGTAGACGACCTTTCGAAGCTGACCGTCCTCGAGGCGGCTGAGCTGTCGAAGCTTCTGGAAGAAAAGTGGGGCGTTTCGGCTGCTGCTCCGGTGGCGGTTGCCGCTGCTGGCGGTGCTGCCGCTGCTGCTGCCCCGGTTGAGGAAAAGACGGAATTCGACGTCGTTCTCACCGAGGCCGGCGCTCAGAAGATCAACGTCATCAAGGAAGTCCGCGCCATCACCGGTCTTGGCCTCAAGGAAGCCAAGGACCTGGTCGAAGCGGCTCCGAAGCCGGTCAAGGAAGGCGTTTCCAAGGCCGACGCTGACAAGTTCAAGGCGCAGCTGGAAGCAGCCGGCGCCAAGGTCGACCTGAAGTAAGCGTAAAAAGCGGCGGGCGGCCTCGCGCCGTCCGCCACTCCCTTGGGTGACCAGGGGAGGCTGCGTGACGCGAGATGTACGAAAACCTCTTTCCTGAGGGCCGTAACCCGGCCTTCAGGAAACGGGTTTTCTCCCGTTTTAGCCGGTAACCCGCCAAGCAATTGGAGAGGCGGCCGGAGAACAGACAGAGAGCCGCCGCCCAGGTGGCTCAGTATGCAAGACGAACCGCGGCGAGGTTCGTCCCGAGTTTAGAGCTAAGGAGCGACGATGGCCCAGACCCAGACTTTCAATGGCCGCAGACGCGTACGCAAGTTCTTCGGGAAGATCCCGGAAGTTGCGGAGATGCCGAACCTTATCGAGGTTCAGAAGGCATCCTATGACCAGTTCCTGATGGTGGACGAGCCCAAGGGCGGGCGTCCCGACGAAGGACTGCAGGCTGTTTTCAAGTCGGTCTTCCCGATCTCCGATTTTTCCGGCTCCTCCATGCTGGAGTTCGTGAAGTACGAGTTCGAAGGACCGAAATTCGACGTTGACGAATGCCGTCAGCGCGACCTGACCTATGCCGCGCCGCTGAAGGTGACGCTGCGCCTCATCGTGTTCGATATCGACGAGGATACCGGTGCCAAGTCGATCAAGGACATCAAGGAGCAGGACGTCTACATGGGCGACATGCCGCTCATGACCTTGAACGGCACCTTTATCGTCAATGGCACCGAGCGCGTCATCGTTTCGCAGATGCACCGCTCTCCGGGCGTCTTCTTCGACCACGACAAGGGCAAGTCGCACTCGTCGGGCAAGCTTCTGTTTGCCGCCCGTGTGATCCCCTATCGTGGCTCGTGGCTCGACATCGAGTTCGATTCCAAGGACGTCGTGCACGCCCGCATCGACCGTCGCCGCAAGATTCCGGTGACGTCGCTGCTGATGGCGCTCGGCATGGACGGCGAGGAGATCCTGTCGACCTTCTACAACAAGATCACCTACAAGCGCGCCGGCGACCATTGGCGCATTCCCTTCAACGTCGAGCGTTTCCGCGGCCTCAAGGCCGTCGGCGACCTGGTCGATGCCGACACCGGCGAGATCGTCGTCGAGGCGGGCAAGAAGATCACCGCTCGCCAGGCACGCCAGCTCGGCGAAAAGGGTCTCAAGGCGATCAAGGCGACCGACGAGGATCTGCTCGGCAACTACCTGGCCGAGGACATCGTCAACTACGCCACCGGCGAGATTTTCCTCGAGGCCGGCGATGAGATCGACGACAAGACGCTCAAGGTGCTGCTCGGCACCGGCGAGCAGGAGATCCAGGTCCTCGACATCGACCATGTCAATGTCGGCGCCTATATCCGCAACACGCTCGCCGTCGACAAGAACGAGAGCCGCCAGGACGCGCTGTTCGACATCTACCGTGTCATGCGCCCGGGCGAGCCGCCGACGCTCGAGACCGCCGAAGCCATGTTCAACTCGCTGTTCTTCGACAGCGAGCGCTACGACCTGTCCGCCGTCGGCCGCGTCAAGATGAACATGCGCCTCGAGCTCAAGGCCGAGGACACCGTGCGCGTGCTGCGCAAGGACGACATCCTGGCCGTGGTCAGGACGCTGGTCGAACTGCGTGATGGCAAGGGCGAGATCGACGACATCGACAATCTCGGCAACCGCCGCGTGCGTTCGGTCGGCGAGCTGATGGAGAACCAGTACCGCGTCGGCCTGCTGCGCATGGAGCGCGCGATCAAGGAACGCATGTCCTCGATCGAGATCGACACGGTCATGCCGCAGGACCTGATCAACGCCAAGCCGGCGGCCGCCGCCGTGCGCGAGTTCTTCGGTTCCTCGCAGCTGTCGCAGTTCATGGACCAGACCAACCCGCTGTCGGAGATCACCCACAAGCGTCGTCTCTCGGCGCTTGGACCGGGCGGTCTGACCCGCGAGCGTGCCGGCTTCGAAGTGCGCGACGTGCACCCGACGCATTACGGCCGTATCTGCCCGATCGAGACGCCGGAAGGCCCGAATATCGGTCTGATCAACTCGCTGGCGACCTTCGCGCGCGTCAACAAGTACGGCTTCATCGAAAGCCCGTACCGCAAGATCGTCGACGGCAAGCTGACCAATGACGTCGTCTATCTTTCGGCGATGGAAGAGGCCAAGCACCATGTCGCGCAGGCCAACGCCGAGCTCGACAAGAATGGCGGCTTCGTCGACGAATTCGTCATTTGCCGCAGCGCCGGCGAAGTGATGATGGCGCCGCGCGAAAACGTCGACCTGATGGACGTGTCGCCCAAGCAGATGGTGTCTGTTGCCGCGGCGCTCATCCCGTTCCTCGAGAACGACGACGCCAACCGCGCTCTGATGGGCTCGAACATGCAGCGCCAGGCCGTGCCGCTGGTGCGCGCCGAGGCGCCGTTCGTCGGTACCGGCATGGAGCCGATCGTCGCCCGTGACTCGGGCGCCGCCATCGGCGCGCGTCGTGGCGGCATCGTCGACCAGGTGGACGCGACGCGTATCGTTATCCGCGCCACCGAGGATCTCGATCCGGGCAAGTCCGGCGTCGACATCTACCGGCTGATGAAGTTCCAGCGCTCGAACCAGAACACCTGCATCAACCAGCGTCCGCTGGTGCGCATGGGTGACCGGGTCAACAAGGGCGACATCATCGCCGACGGTCCGTCGACCGAGCTTGGTGATCTGGCGCTCGGCCGCAACGTGCTGGTCGCGTTCATGCCGTGGAACGGCTACAACTACGAGGACTCGATCCTGCTCTCCGAGCGTATCGTGGCCGACGACGTCTTCACCTCGATCCACATCGAGGAGTTCGAGGTCATGGCGCGCGATACCAAGCTCGGTCCGGAGGAAATCACGCGCGATATTCCAAACGTCTCGGAAGAAGCGCTGAAGAACCTCGACGAAGCCGGCATCGTCTATATCGGTGCGGAAGTGCAGCCGGGCGACATCCTGGTCGGCAAGATCACGCCGAAGGGCGAGAGCCCGATGACGCCGGAAGAGAAGCTTCTGCGCGCCATCTTCGGCGAAAAGGCTTCCGACGTGCGCGACACTTCGATGCGCATGCCTCCGGGCACTTTCGGCACCGTCGTCGAGGTGCGCGTGTTCAATCGCCACGGTGTGGAGAAGGACGAGCGCGCCATGGCGATCGAGCGCGAGGAGATCGAACGCCTCGCCAAGGATCGCGACGACGAGCAGGCCATTCTGGACCGTAACGTCTATGCGCGTCTTTCCGACGTTCTCGTCGGCAAGGAAGCGATCGCTGGACCGAAGGGCTTCAAGAAGGGCTCGACGCTGTCCAAGGACACGCTCGACGAGTATCCGCGTTCGCAGTGGTGGCAGTTTGCGGTGGAGAACGAAAAGCTCCAAAGCGAACTGGAAGCCCTGCGTGGCCAGTACGACGATTCCAAGAAGGCGCTCGAACAGCGCTTCATGGACAAGGTCGAGAAGGTGCAGCGCGGCGACGAAATGCCTCCGGGCGTCATGAAGATGGTCAAGGTCTTCGTGGCGGTGAAGCGCAAGATGCAGCCCGGCGACAAGATGGCCGGCCGTCACGGCAACAAGGGTGTCGTGTCGCGTATCGTTCCGGTCGAGGACATGCCTTTCCTCGAGGACGGCACGCATGCCGATATCGTGCTCAACCCGCTGGGTGTGCCGAGCCGCATGAATGTCGGCCAGATCCTGGAAACGCATCTGGGCTGGGCCTGCGCTGGCATGGGCAGGAAGATCGGCGAGCTTATCGATGCGTACAAGACAGCCGGCGACATCAAGCCGCTGCGCAAGACGCTCGAGAGCTTCATGCCGGCCAACGACCGCAACGAGCCGGTTCGCGAATATGACGACGAGAGCATCGTTCGCCTGAGCGAGCAGATGCGCCGCGGCGTCTCCATCGCGACCCCGGTGTTCGACGGCGCGCATGAGGCTGACATCAACATCATGCTGGAGCAGGCGGGCCTGCACACCAGCGGTCAGTCGCAGCTCTATGACGGACGCACCGGCGAGCCGTTCGATCGCAAGGTGACGATGGGCTATATCTACATGCTCAAGCTTCACCACCTCGTGGACGACAAGATCCACGCGCGTTCGATCGGTCCGTACTCGCTCGTCACCCAGCAGCCGCTGGGCGGCAAGGCGCAGTTCGGCGGCCAGCGCTTCGGCGAGATGGAGGTCTGGGCACTGGAAGCCTACGGCGCCGCTTACACGCTGCAGGAAATGCTGACGGTGAAGTCGGACGACGTCGCCGGCCGCACCAAGGTCTACGAGGCGATCGTGCGTGGCGACGACACGTTCGAGGCAGGCATTCCCGAGAGCTTCAACGTGCTCGTCAAGGAAATGCGGTCTCTCGGCCTCAATGTCGAGCTCGAGAACACCAAGCTCGACGAAAACCCGATCCGGCTGCCCGATGCTGCCGAATAGGGGCGCGGCCGAGTAAACAAGACATCCGGGCGCGGGAGAGGGCTCTCGCGACCGGATGCACCAATTCTTCGGCCGGTGGGCCGACCACTCAGCGGGCATTCGGCCCGCGTTAGATGCAAGGGGTTTTCGAGGACCCCGAAAAGGAGAACGGCATGAACCAAGAGGTCATGAATCTCTTCAATCCGCAGGCGCCTGCGCAGGTGTTCGATTCCATCCGGATTTCGCTTGCCAGCCCTGAGAAGATTCTGTCCTGGTCGTTCGGCGAGATCAAAAAGCCGGAGACCATCAACTACCGCACCTTCAAGCCGGAGCGTGACGGTCTGTTCTGCGCGCGCATTTTTGGCCCGATCAAGGACTATGAATGCCTGTGCGGCAAGTACAAGCGCATGAAGTACAAGGGCGTGATCTGCGAGAAGTGCGGCGTCGAAGTCACGCTGTCGCGCGTCCGCCGCGAGCGCATGGGCCATATCGAGCTGGCGGCTCCCGTCGCTCACATCTGGTTCCTGAAGTCGCTGCCCTCGCGCATCGGCACGCTGCTCGACATGACGCTGAAGGACATCGAGCGCGTCCTCTACTTCGAGAACTACATCGTCACCGAGCCTGGCCTCACCGCGCTGAAGGAGCACCAGCTGCTCAGCGAGGAAGAGTACATGATCGCCGTCGACGAATATGGCGAGGATAGTTTCACCGCCATGATCGGCGCCGAGGCCATTCATGACCTTCTGGCCGGCATGGACCTGGAGAAGATCGCCGGCGACCTGCGTTCGGAACTGGCATCGACCACGTCCGAGCTGAAGCAGAAAAAGTATCTGAAGCGGCTCAAGGTCGTCGAGAACTTCATGGAATCCGGCAACCGTCCGGAATGGATGATCATGAAGGTGGTTCCGGTGATCCCGCCGGACCTGCGCCCGCTCGTCCCGCTGGACGGCGGTCGTTTCGCGACGTCCGATCTGAACGATCTCTACCGCCGCGTCATCAACCGCAACAACCGCCTGAAGCGGCTGATCGAGCTGCGGGCGCCGGGCATTATCGTGCGCAATGAAAAGCGCATGCTGCAGGAAGCCGTCGATGCGCTGTTCGACAACGGCCGTCGCGGCCGCGTCATCACCGGCGCCAACAAGCGTCCGCTGAAGTCGCTGTCCGACATGCTCAAGGGCAAGCAGGGCCGGTTCCGTCAGAACCTGCTCGGCAAGCGCGTCGACTATTCCGGACGCTCGGTTATCGTCACCGGTCCGGAGCTCAAGCTGCACCAGTGCGGCCTGCCGAAGAAGATGGCGCTCGAACTGTTCAAGCCCTTCATCTACGCCCGTCTCGACGCCAAGGGTTACTCCTCGACCGTCAAGCAGGCCAAGAAGCTGGTCGAGAAGGAGCGTCCGGAAGTCTGGGATATCCTCGATGAGGTCATCCGCGAGCATCCGGTGCTGCTCAACCGCGCGCCGACGCTGCACCGCCTGGGCATCCAGGCGTTCGAGCCGATCCTGATCGAAGGCAAGGCGATCCAGCTTCACCCGCTGGTCTGCACGGCCTTCAACGCCGACTTCGACGGCGACCAGATGGCCGTTCACGTGCCGCTGTCGCTGGAAGCGCAGTTGGAAGCCCGCGTGCTGATGATGTCGACCAACAACATCCTGCACCCGGCTTCCGGCGCGCCGATCATCGTGCCGTCGCAGGACATGGTCCTGGGTCTCTACTACCTCTCGATCGTCAACCAGAACGAGCCGGGCGAGGGCATGGTGTTTGCCGACATGGGCGAACTCCAGCACGCGCTCGAGACCAAGGCCGTGACCCTGCACGCCAAGATCAAGGGCCGCTTCCGCACGGTCGACGCCGAAGGAAAGGTCGTGTCGAAGATCCATGACACCACGCCTGGCCGCATGATCATCGGCGAGCTTCTGCCGAAGAACGTCAACGTGCCCTATGAGACCGCCAACCAGGAGATGACCAAGAAGAACATCTCCAAGATGATCGACACCGTCTACCGCCATTGCGGTCAGAAGGAGACGGTCATTTTCTGCGACCGCATCATGGCGCTCGGCTTTGCCCATGCCTGCCGTGCCGGCATTTCGTTCGGCAAGGACGACATGCTGATCCCGGACACCAAGATCAAGCTGGTGTCGGACACCGAGGCTTTGGCCAAGGAGTACGAGCAGCAGTACAATGACGGCCTGATCACGCAGGGCGAGAAGTACAATAAGGTCGTCGACGCCTGGGCCAAGTGCTCGGAAAAGGTCGCCGACGAAATGATGGCCCGCATCAAGGCGGTCGAGTTCGAGGACAATGGCCGTCAGAAGCCGATGAACTCGATCTACATGATGTCGCACTCCGGTGCGCGCGGCTCGCCCACCCAGATGCGCCAACTCGCTGGCATGCGCGGCCTGATGGCCAAGCCGTCGGGTGAAATCATCGAGACGCCGATCATCTCGAACTTCAAGGAAGGCCTGACCGTGCTCGAGTACTTCAACTCGACCCACGGCGCCCGCAAGGGTCTGGCCGATACCGCCTTGAAGACGGCGAACTCGGGTTACCTCACCCGTCGTCTGGTCGACGTGGCGCAGGACTGCATCGTCAACTCCGTGGATTGCGGCACCGACAAGGGCCTCACCATGCAGCCGATCGTCGATGCCGGTCAGGTCGTTGCTTCGGTCGGCCAGCGCGTGCTGGGCCGTACATCCCTCGACGACATCACCCATCCGGTGTCGGGCGAGGTTCTGGTCAAGGCCGGAACGCTGATGGACGAGCGTGACGTCGAGCAGATCGAAAAGGCCGGCGTGCAGTCGGTCCGCATCCGCTCGGCCCTGACCTGCGAAGTCAGGATCGGCGTCTGCGCGGTCTGCTACGGACGCGATCTGGCCCGCGGCACCCCGGTCAACCAGGGCGAAGCCGTCGGCGTCATCGCGGCGCAGTCGATCGGCGAGCCGGGCACGCAGCTCACCATGCGTACCTTCCACATGGGCGGTACGGCGCAGGTGGTGGATAGCTCGTTCCTTGAAGCCTCCTATGAGGGCAAGGTCGAGATCCGCAACCGCAACGTGGTGCGCAACTCGGACGGCCAGCAGATGGTCATGGGCCGCAACATGGCGGTTCTGATCCTCGACGAAGCCGGCAAGGAGCGCGCCACGCACCGTGTCACCTATGGTTCGCGCATCTTCGTGGACGATGGCGACAAGGTGAAGCGCGGTCAGCGTATCGCCGAGTGGGATCCCTATACCCGTCCTGTCCTCACTGAAATCGAGGGCAAGGTGTCGTATGAGGATCTGGTCGACGGCATTTCCGTTCAGGAAACGGCCGACGAATCGACCGGCATCACCAAGCGTGAGGTCATCGACTGGCGTTCGACGCCGCGTGGCAACGACCTCAAGCCCGCGATTGCCATCCTGGACACCAAGGGCAAGGTCGGCAAGCTGTCGAAGGGTGGCGACGCCCGCTTCCTGCTCTCGGTCGAGGCCATTCTCTCGGTCGAGCCGGGTGCTCAGGTTCGCCCCGGCGACGTGCTGGCGCGTATCCCGATGGAAAGCGCCAAGACCAAGGACATCACCGGCGGTCTGCCGCGTGTTGCCGAACTGTTCGAGGCACGTCGTCCGAAGGATCACGCCATCATCGCCGAGATCGATGGCACGATCCGCTTCGGCCGCGACTACAAGAACAAGCGCCGCATCATCATCGAGCCGCACGACTCGACGCTCGAGCCGGTCGAGTACCTGATCCCGAAGGGCAAGCCGTTCCATCTCCAGGACGGCGACGTCATCGAGAAGGGCGACTACATCCTCGACGGCAATCCGGCGCCGCACGACATCCTGGCAATCAAGGGCGTGGAGGCACTTGCTTCCTACCTCGTCAACGAGATCCAGGAAGTCTACCGCCTGCAGGGCGTCTCGATCAACGACAAGCACATCGAGGTGATCGTTCGCCAGATGCTGCAGAAGGTCGAGATCACGGTGCAGGGCGACTCGACCTATATCCCGGGCGACCACGTCGATGTGATCGAACTGGAAGAGGTCAACGAGCGCCTGGTCGAGGACGGCAAGAAGCCGGCCGAAGGCCAGCCGGTGCTCTTGGGCATCACCAAGGCATCGCTGCAGACGCCGTCCTTCATCTCGGCCGCCTCCTTCCAGGAGACGACCAGGGTGCTGACGGAAGCCGCGGTTGCCGGCAAGACCGACATGCTGCAGGGCTTGAAGGAAAACGTCATCGTCGGCCGGCTGATCCCCGCCGGTACCGGCGGCACGATGAGCCAGATCCGGCGCATCGCCACCTCGCGCGACGAACTGATCATCGACGAGCGCCGCAAGGCCTCCGGTGTGGAAGTCGCCGAGCCGATGCTGGCGGACATGACAACCGCCGCGCAGTAGGCGCGGCGGCAAAAATCTCAGGCAACAGAAGCCGTCGGGGCAACCCGGCGGCTTTTTCATTTTTGCGATCGGAGGAAAGCGGATGAACACGAAGACCTGGACGGCTGTCGATGACTACATCGTTTCTTCTCTCTTCGAGGCGGATCCCGTTCTCGACGCGGTTCTGGCGGCCAACCGCCGCCAGGGCCTGCCGGCGATCGACGTCTCGGCGGCGCAAGGAAAGCTGCTCTCGCTGCTGGTGCGCATCAGCGGCGCGAAGAAGGTGCTCGAGATCGGCACGCTGGGTGGCTATTCGACCATCTGGATGGCGCGGGGATTGCCTGCTGACGGCAAGGTCGTGACACTCGAACTCGATCCGCACCATGCCAAGGTCGCGCGTTCGAATTTGGAGCGGGCAGGGGTTGCGGACCGTGTGGAACTGCGTGTCGGTTCGGCGCTCCAGTCGCTCACAGAACTGGGCGGCGAGAATGCCGGCCCGTTCGATCTCGTCTTCATCGACGCGGACAAGCCGAACAACCCGAACTATCTGGCCTGCGCCTTGCGGCTGTCGCGGTCAGGAACGGTCATCGTCTGCGACAACGTCATCCGCGATGGTGCCGTTCTGGATGAAGATGGACGCGATGCCAATGTCGAGGGCGCCCGCGCGGCATTTTCATTCATCGGTGGCGACAAACGGCTGGACGGCACCGCCATCCAGACGGTGGGCGCCAAGGGCTATGACGGGTTTGCGATTGCGGTTGTCGACTGATGCCAAGGCGGCCCGGCGACCTCAGTCGAAAAACGCCTCGACCACGTTGCGCTTGCCGAGCATGAAGGCGTCGGCAACGTGCTGGAGCGGCGCAAGGTCCACATCTGACGTCTCGGCGTGCACGATTTCGGCGAAGCGCCGGTAGAGCATCGGATATTCCGCTTCCGGCTCCTCGTGTACGATATTGCCATCGACGGCGAGCTTCGAGCCGCCACCCGAGAGCACCATCTGTCCGGCATCCGTATCGGCCAGGATGTCCCAACTCTGCGGTCCGGTCTGCAACCAGTCGAGATCCATCGTCACATCCGATCCATTCGCTGCCCGGAACGCGACCTGGGCCGCGATCGGCGCGTCACGGTTCACCGGAAAGTCGAGCACGGCCGAAGTGATGTACATGGCCGGCAGGATGTAGGTTGCGATCGACAGCGCGTTGATGCCGGGATCGAAGACGCCGAAGCCGCCAGGCTGCCAGATCCAGTCCTGGTTTGGGTGCCAGCGGCGTACATCTTCCTTCCAGACGATCGCCGCCGATTTGATGTTGGTCGAAGCGAGGAATATCCGCGCCGCTTCGACCGCCGGCGCGTAGCGCGAATGCCAGCTTGCGAACAGTGAGACGCCTTGTTTCGCCGCGAGCGCCTTCAGGTCCTCGACCTCGCTGACCGTGGCACCGGGCGGCTTTTCCAGGAAAACGTGCTTTCCAGCCTCGAGCGCCTTGCGCGCGGCTTCATAGCGGAACTGCGGCGGCATGCACAGCGACACTGCATCGAGTTCGGGGACCACGCCAAGCATCGTCTCGATGTCGGGGAAATTCACAATGCCATCGACCTTGCCGTGCCGGCTGGCCGCCGCGATCAGCTGGTAATCCCGATCCTTGGCCAGGGCGGGAAGGTGTTGGTCGCGGACGATCTTGCCGACGCCGACAATGCCGATTCTGATGGGCGAGATGGATGAGGACATGAGGCTCCGCCGGGTTTGGACGACTGCGCGTCTCTTAGCAGATCGGCCATGACGGGCAAGCGTCGGCCGTGCCGGCTATCCGAACGAATCGCGTCACGGCAAGGAGGGCAAGGAAGGACACCGCGCCCATGACACGCCATGATCAGATCGGCGCGTCGAAGGTGACGATCGACACTTCGCCTTCGAGAGCGCCCTGGTAGGCCGACAGATGCGGCTCGTCGTCGGGCACCCCGTCCATATCGCCGATCTGGTCGAGCTCGGCTTCGGCATAGCCTTCCGCCGCCAGCGATTCGAGGGCGCGTCGCACCGCCGAATCGTCATCAGGAGCGACCAGCATGACATGCACGCCTTCCACCTTGCCGCCTTTGCGCTTCCACACCCGGCCGGTGATGATGGTGACCGGGCGTTCTTCATTGTCGTTCACGGCTGATTCCTCCTGGCAAGCGCGGGCGAGGGGATGTTGATGCTCAGGCCGCCTTTTCGCATGAAGCATGGGCGCGCAAAAGCCAAAAGCCGGTCACTTTCTTCCTCGGCATTGCAAAATCGCGAAAGAAAATTACATGCGGTTTTCGCATGGCTGCCAAGTCCCGGCTTCGATGCAATATTTGCCACTGCGGGCTTGACGGTTCGCGGGCTTACGAGTAGAAGCCGCCCAGTCAGAACCGATGTGAGGCTCTCCCTTCCGAAGCGACACGCTTTGGAGTTTGCCTCAAACAGGGTTCGTTTTACGAGCGAAAAGACATTTCCGGCGTGCACGAAGCGGTTTCCGCTTCCTCTGCGATTTGTTCGGGCAAGACCGCGAGGCGCGGTTTGTGGCCCGAATTTGCGTATGGAAATGACGCTTTGAGCGAGCCTTGACCGGCACGAGACACGGAATTGAGAGACAAGAGGGTTTAATGCCTACCGTCAACCAGCTGATCCGCAAGCCGCGCATTGCGCCGGTGAAGCGCAACAAGGTCCCGGCCATGCAGCAGAACCCGCAGAAGCGGGGCGTCTGCACGCGCGTCTATACAACGACGCCGAAGAAGCCGAACTCGGCGCTGCGCAAGGTGGCCAAGATCCGCCTGACCAATGGTTTTGAAGTGATCGGTTACATCCCCGGCGAAGGTCACAACCTTCAGGAGCACTCCGTGGTCATGATCCGCGGCGGCCGCGTCAAGGATCTTCCGGGCGTGCGCTACCACATCATCCGCGGCGTGCTCGATACGCAGGGTGTGAAGAACCGCAAGCAGCGCCGTTCGAAGTACGGCGCCAAGCGTCCGAAGTAAGGCGTCCGAAGTAAGATTTTTCGGCCTTGGTGCTGCTTGAATGCGCCGGGCTACGAGATTGAGAGACAAAAGCCATGTCGCGTCGTCACAGTGCAGAAAAGCGTGAGATCAACCCGGATCCCAAGTTCGGCGATCTGATCGTCACCAAGTTCATGAATGCCGTCATGTATGACGGCAAGAAGTCGGTTGCCGAGACCATCGTCTACGGCGCGCTGGACCAGGTCCAGTCGAAGACCAAGCAGGAGCCGGTCACCGTCTTCCATCAGGCGCTCGACAATGTCGCGCCGCATGTGGAAGTGCGTTCGCGTCGCGTCGGCGGCGCCACCTACCAGGTTCCGGTCGACGTGCGCCCCGAGCGCCGCCAGGCGCTGGCGATCCGTTGGCTGATCGCCGCGGCCCGCAACCGCAACGAGACCACCATGGTCGACCGCCTCTCCGGCGAGCTGATGGACGCGGCCAACAACCGCGGCACCGCCGTGAAGAAGCGTGAAGACACCCACAAGATGGCAGAAGCCAACCGCGCTTTCGCGCACTACCGCTGGTAAAGCGCGAACGAGACTGAGAGGCAGCTACGATGGCCCGCGAATACAAAATCGAAGACTACCGCAATTTCGGTATCATGGCGCATATTGACGCCGGCAAGACGACGACCACCGAGCGCGTCCTCTATTACACGGGCAAGTCGCACAAGATCGGCGAAGTGCACGACGGCGCTGCCACCATGGATTGGATGGAGCAGGAGCAGGAGCGCGGCATCACCATCACGTCCGCCGCGACCACGACCTTCTGGAAGGCTCGTGACGGCAAGATGCACCGCTTCAACATCATCGACACCCCCGGACACGTCGACTTCACCATCGAAGTCGAGCGTTCGCTGCGCGTGCTTGACGGCGCCATTGCGCTGCTCGATGCCAATGCCGGTGTCGAGCCGCAGACGGAAACCGTCTGGCGGCAGGCGGACAAGTACCGCGTTCCGCGCATGATCTTCTGCAACAAGATGGACAAGATTGGCGCCGACTTCTACCGCTCGGTCGAAATGATCGGTTCGCGCCTCGGCGCGCATGCCGTCGTCATGCAGCTGCCGATCGGCGCCGAGACCGAATTCAAGGGCGTCGTCGACCTGGTCGAGATGAACGCGCTGGTCTGGCGCGACGAGACGCTGGGTGCTGCCTGGGACGTCGTCGAGATCCCGGCCGACCTTCAGGCTCGTGCGGAAGAATATCGCGAGAAGATGATCGAAGCCGCCGTCGAAATGGACGAGACGGCGCTTGAGAATTACCTCGAAGGCAAGATGCCGTCGAATGACGAGATCCGCGCGCTGATCCGCAAGGGCACCATCGCGGTGAAGTTCTACCCGATGTTCTGCGGCTCGGCCTTCAAGAACAAGGGCGTGCAGCCGCTGCTCGACGCCGTCGTCGAATACCTGCCGTCGCCGGCCGATGTTCCGGCCATCAAGGGCGTCGATGCCAAGACCGATGCCGAGATCGAGCGTCACGCCGACGACAACGAGCCGCTTTCGATGCTCGCCTTCAAGATCATGAACGACCCGTTCGTCGGTTCGTTGACCTTTGCCCGCATCTATTCGGGCAAGCTCACCAAGGGCATCTCGGTTGACAACACCGTGAAGGGCAAGAAGGAGCGCATTGGCCGCATGCTTCAGATGCATGCGAACTCGCGCGCCGACGTCGAGGAGGCTTTTGCCGGCGACATCGTCGCCCTGGCCGGCCTCAAGGACACCACCACCGGCGATACGCTGAGCGATCCGCTGCACCCGGTCATCCTCGAGCGCATGGAATTCCCCGATCCGGTCATCCAGATCGCCATCGAGCCGAAGACCAAGAACGACCAGGAAAAGATGGGCCTGGCCCTTCATCGCCTGGCCGCCGAGGACCCCTCCTTCCGCGTCAAGACCGACGAGGAATCAGGCCAGACCATCATTTCCGGCATGGGCGAGCTTCACCTCGACATCATCGTCGACCGCATGCGCCGCGAGTTCAAGGTTGAAGCCAACGTCGGTGCGCCGCAGGTGGCTTACCGTGAAACGATCACTCGCAAGCACGAGCAGGACTACACGCACAAGAAGCAGACCGGCGGTACCGGTCAGTTCGCCCGCGTCAAGATCCTGTTCGAGCCGAACCCGGAAAGCCCCGAGTTCGAGTTCGATACCAAGATCGTCGGCGGTGCGGTTCCGAAGGAATACATCCCGGGTGTCGAAAAGGGCATCAACAGCGTCATGTCGTCGGGTCCGTTCGCGGGCTTCCCGATGATCGGCGTCAAGGCGACGCTCATCGACGGCGCATACCACGACGTCGACTCCTCGGTGCTCGCCTTCGAAATCGCCGGCCGTGCCTGCTTCCGTGAAGCCGCGCCCAAGCTCGGCGTGCAGCTGCTCGAGCCGATCATGAAGGTCGAGGTCGTCACGCCGGAAGATTACGTCGGCAGCGTCATCGGTGACCTGAACGGCCGTCGCGGCCAGATCCAGGGCCAGGAAGCACGTGGCGTCGCGGTGGTTATCAACGCGATGGTGCCGCTCGCCAACATGTTCAAGTATGTCGACAACCTGCGCTCGATGAGCCAGGGCCGCGCGGCCTACACGATGCAGTTCGATCACTACGAGCCTGTGCCGACCGCGGTCGCCCAGGAAGTCCAGAAGAAATACGCGTAACCCCGACGGGTTGCAGCAGTAACTTAAATCAAGGCCCGCACGGGCGAGCAGGATTGGAGACATCACATGGCAAAAGGTAAATTCGAGCGCACCAAGCCTCATGTGAACATCGGCACGATTGGTCACGTCGACCATGGCAAGAC
>NZ_VFVO01000023.1:0-66214 GCF_006442875.1 Mesorhizobium sp. B2-3-15 | reverse complement strand
GGCGGCGGGGGCGGTTGGGGCTTAGGGCGACGCGGGAGAACGTTTCCGCGTGCCTGGGCAGTGGCGCGACAGACTAATCGGCCCGCATGGGCAAGAGCCATGCACCAGGTCTCCTTCGCCACCGAGATTTCGCGATGCTGTTGCCTTAGCTGATGCTGAACACCGGGGCATCCTCATCCAGCCACCAACCCAAGCGCGACCATCTGGTCGACCGATCTGGATCACGCGGGCGCTGCGGTACACGGGGAAGTTCCGCATGAGGATGATGAGGCGGTAGAGGCGCCGGAGATGAGGAGGCGACGTTAGACTAGGGGCGTGCGGGGTGGCACCATGAATTTGATTGACAGCCGGGACTTGAGGAGACCTGCTCTCAGCGCCCGTCCTCTTGCGCCATCTGAAGTGCCTCACCGATGCTGCGTGCCTTGTTGCGGTAAGGTTGGGTCTTTCTGGCAATGTCGTCAAAGTCGAGACGTTCCTGCGACTGCCGAGTAGGGCGGTCGCTCCAGCGCGCCAGGATTTCGTCGAGATCGCCAAAGGATAGATCACTACGCCGCTTTTTATCCCATCGCAGTTTGCCATGCTCGTCATGGTAAGGGACGGAGATGCGCTTCCCAAGGCGATAATGCCCAAACAGGTCGGGACCAGTACTGGCAGAACTGTTCTTGGCCCGACAGTTATTTCGGATCAATGCTCGAAGCCCCAGATCATTGATCTGAGCCTGAACATTTGCGAGGCGCTCAGGGTATCTGGTCACGATCGCGCTGATTATCTTGTCAATTGAGAACCGGCCATCCCGAGAGGATTCTTCGATCAGTTGTTCAAGGAATGAATGAAATTCCTTCAAGTTCAAATGGCTCATTGGGCGCCTCGCTGCCTGCAGACTTTCATTAGGTATAATTACTATCTGACTATTTCTTTAAGGAAATTATACCGCAACCTCGAACGGCCATCCATGATAACTTGACAGCGTGCCGTCTTCGGCTTTTTTCACAGTCAGTCTATAGCGTGTACCTGCGGGACTTTCCCGAATTTCCTTTGGACAGGACTTTATCAGAATCACGGGATCGTATCCCTGCCCGTCAACTGCTCTCACCTCGGTCTTTCCGTTGCCGAGCGCTACGATCTCGACGACGATTTTTTCGTGTTTGGGATGGCCGTGCTTCTTCGGGCTATCGTCGCCGACAAACATCAAAACGCACGGGATTTTTCGAACATCTAGTTGCTGCATGTTGCGCATAAGGCTGATCTTAGAAAACAATGGAAGGTTATCCGATCTTTTGTCCTTGTTCTTATGTGTGATGATGCCGAAAACGACCTTGAAGTCGAAGGAATCGAGAGGCGTCAGAAACATCGCAGAGTCGTTTCCGTTCAGTCTTTCTGTCACCAACGCCGTTATCTTGTCGCGAGAGGTAGGCTCCAATTGAATGAGGTCGGCCGAATTGACGCCTTGATTGAATAAATGGCTCAGATGAGAGGAACGGGTGGAAATCTTAAGATGGTAGAAGGATGACCGCTGACCGCACGACGAACTGGCATCGGCAGCCACTGTGTAGATATCACACGGTTCTATTTGTGTGCTGCCGGCCGGGCTGATGTCGGTTTGGTCGAGGCAGATGAAGGCGTTGTTCCACCCAGGAATGGCGGCATTGTAGGCCTCCTCGCTATAAACCGCCTTACCATCCTTAACGGCATCGTGATTGTAAGGCGGCAGATCGGAGTCTTCGCATTTTGCATCCAGATAGTTCTTCAATCGCTCGACGTAGCTTTTTTCGACGCGATACCAATTTCCTTCGCACAAATGATAGACGATGCCCTCCCCGACAGGCTCTCCGTCATAGATAAGAGAGCGATAGACGCTGTAGCTTCGGCCGGCCGCTCCATTGACATCGGTCAACATCATTCGGAAGGCCCTAAAGGCTTCAAGCGTCATCCCAGCGAGATTGTAGTCTTCTCCAAGAAATTCGTAAAATTCCTCAAGCGAGATATCCGGAAAAATGTCGCTGGATCGTCCGTCGCCTTGAAAGATACAACACGTATTATCTCGATAATCGATAATGTCAGGAATCGTTAGTGTCGCTCTGCCATCCTTTGCCTTTAAGGAGCTTAGCAGAAGATTGTCGAGTTCGGCGATTTTTGACGGGTCATTGACTGGTGATATGTTCTGTATGTTTGGAAATGAGATTTTATAATCTTCCGCTTTGTAAAGAGTCAGCAGAGTCTCGCAAACGCTCGGCAATTCGCCGGGTTCGAGGTCAAGGCTTACTTTTAGCGAGACCGAGCCGGTCGCATTCTTGAACAGCTCTGCATATTCCTCCTTAACCCGGCCGGTCAGACTCTTGATGATCTCACTGTTTCCATCGAAATCAAGATAGGTCAGCTCAGTCGAAACTGGCACCTGCGTTCTTTTGCGGCGCGCTACACCGGGCGCAACCATATCGGCGCTCTTCAATTCGTTGGGATCGACACTGTTCAGCGTTACCCGTAAGCCAAAATCGTATTCGTATGCGGCGTCGTTCAGATGATGGAAAACCTGCCCAAAGGACAGAGCAAAACACCGGTCATCGACCGGAAGGAAGACTAACGCACCCTTGAATTGCTGGATTAGAGGTTCTGCGACGCCGAAATAACCTCTCCACCATGGGGGCTTCGGATCGGCATCGAGGATATAAAGCACTGCGCCTTCCGGCAAGTTTGCTGCCTCCGCCGCCACAAGTTCGTGATCTTCTCTCAGAGAGTTCGTTGCGTCGAAATGTTCTTTGAGAAGATAAATAGAAAATGGTCGCGCCTTACCCATTATGATCCCCAATCCCCCTGGAACACTATCATGAGTCGACGAGAAGGGAAGAGTATATCCGCAGTCCCTTATGTCAGCTTTACCGGCTGTGATATAGCGGGTAGCGATACAGGGCGCCTTTCCTTGGCCTCAGAAAGCTTGCTTATGAGTAGTCATATAGGGGGTAATGGAGTTAGGAAGAAATCGATCCACTCTAAACATGGGGCGGGAACAGGCCCGCGAAAAACTCACAATGCCATATAGACGCGAATTTACATTGCCGCCGGTCACTGCCGAACTGGTTTCCGCAAGAAACAGGCTGCGGGAACATTACACGGTCGCAGGTCTCAAATTCACACTCGATGGCAATTTGGTTGGTGACATCGGCGAGGCGGTAGCGGCCGAGCTTTTTGGCATCAAGCTAATCGAAGCTAACGGCACAGGTATCGACGGTCGAGCTAGTGACGGGCGTTCCGTGCAGGTGAAAGCAACAGGAACTGGACGAGGGCCGGTGTTCAGGTGCGTGGATACACGAGCCGACCACCTGCTGTTTTTCGATATCGATTTCGACAACCTTAGAGGCAAGATAATATTCAATGGACCTGAGTACATCGCACTTTCGAGGATGCCAGAAGTGTGGATCGGACAGCGGCCCGTTTCGAAAGTGCAGATTAGGGCAGCAGATGCGCTTGTGCCTCTCAAGGATCGTCTGAGACGGATAGACTTCTAGGTAGAGTGTTAGCCGGACAACAGCAAGATTTTCCAAGGATGGCAGCTGGTCCCTGAGCGTTCGCCGTAGTTCGCCCCTTCACCCCCGCCAGTGCAGCGCTGTTCGCGGCACGTCTCGGACTTGACCGATCGAACTCACTAGCTACAATTCATTTCGTGCCCCGAGAATAAGCGGCGCCGGGCACTGAGGACAGCCGCACGATAACCGACAGTGGGTTTGGTCCCTTACGTCGACGATAAGAAGAACCAGCGCCAGCCTATGGCTGACTATGCTGCCGAAACACTCCTCGAAAGAAACCAGCGGTCGCCCTGCAACGGGCTGCCCTTGAATCTATGGAGAAAGTTATGCGGTTTGCATTGGTAAATAACGAACGAAGCGAGGCCGCGCCCGAGTTGACAGGCAACTGTCCAGGCTGTTCGCAGCAGATGGTCGCAAGATGCGGAACACAAAGAGTTTGGCATTGGGCGCATCGAGGCAGCAGAAACTGCGATGCCTGGTGGGAGCCGGAAACGCTCTGGCACCGAGACTGGAAATATCAGTTTCCTTCGGAGTGGCAGGAAATCATCCGGCACGATGAGCACGGTGAGAGGCACGTCGCAGACGTGATGACCGAAAATGGTCTGGTTATTGAGTTCCAGCATTCGCATCTGCCTTTACAAGAGCAGGCGGCACGCGAAGGCTTTTATAGAAGCATGGTTTGGGTTGTGGACGGAACGCGTTTAAAAAGAGATCACCACCGATTTCTCGATGGTCGCCGGGTGTTCAGGCCCACGCGCCTCCATGGGGTTTTCACCACGGCTGATCCAAGCGGCTGTTTCCCATCCGCTTGGCGTGACTGCAGCATGCCCGTGTTCTTTGATTTTAGGCACTCCGCTGGATCTGCCGGTACGTCGACAGCAAGCAGCGAGCCGCTTTGGTGCCTTTTGCCGGGACGCGCTGAAGGATGCGCCGTCGTCGTTGCGGTTTCGTCAGCCACCTTTGTGAATGCCGCGCGGAAGTGGGCCTGGATCATCCCAGTTCGGGCAATAATGGAAACGGTTGTTGCCACGTTGAGGCGCGAGCGGGCAATCGCGGAACGCGAGGCTCGATCCTCGATTTATGGGCGCCCGTCGTATCGAAAGCGCAAGTCCAGATCGTTCCTTAACTCTCCTCGGCGACGACGATACTAATCATCAGGTGGACAAAGGATGGAGGTCCCCTCACCCCCCAGCCAACCGCGGCAGCAAAAAAATCTCCGCCCCCTCCGGCAATTCCTTCCCCCACGTATCCCGGTAAATCACCCCGTCGATCGCGACCGCAATCCCGCGGTGGATCCACGGCTCGAACCCGGGATACTGTTCAGCCAGTTTCCTGAACAGTTCCCTGATGTCCTTGGCCTCGACCTCGACCTTGCTCTTGCCTCCGGCGGTCGTGGCCAGCGCGCCCCAGAGCGTGACTTCGACCATTGGAGCGCGAACCCTCCCTAGCCTTCCCGTTCCGCCTCGATCGCCGCGAGAATCCGCGGCGGCGACATCGGGATGTGGGTCATGCGCACGCCGGCCGCGTTCGATACCGCGTTGGCGATCGCCGCCAGCGGCGGCACGATCGAGGTCTCGCCGACGCCGCGCACGCCATAGGGGTGGTTGGGGTTGGGGATTTCCAGGATCTGCGTGTCGATCATCGGCAGGTCGGAACAGACAGGGATGCGGTAGTCGAGGAAGCCAGCGTTCTGCAGCCGGCCGTCCTTGCCGTAAATATACTCCTCGTTGAGCGCCCAGCCGATGCCTTGCGCCGCACCGCCCTGGTACTGGCCCTCGACATAGGTCGGGTGCACCGCCTTGCCGGCATCCTGCACCACCGTGTAGCGGATCACCTTGGTCGAACCCGTCTCGGGGTCGACCTCGACGTCGCATATATGGGTGGCGAAGGAGACGCCGGCGCCGTCGGCGACGAGCTCGCTATGGCCGGCGATCGGCCCGCCCGTGGTGCCCGATTTGGCCGCGATCTCCTTCAGCGACAGCTTGCCGAGATTGCCGTGCTTCTCGCCCTTGGCGACCGCGTGGCCCTGTTCCCAGCTCACGTCGTCGACCGAGATGTCCCACATCTGCGCGGCGCGCTCGCGCAGGATTTTTATCGCGTTGCGGGCGGCCGAGATGGTCGCCATCGAGGACGAGAAGGTGCCGCGGCTGCCGTCGGTCATGTCGTTGTAACCGAGAGACGAGGTGTCGGCGACCACCGCCTTGAGCTGGGAATAGTCGATGCCGAGCTCCTCCGCCGCGACCAGCGACAGCGACGCGCGGGAGCCACCGACATCGACGGTGCCGACGGCCAGCGACACCGAGCCGTCCATGCCGATGTTCAAGTCCACGCAGGTCTGGCCGCCGAAATTGAACCAGAAGCCGCAGGCCATGCCCCTGCCCTGGTTCTCCTTCAGCGGCGCCTTCATGTGCGCATGGCTCTTCACCGCCTCCAGCGTCGGGCCGATGCCGATCGGGCCGTAGACCGGGCCGTAGGAAGAGCGCGTGCCTTCCTGGGCGGCGTTCCTGATGCGGAACTCGACCGGATCCATGCCGAGCTCCTTGGCGAGCTCGTCGACGGCACTTTCCACCGCGAAGGCCGCCATCGGCGCCGAGGGCGCGCGATAGGCGGCGGTCTTCGGCCGGTTGACCAGCACTTCGTAGCCCACCGTCTTGACGTTATCGAGACGATAGCAGGCGAACGCCGTCATGGCGCCGATCTCGGCCCAGGAGCCGGCATAGGGGCCGGCGCTGTAGCGCAGCGTCGCTTCCGCCGCCGTGATGGTGCCGTCCTTGCGGGCGCCGATCTTGACGTCGATCGAGGTGGCGCTGGTCGGGCCCGAGGCGCGGAACACCTCGTCGCGGGTCATCACCAGCTTCACCGGGCGTCCCGCCTTGCGCGACAGAGCGAGCGCCACCGGCTCGGCCCAGACATGGGTCTTGCCGCCGAAACCGCCACCGATCTCCGACGAGGTGACGCGCAGCTTCGAGGCCTCCATGCCCAGCAGCTGGGCGCAGTGCTGGCGATAGACGAAATGGCCCTGCGTGCAGACCCACAGGTCCGCCGTGCCGTCGGAACTGACATTGGCCACGCAGGCATGCGGCTCGATATAGCCCTGGTGGGTCTGCTCGGTCTTGAACGAGCGCTCGACGATGAAGTCGGCCTGCCCGAAACCCTGATGGACGTCGCCATGGCCGAACTGCGAGCGCTTGGTGACGTTGGAAGGCTTGACCGGCTTTTCCTCCAGCCCCTCGGTGAAGATCGTGTCGTTGATCAGCGGCGCGTGGTGCGCCATCGCCTCGTCGACGTCGGTGACATGCGGCAGCACCTCGTAGTCGACCTCGATCAGCTTCAGCGCCTGCCTGGCCGTGCGGGCGTCGATCGCGGCGACGGCGGCCACCGCATGGCCGTCATAGAGCGCCTTGGTGCGCGCCATGCAATTGTCGAGGATGTCGTACATGGCGGCATCGCCATCGGTGAGGTCGGGCAGGTCGGCGGCGGTGATCACCGCCTTGACGCCCGCAAGCGCTTCCGCCTTCGAAGTGTCGATCTTGCGGATCTTGGCATGCGCGTGCGGGCTGCGCAGCACGCGGCCGACCAGCTGGCCGGCCATGTTGAAGTCGGCGCCGTAGCGGGCGCGGCCGGTCACCTTGTCGACACCGTCGGGGCGGATCGGGCGCGTGCCGACGGATGCGAATTTACGCCCCGAAAAACGCGGATCGAAATTCATCTCAGGCTCCCTTCATAACGATGGCCGCGTCCTGGACGGCGCGCACGATCTTGTCGTAGCCGGTGCAGCGGCAGAGATTGCCGGCCAGGCCGAAGCGGATTTCCTCCTCGGTCGGGTCGGGGTTCTTGGCCAGGAGATCCTTGGCCGCGATCAGGAAACCTGGCGTGCAGATGCCGCATTGCAGCGCCGCATGCTCCAGGAATTTCTGCTGCAGCGGATGCAGCCTATCGCCATGCGCCATGCCCTCGACGGTCTCGATGCGGCGGCCTTCCGCTTCCGCGCCCAGCACCAGGCACGAACACACAAGCCGGTCGTCGACGATGACGCTGCAGGCGCCGCAATCGCCCGTGCCGCAGCCTTCCTTGGCGCCGGTCAGTCCGAGCCGGTCACGCAGCACGTCGAGCAGTGTCTCGTCGGGCTGGCAGAGATATTCGACATTGTCGCCGTTGATCGTGGTTGAAACCGCTACGCCAGCCATCATTTGCCTCCTGCACGTGCATAGGCGGTCTGTGCGGCCCGCCTGGCCAGCACGCCCGCAACCTTGCGCCTGAATTCGATTGTGCCTCTTTTGTCGTCGATCGGCCGGCACGCCCCGGCGCAGACCTTGGCCAGCCGCTCCAGCGCTGCCTCGTCGAGCTTGCGGCCGATCAAGGCCTCGGCCGCTTCTTCCACCAGCAACACGGTCGGCGCGGCGGCGCCGATCGCCACACGGGCGGCCGTCACGACACCAGCACCGTCCAGCGTCAGGTTCACGCCGGCGCTGACCACGGCGATGTCCATCTCGGTGCGCGGAATGAACCTGAGATAGGCATCGGCCGAACGCGGCGCGGGCTTGCTGAGCAGGATCGCCTCGATGATCTCGCCCTTGGCGAGCGATGTCCGGCCCGGCGCGGTCGGCACCGTCTCGACGGCAATGGTGCGCTTGCCCGACGGGCCGACGACCACGGCCTTGGCGCCCGCCGCCACCAGCGCCGGAACGCTGTCGGCCGCCGGCGAGGCGTTGCACAGATTGCCGACAATGGTGCAGCGTCCCTGCACCTGCTTCGAGCCGATCAGCTTGGCCGCTTCGACCACGCCAGGCCAAGCCTTCTTCAAGCCGGCGTTCTCGCCCAGCACGGCGCAAGGCACGGCGGCGCCGATGCTGAAGCCGTCGGCGGTTTCCCTGATGTCGCGCAAGCCGGCGATCGACTTGATGTCGATGATCAGTTCGGGTTCGACAAAGCCGCCCTTCATCCTCACCAGGAGGTCACTGCCACCGGCAAGGATGGCGGCCGGGCCGGCCGATTCGGCCAGTTGGCCGACGGCGTCTTCGATTGAAAGCGGACGTATGTAGCGCATCGTCTCCCCTTGGTATCGCGATTTTCAGCGACCGTTATAAACAATCGTCTCATAATGACCATCCGTTTCCCGAGCCGAGGCGATTGGGCCAGGTGCGGCAAAATGCAGTCCACTCGACCTGGAACATGGCCGGGAAGCGTCAGCCAGTGGGGCCAATTGGGGCTTGACCGCCCCGCCCCGTGCGTCAATCCTTCCCGGCCAAGGGAGGAGTTTCCATGCGACGTCTGTTGGCTGTGCTTTGCGCCGTGATGCTGGCCGCGCCGGCTGGCGCCGCGACGCTCTATTACGGCGCCCGGGTTGGAATGGAGCTTACCATCGTCAAAAAGTCGGGCCTCGGCTCCACGCACGCCAGCATCCTGGCCAGGCACGACAGGCGGAAGGCCCGCCTCTACTGCCGCGAATATGGCCATGATTTCACCGAGGAGTGCATTGATGCGGAAATGAAGGCGCCCCTGCATTTCGAAATCACCTGCAACTGCAAGACCGGCGAATTCACCACCTTCTATGGCGCCGCCATGCTGTTCCAGGGCCGCAACAAGGGCACGGATGTGACGACCGATTACCGGATCACCGCCGTCGACGAGAAAGTGGTGCTGGATGGCTCCGGCGCCTCGGGCTACGACTATACGCTGGACCAGTTCAAGGCGCTCTGCCCCAACCGCGTGAAGTAAGCCGGTCGCGAGGCCTGGCCCGCCAAAGCCCGGAACTTGGACCGTGGCCGGCACGGCCGTTTATCGCTAGCAGAGACCGCAGTGGAGGCGAAAGACCATGACCCTGACCAATCGCGACATTGTCGAACTGACCGAATGGCGGCGCAAGCTGCACCGGCAGCCGGAAATCTCGAACGAGGAGGAGAAGACGGCGAAAGAGGTCGTCTCCTTCCTCGCCGACACCGGGCCGGACAAGGTGCTGACCGGCCTCGGCGGCCACGGCGTCGCGGCCATCTACGACAGCGGCAAAAACGGACCAACCGTCCTGTTTCGGTCCGAACTCGATGCGCTGCCGATCGAGGAACTGTCCGGCGTGCCGCATGCATCGCAAATTCCTGGCAAGTCGCATATGTGCGGCCATGACGGGCACACCGCCATCCTGGCCGCCCTTGGCCGCCAGTTCGGCCGCGAACGTCCCGCCAGCGGCCGCGTCGTGCTGATGTTCCAGCCCGCCGAGGAAACCGGCAATGGCGCGGCCGGCGTCGTCGCCGATCCGCGCTTTGGCGAGATCGCGCCGGATTTCGCCTTCTCGCTGCACAATCTGCCTGGCGTGCCGTTCGGCGAGGTCAGGCTCAAGCCCGGCGTCGTCAATTGCGCCTCGCGCGGCATGCGCATCGTGCTGGAGGGCAAGACCGCGCATTCCTCCATGCCCGAGACCGGAACCTCGCCCATGCCGGCGATCTCGGAGCTGATGCCGGCCCTGCCCGCGCTCGGCCGCGCGACTTTCGCCGACGATGATTTCTCCATGGTCACCGTCACCCATGCGCGCATGGGCGAAGCCGTATTCGGCATCGCGCCCGCCCACGCCGAGGTCTGGGCAACGCTGCGCACCCGCCGCGACGAGCGCATGGCCGACCTCTGCGCCGCCGCCGAAACCCTGGTCAAGGAGATCGCCGGCCGCCACGGCCTCTCCGCCAGCTGGGACTATCACGAGATCTTCGTCGCCAGCGTCAACGCGGCGGATGCGGTCGAGCACCTGCGGCGCGCCCTCGATGAAGAGAGCGTCGCGCATGGCGAGGAAGCCTTGCCAATGCGCGCTTCGGAGGATTTCGGCCTGTTCGGCCACAGCGCCAGGTCGGCGATGTTCTTCCTCGGTGCGGGCGAACACCACCCTGCCCTGCACAATCCCGACTATGACTTTCCCGACGACCTGATACCGATCGGCTCGAAGATCTTCATGAGGACCGCGCGCAACCTTCTCGGCTGATCTCAGCGGCACGCCGGCCAGCTCCGCCGCAAAGCTCTGTCAACTGGCCACCTGGATGCCTCGAACTGGATATTCCCAACGGGCCGGATTGTGTGGCATCTGTGAGCGCAATGCGAGGAGTTCGAAAATGTACACGCCGCCCGCCTTCCGCGACGACGACAAGGACAGCCTGATGGCCACGATCCGCGCCGCGCGGCTGGCCAATCTCGTCACCGCCACGGCGGACGGGCCGCTCGCCACCCCCCTGCCGCTTTTTCTCGATGAGACCGAGGGCGAGCACGGCGTCATCCATGGCCATCTGGCCAGGGCCAACCCGCAGTGGCGCGTTCCCGCGATCAGCGACGGGCTCGCCATCTTCATGGGCCCGGACGCCTATGTGACGCCGGCTTGGTACGCCACCAAGCAGGAAACCGGCAAGGTCGTGCCGACCTGGAACTACGCGGCGGTCCACGCCTACGGTCCGGTCGAGTTCTTCGAGGATGCCGACAGGCTGCTGGAAGTCGTCACCCGGCTGACCAACCTGCATGAAGGCGCGCGCGCCGCGCCCTGGGCCGTGTCGGACGCGCCGCCAGACTTCATCCAGTCGCAGCTTCGCGGCATTGTCGGCCTGCGCATGCCGGTCGTCAGGCTCGAAGGCAAGCGCAAGATGAGCCAGAACCGCAACGCCGCCGACCGCGCCGGCGTGGCCTCCGGGCTGGCCGCGAGCGAGCGTCCGTCCGACCGCGAGGTCTCCGCCCTCATCCCGTGAAGGCACGGCGCCTCACCTTGCCAGCACCAGGTCGGCGTCCTCGAGAACGTACCGGACATAACGGTAGTCGCGAATGAAGCTGATCCGGCCGTCGCGCCATTCCAGCCACATGAAATGACTGGGTTTCGCGTCGGCCCGGTCTTCGAACACCGCGATCACCTCGCGGCCCTCGACCCATGCCGGCCTGAGCCACAAGCCGTCGCTCCTGGCGTAGATGGTGAAGAACATGCCGACGTCGGCGGCCCCCGCGCGCGGCTTGTGCGTGGACTGATGGAGCCTCACATCGTCGGCCAGCAGCGCGCGCAAACCGTCCCAGTCGCGTCGGTTGAACAGATTGACGTAGCGCAGGATGGCCGCCGACGCGATGCGCGCATCGGGAAGCGGATTGGCCTCGGCGTTGATCCGCCGAAGCCGGGCGCGGCCGCGCGCCAGATGCGCCTTCACCGCATCGACCGTGATGCCGAGCAGGGCCGCGATGTCGGCCAGCGGCTCGTCGAGCACATCCCTGAGGATGACCACGCTGCGTTGCGTCACCGGAAGCTCGGCGAAGCGCGACACGGCGGTTTGCACGGCTTGCCTGCGCATCAGCACCTCCACCGGGTCGGCCTCGTCGGCTATGTCGAGCGCCGCCTCGATCGGCTCCGCGGCGCGGATCGCGCGGCTACGCAACAGGTCAAGCGCGCGGTTGTGGGCGATCCGGAACAGCCAGGGCCTGAGCCGAGGCGCCTCACACAACTCCTCCAGGGCAACGACGGCGCGCGCGAACGTGTCCTGCACGACATCCTCGCCGTCGATGACCGAGCCCATCAGGCGCGAACAATAGCGGTGCAGCTCCGGCCGCAAGGCAGTGGCAAGGGCAAGCAGCCCTTCCTGGCGGTCGCGCTCCCCCGCTGGCTTTCCGTCGTTCAAGGACCCGCGCTCTCCATGATCGTCACCCCGGCGTCGCCGCTAAGGCCGAAGACGACGCCCTCGCCATATTGCGGGTCTTCCAGCAGCGAGACCACCCTGTCGCCGAAAGCCCGGGGCGGCATCGGCGCGCCGAAGCGGGTGACGAATTGTTCCGGCGTGATGCCCATCGAGCCGGCATAGGCGCCGGCGGCCGCATCGCCGATCCCGGTGTCGAGGATCATCTGCCGTGGCACGATCGCCTGGAAGCGTATGCCGAGGCCTTTCTCCTGCGCCACGCCATTGGCGTATTTGGCCATGAACCAGAGCATCCGCTTGGCGCCGCCATAGCCGCCCGACATCTGCGACCCGGTGACGGCCGCACCGCTCGACCCGACCAGCACCCGGCTGCCCGGCCCGAGCGGCAGGTTCAGCGCCGCCTGCAGCCAGTAGAGCCCGGCCTTGACATCGGTTTCCCAGGCAATGGAGAAGTCCTCCCACTTCAACTGGTCCAGCCGCCCCATGCGGGGCGTGGCACCGGCGTTGAGCACCAGTATGTCAGGGCGGACCTCGCCAAGAATGCGATAGGCGGCGTCCTCGTCCGTGACATCTGCGGCGATGGTGGCGACCCCAAGCCGCGCACCGACCGCCTGCAGCGCCTCGGCGCCCCGGGCGACCACGGTCACGCCGGCGCCTTGCTCGACCAGCGCTTCGACCAATCCGAGGCCAAGCCCACGGCTGCCGCCGGTCACCACGATTTTCTTATCCCTGAGGCTCATTTGACCCTGCTCCAGTGTTTCACTGTAGCTAAGACGTTTGAGGATCCGGAAAAGAGTCAGCCGTGGGGGAGATTTGTCGTCAGCCAGAAGCCGGGTCGACAGTCCGCGCCGCTGCTCGCTATGGATCTTGACGAAAATTGGTGCGCCGGTTTGGACATTGGGGCGCAACATGTGCTCCATGGCAGGTGACGAAGCGGTGGGGAAGAAGTGAAGCGCGTTTTTCGATTGTTTGCGGCGGCCGTCATGGCGTCCGCGCTGAGCGGCTGCACCAGCGTTTCCTACTACGCGCAATCGCTGGAGGGCCATGTCCGGATCATGGCCGCGCGCCAGGACGTTGGAAAACTGATCGAGGCCCCTTCGACGCCGGAGGCATTGCGCGCCAAGCTGACGTCGGCGAGCGCCATAAGGCAGTTCGCGACGGACGAGCTGGCACTGCCCGACAACAGCAGCTATCACAGCTATGTCGACATCCACCGGGATGCCGTGACCTGGGCCGTTTTTGCCGCCCCGCAATTCTCGCTCACGCCCAAGACATGGTGCTTTCCGGTTTTCGGCTGCGTTCCCTACCGGGGTTACTTCGATCGGAAATCCGCGACCGAAAGCGCCATGGCACTTCATCGACAGGGGCTGGACGTCTATGTCACCGGCATCACCGCCTATTCCACGCTGGGCTGGTCTAGTGACCCGCTGCTCTCGACCATGCTGCGTCAGGACGACACCTATCTGGCGAGCCTTGTCTTTCATGAACTGGCGCATCAGCGCCTCTATGTGAACGGCGATTCCGCATTCAATGAGGCTTTCGCGGTCGCCGTCGAAACCACCGGCACGAGAAAATGGCTCCGCGCCGCCGGCGATCGCGCCGGATTGCGCCGCTACGAGGCCGATCGCAAGCGCAGCGCCGATTTTCTCGCACTGGTGTCGAAAACCCGCGACGAGTTGCGGCAGGTCTATGAAAGCTCCCGGCCCCCCGACGGGATGGCGGCGGCCAAGGCAGCCACGCTCGACAGGTTGCGGACGCGCTACCGGCAAATGCGCGACGGAAGCTGGGCCGGATACCGGGGATACGACGCCTGGTTCAATGCGCCGATCAACAACGCAAAGCTCGCCGCGACGTCTGTCTATGGCGAACAGGTTCCTGCGTTTATTCGCCTGTTCGAGCTGTGCTCCAGCGACTATCCGAGATTCTACGCTTCCGTTCGACGGATCGCTGACCTGCGCGAACCGGCCCGTGCCGAAGCGCTCAAGGCGGCGACCAGCTGCGATTGACCTGAGCAAACACGGCGGCCTTTGGCGTGCTCCGATAGCTCTAAGCCTGGTTCGCCAGGACCAACGGTCCTATGTGCGCGGCGAGCACGAAACGCTCGCATTGCTCGCCGTCGGACTCATCGATGAAGCTGTCGACATGTTTGAAGCCGAGCTTCGCCAGTATCCGCAGCGACGCGACATTGCGCGCCGCCGCCTCGGCCGTCACCTGTGCGAGCGCCAGGGTCTCGAAGGCGTAGCGAATGACCTCGCGGGCCGCCTCGGAGCCCAGCCCCTGCCCCCAATGCGCACGCCCCACCACAAATCCCAATGCGGCCGACCTGGCATCGTCCGCGCCGAAGGACAGGGTTATCGTCCCGATCGCGTCCGCCACGCCAGGCTGGTCTATCGACCATTTGATCGCCCGGCCGTCGGCGAACCGCTGACGCGCAAGGGCGAGCCATCGCGCGCCCGCGCCGATGTCGTCGGCAACGGGATCGCCGGCAAGGGAGGCGGATTCGATATCGCTCGCGCGCGCGAACCACGCCGGGATATCCCGCTCGCCCGGCGCCCGAAGCACGAGCCTTGGTGTGGTGAGCCTGGGAACTGCTTTCATGGAGAGCATTTTCGCCCCGGGGTAGCGCCAATGCAACGGCGCTGAGAGCCGCGGCGGCTGACCGCCAGGACAGATTCGACCGCAAGCTACGCCCCAACCGCCTTCAGCCCCAGCGCCATGCACTTCAATCACTCCGGGGCCACCCGGCTACCGCCGGCCAGCGAGTGGCGTGAGATTTGGTGATGGCACCAGCCCACCACAGGGTGGGACTATGACAACGCGCGTTGGCGATTCGCCATGAACATAAACGGCTGTTGTGGGGCCGACAGCAGACCATCGGCTTCTCTGTCCAAATTCTCAGAATCGGCGACAATGCGACAATATAGTGGGCGCTCGGCTGGACAAAAAGCGGGACGGAGTAAAGCGTAGATCTGCAATACTGAACATGCCGAGGAATAGTTGGGGCTTCACCAGATTGCCGACCGGTCGATCTCGTCGATGCGCGCCCGGCCGGTTAGCGCCATTGCCGCCTCGAAGTCTCTGCGGAGCAGGTGGACACAATAGGCTACGCCGTCGGCACCATCCGTTGCAAGTGCGTAGACATAGGGGCGACCAATCATGACGGCGCTTGCCCCTAGGGCAATCGCCTTCAAAACGTCTGTGCCACGCCTCACGCCGCCGTCGAGGATGATGGGAATCCGCCCGGCTACCCGCTCCGAGATGGCGGGCAGGGCGTCGATGGTCGCTGGCAGGGTGTCGAGGTTGCGCGAACCGTGGTTCGAGACGACGATGGCATCGGCACCGGTTCTGATTGCCTGCTCGGCATCGTCAGGATCGAGAATGCCCTTCAGGATAAGCGGTAGGGTTGTCAGCGAACGCAGCCAGGCAATATCCGCCCAGGTCGGCATCGCCCGCCGCTGCGCAGTGCCAACTTTGAGCACGCCGGTGTTACGGTCCTTGAAGTATGGCGTTGCGAGGCTGTCGGGAATTTTGAATCCTGCCCGGAACTGCCTGTGGCGATCGCCTGGCGTTGGCAAGTCGACAGTCACGCTGATTGCCTTCGCGCCCAGTGCCGCCATGCGCGATACGAGTTCGCCATTGAAACCGCGATCGCTTTGCCAATAGAGCAGGAACCAGACTGGAGACTGGCTCACCGCCACGCAATCCTCGATCGCCGCCGTCGCCGTGGTACCCAGAGTGAACACCGCTTCCGCCACTCCGGCGCCGCGCGCCGCTGCCACCTCGCCTTCCGGATGCACCAGCCGCTGATATGCTATTGGGGCCAGGATGATCGGATGCGGCAGACTTTGTCCGAAGAGCGTGATCCCGGTATCAAGTCTTGTCACATCGCGTAGCACGCGCGGCCTTAATCTGATGCGGTCGAATGCGGCTTCATTGTCACGCTTGGTGATTTCGTCGCCAGCACCCCCAGCAATGAACTCGTAAACTGCGTGCGGCAATACCTCTCGTGCCGCCGGTTCAAGATCCGCTAGGCAGAGAAACCGGGTCTCGATGTCGAGCGGCATGGCCCACTCCGGTCAACGTGTCAAAAAAGTCGGCTAAGTCCAAAGACAACATTCGCGCATTTGGCCGCTGGCCGCAAGACGGCGGCACAGCGCGCAGGGCAACGAACGTCGATGACCGGGCGGCGGAAACGCGGCCAGAGGCAGACCAGGAGCTTTGAGGCTTGGATCTTCAAAAATGACTTTCAGGGCTTGTCGCTCGCATCGACTTGATCGGCCCCGAAATTGCCGACCAACCGAGCCTGCCTGCTCCCGGTTGTGGGAGAAGGGGTCATGGCGGGGTTCGGCCCTGTGGGTCGGAAGGTCAGTCCGTGGATAGGGCAGTATGTCACCGGTCTCGGGTGCCGCGCACGATGGGCCCAGAGCCTTGCTGAATCCCGAGTGGGCCCTCGACATTCTCAAGTCAATGTCGTCGACCAACTCAAGCATTCTTCGCAGGGTCCCCGCTACGCTGCAACGGGCGCAATCGCTGGAGGAAAGCGCGTCCGACACGCGCGATCGTTACGCATGCGCGGCCCATGACGGCTGAGAGATCAAGCCGGCGAACCACTGATCCGCGGTGGGCCTTTTGCCTTTCGAGATAGTTGGCAAGCGCAATGTCGTGACACAGTGGTGCAACCGCGCCGCGCCACGCCGGATTGTGCCAAGACTCTTCATGCAAGGGATCGTCATGCCAGATGGGCCAGTCGATCGAGCTTGGGCGTTGCACGGCGTCCTCCTGAGACACGCGGAGTGAGAAACAAGGGGCTCAGTGCGGCAATCTCCTCGACAGCCGTGAGAAACGCGCAGCAACCAGCGTGATGGAATCGTGAAAAGCGCGATTCTGGCAGAATCACGGTTGAAATAAGGAGGGCGACACGAAAGGATCGCCGGTGCGTGGTGGCTGTTGTGGCGGATCCGATGACCGGGCCTCATCTCTATCTACTGGGTGGTTTCGACTTTGCCGGCGTTGGGGCTGCGGTCCCCGCCTTCAGCCGCAAGGCGCGGGCGATGATGGCTTACCTCGCGCTGCAATCGGGACATGCGCAGTCGCGCGAAAAGCTCGCCGCCCTTTTGTGGGGTGGCAACAGCGAGACCCAGGCGCGGATGAACCTGCGACAAGCGGTTTCGGTTGTCGGCAAGGCTATGCAAGCTTCTGGCAGTGCTCGCTTCCTCAGGGATAGCGACAATGTCGCCCTTCATCTCGATGGCCTTGATTTCGATGTCGCGCGGTTCGAGGCGCTGGCAGCCAGCTCGGAGCCTGATAACCTCGAACAGGCGCTTGTCGTCTATCGCGGCGACCTGCTTGACGGTTTCGGCCTGAAGCAGGAGCCTTTCGAGGACTGGCTGCGGATCGAGCGCGAGCGTCTGAGGGGAACGGCTGTCGCGGCGCTGGACAGGCTGGTCGCGCATTATAGTGCAACCAAGGATCCGGCCTCCTGCGTCCGCGCTGCTACGCGCCTGCTCGCCATGGAGCCGCTGCGGGAGGACATCCACCGCGCCCTGATGCACGTCTATGCGGCGCAGGGCCGGATCAATCTGGCGCTCAAGCAATATGACAATTGCCGCGATGCGCTGCAGCGGGAGCTGAGGCTGCAGCCCGAGCCGGAGACAAGACATTTGCACGATACGCTACGGGCCCGCCGCACGACATCGCCGCGTCCGGCCTCGGCCTCCGAGCCGCCGCGCGCCGAGGCGGGCGGCGAACCCCTGCGCCCCTCCACCCACTATGTCAAATCCTCCGGGGTCAGCATCGCCTATCAGGTGACCGGCGACGGGCCGATCGACCTGATCTATGTGCCTGGATGGGTCTCCAATCTCGACCTTGCCTGGGCCTCGCCACGGCTTTCGCATGTGTTCCAGCGGCTCGGCAGCTTCTGCCGCTTGATCCGCATGGACAAGCACGGCACAGGGCTATCCGACCGCAATGTCGGTTTGCCGACCATGGAAGAGCGGATGGAGGACATGCGAGCCGTGCTGGATGCGGTCGGCTCGAAGCGCACGGTTGTGTTCGGCGGTTCCGAGGGCGGCCCCATGTGCATGCTATTCGCGGCGACCTACCCCGAGCGCACGGCGGCACTTGTGCTCAACGGAACCTATGCCAGGGGCAGATGGTCGAAGGATTACCCTTGGGCAAGGACGGCCGAGCAGGTGGAAGAAGACCTGGCCACCATTGAGAGACAGTGGGGAGAGCCGGCGGACATGGGCAATGCGGCCCCCAGCCTGATGAACGACACGTCCGAAAGAGAATGGTTCGCCGCTTACCTCAGGAATTCAGCCTCGCCCGCAGACGCGATCTCGCTCTGGCGCTGGGGAACCGAAATCGATGTTCGCGACATCCTGCCTGTCATTCATGTTCCGACACTGATCGTTCAGACGTCGGGCGACCGCTGGGTCAAACGGGAAGAAGGACGCTACCTGGCAACGCATATCGAAGGCGCCAGATATGTCGAGCTCACCGGCCGGGATCACGTGATCTGGGGCGAGAATTCCGATCGCCTCGTCGACGAGATCGAGGTTTTCGTCACCAACGCTCTCCAGGCGACACCGGGCGAACGGCTCCTGGTGTCGGTGCTGTCGCTGGAGATAAGCGACCCGCATTCTGACTCCGGCGCAGATCTGATTGAGCGACACGCAGACGAGATCAGAAGCCAATTACTTCTCGCCGAAGGCAGGCAGATCAGGCGCTCGCCAAGCCGAATGCTCGCGGTGTTCCAACGACCGACGCGGTCGATCCAGTGCGCGATCGCGATCCGCCATCGCCTGAGACAATCCGGTCTGGATGTCCGCTCCGCGGTCCACACCGGCGAATGCGAGGAGCGCGGCGATGACTTCACCGGCATCGCGATCGAGCTGTCATCGCGATTGCTCGACTATGCCCGGCCGGGCGAGATCATCGCGTCGCGGACGGTGCGCGATCTCGTGGTTGGCTCCGGCCTGACATTCGAAGAGTATGGCGAGATGGAAGCGAGCGGGATGCCCGGCGTGCTCGCGTTCTTTTCCGTCAGTGGGGCGCCGTCCGGCGCTGGCGGGTGACCAGCCACGGATGGCCATTTCGGCCACGCGTTTGTACTTTGTGGTGGCTCAAAGCACGATGGGCACGGTGAGGAGTCTTGGCGCGGCCGCGACCTCCGCAGTCCTCCTTGCAATGTCTGCTATCAGGACTTGGCGAAGACAATCTATACGTCCGAAATGCGGCGCATTCCTGACGTAGCCAACCAACGTGCGTCTCGTATCACATCTTGCGGTTTAGCCACCGGTGGCAGCACGGCGGCCCAACCCGCCTGTCCTACACAAAGCTGTCACCAACTGAGCTTATCCGATCCTCGGGAATGAACCATCCACATGACACGCCTTGAAACCGCCCGGCCGGAGGGCGATCGGGACATGTGGAATGCTGTTTTCGGAGACGACCATGCTTGAACGGGCGGACAGGGCCGCATCCCACCGGGATCAGCCGAAGAAACACGATCTGTGGTTGAGCGAATTCGAGATTGTGCTGCGCGACCGTGTCATTGCCAATGGCGCGGTCAGGATCGAAGACGGCCGGATCGCCGAGATCCGCGACCAGCCTGCCGAGAATGCCGACTTCGTCGGCGGCGGACGCCTGCTGCTGCCTGGTTTCATCGACATGCACGGCGACATGGTGGAACGGGAAGTGGAGCCGCGCAGCGGGGTCCACGTGCCGATGGAAATCGGCGTCGCCGAGCTCGACAAGCGGCTGGCCTCCTGCGGCGTGACCACCGCCTATGCCGCGCTCTCCTTCATCGGCAACAGCGCCACGGCCGCCTTGCTGCGCTCGGAAGAACACACATCGTCCATCATCGAGACCATCGCCAGGCTGAAAGACCACCTTCTGGTCGATCACCGCATCCATGCCCGCTTCGAGGTGACGTTCAGCGCGGCTGTCGGCGTGCTGGAAAGATTGATGGATGCCGGCAAGCTGCATTTGATTTCGCTGATGGATCACACGCCCGGCCAGGGACAGTACCGCGACGTCGAACTGTATATCGCCCGCCTGGCCAAGGAGCGCGGCATGTCGATAGCCGACGTATCCGAGGTCGTCGGCAAGCGCATGGCCGATCGGAACGGGCATGGCGGTGTGCTCGGCACGCTGCAGGGCCTGTCGGCGTTTGCCCGCGCGCGCTGCATCGTGCTCGCCTCGCACGATGACGACACGCCGGAAAAGGTGGAATTCGTCCACGGCCTGGGAACCGTGCTCAGCGAATTCCCGGTGACGCTGGAGGCGGCGCGGGAAGCCCGCCGGCTCGGCATGTATACGGCCATGGGCGCGCCCAATGCGCTGCGCGGAGAATCCTATTCCGGCAATCTTTCCGCTCGCCAGGCCTATGAGGCCGGGTTGCTCGACATGCTGGCCAGCGACTATCACCCGGCCTCGATCCTGCCGGCCGTCCTCGGCCTGGCGAAACTGAGCGACGGTGGCCTGGCGAAGGCGGCGGCGCTGACGAGCGCCAACCCGGCCGCCGCACTCGGGCTCACCGATCGCGGAGCCATCGAAGCTGGGCTCCTGGCCGATCTCGTCGTGGCCGACCGCCAGCCGGTGCCACGTGTGCGAGCCACCTTCCGCGCCGGCCGCATGATCTACGGCGACGGTACGCTTGAACCGGCGCGGAACAGGGTGATCGAGGGAGGCCGCGACCGGCCGCTGCCAGCCGACCGAGGGCAATCCCAGGACTAGCGGTTCTCTGGGAAAAGCACGTGGCGCTTCACCAGTAGTTGCTAAAGCTCGAGCGCCACCATCATCCCGCGCACCTCCGCCATTTCCAGCAGCAGATCCTGCAGGTTTTCGGTGGTCAGCGGCGCACCTGATATCGCCGGCAGTTCGGCGATACTCTCCCTCATCGAAATCACGGGAGCCCCGGTTTTTTCCGAAAGCAGCCGCGCGATGGCTGCGCGGACAAGCGCAATCTGGTCAGGCATGATTCCCCTTTCATGCTACGATAACGGCACCATTTTCTTCATGCTGTATGCCTTGCCGCAACTTATGCGAGCATTCATTCACGCTTGCAGGTCATCTCGTTGATGTTCGTACGATCGACACCCGCCCAACGGGGAGAGCGACGGCGTCCCGCTGTCGTCGCCTTCCATGGCGCGGAGCAGGGCAAGCGGCACTTCGTGCCGGCAGAGCCCGATCAAAATCCTGCCTTGCACCGTCACCGGCAATTCGGTGTATCTGTCGAAAATGGAATACGTGCCTGTCGGCTCATTCAAAATCTCGAAACGGTCCAATGCAAACCTCAACCTTCCCCGGAACCCAGTAACGCACGCGTCCATCGGAGGTTGCCTAAAAAAACGATTTTTTCGGGGAGGCGCGAAAGAGTTCCAATTGGCTCTTGCCGAAGCCGGCGGCCTCGCTCATCCATGGCGTACAGACACTGGGGCCAATGATGACCGAGACCAGCCTTCACCTCGTCGAAGCGTCGATCGACCAATTGCGCCAAGCGCTCGACAACGGCGCCATCACCAGCGTCGAACTGGTCGCGGCCTATGTCAGGCGGATCGCGTATTTCGACCGGCACGGCATCGCGCTGAACGCCGTGCCGGTGCTCAACCCTGAAATGTTCGAGGATGCCGCCGCTTCCGACGAGCGGCGCCGGCAAGGAAAGACGCTTGGCCCGCTCGACGGCATCCCCTACACCGCCAAGGACAGCTACAAGGTCAAAGGCCTGACGGTGGCTGCCGGCTCGCCCGCCTTCGAGCATCTCGTCGCCAATGAGGACGCCTTCACCATCGCCCGGCTGCGCGCCGGCGGCGCGGTGCTGATCGGCCTCACCAACATGCCGCCCATGGCCAATGGCGGCATGCAGCGCGGCGTCTATGGCCGCGCTGAAAGCCCCTACAATGGCGACTATCTGACCGCCGCCTTCGCGTCGGGCTCCTCCAACGGCTCGGGCACCGCGACGGCGGCCAGCTTCTGCGCCTTCGGGCTCGGCGAAGAGACGTGGTCGTCCGGCCGTGCGCCGGCCACCAACAACGCGCTGGTCGCCTACACGCCCTCGCGCGGCGTCATTTCGGTGCGCGGCAACTGGCCCTTGGTGCCGACCATGGATGTCGTGGTGCCGCACACCCGCAGCGTGCCCGACATGCTGGAACTGCTTGACGTCATCGTCGCCGACGATCCGGAAACGCGAGGCGATTTCTGGCGCGCCCAGCCTTGGGTGGCGCTGCCGAAAAGCTCCGGGATGCGGCCACCACGTTATACCGACCTGACGCTTGCGGGTTCGCTGAAGGGCAAGCGGCTCGGCGTACCCAGAATGTATATCGGCCGCGACGCAGAAATAGATCGCCCGATCGAAACCCGCGCCTCGGTACTTGATCTCTGGGAACAGGCGGCCGCGGATCTGCGGCGGCTCGGCGCCGAAGTGGTCGAGGTCGACTTTCCCCTCGTCTCCAACTATGAGCGCGACCGCCCAGGCGCGCGGACCATGGTCGAGCGTGGGCTGGTGCCCGGGGACTTCGCCGACCGCGAAATCTGGGATCTCTGCATCTGGGGCTGGGACGATTTCCTGCGGGCCAACGCCGACCCTGCTCTGCCCGATCTCGCCTCGGTCGACGGCCCAAAAATCTTCCCGCAGCCACCGGGCACGCTGCCCGACCGCTATGAAGGCGGCTTCGATCTGGCCGAGTATGTCGAGCGGGCAAAGCTCGGCGTCGCGCCCTTGGCCCACATTCCCACGATCGCAGATGGCATCAAGGGACTCGAAGCAACAAGACGCATCGACTTCGAGGACTGGCTGGACGCACAAGGCCTCGATGCCGTGGTCCTGCCGGCCGCCGCCGATGTCGGCCCGGCCGACGCCGACGTCAACGAGGCGTCAGCCGATCTGGCCTGGCGCAACGGCACCTGGGTCGCCAACGGCAATCTGGTCTGGCGCCATTTCGGCATCCCGACCGTCACCGTGCCGATGGGCACAATGGCCGACATCGGCATGCCGGTCGGCCTGACCTTCGCAGGCAAGGCCTATGACGATGAAAGGCTGCTTTGCATGGCCGGCGACTTCGAACGTTCCACCCAGCGCCGCACCCAGCCGCCGCGCACGCCCGGACTGGCTGACGATGTGTTTTCGCGCCAGCGTACTCAAGCCGGCAATGGCAAGGCGCCGGTAGTGGAAATCGCGCTAACCGCTGAAACGCGCTCTTCCGGTGATCACGACGAGATCACGGTCACAGTCGACCTGGCTGTCGAGGCAAGCGAAGCGGAGCACGCCAGCATCAAGGTGCATGTCAACGGCCAGGCGATTGACATGCACCAAGCCGGCACGCGGCTCAGCGGGCGTGCGCTCGTCCCGGCCGAGGAGCATCGGCGCCTGCACAGCGTCTGGCGCGGCTCATACGGTTCGATCGTCACTGCGGTGGTGCGGTTACAGGATGGACGCAGCGCCGGCGCCTATGTGGTCACCGGCGGAATCGAGTGATGATGCGCCGTACGGGCCGCCTTACCATCCGCAACCGGCCAGACAACGGGATCCAGCCATGATCAAAGTCAAACAACTCGCCCATGTCTGCATCTTCGCCAACGATCTGGACGAGACACGGCGCTTCTACGAAAATGTCCTTGGCATGGATATCCAATTCAATTTCCTGCGCGATGGCGCGGTTTTCGGCTTCTACCTCAATTGCGGTGGCCGCAGCCATGTCGAGGTCTTTCAGAAAGCGGGAGCGCGGTTCAGCGAGACGGACCAGATCAACCATTTCTGCCTGGAAGTCGAAGATATCGACGCCGCGATCGCGCACATCGCGTCCATGGGCGTTGACGTCACCGCCAAGAAATGCGCCTGCGACGACACCTACCAGGCCTGGCTGCGCGACCCCAACGGGGTGAAGATCGAACTGTTCGAATACACCGGCAAAAGCGCGCAATTCACCGGCGGCGACCGCGTCGCGGACTGGTAGGCTAGTCGCGCGCGGCCCACAGCAAACCGCGCTCCATGATTAGCGCCATTTCCGGCACCGCGAACTCGTCCGCCGTATGGCCAAGGGAACTGTAAAAAACCTTGCCCCCGCCATAGCGGCGCTTCCAGACGACCGGCATGACGACGCCGTCGATGCCGGGAAAATGCGCGTCGGTGAAGGTGGTTGTCGCCAGCACCTCATTGGCCGGGTCGACATGCATGTAATATTGCTCCGACCGGTAGGCGAAATCGCTGACGCCTGTCGTGACCGGATCGTCCGGCCGGGTGATGACGACATGGTAGTCGATGATGTTGCCGGGATGCGCGACCCACTGGCCGCCGGTCATGAACTGGTAGTCGGGCTCCGCGCGAAAACTGTCGCCCATCGTGCCGTGAAAGCCGCCGAGCCCGCTCCCCAGGCGAACCGCCTGCGTCAGGTTGTTCAGCTCGGCCTTTTCGATCGTCGACATGGTGATGACAGGCACGATGAGATCGAATGATGCAAGGTTCGGATCGGCGAACATCGCTGTCCCCTCGCCGAGCGTGACCGCGAAGCCGTTACGCTCCAGCATGTCGCGGATGATGTTGGCGCTGCGCTCTGGCGTGTGGCCTTCCCAGCCTCCCCAGGCAATCAGGGCTTTCCTGGACATGCGGCAACCTCCCTCGATCCATTAGACCGACGACCGCTCCCCGCACCGGTCAGCGCCAGCCTAGCGCCGGCGCGACATGGGTGAGGATCGCCTCGATGACATGGGCGTTGTAGTCGACGCCGAGCTGGTTGGGAACCGTGAGCAAAAGCGTGTCGGCCTCGGCGATCGCCTCGTCCTGCGCCAGCTCCTTGATCAGCACGTCCGGCTCGGCGGCGTAGCTGCGGCCGAAGATCGCCCTGGTATTTTCCTCGATAAAGCCGATCTGGTCGCGGCTCTCATTGCCGCGCCCGAAATAGGCGCGGTCGCGGTCGTCGACCAGCGCGAAGATGCTGCGGCTGACCGAGACGCGCGGTTCGCGTTCATGCCCGGCCGCCTTCCAGGCTTCGCGATAGATGCGGATCTGCTCGGCCTGCTGGACATGGAACGGCTTGCCGCTCTCGTCGAATTTCAGCGTCGAGCTCTGCAAATTCATGCCGAGCTTCGCCGCCCATTCAGAGGTGGCGTTGGTCGCCGCGCCCCACCAGATGCGCTCGCGCAAGCCCTCCGAATGCGGCTCGAGCCTGAGCAAGCCGGGCGGGTTGGGGAACATCGGCCGTGGATTGGGCTGCGCGAAGCCTTCGCCGCGCAGCGTATCGAGCAACACCTCGGCGTGATGCCGCGCCATGTCGGCGTCGCTTTTGCCTTCCTGCGGCACATAGCCGAAATAGCGCCAGCCATCGATCACCTGCTCGGGCGAGCCGCGGCTGATGCCGAGCTGCAGCCGGCCGCCGGCGATGATGTCGGCCGCACCCGCATCCTCGGCCATGTAGAGCGGATTCTCGTAGCGCATGTCGATGACGGCCGTGCCGATCTCGATGCGGCTGGTCTTGGCGCCGACGGCCGCCAGCAGCGGGAATGGCGAGGCGAGCTGGCGGGCGAAATGATGCACGCGGAAATAGGCCCCGTCGGCGCCGAGCTGCTCGGCGGCGACGGCGAGATCGATCGATTGCAACAGTGCGTCGGATGCCGAACGCACCTGCGATTGCGAAGAGGGCGACCAGTGCCCGAATGACAGGAAACCAATTTTTTTCATGGTCCTGAAGTATATGCGGGCGGCACATGCTTCAATGGCGAAAGAACAGGGTTACACACCGTCGCCCTCCGCAATAGCTTAAACGCGCAACACCAGAGAGGATGGGATGCTCAGGGGAATCCGCATCGTCGAGATCGAGGCGCTGGGACCGGCGCCCTTCGCCGGCATGCTTTTCGCGGACCTCGGCGCCGATGTCATTGTCGTCCACCGCAGGGAGCCGTCCGTGCCGGCCACGCGCTCGCTGCTCGATCGCGGCAAGCGCTCCATCGCGCTCGACCTGAAGAATATGGACGACGTGGCCGTGCTGACGCGCCTCATCGCCACCGCCGACGGGTTGATCGAGGGGTTCCGGCCCGGCGTCATGGAGCGTCTCGGGCTTGGCCCGGAGGCCTGTCTCGCGGCCAATCCGCGCCTGGTCTACGGCCGCATGACCGGCTGGGGCCAGCACGGTCCACTGGCCGGCACCGCCGGCCACGACATGAACTATATCGGCCTGTCCGGCGCGCTCTGGTACGGCTCCTTGCCGGGAGAGCCGCCCATGGCGCCACCGACGCTCGTCGGCGACGTAGGCGGCGGGGCGCTCTATCTGGTGATCGGCATGCTGGCCGCCATGATGAACGCACGCGCCGGCGGCCAAGGCATCGTCGTCGACGCGGCGATCGTCGACGGCTCGGCCCATATGATGAACCTGCTGATGTCGCTCGCACAGTCCGGCGCGCTTGCCGCCGACCGCGGCCGCAGCCTTCTCGACGGACCGCATTGGTGCCGCGTCTACCGGACATCGGATGGCGGCTTCATCAGCGTCCAGTGCGTCGAACCTAAATTCTATACGCTCTTCCTCGACAGGCTTGGCTTGACCGCCGATCCGCAATTCGCCAACCAGTTCGATCGCGAACTCTGGCCGCAGCTGGGCGACCGGCTGGCGGCGATCTTCGCCACGCGACCTCGCGACGCATGGGTCAAGTTGTTCGCGGGCTCGGACGCCTGTGTCGGCCCAGTCTTCAGCCCCCATGAAGCGGCCCAGCATCCGCACATGGCCGCACGCGGCACATGGCTGACGGTGGACAGCATCCTGCAGGCGGCGGCCGCGCCGCGCTTTTCCGGATGGGAACAAAAGACACCGGCCAAGAGCCCCATGCGCGGCGAACATGACGCAGAAATCCGCGCAGGCTTGCCGAGTTGAGGCGAGGTCCATGACAGTTCGGTCGATCGTAAAATTCCCCAATCCCCTCCTTCGCGCCGTGGCCGAACCCGTGGAGCTGTTCGACGACGATCTGCAGGCCTTGGCCAGCGACCTCATCGACACCATGCGCGCGGCCCCCGGAATCGGTATCACCGCCCCGCACATCGGCATTCTGAAACGGCTGGTCGTCATCCAGCTCCCTTCCGCGGCAAAACCGGCGATCTATGTAAATCCGGCCGTCGTCCAGGCCTCGACCGAAATGATCCGTCATGAGGAAGGCAGCGTTTCGATGCCCGGTGTCACCGAGGACATCGAACGGCACGCCCGCATCCGCGTTCGCTATCAGGATCTGGATGGCGGTGAGCGGTTCGAGGACGCCGAGGGCCTGCTGGCGGTTTGCCATCAGCATGAGATCGATCAGCTCGACGGGCTGTTCTGGACGCACAGGCTGACCCGCCTCAAGCGCGACCGGCTGATCAAGCGCTATGGCAAGCTGATGCGAACCTCGTAGACGCCACGGGGCGGATCGCAATGTTACGCCGGGCGCGTGGCCGCGCCGGCGGACCGTGTCACGTTCGCAACGTGCTAACCTGATCGCGGACGAAACGTCCGCCGGTCATTTTCCGCAGTGGTGATCGTTGATCTTGTTTATCGCAAAACCGTCCGGACCAGTCCGGTGGTAGGAGCAGGCTCCAGCGGCCGTTGTGAACAACTGCTGGTCATAGTAGCGCGGGCCGCCGAAGAGGAAGTCGATGAGATCGTCATTGGCGGGAACGTAGCGCTCCTGTTCGTCCTGGTGATGACGGTGCTTGGCGCCCGCGAAAGCCAACGAGGACATGCCGAAGCCCATCGCGAGAGCAAGAGCGCAGATCGCCAATCGTTTCGTCGTCATCGCAAACACCCTTCTGTTCGGGATTCGATCTTATATCGAAAATCGCCAGATGACGAAAAGTTCCTGAACAAGGGCCTTGCTCCGGCCGATGCGCGGCAGTCGGCGACGGGCCCGGACCGCGGGCGCCCTCACCTGAACATCGCCACGCCCTCAATCCGTCTGGATCCAGACGGATTTGGTCTCCAGATACTCGTGCAGATGCTCGATGCCGCCCTCGCGGCCATGGCCGGACATCTTCATCCCGCCGAAAGGCACGGCCGGATCGATGGCGTGGTACATGTTGACCCAGACCGAGCCGGCCTTGATGCGGCGGGCTAGCTTGTGCGCGGTGCCGAGGTGGGTGGTGAAGACGCCGGCCGCAAGCCCGTAGGGCGTCGCGTTGGCGCGCGCGACGGCCTCGTCCAGCGTGTCGAACGGCATCGCCGAAATAACGGGTCCGAAAATCTCCTCCCGCGCGATGGTCATGGTGTCCGACACCGCGCCGAAAACGGTCGGCGCGATGAAGTTGCCGCCATCATAGAGTTCGCCTGTCAGCCGCGCTCCGCCGACGACCAGTTGGGCGCCTTCGTCGCTGCCGGCCTTGATGTAGCCTTCCACCTTGCCGGCCTGCCTGGCATTGATGAGCGGCCCGATTTCGGTCTCCGCCTCGATGCCATGGCCGATGCGCAGTTTTCCGGCGAACTCCGCCAGCCGGCGCACGAATTCGTCATGGATCTCGCGCGCCACGAACAGGCGCGAGCCGGCAATGCAGATCTGGCCCGAATGCACGAACACCGCCATCGCCGCGATTGGGACAGCCTTGTCGATGTCGGCGTCGCGGCAGACAATGATCGGTGACTTGCCGCCAAGCTCAAGCGAGACGCGCTTGAGGTTGGTGACAGCAGCCCGCGCGATCGCTTGACCTGTCAGCGTCGAGCCGGTGAAGACGATCTTGTTGACGTCGGGATGTTCGGCGAGCCGCGCGCCCGCTTCGGCCCCGGTACCGGTGACGATGTTGACGACGCCGTCGGGCACGCCGGCTTCCTGCATCAGCCCGGCGATCAGCAGCGGCGTCAGCGATGCCTCCTCGGACGGTTTCAGCACGATGGTACAGCCCGTGGCGAGCGCCGGCGCGATCTTCCAGATCGAGGCCGCGGTCGGCGCGTTCCAGGGAATGATCGCGCCAACGACGCCAACCGGCTCGCGCCTTGTGAAGGTGACGATTTCGCCCGGAATGGAATTGTCGATCGCCTCGCCATGCAGCGCCGTCGCCATGCCTGCATAGAAGCGCAGCATGCCGATGACGCGGCGCCGGTTGGCCAGCGTGCGCGTGATCGGCAGCCCCATGTCGAGCGTGTCGCAAACGCTGAGCTCTTCCCAATGTGTCTCGAACAGGTCGGCGATCCTGAGCAGCACGCATTGCCGCTCATAGGGCGAGAATTTCGACCATGGACCTTCGAAAGCCGCGCGCGCCGCCGCGACCGCCGCATCGACATCGGCGGCTCCGCCACGCGGCACCGTCGCCAGCACCTCGCCGGTCGCCGGATTCAGCGCCTGCATCACCTCGCCGGACTGCGCTGCGACCCACTTGCCGTCGATGAACATCGGCCGGAATTCGCCATGGTAGAGCGACGTGGCCTTCGCCCTCGGGTCGAAATTCACCGTCATCCCTTCCTCCTCGCGAATTTCCGGGCAACTATTACTCCCGGCGGGGGCGACCTCAACAAGGAAAGCTGAAGGGCGTTCGGATAATCGGACCGCCAGCGTCCGCGCCCGTGTTCACCAGAAAGGCGCAACAACAGGTCCTTGCGGGTTTAAAGATGCCTAGCCCCCGCCGCCCGGCGTGCGTTCCGACAGGAATCGCGTTAGAGCGCCTGGCGTCCCGTTGCGGATCTCGACGTCGTTCCGGCGCGCGATCGCGGCGCGCACAAGCTTGGCGCCGAGATAGCGGAACGGTTCCGGCGGCATCGTCTTGCGCCGATCGAGCCCCACCAGCCCACTGCCGCTCCAGCGATCCTTCCGTTCCAGAACAAGGCTGGCGAGGACGCGGCCGCCGATTGGGGTCTGGGCAATGCCGGTCCCGTTGTAGCCCATGCCAAAGAAAATGTTGGGATGACCCTTCAAGTGATCGAAGACGGGAACATGCTCCGGCACGCAGTCGATCGGGCCCGCCCAATCATAGTCGATCGGCACTCCTCGCAGTTCGGGGTAGACGCGGGCCAGTTCGCGGATATTGTCCCGTCCGTGTTCGGGGCTGCGGTTGAAGCTTTGGCCGAAATTGCCCGCATAGGCGATGTTGCCGCTGCCGCGGCCGAAGACCACCCGGCCTTTCGGGGTGCGCTGATAATAGAGGACCTGGCGCTGCGCGTCGCAGATGGAGGCTCCGTCTCGCCAGCCGATCCGGTCGAGCAAGTCAGGGATTTCCGCGGTCGCGACCACCTGGCTCGCGACCACGTAAAGATGCCGTCGCAGTTCGGGCAACGCCGACAGCCAGGCATTGGCCGCCAGCACGACCTTCTCGGCCCGCACCGCGCCTTGCGCGGTCCGGACCACACAGGTCCTGCCGGGCACGATTTCGGTGACGGGACTGCGCTCATGGACGACGACGCCGCGAGCGATCGCCAGGTCGCGCAGGCCGGTGGCCAGCTTGGCTGGATGCACGGTTCCGGCATTCGCCTCGACGACGCCGGCATAGGAGGCGGAAGACCCGGTCCGCTGCTTGATCTCCTCGCCGGTCAGCTGCCGGAAGCGGTTGGCCCCGGCTGCCTCGGTCATCGCGACAGCGCGGTTCCAGGCTCCCTCCTGGGCCGTGGAGCTGGCCGTCCACAGCCAGCCGTCAAGCCGGAGATCCATATCGATCGTGCCGTCGCGCTGAAGTTTCTCCAGCTCTGCGATGGCATCGACGCTATCGGCGCAAAGCGCCCGCCCCTCCTCCTCGCCGACGACGGCGCTGATCTGATCGAGCTCGGCGAACCAGGAATGCACCTGTCCTCCATTGCGCCCCGAAGCGCCGGAGCCGCACTGATCGGCCTCGATCACCATGACGCGGGTTTCGGGAGCCAGGTCGCGGATCCGCAACGCCGTCCACAGCCCGGTATAGCCGCCGCCGACGATCACCACGTCGGCCTGCTCGCCGCCGACCAAGGGTTGGGTGGCCGGGGCAGCGGCAATGTCCTGCAGCCAGAACGACCGATCGGCTGTCGCCGCGACCGCCGGCTGTCTCATCCGTAAAGTGGCCATGTCAGACCCTCGTCTCGCGATTGATCAGGTCGGCATATTTCAGCGGCAGCCAGTCGGGGATGGGGCGCGGTTCCTGCGGGAAGCCGCCGAGATGCGTGCAGGTCCTGCTGGCGTCGAGAGAGGCTTTTTGCATGGCATCGTCGGCATCGAGACCCGCGAAGCAGAACGCGGTGATGAAGGTGGCGATAAAGCTGTCTCCCGCACCGCACGTGTCCACGACGGCGGTCGGCGACGCCTCGACATGGCGAACGCCTTGGCTGTCGCCGAAATAGGCGCCGCGGCTGCCGCAGGTGAGCACGACCTGGCGCGCCCCGGCCGACCGCAGCGCGGTCATGAGGGGCTCGACCGGCACGCCCGGCTCGTCTGGACCGGACGCGAAGACCAGAGGCACGCCCTCCAGCGGCAAGGCCAGATGCGCGGTCGAGACGTCGAGACTGAACGGCACGCGCTCGCGAACCAGGCGGCGCACGAGATCCTCGTTGGCATTGGTGCCCAGATGCACCCAATCGGCTTTCGAAATGACCTGCCAGTTGCGCGGCGCGGGCATGTAATTCTCGCCGACGCCGAAGGATTCGAACAGGAAAGTACGGTCGCCCGACTGGTCGCGCAGCAAGGTTACAGCCGTGTCGCCGGAGATCATCTCGACATCGTTGCGGGACAGCCCGGCGGTCTCGATCTCGCGGAGCGTTATCTCACCTTCAGGATCATCGCCAACGGCGCCGAAATAGCGTGCGCTCCAGCCATTGCGGCGCCATTGAACGGCAACGTTGAGGGCGTTCCCGCCCACCGTCAGGAGGTCCTTGTTGAGATAGACGTCGAGGCAGTTGTCACCGACGGCGACCAGATTGGGCGATGCTCCTCCGGTCATGCTGCTGTCGGCGCCCGCGTCATGTGAGGCTCGATCGCCTTGAGATTGCGTGTCCACGCCGCGACCGGGTCCAGAGCATAGGAGCCATTTCCGAACGGCTCGAAGGTCAGTTTCCCCCGATAGCCCGACGCGGCGAGGTCGTCGAGGTACTGGCCGATCGGAAGCTTGCCGTCGCCCCAGACAAGATGCCCCGCCGGCAGCCCGTCGACGATCTGGACATGTACGAGGCGTGGCCCGAACAGCCTGACATAGTCGGCCACGGTATCGCCGGCAGTGGCCATGCCGACCGTGTCCAGGACCACGTCCATGGTGTCGGCGCCGATCTGGTCGAGCATTTCGCGCAGGCCCGCCGCATTGGTGACGACGTTGGTTTCGACGCGTTGCAGCGGCTCGAGCAGGCAGCGCACGCCGACCGAGGACGCATGGGCGGCGATCTCCGCGAGCGACTGGGCCGACCGTGCCCATGCTTCTTGCGGCGGGTCGTGTTCATATCCACGCCCGGACGTCAGGAACAAATATCGGGCACCCAGTTCGGCGCATATGTCCGCCGCGCGGCAGAACCGCCTGACGCTGTCGCGGCGGTATGCGCCGTCGCCCGACGCGATGTTGATCGGATAGATCACCTGCTCGGGCGTGAAGCACCAGACCGTCAGGCCGTTCTGCGCAAGTATCTCGCGAACCGATCGAACATGCGCGTCTGTCGCATGAAACAGGTCGAGATGCGGCGCGATGCCCCAAAGCTCGATCTCCTTGAAGCCGAAGCCGCGAAGGATCTCGGCAACGCGCTCGAATGCGTAATGCTGGAAGGCGAAGTTGGCCCCAATCAGCTGGTCGACCTTGAATTGCGGCATGGATGTCCTTCCCGGTGATTTATTTGCCGATGCCTTCGGAGAGGCCGCGGATGAAGTACCGCTGTGCGGCGAAGAAAAGCAGGACGATCGGCAGGGCCGAGATCGTCATCGCCGCGAAGACGACGCCGTAATTGGTGCCGTTCTTGGACATCAGCGAGGTGAGGCCGACGGGCAGCGTCTGCACAGCCGATCCATTGGTGAAGACCATCGCGAACAAATACTCGTTCCAGGCGAACAGCACGTGAAGGATGATGCAGGAGATGATGATCGGCTGGCACAGCGGCAGGATGATACGCCAGAAGATCTGCCCCTCGCTGGCGCCGTCGATGCGGGCCGCCTCGTCGAGATCCTTCGGCAGCCCAAGCATGTAGGCGCGGATCAGGAAGGTGCTGAACGGAATCCGGAACGCCGTGTAGAGGATGATCAGCGCCCAGTAGGTGTTGTAAAGGCCGATGGCCTGCAGCATCCGCACCAGCGGGATCAGCGCCACGGTCGGACTGAGCATGAGGCCGCCAAGAACCAGACCGACGATAAGCGGCTTGCCGGGCATTGGCGTTCGCGTCAGCCCGTAGGCGGTCCAGGCGCTGATCAGCACCGTGCAGATCGCTGAAGCGACGGTCACCAGCAGGCTTGAGACCAAATAGTCGCGGACGCCCCGGTTCCAGGCCTGCACATAATTGGCCCAGGTCCACCGCGACGGCAGCGCGAAGGGGTCGCCGAAGATCTGCCCATTATCCTTAAAGCCGTTGAGCGCCATCCAGACCAGCGGATAAAGCACGACGATGCCGAGACAGATCAGGAACGAGTACAGAAAGGCTTTCGCAAGAGCGCTCCCGAAGGTCGGGCGCGCGGTCCGCCCGCTGGCCGCCATCACCGTCACAGCTCGACCCTCCGGCGCCTGGTGTACCAAAGCTGGGCCGCTCCGGTGATCATGGTCACGGCGAAGATCACGGCGGCGATCGCGGCGCCGTAGCCGAAATTGTTCTGGATGAAGCCCTGCTGGTAAAGCCATGTGCCAAGCACCTGGCTGCGGTTGTTGGGGCCGCCGGCGGTCATGACCATGACTTCGTTGAACACCTGGAACGCGCCGGTGATGGTGACGATGATCATCAGGCCGGTCATCTCGCGGGTCAGTGGCAGCGTCACGCTCCACAGCCTGCGCATCGGCCCGGCTCCGTCCATGACCGCGGCATCATAGAGATCGCGCGGAATCTTCTGGATCGCGATCGCGAACAGGAGCGTCGAATAGCCGAAGCCCTGCCACTGGCTCATCGCGATGATCGCGTAGATCGCCGTGTGCTCGCCGCCGAGCCAGGGCTGGATGAGTTGTTCCAGGCCAATGCGCCTGAGCCCGGCGTTCAAGAGCCCGATATCCGGCTGGTAGATGAAATAGAACAGCAGGCCGGTCACGGTGATCGAGATCGCGGACGGAATGAAATAAATCGCCCGCCAGAAGCGCCTTTGCCGCTCGCTGCCCAGCCCCTCGATCAGCGCCGCCAGCACGAAGGCGCCGCCGACCTGGAAGACGATGGAGATCAACGCGTAGAGCGTGTTGTTCCACAACGCCACCCAGACGACCGGGTCGTGCAGCAGCCGCTCATAGTTGGCGAGGCCGATATTCGTGGTCTCGCCGGTAAAAATATCCTCGTCGGTGGTGCTGACGATGAAGTTGTCGACGATCGGGTAATACACGAACCAGCCGACCAGGATCACCGCAACGGCGACCCACCGGAGCGAGCCCCAGTGGCGGAACCGGCGGCCGGCTTTCGCCGCCGGCTCGCCCTTGGCGTTGCTCAAGGCAGCGCCTTCCATTCTGGCCAGACCGGGATTCGCCATTGGCCTATTTCGATGCCGCGGCCGCCTGCTTGACCTGCTCCATGACCTGTTCCGGCGTCATCGAGCCGCCGGTGAGGGCCTGGAGGCTGGACAGCCAGGCGGAGGCCACGCGCGGCGGGTTCACCGTGTCCAGCCACGGCATCAGGTAGGAAGCGGAGGCGATCTCCTTGAGACCGGCCACGACGGAAGGGTTCATGTTGGCTTCCGACGCCCCGCCGATGGTCGCGCTGGGCTGCCCGTAGGGCGGAGCCGAGAGCACCTGGCCATTCTGCTTGGACGTGACGAATTTCATGAAGTCGATCGCCAGCGGGATGTTGCTGGAGGCGGAACTGATCATGTAGCCCTCCGGCGCGCCTTCGATCGCTTTCGCGTCGCCCTTCGCGCCGTTCGGCACAGGCAGGGTGAAGAAGCCCAGATCGGATACTTTCAAAGCGGAATCCGCCGACGCGCTCTGATCGAACTCGATGATTTCCTGGTAGTACATGGCCGATTTCGTGTTGCTGAAGGTCTGGATGGCCGACGAATAGGAGGTGCCGTTCACCGAGGCGCCGCCATCCGTGCAACTGTCGATGAGCTGCTTGTACTGAGTGAGCGCGGCGACATAGCCCGGGTCGCTATAGTCCGCCGTGCCGGGGTCGAAATCCTTCTCGAGTACCGCCTGCGGAACGTCGTAGGCGAGCAGCTGCCCCACATAGTGGATTGCCGGCCAGGCTTCCTTGTTGCCGAAAGAGATCGGCGTCATGCCCGATTTCCGGATCGTCTCGCACGACGACAGGAGCTCCTCGAAGGTCTTGGGCGCGCTCAGGCCGAGTTTGGAGAACGCCTGCTTGTTGTAGCCCATGAATTTTGCGTCGAGATAGAGCGGAATGCCGTAGTATTTGCCATTGTACATGAAGGCCTGAACGGCCGCCGGCGTCAGTGTCTTGCCCCACTCGGTATCGGGCCCGATGACCGGGGTCAGGTCGACGGCGCGATGGCCGCGCACGAAGTTTCCGCCCCAGCTGCCGGTCCAGGAAAAGTAGATGTCCGGGAGCGAGTTCGACGCGACCAGCGTTTTGGTCTTGTCCTTGACGCTGTCGTCGCTTTCCTGGATGAGTTCGACCTTCACGCCGGGATGAAGCTTCTCATAGTCCTGGGCGACGCCGACAAAATACGGCGCGAGCTGCTGCGCGCCGAATTTCGTCAGGACCGACAGCGTTCCCTGGTAATCGACCTTAGCGTTCGGATCGGCCTGGACCGCCTCGGCGCCGATACCCTGTCCCATTGTCAGACCCAGTGCCGATGCCGCGGCAAGCGCGGCGATTGCCGCCTGTGTTGAATATTTCATGATCAGTTCCCTTCTTCGTTTTTATGAGGTGAGGTGATCAGTATTCGACGCGCTTGTAGTAGCGGCGCGTCGTCAGCGGGTGATTGCGCAACACTTCCAGATGCGCGCTCACCCGTTCCAGCAACGTCGCAAGCACGATCGGCGAGATCAGCTTGCGGACAGCAGGCGAGATACCGGGCAGTTCGACCGACGCGGCATCGAGAACGTGCACCTTGTCGGTGTATCGTTTGATGAAATTTTCGACGCGATCACCCAGCGGACGGCTGGCATCTTCCCCCTTGAAGAGGAATACGCTCACACCCGGTTCAACCAGCTCCAGCGTGCCGTGGAAGAAGTCGGCGGCATGGACCGGTCTGGTCCTGATCCACTGCATCTCTTCCAGAATGCACATGCCGTAATAGTAGGCTTGCGGCCAGACGGAGCCGGCGCCGGTGAAGATGTGATAGGTTTCGTTCTTGATCGTGTCGGCGAGTTTCGCCGCGCTGTCTTCATAGGCCGCCTTTGCCCCAACCAGCAGTTCCGGCAGTCTCTTGAGCTCGGCCACCGTGGCGTCGAAGTCCTCGTATTCGCCGCGCTCCGCCAGCAGTGCCAGCACGATCAGCAGCGACTGCAGATAGAAGGACTCCGAAGAGGTGTCGTCCTCCGCGAAGTTCGTGAAGGTGAAATCGGCTTCCCTGGCAAGTGGCGTGTCGGAATGGCCGGTGAGCGAGAGCGTGCGCACGCCTCTCTGCTTCAGGAAGGAAAGCAGCTGCACGCTTTCCCTGGTCGTGCCCGACAGCGACGGGATGACCACGAGCGACTTCCGGTCCAGCCCGGCGGGCGGATCAAGCACGACCTGCGCCGGATATTCTCCCCGCACCGGGAAGCTCGTACGACGCTCGGCCAGCTCGATCGCTGGAAGGGTCAGAAGCTGCACGCCACCGGTCCCCATGAAATAGAGCCGCTCGACGCCCTCGCCGAGCAGCCGGTGCATGAGCGCCCTCGCCTCTCCGGCGAAGGAGACGGCTCCGCCCTGGATCTTGATGAAGCGGTCTTTGTCAAAGTTGAGCATGCAGGTCTTCCTCGTATTTTCGCTGCGGCAGGGCGTCCGCTCGTTGCAGGCACCGCCGGCGGATCGCCATGGCCACCATCGATCCGAATGATTGTGAGATCGATCTCACATATTTAACGCACGCATTTCAGAGGTTGGCAAGCCCCCTCACAGGACGAATTCGCGGAAGAGCCTATTTGGATCGGGCGATCAGCCCCCGTGCAGCCGCGAGACCGAGCCGCGAACGATGAGACGGGTCGGGAAGCGCGTGTGGCGCGGGGCCAGCTTCTTGCCGGCCAGGCGGTCGAGCAGCATTTTGGCGGCAAGCGGCCCTATTTCGGCTGTCGGCTGCGCAATGACGGTGATCTGGGGATCGGTGAAGGTGGCGAGGTTGAAATCGTCGAACCCGACCAGCGAAACATCATGCGGGATCGACAGTCCCATCGAGCGCAGGCCGAGCAACGCGCCTTGGGTCATCAGGCTGTCCACGGTGAACAGGGCGGTCGGACGATCGCGGCGGCTGAACAGTCGAATGGTGGCTTCGACAGCATGTTCCACGGTCGAGCGTGACACGCTGACCAGCGACGGGTCGAGGGCAATGCCATGCGCCGCAAGCGAGTTCTGGTAGCCGGCAAGGCGCTCCTGCGCGGTGAAGATGCGCGATTCGTCCCGCAACAGGCCGATGCGCTCATGGCCATTGGCAACCAGGTAGTCCACGGCCGCGCGCGCACCGCCTTCATTGTCGACGACGACGCTGTCGCAGTGCACTTCCTTGACGACACGGTCGATCAGCACGACCGGCGTGCCCTCACGGGCGAGCTGCACGATATGCTGGCTGTCCGTCGCCGAGGTCGGCGCAAGAATGAAGCCACGGATGCTGAGCGAACGCAGGCTTTCGAGCAGTTCCTTTTCCTGTTCGACATTCTCTTCGCTGCTGGCGATCAGAAGATTGTGGCGGTGCCTGCGCAGTTCCGCCTCGATATCATGGGCAATGCGCGCGAAGAACGGATTCTGGATGTCGCCGGGAATGAAGCCGACGATCGGCAGCTGCCCGCTGCGCAGGGCCTGCGCGACGAGGTTGGCGCGATAGCCCAGTCGCTCGGCGGCTTCCAGCACCCGCAAAGCCGTCCCGTCGCCGACGTAACCGTAACTGTTGAGCGCCCGCGCCGCCGTGGCGCGCGAAACGTTGGCCGCGGCGGCCACGTCTTTCAGGGTGATCCCTTTCTGCGTCACGATCATTGTGCTCCCGGGACGGCAATATCCCGTTTGGCGAACCCGCGGGCGAACTTGCCCGTACGCTATTGGTAAATAACAACAATGGTGGGCCCGGAGGGACTCGAACCCCCAACCAAGCGGTTATGAGCCGCCGGCTCTAACCATTGAGCTACAGGCCCCACGCGGGCTGGATTAATGTTTTTCGCATCGCGGCACAAGGCTTTCCCGGCGGGCTTTCGCAGATCGCCCAAATCAACCCATAATCGCGCTCTACGCGCTCCCCTGCGACTTGATCGCAGACCAAGGAGATTTTCATGACCAGACATCTTTTGCCCCTCGCGCTCGCCGCTGCAATCGCTTTTCCGGCGATGGCTGGAGCCACCGATCTGCCGACGCCGCCCCGCATCATCGTGTCCGGCGAGGGCGAAGCAACCGTGGCCCCCGATCTGGCGGTGCTGACGCTCAGCGTCATGCGCGAAGCCAAGACGGCGCGTGCCGCACTCGACGCCAACAATGATGCCATGGCCGCCGTGATTGCCGCGATGAAGGCCGCCGGCATCAAGGATCGCGACCTGCAGACCGCGGGCATCCAGATCAACCCCCGCTACAACTACACCAACAAGCCGGACGGCAGCCAGGAGGCCGAACTCGTCGCCTATCAGGTGACCAACACGCTCTCGGTGCGCGTGCGCGACGTCGACAAGACAGGCGAGATCCTCGACAAGGCGGTGTCGCTCGGCGTCAACCAAGGCGGCGGCATCGCCTTCACCAATGACAATCCGGCGGCCACCGTCACAGAGGCCCGAAAGAAAGCTGTCGCCGACGCCATGGCCAAGGCCAGGACGCTGGCCGAGGCGGCCGGGGTCAGCCTGGGCCGGGTGCTCGAGATCACCGATCAGAACATCAGGCCGGCGCCGATGCCGATCAACGCCAAGGCATTCGACGCCGCGGCCGGCGCGGCGCCGGTACAGGCCGGCGAGAACGCCTACAATGTCCAGGTCACCGTTACCTTCGAACTGAAGTAGGCGGCGCTGGACGCCGTGGCTGAGCATTGCTTGGCCACGGACCTGCTCAAGAGAGACCGCCGCGGGCATTAAAAACCCCGCAGAATCGCTCCCGCGGGGGTTTCGGGCCACTTCTTTCCCTAGGGAAAGGGGCTCCAGACCTTCACAGAAGGTCCACGCCTGAGATTCTCAGCGGTTGATGACCGGGCAACCGCGCTCGTTGGCGAACACGATGACGACGCGGTCGCCGTACTGACGGCCCATAACCTTGACCACGCGGCGGTTGACATCGACGATGCGGGCACGGTGCAGCCCCATGCGCTCCGCCTTGTCGAGGGCGCGATCCGGCGAGCAGCCACGGCGCCAATCGTCGCGGCGCTCGTCCCGGCGGTGGCGATAGCCGTCGTCGCCGGCATAGACGCCGAAGCGCGGATCCTGGTTGTTGCCGAAGCCAAGATAGAGGCTGTCGGCATGGGCGGGGATGGCCGCCAGCGTGCCGAGGCCGACCAGAGCCGAAAGCGCTGCCGTCTTGATGGTGGTGTACATGGTTCTCTCTCCTTGTTGCGGGCTTGCGCCCTCCTCGTGAAACCGATGGCGGGAGAATGCACCGGCCTGTCTGAACTATTTACGAACTGCCCGTTCATCCCCGGTTCATGTGGCGCCACACGGCAAAGCGCCGACCTTTCAAATCTCTCGCCGGCCAAATCCCTCGCCGGCACTCAACAATATCGCGCCAGGCGCCTCGCCCTCGCAGGGTTCCCGACAGGCAACTCCTGACGGTCTACCGCGCGCGTCAGGGCTCGTCGTCGAGCATAAAGTCAAAATAGTCTTCCGGTTCGGCCAGGTCGGTCTCGCTCGCCTTGACCCGGCCGCGCATGGAAATGCCGGCCTCGTGCACGGTCTCGGCACTGCCGGAAACCAACCGATGCCACCAGTAGAGGTCGCGGCCCTCGGCCACCAGCCGGTAGGCGCAGGTGCTGGGCAGCCAGCTGATGGTGCGCACATTCTGCGGCGTCAGGCCGACGCAGTCGGGAACGCGCGCCAGCCGGTTGGCATAGTCCGCACAGCGGCAGCTCTCGGCGTCGAACAGCCGGCAGCCGACGCTGGTCCAGTAGATTTCACCGGTGTCCTCGTCCTCGAGCTTGGACAGGCAGCACTTGCCGCAGCCGTCGCAGAGCGATTCCCACTCGGTGGGGCTCATCTCTTCCAGCGTCTTGGTCTTCCAGAACGGGGTTTCCATTTCCGGCATGTGGCCCCAGCCGCCGCCAAGGTCAAGCGCGGCGACAGCCGGAATGAGGCTGCAAGGGGGCCGAATGACATGAAGTTGCCTTCAAAAGGTCGGCCAATAGCCCTGTACGGCCGCTAACGATGGGCAGCTGGAACCAATTTCGTTAAAAGCGGTTTCGGCAAGGATGGGACCCCACAAGGAGAATTTCGATGAAACGCCAACCACGGATTCTGGCAGGCACGGCCCTTGGCCTGTTGATGGCATCCGCGCCGTTAGGCGCGTCCCCGCTTCAGGGGACAGCCGCGTTCGGCCCCATGCAACGCGGGGGGACACCGCTGATCATCCTGGCGCAGGACACCCCCACCGACCAGGGACAGGGCGACGAGGAACAGCCGCGCAAGAAGAAGCACGAGCAGCAACAGCAGACCGAGACCGCTCCGGCCGCGCAGCAGCCCGCCCCCGCGGCTGAAGAGCAGCAGCCGCGCAGGAAGAAGCGCGACCAGCAGCAGCAGACCGAGCAGGCGCCCGCCGGCGAGGCCGCGCCCGCAACCGACGAGCAGCAGCCGCGCAGGAAGAAGCGCGACCAGCAGCAGCAGACCGAGCAGGCGCCCGCCGGCGAGGCCGCGCCTGCCAACGACAACCAGCCGACCAAGCCTGGCAGGAAACACAAGCTGGACCAGCAGAAAGAGGCGCCGGCCGCCGTGCCGGAGACCGCTCCGACACCGAAGCAGGCTCCTGCCGGCGAAGCGACGCCGAAGGTTGAATCCCCTCCCGCCGGCGAGCAGGTTCCCGCCCAGGGCGAGCAATCCCAAGACAAGACGAAGAAGCACGGCAGGAAACCGGCTGGCGAACAGCCGGCGAATGGCGAGCAGCCCGCGACCGGCGAACAGCCGCCGACCGGTAGGCAGCCCACCACCGGCGAACAGCCGGCGACGGGAGAGCAGCCCGCCACCGGTGGAGCCGCGACCAATGGGAAGGCCGCGCCTGTCCAGGGCGAAAACCCGGTTCAGGGCGAAGCCCCCGCCGACAAGAATGCCGCCCCCATCCTCGACAGCCAGAAGGATGCCAGGCGCAAGGGTCGCGGCGAGAACGGCCAGGACGGCGGGAACCCAGCCACCCAGCCCGCCAACCAGAATGGCGAACAGCAGAACGGCGGGCAGCAGAATGGTGGGCAGAATGCCCAGCAGGGCGGTGACCAGGGCCGGAAGCCGGTAGTGGCGCCGGTGGATCAGGGTCCGCCTCCAACCGACGACAGAGCCGCCCAGGAGGCGATCAAGACGGAAAAAATCGTCCCGGTGACGCAGGAGAAGGGCAAGCGGCTCGAGCGCGCGCCTGACGAGGACATCCGTGACCGCCGCCGGCCCAAGGGCGTCGACGTGCTCAAGGAAATCGGCGACCGGGTGATCGTCCAGTTCAACGACCAGACGTTCGTCCAGAGCAACGATCGCCCGCGCCTGACCCGCGGCGCCAAGGATGTCTACTACGAGGACCTGCCGCAGGGCCGCACGCGCGAGACGGTCGAGCGCGACAATGGCTTCCGGATCGTCACCATACGCAACCGCTACGGCGACATCCTGCAGCGGTCGCGCATCGCGCCCGACGGTCGCGAATACGTTCTGAGCTATGTCGACGAGCGCAGCTACCAGGACGAAGATGACTGGCGCGATCCCGGCGATGACCTGCCGCCGATGCGGCTGACCATCCCGCGCCGGGACTACATCCTCGATTCCGAGGATGTCGATAGCCCCGACGACTATTACACCTTCCTCGAACAGCCGCCGGTGGAGAAAGTGCAGCGTCTGTATTCGATCAACGAGGTCAAGCGTTCGGCTCGCGTGCGCGACATTGCACGGCGCATCGATCTCGACACGCTGAACTTCGAATTCGGCTCGTCCTCAATCTCCGACACCGAGGTGCAGAAGCTCCAGGGTGTCGCCGACGCCATGGAGAAGCTGTTGAAAAAGAACCCGGCCGAGACCTTCCTGATCGAGGGCCATACCGACGCCGTCGGCACGCCCGAGGCAAACCTTGCTCTGTCGGACCGTCGCGCCGAAGCGGTCGCCGAAGCGCTGACCAACGCCTTCGGCATCCCGCCCGAGAACCTGACGACACAGGGCTATGGCGAGGAGTATCTGAAGGTCGACACCCCGGCGCCCAACCGCGAGAACCGGCGCGTCGCCATCCGCCGCATCACCTCGCTCGTGGCGCCGGTGGCGAGCAACAACTGACCTGCTTTTCCAGCGACTTGCAGTGGTTTCTGGAACGAGGTCGGCAACAAGGTCCCATCCCGATCAACCGGGATGGGACGAACTGCCGACGGCACGGCCCGGGTCAACAAGAATTGTACAGGCCTTGGAGCCGGCTCATTGAATCACCGGGCTTCGCACCCCAGATTCCTGACTGGGCGTTCCCTGCCCCGTCCCGACTCCAGCGGGACGCATTGAGCCCCGCCGGCCCTCTCCGGCGGGGTTTTTTGCTTTTAGGCCCACCTTGCAAACGCTGGCCTGGCGGTCGAAATACGCGCTCAACGAAGGACGAGGCGAATTGATGCCTACGGAAGAAACCGGCGATCAGAGGCTTGAGGGCTTCGTCGGGCAATCGACGAGGGCGACCAGTCAGGTGAACCGGAGCCGTTCGATGTCGAGTCATTTTTTGAAAGCAAGCGGCGGCGGCAGGATCGCCTTCAGTAGATGTTCCTGATCTTGCTGTCCGTCCTGGCAAACACCTCATCCGGCACAAAAAAATCTCCGGCCAGCGGTCCGGTTGCGTCAGGCGCATAGACCGAGAAATCGCTGACGCCCTCGGCGCGCAGCACCTCTTCGTCGATGTAGAAATTGCCTGATGCCTCGCGCGACGGCCGCATGAAGATCGCGTGCGCGGCATCGGCCATGATGTCGGGCGACCGGCTCATCGCCGCGACCGTCGCTCCGCCCAGAAGGTTGCGTACCGCGGCCGTGTCGATGGTCGAGATCGGCCACAGCGAATTGACCGCGATGCCATCCCTGGCGAATTCCGCGCTCATGCCCAGCGTGCACATCGACATGCCGAACTTGGCCATGGTGTAGGCGACATGGTTCTTGAACCATTTGGCCTTCATGTCCAGCGGCGGCGCCAGATTCAGGATGTGAGGGTTCTTCGCCAATTTCAGGTGTGGAATGCACATTTTGGACACGAGGAAGGTGCCGCGCGTGTTGATCTGATGCATCAGATCGTAGCGCTTCATGTCGGTTTCCAGCGTGCCGGTAAGCTGGATGGCGCTGGCATTGTTGACGCAGATATCGATGCCGCCGAATTTCTCGACGGTTCTGCCGACCGCCTCGGCCACCTGCGCTTCCTCGCGGATGTCGCATAGCACCGGCAGTGCCTTGCCGCCGGCCTGCTCGATCTCTTCAGCGGCGCTGTAGATCGTTCCCGGCAGCTTCGGATGCGGCTCCGCCGTCTTGGCGGCGATCGTCACATTGGCGCCGTCGCGCGCGGCGCGCAGCGCGATCGCCAGCCCGATGCCACGTGACCCGCCGGAGATGAACAGCGTCTTTCCCTTGAGCGACATTTTTCCTCCGCCTGGATTGTCTTGTGTCGCGATCCTTGCGCGCGCCAGAGCCGGATACAAGAGCTTGTGGTGCGACGCGATGGTGACGTAGCGGAGGGTACCGTGCCTTGTCGGCTGCAAACGACGTGGCGCCGAAACCGATTTGGCGTATGATTCCATACCGGATGGCAGATCACCAAATGGCTTTGTTCATCAAGAATGTCGAAGTGGAGCGGTTGGCCCGAGAACTTGCCAAGAGCCGTGGTGTGCCGGTGACCGAAGCGATCCGGCAGAGCCTCGAAAACGAAACTGCTCGCGAACACCTGACTTCTCAGCAAAACGAGTCTGACCTGATCGCGAGGCTGATGGAAATTTCAGAGCAAGCAGGCCGGATACCTGATCGGGACCGCCCAATGACCGAAGACGAAGTACTCGGTTACGATGAACTCGAAATACCGAGCAGCTGACGGATACTTCGTCCGCACCGTCGCGCCGCCCCTCATTGCCCTGCCGGGCATTTCTCCCCGTATAGTGACGGGGAGAAAGACGCTCTCATCGCGGCCTTCGCCAATCATCACCTTTGCAAGGGGAGCGCCGAGGTCGCGGCAACTCCCTTCTCCCTGTCACTATACGGGGAGAAGGTGCCGGTAGGCGGATGACGGGCAGCGCCAATCTCTGAAGATAATCGTCAGACTTGCCCGACATCCACTCCTAAACCAGAACCAGCCCCTGCCGCATCGCGATCGCGATGGCGTCCGTACGATTGGCGGCACCGAGCTTGATCAGGATCGCGGCGACATGGAACTTCGCCGTGTGGACGGAGATGTTGAGCCGCCGCGCGATCACCTTGTTGGGCGCCCCTTCGGCCAGCAGCGCCAGCACTTCCGCCTCGCGCGGCGACAGCGCTGGCCGGGTGGCGGCGCCATCGTCGACCGTTTCCTCGCCGAACAACCCGCTATGGCTTCCATCCCCATTGGCCGCATCACCGCGGTCGAAATCCTCATGCCTATCCGGCATCGAACGCCCTTCGCCGGACACCCGGTAGCCGGCGGCGGCCAGCCTGACGGCAGCGGCGATCAAAGCTGCGTCCGCGGCCAACGGCAGCACCGCAAACACCTGGCCTTGCGGCCGGCCCGCGCGGTCCGAAAGCAGTACTTTTGGGGTCGTGCTGCCGCCGACGCCGGCTCGATCGACCGAAGCCGTGCCGTTGGCGACAGCGTCATCGACGATGGCCACATCGGCGACCCCGCCACCGGCCACGACCGGCAGCAGATCGTCGGCCATGGCGAGCGAAGCCGACAAGCGCTCGGCGCGCTCGGCATCGCGCAGTGCGATCAGCACCACGAGCTGGCGTTCGCCGCGCGCCACGTCAGGCCTTGTCAGCGTGTCGCTTTCCATCCGTCCTCTCAGCTCAGCGGCTTTTCGCCGATCGTCAGCACGACGTCGCGCTGTTCGCCGCCGCGCACGACACCCAGCTTCACCGAAGCACCGGCGCTGTCGGGCCCGAGCCGGCGGATCAGATCTCGCGGACCATGCACGGCCTCGCTGTTCCACGCCACGATGATGTCGCCGAGCGAGAGGCCAGCGGCCTTGGCCGGGCCATTGTCGTCGAGGCTCATCACCATTGCGCCACGCGCGTCGCGGTCGCGCACCGGATGCAGGCCGGCGCCGAGGTAACCACGTGCGACATGCCCCTTTTCGCGAAGCGTCGCCACCGCGCGTTCGATCGTCTCATAGGGCATGACCAGCGCGCGGCCACGCGGGCCGAACAGAAGCATGCCGATCAGCGCGCCCTTGGCGTCCAGCACCGGGCCACCCTCGAAGCGGCCGCCGGCACCGACAGCCAGGTTGATGCGCCGGTCGATGGTGCCGCCGCGCATCGAGCGCCAGGCCGGGCCGACTTCGCCGACCGAGCCCGACACGGCCAGCACGGAGCCCTGGCTGCTGCCGATGGCTATGGCGATATTGCCTGGCCGAACGGGGCTGGCTCTATCGAGGACAGGCGCGCTGGCCGCATCCGCGGGCTTCAGCAGGGCGACGCCCGTCGAAGGATCGCGGCCGACCAGTTCGGCCTTCGCCGTCTCGCCGGAGGCCAGTGTCAGTTCGATCTCCTCGCCGGCCTCGACGGCTTCCTCGGCGGTGACGAAATAGCCGTCGCCCCAGTGGAAGGCGCTCGCCGTGCGGTGATGATGCGTGGCGAAGCTTGCCGTTGCCGGCGTCGCCTTGTCGGCGATATCGGCGATGGCATCGGACAATGCATTCAGATTGAAGTCGCTCATGATGATCTCCTGGGTTTTCTCATGCCCCAGATATCGCTCGGCAGTACGCCAGGAGGTACTCGCCTGACGGCTAGTTGCGGGTTCGACTGGCCATCTGGTCAGGTCGCGGCGGTTCCGGCCGCTCCGCACATATAGTCACGATCAAGCCTGAAAACACGGAGCCCCCATGGCCCTCGCCGCGCCAAAATTCCAACCGGACGAGACATTGCTCGACGCCTATTCGACGACGGTTGCCGACGCGGTCGACCGCATCGGCCCGGCTGTCTGCCGCATCGAGCGCATCGGGGGGCCGGGCGGCCACGGCTCGGGCTTCGTCATCGCGCCTGACGGGTTGGTCGTCACCAATTTCCATGTCGTGGGTGACGCCAGGACGGTACGCGTCTCGATGCCGGACGGCGCCTCCAGCGAAGGCCGCGTGCTCGGCCGCGACCCCGACACCGACATCGCCCTCGTGCGCGCTGACGGCAGCTTCGCCGACGTGGCGCCGCTGGGCGATTCCAAGCGGCTGCGGCGCGGCCAGATCGCGATTGCCATCGGCAATCCGCTGGGCTTCGAATGGACCGTCACCTCCGGCGTCGTCTCGGCGCTCGGCCGCTCGATGCGGGCTTCGACCGGCAGGCTGATCGACGACGTCATCCAGACCGACGCCGCGCTCAACCCCGGCAATTCCGGTGGTCCGCTGGTCTCGTCGGCCGGCGAGGTGATCGGCGTCAACACCGCCATGATCCATGGCGCGCAAGGCATCGCCTTCGCCGTCGCCTCCAACACCGCGAACTTCGTCATTTCCGAGATCATCCGCTTCGGCCGCGTGCGCCGCGCCTTCATTGGCGTCTCCGCCGACACGGTAAACCTGCCGCGGCGCGCGGCTCTCTTGTCGCAGGTCTCGACCAGCACGGCGGTACGGCTGCGCAGCGTCGAGAAGGACGGCCCGGCGGCCAGGGCGGGTCTCAGGGAAGGCGACATCATCGCCGCAATCGACGGCCGCCCGGTGACCGGCGTCGACGACCTCGTGCGCATGCTCGACGCCGAGCGCATCGGCCGCGAGACGCTGTGCACCGTGGTGCGCCGCACCGGCGTCAGCCAGGTGACGGTGACGCCGGTGGCACGGGCGAGCTGAGGCTGCCGTTCAAGCCCCCGTTGGCGCCTTCCGCATACTGCGCCAGGAATTCCTCGCTGGGCGGGATCGGCTTGATGATGTCGATCAGCACGCCGTTGGGATCCTTGGTGATGAAATGGCGCTGGCCGAAAGGCTCGTCACGCAGCGTTCGCAGGATAGGCAGGCCGGCAGCAAGGATCCGGTCATGGATCGCATCGGGATCGCGGACCTCGAAATTGATCAGCAGCCCGGAAGTCCGCCCCCGCCCCTCCTCGGGGATCGTCTCGTGGTCGCCCTGGACGATGCCGAGATTGACGCGCTTGTTGTCCACCGATTGCAGATGCACGTACCAGTCGCTTTCAAACAGCGGCTGGAAACCGAAATGCCTGACATAGAAGGCCGCCGTGCCGGCGACATCGCCGGTCATCAGCACCGGATAGTAGCTCGTCGTCTTCATCTTTCCTTCTCCCGTCAACTGACATACAGTCTGCATGTAAATTGAATTAACATACAGGCTGCATGTATGCAACAGAAATCCGCGCGTCGTTCCAACCGCGATCGCACCGAGACGACGCGCGCCGACCTGATCGCGGCGGCGCGCAAACTGTTCACGGAAAAATCCTATGCCGAGACCGGCACGCCGGAGATCGTTGCCGCCGCCGGCGTGACGCGCGGCGCGCTCTACCACCATTTCGCCGACAAGCAGGCGCTTTTCGCCGCCGTGGTCGAACAGGAAGCCGCGGCGGTGGCGCGAGAGATTGACCGCGCCTCCCCGCCTTCGCTCAGCGCCCGCGATGCGCTGATTGCCGGTTCCGATGCCTACCTCACGGCCATGCGCGCGCCCGGCCGCACGCGGCTCTTGCTGCTCGACGGCCCCGCCGTGCTCGGCCGCGCCGCCATGGACGCCATCGACAACCGCCACGGCAACCGCTCGCTGCGCGAGGGCCTTGTCGCGGCGATGCGGACGCAGTCGATGAAAAGATTGCCGCCCGAAGCTCTGACCGCGCTGCTTGCCGCCGCCTTCGACCGCGCGGCGCTCGCCATCGACGCCGGTGCGTCGGGCGAAGATTACCGTGCCGTGCTGACGGCGCTGATAGACGGACTGTCGCGCGCCTGAAGTGCCCCCGCGAATGTATCGTGCAGTCATCGCCCGGGTGCGGGGCGACGATGTCGCCATGCGTAAACTTGTCGCCGGCTGCCACTGCCCGACCAGGACATCACGATTGCCGCAAGCCGCGGCTAGTCCGTCCAGCGCCGGAACAATGCGCTGGCGTTCACGCCGCCAAAGCCGAAGCCATTGGAAATCGCGTAATCCATCTCCATCGGCCGGGCGTGGTTTGCGACGAAGTCGATCCCGTCGCTTGCCGGATCGGGGGCGCTCAGATTGAGGGTTGGCGGTGCGACCTGGTCCCTGAGCGCCAGGACCGTGAAGATCGCCCCAAGCCCGCCGGCGGCGCCAAGCAGGTGGCCGGTCGCCGACTTCGTAGCGCTGACGGCTATGCCGAAATCTTCTCCGAAGACCCTTTTGATCGCGGCGATTTCCCCCAAGTCGCCGACTGGCGTCGAGGTCGCGTGCGCGTTGAGGTGGCGGACCTCCCGTGCCGAAATACCGGCTTGGGCAATCGCGATCTCCATAGCCCGGCGCGCACCGTCGCCATCCTCGGGGCCGGAGGTGATGTGATAAGCGTCCGCCGTCGTGCCGTAGCCGACCAGTTCGGCGAGCGGTTTGGCGCCGCGCGCAAGCGCGTGGCTCAATGCCTCGATGACCAGGATGCCGGCGCCTTCGCCCATGACGAAGCCGTCGCGCGACATGTCGAACGGGCGGGAGGCCTCCTCAGGACGATGATTGAAGGACGTGGAAAGAGAGCGTGCCGCGGCAAAGCCGCCGAGGCTGACCGTATTGATGCAGGCTTCCGTTCCGCCGCAGACCGCGATGTCGGCCTCGTTGGCGCGGATAAGACGCGCCGCATCGCCGATCGCCTGGATGCCGGCCGCGCAGGCCGTCACCGGCGCGCCGAGCGGACCCTTGAACCCATATCGGATCGAAATCTGTCCCGCCGCCATGTTCACCAGGAACGACGGCACCGTGAACGGTGAGAGACGCCGAACACCGCGCAGGTCGACGGTTCGCACCGCTTCGGTTATCGCGGGAAATCCTCCGACACCCGACGCGATGATCGTCGCGGTGCGGGTCCTGTCATCGTTCGAGACCGGGTTCCACCTGGCCTGGGCAACCGCCTCTTCCGCAGCCGCCAGCGCAAAGACAATGAAGCGGTCGGCCTTGCGCTGGTCCTTCGGCGCCAGGACGATGTCTGGATCGAAGCCAACTTCGGGGTCTTCCAGCAAGGAAGGAACCATTCCACCGACCTTCGCCGGCAGGTCTCGCACCATGTCGTCCGGAAGCTTTCGAAGCCCCGAACGGCCGGCCAGCAGGCGCGACCATGACGCTTCGACATTGGCCGCGAGCGGCGTGACCGCTCCCATGCCCGTAACAACGATCCGTCGCATCTATTCTCCTATCACTTGGCCAGCGCGTGCGGCTTTCAAGCCGCGACGGCTTCGCGAACCTGAGCGGTGGCGGCACTCAGAAAAGCCTTCGCGAGGTCGGGATCATTGACGGCGCGCGAGAGGACGACCGCGCCGACCATTGTCGAGAGAACGACCATGGCTTTACCGCCGGGCGCATCGCCGTCCGCCTCGCCAACCCATGAGCCCAGCATCTCGAGGTATTCTCGGATGCCGGCCTCAAATGATGCCTTCACCTCGGCGCCTTGCCTGGCAGCATCCGAGCCAAGCGCAACCACCGGGCAGCCGTCCATCCTTTCCTCGCGATGCCCCGTGCTGAGATAGAAGTCGATCACGGCGCCAAGCGGATCCTCAGGGCTCGCCGCGGCCGCCGTCGACCATCGGTTCGCAGCGCTTTCCAATGCCCGTCTGGACGCCTGCGCGACCAAGTCGTCCTTGGACGCGAACTGCTTGTAGAACCCGCCTTGGGTCAGCCCGGCGCCCTCCATCAAATCCTTGACGCCGATGCCATCGAATCCGCGCTCCCGAAAAAGCCGGCTCGCTACATCGATCACGGTTTGCCGGTTCTGCTCAGCTTGGCTGCGAGTCACACGCATCATTCGTCTCCTTTTTTGATTGCGTTCATAATCTATATCAGTTATAGAGTACGAATGCAATCTATTTTCACAGAAGGCGATGGGCATGAAAAAGAAACTCATTATTGGGCTGGGGAGCGTTCTGGTCGCGGGGTTTGGGGTGGCTGCATTCGTCACGCTTCCCATTCGCACACAGGCAGCCGCCGTCGTGGCTGACCCGAGGCAGGAAGCACCGATCGTCAGACTCGTGACGGCAGTGGCGGTGACAGGATCCGAACGCGGCTTCACGGGTACAATTGCCGCGAGGGTGCAGAGCAATCTTGGGTTTCGCGTACCCGGCAAGATCATCGAGCGCCTTGTAAATGTCGGCGAACAGGTCAAGGCGGGCCAACCGCTGCTGCGGATCGATGATACCGATCTTGCCCTTGCCCTCACCGCCAAGCGCAACGCTGTCGCGGCTGCGCGCGCTGTCCTGGTTCAGACCAGTGCGGACGAGAAGCGCTATGCGGTTCTGGTCAAGAAGGAGTTGGCCGCAACCCCGCAGCGTTACGAGCAGGCGAAGGCAGCACTCGATACCGCGACTGCACAGCTTGCCGCCACCGAAGCGGAAGCGAAGGTCGCAGAAAACGAGGCGGCCTATTCCGTCCTGGACGCGAACGCCGACGGAACCGTCGTCGAAACGCTTGGCGAGCCAGGACAGGTTGTCGCCGCGGGACAGACCGTGGTTCGGATCGCGAACGCCGGCCCCCGTGAGGCGGTGGTCACGCTTCCCGAAACGATCCGGCCGGCGATCGGCTCGGTAGCCGAGGCGGGCTTGTATGGGGGCGATGGGCGGCATTTTACGGCGCATCTCCGGCAGTTGTCGGACGCTGCCGATCCCCAGACTCGTACCTATGAGGCCCGTTATGTGCTCGATGGTGAGGCCGCGGCAGCACCGCTTGGCGCGACGGTAACCATCCGGCTTGCAAGCCAGGCAAGTCAGACGGAAGTCCAGGTGCCGCTCGGAGCCGTGCTGGACGACGGTCAGAAGACCGGCGTTTGGAGTTTGGACGGCGCAACCTCGACCGTACACTTTCGGCCCGTCAAGCTTGTTCGTGTAACCAGCGAAACCGCCGTGATCTCCGGGCTGAGCTCGGGCGATTCGATCGTTTCGCTCGGTGCTCATCTCCTGCAGGAAGGCGCTCGCGTCAGGACTGCCTCTGAAAACAGGAGCAACTGATGAGCCTCAATTTTTCCGCGATCGCCGTTCGCGAGCGAGCCGTCACCCTTTTCTTCATCATTCTGCTCGTCGCCGCCGGCGCCTACGCTTTCCTCATGCTTGGACGTGCGGAGGATCCCAACTTCACCATCAAGACCCTGACGGTCACGACCGTATGGCCGGGCGCGACGGCGCGCGAGATGCAGGACCTCGTCGCCGAACCGTTGGAGAAGCGACTTCAGGAGTTGACCTGGTACGACCGTGTGGAGACGACGACACGGCCAGGCTATGCCTATTTGACGGTCACACTAAAGGACAGCACACCGCCATCCAGCGTGCAGGAGGAATTTTACCAGGCCCGCAAGAAGCTCGGGGATGAAGCCCGCAACCTGCCGCCCGGCGTGCTCGGCCCCTTTGTCAACGACGAATATTCCGATGTGAGTTTCGCTCTTTACGCCCTTAAGGCGAAGGGCTTGCCCATGCGGGAACTCGCCAGGCAGGCCGAGACCATTCGCCAGGACCTTCTGCATGTGCCCGGCGTCAAGAAGATCAACATCCTCGGCGAACGTCCCGAACAGATATTCGTCGAGTTTTCCTATGCCAAGCTGGCAACCCTCGGCGTGTCGGCGCAGGATATCGTCGCTGCCCTGCAGCGGCAGAACACCGTCACACCGGCGGGCTCGATCGACACAGAGGGGCCGCAGGTCTTCATCCGCGTCGACGGCGCCTATGACAGTGTCCAGACGATCGCCGACACGCCGATCGTCGCCGCGGGACGGACGTTGAAGCTCTCCGACATCGCCGTGGTCCGGCGCGGCTACGAGGATCCTGCCACCTACGTCATCCGTCACCAGGGTGAGCCGACCATCATGCTCGCGGCGGTGATGCAGGAGGGCTGGAATGGTCTTGAACTCGGCAAGGCACTGGAGGAGAGGTCAGCAGCGATCGCACAGACGCTGCCTCTCGGAATGACGCTGGCCAAAGTGAGCGATCAGGCCGTCAACATCGGCTCGTCGGTCAACGAGTTCATGATCAAATTCGCGATGGCGCTTGGCGTGGTGCTGCTGGTGAGCCTGCTCAGCCTCGGCTGGCGCGTCGGCATCGTCGTGGCGGCCGCCGTCCCGCTGACGCTCGCCGTCGTCTTTCTCATCATGCTGGAAACCGGCCGGTTCTTCGACCGCATCACGCTTGGTGCCCTCATCCTGGCGCTGGGCCTCCTCGTCGACGACGCCATCATCGCCATCGAGGTGATGGTGGTGAAAATGGAAGAGGGCATGGATCGCATCAAGGCGGCGGCCTATGCATGGAGCCACACCGCGGCGCCGATGCTGTCGGGCACGCTGGTGACGATCGCGGGGTTCCTGCCGGTGGGCTTCGCGCGCTCGACGGCCGGCGAATACGCCGGCAACATCTTCTGGGTCGTGGGGTTCGCCCTCATCGTCTCCTGGGTCGTCGCGGTTTTCTTCACCCCTTATATGGGCGTCAAGATGCTGCCCGCGATCAAACCGGTCGAAGGCGGCGTTCACGCCATATACGACACACCGAACTATCGGCGCCTCCGCCGGCTCATCACCTTTGCCGTGCGCCACAAGTTCGTGACCTGCGCTGCCGTCGGCATCGTCTTCGCGCTTTCGGTTGTCGGCATGAGCGGTCTCAAGCAGCAGTTCTTCCCGACATCCGACCGTCCCGAAGTGCTGGTCGAGGTTCGCCTGCCGGAGGGCACCAGCATCGAGACGACGACCGCCACGGTCGAGAAACTGGAACACTGGCTTGGCGGCCAGCCCGAGGCCAAGATCGTCACGAGCTATGTCGGTCAGGGCGCTCCCCGCTTCTTCTTCGCCATGGCGCCCGAATTGCCTGATCCCGCCTTCGCCAAGATCGTCGTCCTGACACCGGACGCGGACGCGCGCGAGGCCTTGAAGCACAGGCTCCGTGAAGCGGTTGCGACAGGGCTTGCCCCTGAAGCGAACATCCGCGTTACGCAACTCGTGTTCGGACCTTACACGCCGTTCCCGGTCGAGTTCAGGGTCATGGGGCCAGACCCGCGGCAATTGTACATCATCTCCGAAAAAGCCCTCGACATCATGCGCGGCGTACCGGACGTGCGGCAGGCCAATCGCGACTGGGGCAATCGCACGCCGGTACTGCGCTTCATCCCGGATCAGGACCGATTGAACCTTATCGGCCTGTCGCCGGCGGAAGTGGCCCAGCAGCTCCAGTTCCTCCTCACCGGCATCCCGGTCACGCAGGTCCGCGAGGACATCCGCAACGTCCCCATCGTGGCCCGCAGCGCCGGCGGCGAGCGACTGGATCCATCGCGTCTGGCGGATTTCTCGCTGATGAGCCGGGAGGGCCGCCAGATTCCACTCGACCAGATCGGTCACTCCGAAGTTCGTCTGGAAGAACCGATCCTGAAACGCCGCGATCGCACACCCGTCATCACGATCCGCTCGGACATCAATGAGGCGACCCAGCCTCCAGAGGTTTCCAAGCAGATCATGACGGCCCTTCAGCCGCTGATTCAATCCCTGCCTGCCGGCTATCGCATCGAAATGGGTGGATCGATCGAGGAGGCAACCAAGGCCAACACAGCGCTGGGCAAGGTCTTTCCGGCCATGCTCGCCGCCATGCTGATCGTCATCATACTGCAGGTGCGATCCTTCTCGACGATGGCGATGGTCATGCTGACGGCACCTCTCGGTCTCGTTGGCGTCGTACCGATGTTGCTGGCCTTCAACCAGCCTTTCGGATTCAACGCCATCCTGGGCCTGATAGGCCTGGCGGGTATCCTGATGCGCAATACGCTGATCCTGACCGAACAGATCAAGGAGAACCGTGCCGCCGGTCTTGACGACTATCAGGCGGTCATCGAGGCCACGGTGCAACGCACAAGGCCGGTGATCCTGACCGCACTTGCCGCCGTTCTGGCTTTCATCCCCCTCACGCACTCCGTCTTCTGGGGATCGATGGCGTTCACGCTGATCGGCGGCACGGCTGCCGGCACGGTGCTGATCCTGCTGTTCCTCCCTGCACTCTACGTCGCGTGGTTCCGGATCAAGCCGGCCACGGATGAGGTCCAGGAGAATTCAACGGAGGAACCGGAAGTGCCGGCAGCAATGGCGGCCGAGTAGGTCCGTTGTCGCAGGAGACGGTTCGAATTCTTGCCCGTTGGCTCTGCCTGGACACAGGGCCAACGGCACGAACTTGCCGCTTACAGACGATCGTCCACGCGAGTCCGGCCGGTTCGCTTCATCAATTCTGGAGACATGCATGAACCGTCCAGTTCGAACACGAACTGATCCCGACGAGATGCGCGCGCGCATCCTGTCTGTGGCGGACGAGCAGTTTCGCCGCCTCGGCACCCATAAGACATCGGTGGCTGATATCGCCTCCGAACTCGGCATGAGCACGGCAAACGTCTATCGTTTCTTCCCCTCCAAGGGTGCGATCATCGAGTCCGTCTGCGGGCGGGTCGTCAACGAGGTCGCCGGGATCGCCTCTGCGATCGCATGCACGAGCGCGCCGGCCCCGGAGAAACTCGACCAACTCCTGACCGCGATGCACCACCACAGCAAGACCACACTGGTCAAGGAAAGGCGCATGCACGAGATGATTGTCGCCGCCATGCAAAACAACTGCGCGATCATCAAGACGCATGCCGAGCGGGTGGTAACGATCCTCGAAGCGATTATCCGCGAGGGTATCCAAGCAGGGGAGTTCAAGGTCGAAGATTCAGTGGAAGCAGCACGCGCGGTCAAGACCGCCTTCACGCCGTTTTTCCACCCGATTCTGATCGAGCACCGCCTTCGACACGGCGAAGACGACGAAGCTGGCCTGCGCGAGCAGATTCGCTTTATCCTGAAAGCTCTGGGAAAGTCCGACTGAGGCGCGTGCCGTTGGTCCGGCAGGGCTTAGCGATGGGAGGCGACCAGAAGATGGAGGTCGACACATTGGTTTCGCGACGACCAGCAAAGTGGAAGGACATTATCGCGACCGGCTGTGAAGCGTGGAGTTCCCCAACAGTCTCTGAAAGGCAGGTGATCGTGTCCTTGTACGCAGCGGAGAATGCAATGGCGAGGCAACCGAAACCGTCCAATCCCGTTATGGCTGGCTCACCTACCTTGCGGGCTCACATTTGGGATGGACACATGAAAAGGACCTATGAAAAACCGACACTGCGCAAATGCGGAAAATTGACCGCCCGTACGGCGCAGCTCGTGGTTTCCGGGGTGACGCAGATCGAATGATTTTCGGCTGAGCTCCAGGATTCAGCCGCCGGCGTTCGCATCACCGTCGGTGTCCGGCTCCTCTTCGGGCACCTCGCCCGGCTCGAACTCGTTGAAGCAGCCGAGCCCGCGCTTGAACCGGTCGATCAACCAGGCCGCCGCCGGCTTTGGACTGCGATCGTTGCGGTGCATGGCAAACAGGGGCGAACTCACTTCCTTGTAGGGTTCGAGGTCGAGTTCCACCAGGCGGCCGCTGGCCAGGTCGTCGGCGATTAGCCAGCGCGGCAGCCCGCCCCAGCCGAGCCCCTCGCGCATCAGTATGTGCTTGGTGCGCATGTCGGTCAGTCGCCACGTGCGGTAGGCGAAGACGCCGTAATCGCGTCCCTTGGTGCGCTCGGACTGGTCGATCACGACAAGCTGCGTATGCTCGCGCACATCCTCGAGCGCCACCGGCTTCGGCAGCAGGGCCAGCGGATGATTGGGCGCTGCCGCCGGCACCAGCGACATGAAGCCGATGCGCACGAGATGCACGTCGACATCGCCTAGCAGGCCGCCAATGCCGAGATCGGCCTGTCCGCTGACGACAAGATCGGGGATGAGACCGAGCGTGCCGATATACAGGCGCAGCATCACGGTCGGAAACCGCGCCTCGAATGCCTTGAGCACCCGCACCAGCACGGGGGACGGCAATGATACGTCCACCGCCAGCGCCACCTCGGCCTCCAGCCCGTGATGGTGCCCGTCGACGCGCGAGCGCATGCGCTGCAGCACGCCAATCATGCGCCGCGCGTCTTCCAGCATCGCCCGGCCGATCTCGGTCAGTTGCGGCTCGCGCGTGCCCTCGCGCTCGAAAAGCTTCAGCCCGAGCTGCGCCTCGAGATTGGCGATACCGTAGCTGATGACGGATTGCGCGCGGTTGAGCTTGCGGCCGGCTGCCGAGAAACTGCCGGTATCGGCAACGGCGACAAGGATTTGGAGCTGGTCGAGGGTCGGGTTGGGCTGCATCGTTGTATCTACTTTATGGATGGATCGTATCGAAAATATACCAGTTTATCTGATTGGTCGATGCCCCATATATGGGGGGACAATTCATCCCACTGGAGAGACCCGCTATGTCCATTCTTCTCGTCACCTCGAGCCCGCGCGGCGCTGCCTCGCACTCGACCCGCATCGCCACCGAGTTCGCCCAGAAGCTTCTCGCCGCTGACCCGTCGAACACGCTGGTCGCGCGCGACCTCGTCGCCAACCCGCTGCCGCATATCGATGCCGACTATGCGACCGGCATCTACACGCCGGCCGATGCCCGCACCCCGCGCCAGGCCGAAGTGGTCGGCGTTTCCGATGTCGTGCTTGACGAGTTGTTCGCCGCCGACACGGTGATCCTGGCCACCGGCTTCATCAACTTCAACATCTCCTCGACGTTGAAGTCCTGGGTCGATCACGTCGCCCGCTCCGGCAAGAGCTTTGCCTATGGCGAGAACGGCCCCAAGGGTCTCGTCACCGGCAAGAAGGTCTACATCGTGCTGGCCTCCGGCGGCATCTATTCCGAAGGTGCGGCCGTGCAGTTCGATCACGCCGTCCCCTACCTGCGCAGCGTGCTCGGTTTTATCGGCATGACCGATGTCGACGTCATCCGCATCGAGGGCGTCTCCAAGGGACCTGACGCGGTGGATGCCGCGCTCGCCAAGGCTACGGCCACGGTCGATGCATTGGTTGCCGCCAGCCGTGATGTCGCGGCTGCAGCGTAAGACTCTCGGTCCATGGTTTGTCAAAGGCAGGCGTTCGCGCCTGCCTTTTTCGTTCTAGCCGATCAGATGCCTCAACAGGCTGGCCGAAGCGACCCCGATCAGCACGGTTGGCAGCATGGAAAGCCGCGTCGCGGCGACCAAGGTGATGGCCAATGCCGCGAGATCGGCGGGATTGCGCGACACGAAGGCCGGCGCGATGACAGAGATCAGCACGCAGCCGGGTGCTGCCTCCATCACCGCCGTGGCGCGGGGACTGAGCACGCGGTTGCGCAGCACGACATAGCCGCCGATCCGCGTCAGATAGGTGACGCCGGCCATCAGCACGATGGTGAGAAGGGTCGCTGCGTCGATCATGCATCACCCGCCATCAGCCAGGCCGCGGCCAGCCCCGACACCGCGCCCGCCGCGACATACCAGGCGCCGGGAACGAAGAGATAGACCAGCGCCGCGACGGCCAGGCTGACAAGCCAGGGCCGCGCCGCCGCGACGCCCTTCCACATGCCGCGCATCAGCACCAGGAAGACGGCCGGAAACGCCATGTCGAAACCGTAGATCTCGACATGGCCCAGCATCGGGCCGAGCAAGGCGCCCAGCGTGGTGAAGGCTACCCAGGTCAGATACATCGCCAGCGCGGCACCCATGTAATAGCGCGGGCTGAAGGCCGGTGCGACACCGGCGGCGGCGCGCTGTTTGGCGTCGGCCAGGCCCAGCGCCCAGCTTTCGTCGCATAGGAAGAACAGCGCCGGAAACACCTTGCGCCGCGGCAGGTCGCGCAGGAACGGCGCGAGCGCCGCTCCCATCAACAGATGGCGGCTGTTGACCAGGAAGGTGATGGCGACGATGAGCAGGATGTGCGGCGGCGACGTCCACAGCTGGACCGCCGCGAATTCCGAGCCGCCGGCGAAGTTCAGCCCCGTCATCATGGACAACTCGACCGTGCTCAGCCCTTTCTGCACGGCCTGGGCGCCAAGCACCAGCGCATAGGGGATGGTGCCGAGCAGCACCGGCGCGCAGGATGCCACGCCACGGCGAAACTCCGATCCCGAACCATTGCCGACCGTCTCGACTGCCTGTGAAATGCTCATACCCTGCCATTGGGCGGCCCCACAGCCGCCCTGCCCTGCGTTTGAAAATCCCGTGATGTCAGGGGCAAAACATACCTACAGCTCTCCGCAATTTGGTTGCGAAGATTGTTGTCTTTCGTCAGATTTTGGCATTCACTGTTGCGAAGCCGCAGGAAAATGGAATTCAACGCCATGAAGCTCGACGACATCGACAAACGCATCCTGCGGGCGTTGCAGCGAGACGGCCGCATGGCCAACAATGATCTGGCCAATGAGGTCGGCCTGTCGCCCTCGCCTTGCCTGCGGCGCGTCAAGCTCCTGGAGGAAGCCGGTATCATCGACCGCTATGTCGCCGTGATCAATCCGGCCAGCATCGGCAAGGGCCTCACCTTCTTCACCCGCATCTGGCTGAAGGCACAGGACGAGGACACGATCGAACATTTCGCCACCGAGGTCGCCAAGCTGCCGCAAGTGATGGAGTGCTATCTCATGCTCGGCGACTGCGACGCCATGGTGCGTGTCGTGGCCGCCGGCATCGATGACTACCGGCGCTTCCAGTCGGAGCATCTCAGCCGCATCAAGGGCGTGCAGAACGTCAAGACCGACGTACCGAGCCAGACGATCAAATACACATCGGAACTGCCGATCTAGGACAAGCCAGCGCAAATCCAAGGGTCTGTATCCGTCAAAGCCCTAACGTCCAGACTGGATAAAAAATGCAACCGGATTGTAGGATGGGCGCTGGTGCCGGCGTCCTTCGGACGCAAGGGCACGGCGAAGCTGGACCGTGCCACCACAAGACCGCGTTCCGGCATGGGAGAAAACCATGAACCATTCCTACCGTTGGGTCATCGTCGCGGCTGGCGCGCTGATGTCCTGTGTCGCCATCGGCACGATGTTTTCGCTGGCGATCTTTCTCGAACCTATGGCGCTCGATACCAATTGGTCGCGCGCGGGCATTTCGAGCGCCATGACACTCAATTTCCTGGTGATGGGCCTTGGCGGTTTCGCCTGGGGTGCCCTGTCCGACCGGTTCGGCGCCCGTATCGTCGTCACAATCGGCGCCGTGCTGCTCGGGCTGGCGTTGGTGCTGGCAAGCCGCGCCGGTTCGCTTCTCACCTTCCAGATCACCTATGGCGTGCTCGTCGGGCTCGCGGCCAGCGCCTTCTTCGCGCCGATGATCGCGCTGACGTCAGGCTGGTTCGACACCAATCGCGGACTGGCCGTATCGCTGGTCTCGGCCGGCATGGGCGTGGCGCCGATGACGATCTCGCCGCTCGCCCGCTGGCTGATCTCCGCCTACGAATGGCGTAGCGCCATGTTCGACATCGGCATCCTGGCCTGGGTGCTTCTGCTGCCCGCCGTGCTTCTGGTGCGCCAGCCGCCGAAGCCTGTCGCCTCGGGTGCCGCCGCATCACGAGCCGCCGAAGGCGCCGGCCTCACGGTCGGCCAGGCGCTGCGCTCGCCGCAATTCATCGTGCTGGGGCTGACCTTCTTCGCCTGCTGCGCGGCCCATTCCGGCCCGATCTTCCACATGGTCAGCTACGCCATGCTGTGCGGCGTCGCCCCGATGGCCGCTGTCTCGATCTACAGTGTCGAGGGTCTGGCAGGCCTCGGCGGCAGGCTGCTCTACGGCGTGCTGGCCGACCGGCTCGGGGTGAAGCCGGTGCTGATCGCCGGGCTGGCGATCCAGGCGATCGTCATTGCCGCCTATCTCTCGATCAGCCAGCTCGACCAGTTCTATATGCTGGCCGTCATCTTTGGCGCCACCTATGGCGGCGTCATGCCGCTCTACGCGGTGCTGGCGCGCGAATATTTCGGCCAGCGCATCCTCGGCACCGTATTCGGCGCCGCCACCATGCTCTCCAGCCTCGGCATGGCGCTAGGGCCGCTTGCCGGCGGCATGGTCTTCGACGCCTATGCCAGCTACCATTGGCTGTTCATCGGTTCGGCGCTTATCGGCCTGGGTGCCGCGGGCATAGCGATCGCCTTTCCGCCGCTGCCACGCAGGGCGTTGCAGACGGCATAGGCATCGCCGCACTGCAATCGTCGCCAGAGGGCAGACGGGCTTGACGGGCCAATGGCCGGTCAAGCCATGCCTACCTCGCGGTCACGCCGACTTGAGAACCGTGAACGGCCGCTTCTGAATGGCCCGCTTGGTCTGGAAATTCGCGGCCGGAGCGGGACGACCGACGTGAAAGCCCTGGACCTTGTCTATGCCGAATTGGCGCATGAGGACCATCTGCTCTTCGGTCTCCACCCCTTCGACCAGGATCTTGTGGCCGCGATTTCGGACCAGCGCGATGATGTCCTGCAGCATTGCCATGCCCTTGGGGGTGCCGCAGTCGTGAAGGAACGAGCGGTCGATCTTGACCGTATCGAAGTCGATGAGACGAAGCCATGAAAGGCCGGCGAATCCCGTCCCGAAATCATCGAGCCAGATCCTGATCCCGAGCAGCTTCAGGTCGCTGATGCAGCGCAGGATGTCGGAATGCATCTCCATCTCCAGCCCCTCGGTGATCTCGAAGGCCAGCCTGTTTCCGGTTACGCCGGTCTCGCCCAGAATGGTCGCGACCGACGTCGCGAAGCCGGGCGTCTTGAGCTGGATCGGCGAGACGTTGACGCTGACGACGCGCACGTGATCCTGCGCCAGGAGTTCGGCGCACACCGTCCTTATTGCCCAGCGCCCGAGCTCGAGGATGGCGCCGGTTCGTTCCGCGACGGGAATGAACAGGCTCGGCGGAACCAGGGTGCCGTCGAGCATCTTGAGGCGCATCAGCGCCTCCACGGCCTCGAACCCGCCCGACGCGACGTCCTGGATGGGTTGGTAGACGAGCGAAACGAGGTCCTGGCCAATGGCGATCTTCAGCAATGCCGCCAGGTTCTCGCTCTCGTCGCTGCTCTGGGGATCGGTCGGATCGAACAGCCGGGCACAGTTTCGGCCGCTGGCTTTTGCAAGATAGAGCGCTCGATCGGCCTCGTGGATGATCTTCTCCAGCTTGGCGGCGGTCTGCTTCCTGGTGAACGCCGCGCCCACGCTCGCCGTCACGATCGAGATGCCATCCCGGCGCAACTCGTGCGCGATCGCCAGGTTCTCTATCGTGCGGCAAATGGCTTCCGCCAGATCCGCGACCTCGCCCTTCTTGTCCATGCGGGCCAGGACGATGAATTCCTCGCCGCCATAACGGCCGATGGAGCCATCATGTTGCTTGATCAGGTCGCTGAGCGCATCGGCGACCTGGATCAGGCAACGGTCGCCTTCCTGATGGCCATAGCAATCGTTGAACTTCTTGAAGAAGTCGACATCGATGAGGATCGCCGCGAAACCGTGGCCAAGCTTTTGCCAGTCGTTCCAATAGTCGCGCAGTTTTTCGTCGATGGCGCGCCGGTTCTCCAGCCCGGTCAGCGGATCCGTCCGCGACAGCCTGAGCAGGGCCTTGCCGCGCTCGGTCGCCTCCTTGTGCTGGATCTTGGCTTCCAGCGCGTTCAGGAAGACGTTGTAGCGTTCTTCGTTCAGCTTCCAGTTAACATAGGACGTGAATGTGAAGCACGAAACGTAGAAAGTGCCGAAGACCATCTTGTATATCAGCGTAGCGGGTAAAAAGTAGTTCACCACATACAAGATGCACAAAATTATCGTCGACGTTATGATCGAGACCTTGAAGCGGAATGTGAAGAAGAGATTGGCACTCATCATGAAAATAGTGCCAAAGACCATATAATAGGCGACGCTTTCCTTGTTCGCGCCCATGGACGCGGGGCAAAGCCAGCCGATATAGCCAAAGATGATGGCCGCGGCGCAGGTTACGTCAAGCCAGTCGGTGGCGGCTCCCCTGCGAAGCTGTGCTTCCAGGACCAACAGTGCAGTCAGTCCGACAGCGAAGCGGGCCGTGATTGTAAGGGCGGCCACGTCGGGTATCAGCAGCAGATCCGATACCGAAAACAAGACGTAGATGACGACGGCGATCCAGAGGCCTGGCCTGGCTTCCTTCCTTCGCTTCGCCTGGGCTTCCGTGCGGTAAAGGGTTCGAAGTTCGGCCGCCCCCAGCTCCTGACGCGGCGGTTCCGCATCCACCGCATCGGCCACTGCGGATGACGCGCGTTCGTTCACGACAAATCCCGACTGAAGGACATTTCGCGTTCCGAACTCTTTTCCAGCTTCTGCCCCCAACGCAGACCGACTCCTTGGCGCGACACGACTTGCCGCGCGATCAAATGCAATGACGCAGGACAAGTTTCCGTTAACTCGAACCCGGAATCCCGCCCTCAAAAACCCCAAAGAATTGATATGGTTAGCGGGAAATTAATCATATCGATAGAATGCAACGGAGCCGCCGTTGGCAAATCGAGTATTCTACGCAATAAGTTAACTGACTGTTAACTATGGAGCCTTGGTGTGCAAACTGTCTTCGACGGCCAGAGTCTGATTACTGCTGAAGCGATCGCCGGTGGTCTCCGTCGAGGAAAGCCCGAGCATCATGGCGAAGCGTTCGAAACCGCTCGCGCGGAGCTGGCGCTCATCCTCCACGCCACACAGCAACAGGTCGAGCAGCAAAAATTTCCCGCCGAGATCGTCCGCCGCCTGCTGTCGCTTCTCAACGCGCTGCGCGCCAAGGTCCATCCCGACGTTTGGCAGGCCTTGATACCGGTGGCGCAGAACCACCCGATCCAGAAGTACTTTCTGGAGGATCCGCTGACACATTGGTCCTTCACCAAGCCCAGGGGTTATTCCGGCGACGCGCAGTTGCTCGACTACATCTATTGCGACCCGCATGTTGCCGAGAGCGTCGCAAGCGCCTCGGAGGTCGGCAAGGCGCTTTACAGCCACACCCAGAACGTTCCGTCATGCGTCGCCGCACGCGAGCGCCGCGATCTGCTGACCCGCTATGTCGATGAAACCGCGGCCAGGAACGGGCCCGAAACGGAAGTCCTGGCGATCGCTGCCGGCCATCTGCGCGAGGCGAACCGTTCGGCCGCATTGGCCGAGGGCGGCCTCAAGCGCTGGGTCGCGCTCGACCAGGATCCCCAGAGCGTCGGACTGATCGCGCGCGACTTCCAGGGCACCGCGGTCGAGGCCATCGACGGCTCGGTGCGCACTGTGCTCACCAGAAGCCACAAGCTCGGCAAGTTCGACCTCATCTATGCCTCCGGCCTTTACGACTACCTCCAGCACAACGTCGCCGTGAAACTCACCAAGACCTGCCTGCAGATGCTGAAGCCGAACGGGACCTTCCTGTTCGCCAACTACGCCGAGGGCACTCCTGACGCCGGCTACCGGGAAACGTTCATGGACTGGGTGCTGCTGCTGCGGTCGGAGGTCGACATGTGGAACATCATCAACGCCAGCGTCGACCGCAACGCCGTCGACGCGCAGGTTTACTTCGGGGAGAACCGCAACGTGCTTTACGGCGTCATCCACAAGCGTGGATAATACCCATCTGGATGCGAACCGGCTGACGTAAGGACCTCGAGCGCTTCGACCGCGGTGCTCGAGGGTTCGGTCCTCTTACGCGCACCCCAGGCTCGCTTCGGGAACGGCATGCCCTAGCCGAAAATCCGCTCGCCCTGTTCGTCGACGAGCTGGATGCCTTTCTTGATCGAGATGTCGACGGCGTCGTCCAGCCCGGCGAAACGGTCGGCGCGGATGAATTTGTGCTCCTTCACAACGCCGTCGACCTCCTTGGAGACGACGCCGCAGGTCTGGTACTGGCCATCAGCCTTGTAGGGCGTGGCGCTGATCGTGAAGCCCTTGTGCTCGACCTGCTTGGCGGGCGCGGCATTTCCAGGCTCGGCCGCTTCGCCGCCACCGCCGCCGCCGAAAAGACGCTTCAAAAAAGACATCGCTCAAATCTCCCTGTCGCCGGCGATCGCGGTTCGCGTGCGATTCACGACGTTGTTCCTCCAGCATGCGCGAATGTGCCGCCGCGTTCCAGTCCCCTGATGAAGACGGAGACCAGGAGCTCGATCTGCTGGCCGATCTCATCGGCCTGGCGGCGGTCGGACCTGGCCGTATAACCGCTGGTGACGATGCCATGTACGCTTGACCAGAGGGTTCGCGCGGCGATCCGGCGCGTGTCCTCGTCGAGATCGAAGCCGCCATCGGCAAGCACGCTGGCGATGATCTCGAACAGCCGGTCGAGCCGCGCTTCGTAGACGTCGGGCTCGGTCAGCACCGGACGCCGCCTGTTGAAGGCAAGCAGCGCCGGCCAGCTGCCGGGATGCGCCTCGACGAAGCGAACATAGGCGCCTGCCAGTGCCATCAGCCGTTGGCGCACGTCGGTGATACCACGCCTGGCAAGCTCGGCCATCGCCGCGGCGCCCGCGCCCCCCAGCCGGTCGAGCAGGCGCATGTTGACGGCGCGGTGCACCCCGTCCAGATCGGAAAACAGGTTGTAGACCGAGCCGACCGAGATGCCCGCCTGTTCGGCAATGGTCCTGGCCTTCAGATTGTCCCTGCCGCCCTCGTTGAGCAGCGCTTCGGCAATGGCCAGCACCCGCTCGCCCGTCTCTTCCTTGTCGAGTGCCATGCTTTCCTTCTGAATGAGCGCGCCTAGCAAATGACCTGCTGTTTTCGACCCGACGCTGCTTCGTTTACCACATCCAGGGTATCGTGAACAGTGTTCAAAAGGTCTTGAACGAGGTTCATTCCTGCTATCGGCTACTGGCCATGGGCATCCTGCTGCTCACCGGCAGCCTCGTGAACCTGGTCAAGTACCGCACCGACGAGCGCATCTCCGCCGAGACGGCCAAGATCGAGAAGGCGCGCACGAGAAGCTGATCAGTGAATATGTCGGCAAGGAATGATGCCGACCTGCCCTGACGAGAAAAGCCCGGATCTCCCCGGGCTTTTTGTTGAGCTTTCGCGCTTCAGGAGACGCGCCGCATCGTGGGCTCAGCGATGTGTCAGCGCTTCCAGCGCTTCGGCGGCGGCTTCCAGAATGGCGATCGCCTCGGCCTGCTTTTCGGCCGGGGCATCGACGATCTCGCCGAGTGCCGCGCGCAGCCGGTGGCGGATGGCGCGGAATTCGTCGCGCGTTTCGGAGCGCTCGCCACGTCCACCCCGGCCGCCGCGACGATCCTCGCCGTCGTCGTTCCAGCCGAACCAGTCGCGCGCCTTGGCCATCTTGCGGCCGAACCGCTCGAGATGATCGAGCACGCCGTCGATCATCTCGCGATTGTCGGCCAGATGCGCCTGCCCGGCCTCGGTGATCGAGAACACCTTCTTGTTGCCTTCGCTCGACGACACGGCATAGCCAGCCTCTTCCAGGAAGGTCAGCGTCGGGTAGACCACGCCCGGGCTCGGGGTGTAGATGCCGCTGGTGCGCTCTTCCAGCGCCTTGATGATGTCGTAGCCGTGACGCGGCGCCTCGGCCAGCAGCGACAGCGTGATCAGCTTGAGGTCGCCGTCGGCCAGCATGCGCCCGGCGCGAAAGAAGTCGCCAGGTCCACCGCGGCCGCCGCCGCCCCTGCCCCCGAACGGACCGAAGC
>NZ_VFVO01000022.1:0-69304 GCF_006442875.1 Mesorhizobium sp. B2-3-15 | reverse complement strand
CCCGACAGCCCGATGCCGCCGATCACCGCCACCAGCACAATGTCGTAAAGCAGCGTCGAATTGACGACACGCGTGTTGATCGAATGCAGGCTGGCCGCGGTCAAAAGGCCGGCGATCAGGGCGACGAATGCCGAGAGCACGTAACGCAGGACCAGCATCGGCCGTACCGGAATGCCGATATTGCGCGCCGCGACCGGATTGTCGCCGGCGAAATAGATGTAGCGGCCCCATTTGGTGCAGCGCAGGAACAGGAAGAACAGGAACGCCAGCCCCGCAAAGACGAACACCTCGATCGGGACGTCGAGAAAGCGCAGACCGCCGAGCAGTTCCACCCAATGGCCCTGCGGCACCGGCACGGCGTCCTGCGTGATCAATTGCGAACGGACATAGCCGAAGACGAAAGAGCCGGTCGCCAACGTGACGAAGATCGCCGGTACATCGGCGTAGGCGACGAGAAAGCCGTTGAGCAGGCCGATGGCGAGCACGCCGGCCAGCACATAGGCGAAGGCGAGCCCGTCCGGCGTTCCGCTGTTGAGCAGTTGCAGGTACCAGGCGACCGACATGGCCATGATCGCAACCGCCGACAGGTCGATGCCGCGGCCGATGATGACGACAGCCATGCCCAGCGCCAGTATACCCAGCACCGAGACGGAGCGGATAATGGCGACCAGATTGTTGGCATCGATGAAGCCTGGCAGGCCTATAGCCGCGGCAACGAACAGCACCACCGCTATGGCAAAGACAATGCCTTCCTGATTCAGGCTTCTGAAGTTCAGCCAGCCGGCCATGTTCATTGTCTGCTTTCACCCCGGTGGCAGCGCTGCCACCCCTGGAGAGAAAGCTAATCGGCTCAACGCCGCTTCGTCAAATGAATCCGCGTTCAAAACGTAGGCTGGCGATGAGATTCGCAAAGTGGACGCATTGATTGCCGAATCTGGCGCAATGCCCGGAAACTCCTGCACTTTTGGCCATTGTTTGCACCGTCTCGGCGCTTCGCGAAAGCACAACACCAAGGCGAAAAGGCGAAGATGGAATTTAACCCTGCGATCTGGCGGAAAACTCGATTCAGTTCCCGGCAACGTGGCCGGAGACTTCGGCGCCGGCACCTCTCGGCAACACCAGGAAACGGAACGACGCCACCAGCCCGATGACGCCGATCAGCAGGAAGGCTGCTCGAAAATCGACGAGGTCGAGCGCCGGCCGGTCTCGCGCGATCTGCGACAGGTTGAGGATCGCCGCCGCCACCGCGACGCCGAACAGCATCGCCACCTGCTGCAGCATCGAGGACAAGGTCGCCGCGGAGCTACGCTGCGCGGCGGCGATATCGGCGAAGGCCAGCGTGTTGAGCGCCGTGAACTGCATCGAGCGCGACAGGCCGGCGATCAGCATCAGCGCCACCACCAGCGCCTGCGGCGTCTGCGGCGAGATCGCCGCGCAGGCCATGATCGACACCGAGGCGATGATGCCGTTGACGACCATCACCGAGCGGAAGCCGAAGCGACGCAGCGTCGGCGTGGTCACCGTTTTCATGCCGAGATTGCCGAGGAAATAGGCCAGGACCATCATGCCGGCATCGACGGGCGATAGGCCGAAGCCGACCTGGAACAGCAGCGGCAAAAGGAACGGCGTGGCGTTGATCGCCACCCGGAAGATGGTGCCGGCCGCAAGCGTCGAGATGGCGAAGGTCTGCACCTTGAACGAGGAGAGGTCGAGCAGCGGATGCGGCGCGCGGCGCAGATGCCGCACCGCTAGACAGCCGACGAGGATCCCCGCCGCGATCAGCCCCACCGTAGGCAAGGCCCCATCCTCCGGATGCGCGATGCGCTCAAGGCCATAGAGCAGGCAGGCGAGCCCCAGCGACGTCAGGAAAAACCCCGGCCAGTCGAGCGGCTTGGGATCGGCTTCACGATCACCCGGTATGAAGCGGGCGACCAACACCAGCCCGATCGCGCCGAGCGGGATGTTGATGAAGAAATTCCAGTGCCAGGACAGATAGGTGGTGATGAAACCGCCAAGCACCGGGCCGACCACGGGCGCGAAGAGCGCCGGCCAGGTGATAAGCGCCGTGGCGTTGAGCAATTCGGATTTCGACGCGTTGCGCAGGACCAGGATGCGGCCGACCGGCGTCATCAAGGCGCTGCCCAGGCCCTGCACGGCACGGGCAACGACGAATTCGGTCAAATTTCCAGAGAAGCCGCAGGCGAGCGACGCCAGCGTGAACAGCGCGATGGCTGCGAGGAAGATGTTACGCGCGCCGAACCGGTCGGCGAGCCACCCCGACAGCGGCACGAACACGGCCATGGTCAGCATGTAGACGGTGATGCCGATGCTCATCGCCACCGCCGGCACGCCGAAGGAAGCGCCCATCTGCGGCAGCGACGTCGAGATGATCGTCGAATCCAGCAGTTGCATGAAGAAGGCGATGGCGACGATCAGCGCCACGCGCCGCGAATTCGTGGCTGTCTCGGGCAAGGCTTCATTTTCGGGAATGGCCGTCATGTCGGGTCGGTTTCAACAACATTTAGCCAACTGCGTCCAGAGATGGACCAACAAACTTTCGTGTCGTATCGCCGCCTGTTATGGAATGAATGGGCCTCGGTCTTAAACAACAGGAACCGTGCGCGCATGAAGCCTATCTATATCGACTACCTCAACGCCCTCGATATCGAAGCGCTTGCCATGGCCGATGGCGAGATCATCGGCGCCGTCGAGGCCGGGCTCGTTGCGCAAGGCAAGGGCCAGACGGTGATCGAGCCGCGTGTCCACCTCGAACCCGACCCATCCTTCCACGGCCATTTCAATGTCTTGCGCGGCTACGTCGCGCCGCTCGATACGGCCGGCGTGAAAATCGTCGGCGACTATGTCGACAATTATCTTCACGGCCTGCCGTCGGAATTCGGCATCCTCAATTTGTTCGATCCACGCACCGGCACGCCGCGCGCCATTCTCGACGCCACGGTCATCACCGACATGCGCACCGGCGCCATCACCGCCATCGGCGCCAAGCACTTGGCACGCAAGAACGCGAAGGTGCTCGCCCATATCGGCGCGCGCGGCACTGCGTACTGGAATGTGCGCCTGCTCGACCATCTCTTCGATTTCGATGAGATCCGCGTCCATTCGCGTCGCCCAGAAAGCCGCGATGGCTTTGCCGCAAAACTCTCCGCCGACCTCGGCAAGCCCGTCACCGCGGTCGCCGACTGGGAGAGTTGCGTCAAGGGCGCCGACATCGTCGTCGAAGCCTCACGCCTGCCCGAGCCGCAGCCGCTGCTGAAGACAGAATGGATCAAGCCGGGCGCGCTTGTCGTTCCCTATGGCACGATGAGCGCCGTGGAGCTGTCGCTGACCGACATCATGCAGAAGATGGTCGTCGACGACTGGGGCCAGTGCAAGGGCGGCAAGTTCGGCTCGCTGCGTGCGCATGTCGAGACCGGGCGACTGAGCGAGACGACGCTGCATGCCGAACTCGGCCAGATCGCCGCTGGCCTCAGGCCGGGACGGCAGAGCGACGACGAAACCATCCTCTTCTGGCATCGCGGCCTGTCGCTGTCCGACATTGCGCTCGGCAAGGCGATGCTGGCCAAGGCGCAGGCGCAAGGCATCGGCCAAAGGCTGCGCTTCGCATGAGCGCGCTCGTCCTCACCGGGGCCGGCGTCAGTGTCGACGATGTCGCCGCCGTCGCCCGCGAGGCACGCAAGGTGGAGATCGGAGCCAATGTCATCGGCAGGCTGGAGAAGGCGCGAAAGGTGCTCGACCAGGCGGCGGCCTCCGGCCAGCAGATCTACGGCTTGAACACCGGGCTCGGCGCCAATCTTCGCACATCGGTCGAGGGTGACGCCAGCGCCTTCCAGCGCCAGCTACTCGAGGGGCGCAGCGGGGCGGTCGGCGAAGCGCTGCCCGTCGAGGCCGTGCGCGCCACCATGCTTGCCCGTCTGACAATGTTGTCGGCCGGTGGCTCCGGCCTGTCGCCCGCCGTGTTCGTTGCCTTGATCGAAGTCCTCAACGCCGGCGTCCATCCAGTGATGCCGTCGCTCGGCTCGATTGGCGCCGGCGACCTGGTGTTGATGACCGCGATCGCCCGCCTGCTGATCGGCGAAGGTGAAGCCGATTATCAGGGAAGGCGCATGCCAGCGGTCAAGGCACTGATGATGGCCCGCCTCGGCCCCATCGGCCTGGCGCCCAAGGATGGACTGTCGCTGATCAACGCTTCCGCCGTCTCCGCCGGCGGCGGCGCGCTTGCGGTCACGGACGCGCTGTCGGCTCTTGCCCAGCAGCACCAGGCCGGCGCGCTGACCATGGAAGGTTTCGGCGCCAACCGCACCATCCTGGACCCCCGCCTGCACATGGCGCGGCCCGCCGCCGGCCAGCAGGCAGCCGCCAAGGCGCTGCATGATCTTCTCGCCCGCGACGAAGCGCCCGCGCCCACCACCATACAGGACCCGCTGTCGATCCGCTGCATGCCCTCGATCCATGGCGCGCTGATCGAGGCGATCGGCCAGGCAAGACGCGCCGTCGAGACCGAACTCAATGCCGCCGCCGACAACCCGCTGGTTCTGAGCGACGACGAGCTGGTGCTGTCGACCGGCAACTTTCACACCGCTTCGCTGGCGCTCGCCTTCGAGACGCTAAGCCTGGCAATCGCTCAATGTGCGGCCGCCAGTGCCGCCCGCTTCATCCAGCTCACCGGCCCGGGCCGCAACGGCCTGCCCAAATACCTGTCGCCGGTCGGTGGCGCCTCGGCTGGTTTGGTGCCGTTGCAAAAGACGGTGACGTCGATCCTGGCCGCCATCCGCCACAAGGCCAATCCGGTGATGCTCGATTTCCTGCCGGTTTCGGAAGGCGTGGAGGATCACGCCACGCAGACGCCGCTGGTGGTTTCGAAATGCGCCGACATGATCGCGCTGTGGCGGCGGCTGATCGCCTTCGAGTTGATGGCGGCGGCGCAAGCCGTCGACCTGCGCGAGGGATTGACGCTGGCGCCACGCACATCAGCCGTCCACACCGCGATACGCACGCTCGTCCCCGCGCTTGAGGAGGACCGGCCGCTCGGCGTCGATGCGGAAGCACTCCACGCGGCGCTCACCGGCGGCAAATGGCAAACGATCCTAGCCCCGGCCGACCTTGTCCAGAAACAGCTTTAGCTCGGCCGGGTCCATGTGCACGATGTGCCGGTCCTCGGGATAGGCGCCGCTGTTGACGTCGGCGACATATTCGGAAAATGCCGCCACCCGCTCCGCCTGAAGCCGATCGTATTCGGCGGCGAAATTGCGGTAGATCTTCGAGTGGCGCGGCATGTGGCCACGGTTCTGGCCAAGAATGTCGTCGGCGAACAGATATTGCGCGTCGCAGCCGGTGCCCGCGCCCATCGACAGCATGATCAGCGAGGTGCGCTCAGAGATAGCCTTCGCCACCTCGACTGGTACCACCTCGATCTCAGCGCCGATCGCACCGGCAGCCTCCAGTTGCTTGACCGCTTCGAACACCTGCATCGCCGTATCGGCGGACTTGCCGACCGCCTTGAAGCCGCCGGTCCAGGTCGCGCGGGAAGGAATGAGGCCGACATGGCCGATGACGGGAATGGCGTCATCGGCCATCCGCTTGATGGTGGCGTAGCCGGCGCTGCAATAGACGGCGTCGGCGCTCGCCTTGTAGAGCCGGAAGGCCCAGCGGACGAAATCGTCAGCGGTGCCGATCTCGAAGAAATTCTCGCCCGGCATGGTGAACAGGCTGGGAGCGGCATCGCGATATTGCGGGTTGAGCACCAGTTCCGGCGGCACCGAGACGATGTCGACCCCTGCCCGTTCGGCGGCTTCCGCCTCGTCCAGGGTGAGCACGCGCAGCATGGTCAGCTGACGCTTGCCTTTCATGGCGCGCAAATCGGCGACGGTCGGTCTCTTTCGGCTCATTGAAGCGTTCCCCTCTATTGTTTGCCGTCGCGGTGCCGGATCGATTGATCTTACCCCCGCTTCAGATCTGGATCATCACCTTGCCGGCTTCGATCTTCACCGGATAGGTCGCGAGATTGACGCAGACCGGCGCGCCCTTGGCCTGGCCGGTCTTGTAGTTGAAGCGGCCATTGTGCTTGGGGCATTCGATGATGTCGTCCATGACAAGCCCGTCGGCCAGATGCGCCTTCTCATGCGTGCAAAAACCGTCGGTGGCGAAGAACTCGTCATCCGGCGAGCGGTAGATCGCGAAGGTCCGCCCACCATGGTCGAAGCGGATGACATCCTCTTCCTCGACATCGTCCACCGCGCACGCTTCAACCCAATCGGCCATCTCTATCTCCTGCGGACATTCGCGATCGCTACTCGGCCGCCGCCGACATATCGACCTCGTGGAACTCACCGCGATAGGGCCTGGCCGTCGGCGGCAGTTCGCGCTTAAGGTAATAGTCCTCGTATTTCAGCTGCCTGAGCAGGACCGGCCAGACCTCGCGGTAGGCGTGCCACATGGACGGATTGGGCTTCGGCAGATCGTGCTTGATCAGTTCATGCAGCCTGGGCAGCGCGTGATACGGCACCATCGGGAACATGTGGTGCTCCACATGGTAATTCATGTTCCAGTAGATGAACCGGCTGATCGGGTTCATGTAGACGGTGCGCGTGTTCAGCCGATGGTCGACGACATTGTCGGCGAGCCCGATATGCTGCAGCAGGCCAGTCGTCACCATGTGCCAGGTGCCGTAGAGGCGCGGCAGGCCGATCAGCACCAGCGGTATCCATGACCTCAGCGCGATCGCGAGGGCGATCGTCGCCACATAGATCGCGACATGCCAGCGGGCCGCGACCACGGCCTTATGCTGTTCCATCTCGGGGATATAGCTCTTCTCTTCGTCGGACAGCGTCCCGAATGCCTGCCGCACCAGCGTCGGCAGCGAATAGCGAAAGTCGAGAATGCCGGTGAAGGCGAGCGCCGCCTTCAACAGGTCCGGCGGACGCATGACCGCGATCTCGGCGTCGCGGCCGACGATGATGGTGTCGGTGTGGTGGCGGGCATGGCTCCAGCGCCATTGCACGGGATTGCGCATCAGCATGAACGAGGCGATGTGGTAGACGACATCATTCATCCAGCGCGTGCGAAAAGCCGTGCCATGGCCGCATTCGTGCCAGCGTGAGTCGCTCGACGAGCCGTAGAGCACGCCATAGACGAACAGGAACGGCACCACCCACCACGAACCCCAGAACAGGACGATACCCACGGCCGAGCCCAGGATCGCGACAATCCAGATGATGGTGTCGCGGATCGCCGGGCCGTCGGAACGCTGCATCAACTCCTTCATCGCCTTGCGCGGCACGTCGGTGTGGTACCACTCGGCCGAGGCAAGCCCGGTCTCGATCGCTGCCCTGGTGCTTTCGCCGACCAGGCTGTAGTCGCGCTTTTTCGCCATCGTCGTCAAATTGGCCTCCAATCGTCGCGCAGCGCTGGCAATCCGGTCCGCCGGCCGGAGGGCTTGCTTTGAATAAATGTCGCGCTCATGTCCTGCCGGCCAGTCTTGGAAAATTTTCTGAAGGCTGAGGATAATCCTGCTCGGGCTGCCGGGCGATATCCGCGATCCTGGCTTCGGCGCCAGCGATTTCCTCCTTGCCGTCGAGGACGCGGAACACCGCGTCGTAGGCCCGGCTTTCGCCATGCTCCAGCCAGATCATCTCACCGCGCTCGCGGGCAGCGAGATCGCCGAGCACATGGTGGGTCGATGGCTCTATCCCCAGCGCGTACTGCCCGGCCTGGAAATTCTGCCATTGGTAGGCACACGGCAACTGGTCCTTGCGGGTCGCCACTTCGAAGCCGAGACCGAGCCGGTCGTTGACGACGGCCACCGGAACCTCGCCATGGGCGTCGGCGGCCATTTCGTGCTGCCAGACCTGCTCCCTGAAGTGCCGTTGCGGTGCCGGCGCCGTGCGATAGCCGACACTCTGCGCCTCGTAGCGCTCGCCGGCATGGCTGGCCCAGACGACGTCGCGGATCGGCGCCAGATAACGGGAGCCTTCGTCGAGCAAGGGATGGCTGACATTGACATGGTAGAAATACATATGCGGGGTGCGGTTGAAGCCGTGGTTGACGACATGGTCCGAAAGCCGGATCTCGTTACCCCCGACATCGGCTTCGATGCGGCGAGTGAGATGCAGATCCTCGCCAAACACCGCCGACTGCTGCACGATGCCTTCTGCCCACAGCACGCAGCGGTCGCCCTCCCAGCGCTCGCCATAGCCGGTCAGCCGCGCCGGGATGGTACCGACACGACCATGCAGCGAATGAAGCACCGTCTTCTTCCCCGGATAGTTGTAGCTCTCGGCCGGCACTTCTTCCCGCCCCAGAATGTGGTCGAGGCCGCAGGTGACGAGCAGGCCCGAGAAGGACCGCGCCCAGGCCAGCCCCGCTTCCCCTTCATAGTCGTGCAAGCCCGGATGGCGAAAGCCGCTCGGCGAATGCCAGCCGATCGCCTGGCCCTTGAAGTCGCAATCGGCGATGTCGAGCGCCCGGTCGACGAGCGCGGTGAAGCGCAGGCCCGAGCCGGTGCGGAATTCGAGCATGCGGATGCCGCGCTCCAACCCGTCGCCGAGCGTCATCAGCCGCACGCCCGCGAATTGCGACAGCTGGCCTGACCGCTCGGCCACTTGCCGGCGCGACAGCGTCTTGCCGTAAAGCTCTACCATGCGACGCCCTTCACTTTGCCCTCGCCTCCTTGAGCAAGGCCGACATGTCGGCGCCGGTGATGATGCTTTCCACGGTCAGGAGGTCGGTGTCGGCGACCGTCTGTTCGGCGACGATCTCGCCGCGCCGCATCACGACGATGCGGTCGGCGACCTGGAAGACATGGTGGATGTTGTGGGTGATGAGCAGCACCGAATGGCCGGCGTCGCGTACCTCCTTGACGAAACGCAGCACACCGTGGGTTTCCTCGACGCCGAGATTGTTGGTCGGCTCGTCGAGAATGATCACCTTGGCGGCGAACTGCATGGCGCGCGAGATGGCGATCGACTGCCGCTCGCCGCCCGACAGCGTCGAGACCAGCGCATCAGCGTCGAGTTTCTTCGAGATGCCGACGCGCTTGAGGAGTTCGGAAGCGGCTTTGCGCAGCTTCGCGAGATCGAGCGGCGCGAACACGCCGAGCCAGCCGAAGTTGACCGGCTCGCGGCCGAGGAAAAGATTGCGCGCGATGCTGAGATCAGGCGCCAGTGAGGTGTCCTGATGGATGGTCTCGATGCCGAGGTCCATCGCATCCCGAGTCGAGCGGATCGAAACCTTTTCGCCGCGTACAAAGATGTCGCCACGATCGACAGGGAAGACACCCGAGATCGCCTTGATCAGCGTCGATTTTCCGGCGCCGTTGTCGCCCAGCAGAGCCACCACCTCGCCTTCCCGCAGTGTCAGCGAGGCGTTCTTCAGCGCGCGCACGCTGCCGAAGGACTTTTGCAGCTTCTGCAGCCGAAGTACTTCTTGCACCATCGTCAGCCCCTTGCGGCGTTCTTCTGCAGCAAAGCGTGCAGGATGAGCATGGCGAGGATGATGAGGCCGACAAAGATGTTGTAGGCGAGCCCCGGCACGCCGATCAGTACGATGCCGTTGCGGATGGCGCGCAGCATCAGCGCGCCGACGATGGTGCCGAGGATGGTGCCTCGTCCGCCGGTCAGCGCCGTGCCGCCCACCACCACCATGGCGATCACTTCCAGCTCATAGCCGGTGCCGGCCACCGGTGACGCGGCCGAGATGCGGAAGGCACTGATCATGCCAGCAAGGCCGGCCAGCACCGAAGTCGCGATGAACAGCCAGATCTTGACCGTATCGGCCGGCACGCCGCGCGCCACCGCCGCGTTGCGATTGGAGCCGATGGCACTGATCCAGTTGCCGAGCTTGGCGTAGCGCAGGATGTAGATGGCAAACAGCGAGAGGCCGATGAACCACCACAGCGAGGTGTAGAAGCGGAACGAGCCGATGTTGAAGCTGCCGGCGAGCAGCGTCACGAAGAAGCCCGGCTGGTCCCAGGATTTCAGCGGAAAGCCTTGCGTAATGTAAAGCGCTGCCCCGCGCACGACGAGCAACATCGACAGCGTCACCAGGAAGGAGGAGATGCCGATCTTGGTGACGATCAGCCCGTTGATCGCGCCGATCGCGATACAAAGCAGCAGCCCGGCCAGAAGCGCGACACCTATATCCACCCCGCCATTTTGCACCAGCAGCATCACCACCACCGGCGCCAGCCCAAACACCGCGCCGACGGAAAGATCGAATTCGCCTGCCGTCAAAAGCAGCGTCATGCCGAGTGCGATGATGCCGAGCTCGGGCAGGAACGCCATCATGTTGGAGATGTTGAGCGACGACAGGAAATTGGCGTCGGCGACCGCGAATACCGCCAGCAAAATGAGGAGGATGACGAAGGAGGAGAATTGCGGCGAGCGCAGCAGGCGCGATCTGCGTTTCACCCCCGGCACTTCGTCTTCTGCGGCAATTGTCATGACTGCTTGAACCATGCTTGAAAAGACGCCCGCCGCTTTTCCGGCGGGCGCTGTTTTTCTCATTTCTTGTCGTAAAGCTTCAGAATCGGGTCGACGCTGGAGGCGTCGTAGAGACCGAAAGTGTGGATGTCGTAGCCGATCGGCTCGCCTGACGCGGCAAGCCCGAGCAGCGCCACCGGCATGAAGCCTTGCGCAGAGGGATATTGCCAGGCGGCGGCATTGACGAAGCCGTCCTTGACGGCTTGTGCCGTCTCCTTCGAATTGCCCCAGCCGACGACGGGGATCTTGCCCGCCGGCACGCCGGCGCCATCGAACACGCGCTTGACGCTGGCGGCGACGGAATCGCCGAGCGCGATGATCGCCGGCGGATTGTTGGCGACCATGTAGTCGGTCATCTTGGCGATGATGCCAGCCGGATCGGTGCCGCAATCGACCACGTCATATTTGATCCCCAAGGGATCGAAAACGCTGGCGATGCCCTCGGTCTCGAGCTGCTGGTAACTGGCGCCGGGAACCTCGACCGGCAGGAAAACCTTGTCGCCCTGCTTCACCATCTTGTGGTCGACCAGATATTTGGCCCAGATGACACCCGCTTCTTTCAGGTCCGCGCCGACATAGGCCTGCCGCCCTGTCGCCGGATCGTCGGTGTTGAAGAACACGATCGGGATGCCAGCCGCCTTGGCTGCTTTCACCTCCTCCGTCCACAGGCCCGGCTGCGCGGACGTGGTGGCGATGCCGTCGGGCTTGGCGGCAAGCGCCGAGTTGAAGGCTTCCTTCTGCGCCGCCATGTCGCCGCCGCTGAAGGAAATCTTGCAGGTTACCTTGAGCTGGTCGCAGGCCTTGGTCGCACCGGCGTTCCAGTCGATCCAGAACGCATCCGACGGACCGCCATGCGACAAGAGATAGAAGGTCTTCTGGCCGTCCTGCGCCTGCGCCGCCGTGCCAAGGGCGACGCCGGCGAGCACTGTCGCGGCGGCCGCCAATTTCAATGCGAATTTCAACATTCTTTCCTCCCTTGTTTGAAGCCGCGCCGCCGTGCACTGGTGGCGCGGCTAGCCGTCACAGGCCGTTGGCGCGGAATTTCCCGTCGAGGAATGTCTTGGCGCGCGGCACGTCGTCTTCCGACAGATGCTCGATGATCACCGGTATGTTCGGATGCTTTTCGGCCAGCCGCTGGAGGTAGAGGTCGTAGTTCAGCGAGCCAAGGCCGGGCGCCGGCAGTTCGATTTCGCCAACCCCGCGGAACGTATGGCTTTCCATCGCGTCGGCATCGCCGATGTCGGCGTGCTTCTCCGACTTGTCATCGCCTGAGCGCTTGACGTCCTTGGCATGCGCTATTCTGATCTTGTCGGTCAGCGTGTCGAACACCTGGTTCAGGATCTGGTCCATCCGGTCGATGTTGTGCGTCTCGAAATAATTGGTCGGGTCCATCAGCAGGCCAAGGCCTGGATGGTCGACCTGCGCGAACATCTTCACCGTCTCCTCGACCGAGCCGACGACGTTGTTGACATAGGTTTCGAGCAGGAAGACCGCGCCATGGTCGTAAGCCGTCTGGGCAAGATCGGCGATGACCTTGCGGCATTCCTCAAAACCTTCCTCGGTCTTGTTCTTGGGGTGATGCACCCAGTCGGATTCGGTGTTGTAGGTGCCGGTCTCCGAGATCACGTAAGGGCTGCCGAACTCGCGCGCATTGCGGATGATCTCCTTGAGATAACCGACGCGCTTGTCGCGCTCCGCCTTGTCGGGATGGATGATGTTGGTGTAGCCCGACACGCAGCAGACCGGCAGGTTGTGGTCGCGGAAGACGTCGCGCACCTTCCTGGCCTTGTCCTTGGTGATCTGCCCAGCCGACAGGTCGACATCCCTGAAGTGCAGGTCGAGCTGCACCGTGTTGAAACCGAGCCCGCGGATCTTCTTTGCCGTCTCTTCGAGGCCGTACGGGAAATAGCCCGTGAAAATACCTGCCTGCATCATGATCTTGAATTCCTCCCTGTAAGCGATTCAGTTGTCTGCGATTTCAGTTAGTTGCGTTTGTGGAGATTTCGGAAAGCTTGACCGTGCGGCCCGATGCCATCGAGCGATAGCCCGCTTCGACCAGCGCCATGGTCTTGACGTTGTCGGCAACGGTGAGCGCCGGCGGCGTACCGGTCTTCACGGCGTGCTGCAGCTGCTCCATGACGCCGATGAAGGCATGCGGGAACCACATCGTCTCCCAGCTTGGAGTTACCCACTCGCCGCCGGTCGTTTCGGCCGAAGCATAGGTCAGCGTCGAAGCAGCACCGGTCGGCCAGCCGATCGTGCCCTTGGCGACCCCCTTGGTGCCGTCGACGCGCCAGTTGATGTGCTGGTCGTCCTTGTAGCCCTGCTGGCGCGGACCGGACCACACATCCTCCAGCGAGACAGCGAGCACGCCGGACGGGAATTTCAGCGTCGATACGGTGATGCCGTCGGAATGGTCGAATGTCGTGCGCGGATCCTTGCGCGTCAGCGTCGTGATCTCATCGGGATCGCCGAACAGGAAGCGCAGCACGTCAAGGTGGTGCACGCTCATATTGGCAAGCGTCAGCCGGTCGTAACCCTGAAGGAAGGTCTGCCAGTGCGGAATGGCGTGCATGTCGATCTGCGCGAAGACGATGTCTCCGAGCGCGCCACTGTCGATGAGCTGCTTCAACACGCGCATCGACTGGTCGTAGCGCATGTTCTGGTTGACCGAGAGTATCTTGCCGGCCTTCGCCGCCTCGTCGCGCAACTTGACGGCTTCCTCGACCGACAGCGCCAGCGGCTTCTGAGCCAGGATCGCCTTGATGTGGTTCTGCTTCAGCGCATGGCGGATCAGCGCCGGCTGCTGGTCCGGCGGAAACGCGAGGTCGATGATCTCGACATCTGCATCCTCGATCAGCTGTTCCGGGGTGTCGTGGACGGTCGGGATACCCCAACGGTCGGCGACCTTTTGCGCATTCGCCTTGGTACGCGAGGCGATCGCCACGACCGGAAAGCCAGCGTCCTTATAGGCGGCCAGATGGCATTCGGCCATGATCATGCCGGCGCCGACGCAGCCGATCCGATATTCCTTCGTGCGGACCTTCACATCCGGCTCGAAGCCCTTGCCTGTCATGCCTTCCTCCCCAAAATCCTGTCCTTGCGGCCGCGTTCATCTTGCCAACGCGCCTCCGCCCTGTCCGAAATAATGCACGCGCGCCGGCTCGCAGGATATCGCCACCATCGCGTCGGGCCTGATGTCAGGCTGGCCGCGCAGCAAAGCCTTCAGCCGCGCTTGCCCGGCGGCGAGTGTCACCACGGTATAGCCGCCAAGCGGCTCGACCTCGAACACCCGCGCCGGGCGGCCGGGGCTCTCCTTCTCGGTGTCGCTCCAGGGCCTGACCTTGATATCCTCCGGCCTCAGCCCGATCTCGACGGCGTCGGCCGGAGCCGTGCGATCGGCGATGCTGATCGCGCCTTCGGCGGCCTCGATGCCGCCCTCGCCTTGAACGGATTTGAGGATGTTCATGACAGGCGACCCCAGCAGCCGCGCCACGTAGGTGCTGGCCGGGCGATCATAGATCTCGGCCGGCGCGCCGATCTGCCGGATCCTTCCGCTTTCCAGTATGGCCATGCGGTCGGCGATCGACATCGCCTCTTCCTGGTCGTGCGTGACATAGATCAGCGTCTTGCCGAGCTCACGCTGGATGCGCTTCAGTTCGACGCGCGTTTCCTCGCGCAGCCGCGCGTCGAGCGCCGAGATCGGATCGTCCATCAGATAGGCGTTGGGGTCGCGCACCAGGGCGCGGGCGATCGCCACCCGCTGCCGCTCGCCGCCCGAAAGCAGTGCCGGCGGCTTGTGCAGGATATGGCCGATATGCAGCTTGGCCGCGACATCGGCGACGCGCCGTTTGATATCGACCTCGGCGACCCGGCGCTCGACCAGCGGGAAACGGACATTGTCGAGCGCGCTCATATGCGGGAACAGCGCCAAGTTCTGGAACACCATGGCGACATTGCGCTTTGCTGGCGACACCGTGTTGACGGGCTTGCCGCCGATGAGGATTTCGCCGGCATCCGGCGTCTCCAGCCCGAGCACCAGGCGCAGGATTGTCGACTTGCCCGACAGCGGCGGCCCGAAGAAGCAGAAGAACTCGTTGTCGTTGACAGTGAACGAGGCGTCGTCGACGGCGAGCATCGTGCTGTAGCGTTTCGTGACATTGCGGAAGACGATGTCGGCCATGGCTCAACCCGCTCTCATCGCAAGGCCGCTAACGGCGTCGAAGACCCGCACTGACGACGCCGCGGGTGCGACGACCGCGGTTTGCCCTATCGACAGCCCGACATCATTGTCGAAGACCGCTTTCACGGCGCCGTCGCCCTGGCCGAGGTGAACGATGGTGCGCGCGCCGATGCGCTCGACGAAAGTGACAGGCATGGCAAGCCCGCGTCCATTCTCCGCCAGGGCCACCTGTTCCGGCCGAAAGCCGTAGAGCACCTCGTCGCGTGCGCCACGCATGGCCGCCGCCAGCTCGTCGGGTAATGGCGGCGTGATGCCCAGCGCCCCGAGATCGACGACCAGACCCCGGTCGCTCTCCGCAGGTCGGCCCTTGAGCAGGTTCATGCCCGGCGCGCCGATGAAGCGGGCGACGAAGACATTGGCCGGATTGTTGTAGACCTCGAGCGGCGTGCCGACCTGCTGCAGCACGCCGTGGTCCATGACCGCGATACGGTCGGCCATGGTCATGGCTTCCAGCTGGTCGTGCGTGACGTAGACCATGGTCTGCTTGAACTGGCGCTGCAGCTGTTTCAGCTCGGTGCGCATCACCGCGCGGAAGGCGGCGTCGACATTGGACAGCGGCTCGTCGAGCAGGAAGATCGCCGGCTCCATGATTGCCGAGCGGCCGATCGCCACGCGCTGCAGTATGTTGACCGACAGCCGGTCGGCCTTGCGGTCGAGCAGCGGCGTCAGTTGCAGCAGCTCGGCAATCGTGCCGACGCGACGATCGATCTCGACCGTGGCGGCGCCACGCATCCTTGGCCCGTAGGCAAGGTTCTGGCGCACCGTCATATGGGTGAAGATCGCGTAGTTCTGGAACACGAAGCCAACGCCGCGCCGGCCCATCGGCACGCCGGCCATGTCGCGCTCGCCAAACAGGATCTTGCCGCTGGTCGGCTCTTCCATTCCGGCAATCATGTTCATCGTCGTCGACTTGCCGCAGCCTGAAGGCCCCAGCAGAGCCATGAACTCGCCATCGGCGATATCGAGGTCCATGGTCTTCAGCGCCGTGAAGTCGCCGAATGTCTTGGTGAGGTGCTTGAGCTGGATCGTGCTCATGCCGCCACCTGCCTTGCCCGGGCCATGCGCTTCATGGCGAACACGGCGACGATGGAGAGCACGACCAGGATGGCGAGCGCGATCGCCGCCACATAGCCCCAGATCAGATCCTGCGTGGTGACCTTGTAGATGTAGACGGAGATCGTTTCGGTGGCGACGCCGGGGCCGCCGCCGGTCATGATGTACAGCGTGTCGAAGATCTTGAAGTTCTCGATCACCCTTATCGCCAGCGCGATGATGATGATCGTCTTCATCTTCGGCAGCACGATGGTGGTAAAGCGCTGCCAGGGATTGGCGCCGAGCAGCGTTGCCGCCTTGATCTGGTCCTCCGGCACTCCGACCAGGCCGGCCAGCAGGATCAGGAACATCAGCGGCGTCCACTGCCAGATGTCGGCGATCATCACCGCGATCAGCGCCAGTGTCGGATCCGACAGCCAGGCAATGGTGACTTGCGTGCCCGTGATTGCCGACAGGATGTCGTTCACCGGGCCGCCGGACTGGAACAGCATGAAGAACATGTAGCCGGCCACCGCCGGCACCACCATCATCGGCATCAGGAGGACCGAATAGAAGATGCGCTTGCCCGGAAAATCGTCGGCGAACAGCGTCGCCAGCGCCAAGCCTAACAGGAACTCGGCCGGCACGCAGACGACCATCACGATGACCGTGCGCTTCAGCGCACTCCAGAAGCGCGCGTCGGCGGCAAGGTCGGTGTAGTTGGCGAAGCTGTTCCACATCTCCCAGGCGTTCCACCAGCCGAGGCCCGAGAGTGGCGACCAGTCGGTGACGCTGATGTAGAGCTGCATCAAGAGTGGAAAGGCCGAGATGAACAGCACCAGGATCTGCGCCGGCAAGGTCAGGCGAGAGCCCAGCCGCATGCCTTCGTCGCGCAGCGCCGGCTTTGCGCGGGCCGCGTCCATCTCACCCTCCGAAATCGTCGCAACCACCGCGCTCATTGCTTGAGCGCTCCGAAAGTCAGCCCGCGCACCAGATGGCGCTGGATGGCGATGCCCATGATGACCGGCGGCACCGCCGCGATCAGCCCGAGTGCGGCCTTGGCGCCATAGAGCTGGCCGGTCATCGACGAGGACAGCGAGGCCATGTAGACGGGGATCGTCACCCATTCGCGCGTCGTCAGAAGCAGCGCGATCAGATAGTCCGACCAGTTGAGGATGAAGACGAACAGCGCAGCACTCGCCAATGGCGCGCGCATCATCGGCAGCGTGATGCGGGTGAAGACGCGCAGCCGCGAGCAGCCCTCGACCAAGGCGGCCTCCTCGATCTCGCGCGGCATGTCGTCGAAGAAGGTCTTCATCAGCCAGAAAGCGAACGGCAGCGTGACGATGCCGTAGATCAGCGCCAGCCCCCACCAGCTGTCGGTGAAATTCAGGAAGGCCCACATAATCATGACGGGGATCATGACGGCCATCGGCGGAAACAGCCTGAGCTGGATCAGCGCCAGCGGCAGGTTCTGGCCGGAGCCGAAGCGCGACAGGCCATAGGCGGCGGCGGTGCCCGCCGACATGGCGATCGCGGTGCCGAATACCGCCGACAGAAGCGACGATAGGATCGGCTTCAGCGCGGTGCGGTCGAGCGCGACGATCAGATTGTTGGTGGACTCGCCGAACACGAACTGGAAATTGCTGAGCGTCGGGTTCTTCGGCCACCATGTCAGGTCCGCTCCCGTCGCCGACCATTCGGCGATCGGCTTGAAGGCCATCGACACCATCCACAGGATCGGCACCAGCGTGACGGCCATCGCCGCGAGGATCGCGGCGTAGCGGAATATCTCGAAGGGGACGGAACGCTTCATCTGGCTGCTTTTGCTGGTGGCGCCGGGGAAGAGCGGATGCTCCTCCCCTCCGGCTTTGATCCAGGGAGATGGATCAGCTGATCGGATCGAGAACGGTCGGCCATGCCTCCTTGTTGGTCCTGATGGCTTCGAGCAATTTGTCCTCGCCAATGCGCCGGGCGATCTTCTTCCACTCGGCTTCCGTGTCGGCCATCGCCTGCTCCGACGTCTTGGCCTTGGTCAGCGAAGCCATCAGGTTTTCGTCCAGCGCATTGTGGAAGGCGGTGGCGCCGGGATAGTTGATGGTCGGCACCGTACGGGCGACCGTCTCGCGCACCACGTCCATGTGGTAGGCGTGGTAGGTCTGGCGCACCAGCGGATCGGAAAAGTCCGAAAGCCGGAACGGATCGAGATAGCCGCCGGGGTTGGCGCTCATCCAGGCATAGATGCGGGCCGAGCCCAGCCATTGCAGCAGGAGATAGGCGACCTCCTGGTTTTTCGACTGCGACGAGACCATGCCGGTCAGCGAGAACCACAACACGGAGCGGCTGATGAGTTTGCCGTCGATCTCGCGGCCGGGCGGCAGCATCGTGCCGATCTTGCCGGTGACCTTGGAGTCCTTGTTGCTGGCATTGTCGAGGAATTTCGGCAGGTTGGAGAACGCACAGGTCATCGCCGCGCCCCCCTTGGCGAAATTGCCGTACTGCTCCGGCCAGCCCCACGAGATCGCGTCCGGCGAATGATGGACCAGCGATTCGACATATTCGTTGGTGGCGGCGATGCCATGCTCGGAATTGATCAGCGGCTTGCCGTCGTCGCCGAACAGGAACTGGTTGGGCGAGGCCATCGACACATAGCGCTGGTACCAGTTGGTATAGCCCCAGCCCTGGTTGCGCAGGTCGGTGGAGCCGAACAGGCCCTTGTCCGGACGCTGGAAGAAGGCGGCGATATCGCCGTGCTGCTTCCAGGTTTTCGGCGGCGCCAGATCGTAGCCGTATTTGTCCTTGAAGGCCTTCTTCTCGGCTTCGTCACCAAACAGATCGGTCCGATAGACCCAGGTTTGGAAGTCGCCGTCCAACGACACGCCATAGTTGGAGCCGCGATATTTGTTGAGCAGCGATACACCCTTGGCGCCGTCGACATAGCCGGTCTTGGGATCGTCCCATTCGGGTTTGTACTGGGCGACGAAGTCGTCGAGCTTGGCGATGCCGCCGGTCTCGGCGAGATCGCCAAGGCGATTCCACTCGGTCGAATAGATGTCGTAGGCCCCACCCTTGGTGGAGATGTCCTGCATGGTTTTGGTGAATTCCTGGCCGTTCGGCAGACCGACGATCTCGATCGGGATCCCGGTTTCCTTTTCCCACAGCTCCTTGATCGACGGCGCCCCGGCCGGAAAAGGCTGGGTGAGCTGGCCGATCGAGCCGTCCGACAGGCCAAGCACGATCTTGGCCGGCGCCTTGCCGGCGCCCTTCAAAGCCTTGGCGGCCTCGATGGCGCGGCCCTCCGGTGTGTCGGGACCGTATTGATAGCGTTCGGCTCCGTCGAAGCCCGTCGGGCCGCCGATCATGCCAGGCGCGAGCGCATCGGCCGCGAAGGCGCGGCCGGGACGAATGAATTGCGGAGCGATACCTGCGGCGGCCACGAACACCGCCGCCTTTCCTCCGGACGCCAGCAACCGGCGCCGCGAGATGCGGATCAAATCAGACATTGGAATTCCTCCCTCAGGCCCAATGTTTCCTCCACGAGCCCATGAGGGATATTGACGGCAGGATCAGAAGGCTGTCAACATCATTAATAATCAAAATACATCACAACATCGCATAGAGTGAGGAAATGCGTCATACCAGGGTTCATAGACCCCTCCGAATGCGCCGATTTGATGGGAAATGTGATCTCCCTTTCCGACGCGATCGTGCCGGACGAGTTGATTTAGCTTGGCGGCTTGCGCATCGGCCAAGGCCGGATACATCATTTCCCATCAGAATCGCGGATCGCGGGGCGTTGGGCGCAATCAGCCGCCAGCCGGCACTGCGTCATCCCTGATGCATTGAGGAGATGAGACGGTGCGTTCCACCCTGACCGACATAGCCCGGGAAGCCGGCGTCTCCGCCGCCACCGTCGACCGCGTGCTCAACAATCGCCCCGGCGTGCGGGCGCGCACACGCGAGATCGTGCTCGAAATGGCGCAGCGCCTCGGCTACATCGCCGAAGGCCCGAACGGGGCTCCGCCCAGGCCGGTGCCCGGCGAGGTCATCCGGCTCGACTTCGCGCTGCCGGCCGGCACCAATTCCTTCATCAAGATGCTGCACCGCCACATCGAGGCACAAGCCCTGGCGCGCGCCGATCTCGACGTCCATATCGCCACCATAGAGGGCTTCAATCCCGACCGGCTCGCCCGCCTGCTGCAGGATTTGCGCGGCCAGACGCAAGGCGTCGGTGTCATCGCGCTCGACCATCCGACGGTGCGCGAGGCGATCCGCTCGCTATCGGCCAACGACGTCAAGGTGGTGACCATCGCCTCCGACATCCTGCATGTGCCAAGGGTTGCCTATATCGGCATCGACAACCGCGCCGCCGGGCGGCTGGCCGGCTATCTGCTCAACCGTTTCATGGGACCGGGGCGCCCCGGCAAGGTGGCGCTGTTTGCAGGCTCGCTGTCCTATCGTGGCCACGAGGAACGCGAGATGGGCTTCCGGCACATATTGACCGAGGAATCCCCCAATCTGGAGATCGTCGAGATGCGCGAAATGCTCGACGACCGCGAAAAGGCCTATTCGGAGGCGTCAGCCCTTCTGGAACGCCACCCCGACCTTGCCGCGATCTACAATGTCGGCGCCGGCAACACCGGCATAGCGCGTGCGCTGAAGGAACGCGGCCGTGCGCAATCCATGGTTTTCCTCGGCCACGAGGCGACGGACGGCACCAAGGAACTGCTGCTCGACGGCACGCTCGACGCCGTCATCGACCAGAACCCGCGCGTCGAAGCCCGTGAGGCGCTCAACATCCTGACCCACGCCGTCCGGGGCCTCCCCTATGAATTGCACCAGCCGAGGCTGCAGGTGATCTTCAAGGAGAACATCCCGGAGATTTGAGGCGCGCGCAGCACTTGGCTCGGCACGCACAAAACAAGGATTTAGGCGGTGTCGGTTAGATCATTTGGAGTAATGACAGGCCTGATCGGCCGGTAGGTTGGCGCGTCCTAGAGGCAGGCGGCAGCCGGATGCAGCGCTCACCCTATCAGCGCGTGCTCATTTCCTGACCTTGCGGACAATCGCCCCGCCATCACCGCCCACATCGATCGCGATCCGCTCGCCGGAAACAATGCCCCCAATGTCGCAAACCACCAGCGGCATGCTGATCGCGTAGAGGAACTCGGCGACGATGGCGCCAACGGCAAGGATCGGGTCCGGCCGTTCCAGAAGAATGCCGGCCGGCGCCGTGCCCCTGCGGATTGCCTCGGCCAAGACAGAGGAAGAAGACGAGGACCCTCGCCCGCTCGGCATGACCAGTATCTTGCCGGAGACATTCTGGCCAAGGCCTGGGTGCGAATGATCCGTTATGTCGCCGGTCTCGGCGTCTATGCCGCCCCAGAAGCTGAGCGGTTGCGAGAACACCAGCGCCTCGCCCTCGGCGGCACCGGCCAGTTGGAGTGTGCCGGCTCTTTCAACGACCTTCACTTCAATCGACCGCGTCATGAGCCGCTCCGCACGACGTGCCCTGCGGCGGCGGAGCGGATGCAATCCTTCATTTCGGCGAAGGCGACGGTCACGCCGATATTGCCCGGCGCATAATGCGCCCATTTGCCGGAATTGGTCATCACCACGCCGTCGAGACGCTCGAGAATCGAGGTGACATAGGTGCAGGTGTCAGCGACCGGGACCAGGCCGAACGCCTCCATGCCAGCCAATGCCCCCTCCTCCTGCAATTGTGTCAGCGTCGCGCGGCCGGTGTTGACATAGATCGGGATGCCCCTGCCCGGCGCCACCGCACGCAGCAGCGGCAACAGGCGCATCCATTCCTGGTGGGAAAAGTGCGGCGTGCCCAGTGACACGGCTGAAAGCAGCGCGCCGTCGGGCACTCCAGACAGTCTGGCCAGCGCATGGTCGATATCGGCGCGGCTGATGCGGATCGTCTCTTCCGGCGCATGGCCATGGAACGCCTCGTCGAGCGTCCGCGCTTCCGGCGTGATCGCGACCGCATGGAACAGCGCCACCGCGCCGGTCGTTGCCGCCGCCGCGCCCAGCGCCTTCAACTGGTCCTCGTCGCGCGGTTGCGGCAGACCGACGATCACAGGAATGCGGTCCCCACTGGCTTGCCCGATGATCAGCCCGACGCCGACGAACAGGCTGTCGCTCGGCTCCCCGTCGGCAACATCCAGCTCGAACAGGATGCGGCCGCGCCGGTTCTCGCTGAGATGCAGGCCCCAGCCCGGTGCGCGACCCGTCATGGCACAGCACAGGTCGATGAAATCGCCATAGCGGTTGGTGCGAGCGCCGATCACCGAATTGGCGAAAACGATGGCATTGGACTCGCCCCAGGCGATCTGCTGGCCGAATTCAGGCCGGAACCGCGTCTGGTAGGGGGCACAGGTGAATGTGGCCTGGCAGCCAAGTTCCAGATGCGCCGTCATCAACCGCCGCGCCGGCATCTCTTCAGCCGCCGGCATCTTGACCATGCCGGGATGAATAAGGTCGAACGACCCGACATTGAGCGTCGTCGGCACCCGGACACGTCCGCTTCCCTCGACCAGCCGCTCGACGAAATCGAGCCCTGCCTTGCCGTGATAGAGACAGCCATCGATATGGGCGCCTGAGATGTCGAGCAGGCTGCCGGCCCCAACCGCGTTCGAGAAGGCGACGAGGATTTTCATGGCGGCGGCCGCGGCTGGGCCTTGCTCGCCATCGAGCATGGATTGGTCGCGGGCCGTCAGGTCAAGCGTCATCAAGGTGCTCCGGGCTTAACTTGGGCCCGGCTATGCGTTCCTCATTGTCAGCGGTCTGGCAAGAGCCGAAACGACGATCAGCCCGCCGCCGCAATCAGCACTGTGCTCTCCGGCGACCAGCGCAGCACCACATCCTGACCTTCCACCAGCCTGTCGGCGCCAGTATTTTGGACGATGACTTTCAACGTCTGGCCGGCGCAGCCGCGAGGCCGAGCGAGCGCCCGGCTTCGATCAGCGAGTCGTCGATAGCCCGTCACCTCGAGGCCGAGGCGGAGTGAAGCCGGCAGCAGCGTCAGATAGAGATTCTGCGAGAAGAAGGCGGCGTAATTGCCCAGCGTGAACGCCCACGGCTTTCCCGTCAGCGGCAGGTCGGTCATGACGGAGAAAAAAGACCGTGGCCGAGAGCGGCAGAAAGACCGAAGGCAATCGCTTTGCAGAAGAACGAAAGCCCGCTCCGGGAACCGGGGCGGGCCTTGGAGGAGGATGAAGGGGTGGGACCCTCTCCTCTTGTTTCCACGGGGGGTGTGGACCGCAATCACCATACAGCCGTCCTGCGGGGCGCATGATCACAAGCCGGCCTGCTTCCATCACATTCCAGTGCACGCCGGCGCGGGTTCGCTCACGGGACCGCGACGCCGGCGACACAAGAGGAGCCGGCTAGATGCGTCCCAGGACGACAAGGATGATGACGATGATCAACACAAGTCCGAGACCGCCACCGCCATAGTAACCGGTTCCGTAGAACGGGCCACCGCCCAGACCGCTGAAGCCGCCGAGCAGCGCGAGGATTAGAATAATGATAAGTATCGTTCCGAGACCCATGGCCTTCCCTGCTCCTGAATGCGCGCTTTCGCGCTGGTTCAACATCGCGCCATTTCGGATGTCGCAAGGTATGAACGTTTTAGAGGGGCTGGCGTTCCGCTGGACTATTGCGGCTACGGAACACACAGCCCGCAACGCAGAAAGCCCGCCTGGACGGCGGGCTTACCAACCGGCCGGAGGCCAGGAGAGTGCGGTCAGGCCTACGGCTGGTTCCGCAACCTCCCTCAGCCTCAGCGGCGTGCGATCAGCAGGCAGAGCTGCCGCAAGTCGCGGTCATAGGTCCCTTCGCTGCTGAGGACATCGACGCAGCGCTTCTTCATGCGCGTCACCTGCGAGCTTGACATCTGGGCCACGACACCAGGAACGTTGGGGTGATTGGGATTGGATGGGTTGTTCGGGTTGGACGGATTGCTGGGATTGGTGCCGTTGCCGATGCCCGCGCCGACACCAATGCCACCGGCGCCGCCAACACTGGCGCCAAGCCCCGCATTGATGCCACCCGTTCCGCCAACATTGGCACCGAGCCCGGCGTTGATGCCGCCCGAACCACCGATATTGGCGCCGGCTCCTGCATTGACGCCATTGCTGCCGCCGACCGACGCGCCGAGCCCGGCGCTGACGCCCCTCGAGCCGCCGACATTGGCGCCGGCTCCGGCATTGACGCCACCGCTGCCGCCGACCGAGGCACCGACGCCGGCATTGATGCCGCCACCGCCGCCGACCGAGGCGCCGACACCGGCATTGACACCGCCGCTACCGCCAACCGAGGCGCCGACACCGACGCCAAGACCTGCTGCGTTTGCTGGCACGGACAGAACCAAGACTATTGCACTACCCGCCAACACACTGGCGACTGTCTTGATGGTAAAGGCCATAACACTCTCCTGTTGTCGTTGCGCTAGGCAGTCGGCATGCAGCCGATTGCGATGGCAACTACGTCGAAGAGAGTTTTGAGTTTCAATTCACGCTATACATGTGAGCGGCATGGTATTAACTGTCGAAACAAGAAAGCGGTAATGATAATAAAAATATAATATACTTGTAGAAAATATCTAATGGCAGACGTTTGCAATGTCTATATTTTGAGAAGTTTACGAGAAAAAACGATTTAGAGCCAGCTGTTGGAGAGCCGATGATTTGGTGCCAGGCTGCTTGCTACCGAACAGCCAGGATACAGCACCTCACCTGCGGAGCAGTTCCGGACCACTAGCCGCTAAGGAGCCCTGTTGGCCAACTCTGGATCAAACAGGACCGGCCACTCTCGCGTGACAGTCTGGCCTTCAGAATATCCGGTAAAACAGCCTATAGCGCACGCGCTCCATATAAGAGCGGTACTCCGGTTCCGCGGCAAGCAAGGCCTCCTCGCGCAGAATGCGGTACACCTGCAGATAGGTGATAACCGCATAGACGGCGAGATTGTAGAAGGAAAAGGCCGACAGCAGGTAAAGGACATGGCCGGTAAGGTAACCGGCATAGATCGGATGCCGCACCAGGCGGTAGGCGCCGCCGGTCATCACGCCGCGATTGGCGGGCAGGATGGCAAAGGAACGACCCAGCGACAGCTTTCCCCAGATGACGAACCACAGTGCCAGGAACTGCAGCGGCGCGGCGACATAGATGGGGATGATGGGGATGCCCGGTTCCATGGTGATCAAGGCGACACCAAAACTGGCGGTCACCGAAGCGACTACCGCAAGCGGGCTCCAGTCACGCGTCACCGGCCGCCGCGATAGCAGCAGCCAGGTAAAGGTGAGCGTCTCGGAGACCGCCACGAGCGCGATATTGAACCGGGTGGGATCCTGCACGAAGTGATACACGCCCCGGTACACAAACAGCGCGGCGCATGCGAGCGCACAAATGCGAAAGAAGCCTTCGCGCAAGTCGGCCAGGATCTCGCGCTTGCGCGCTTCGGATATCATCCCGCCCTGGTTGACGCGCGGAAGCGTTTCGCTTTTTGGTGCAAGCAAGGCAAGAACCCCGATCATCCCTCGGAGGGACCTTTGCACGCAACCATTGCTGTGCGGTTAACCGAGAAGATCATATCGGCATCAGAAACGGCGACGGCGCCGCCGAAAGAGACACAAGGCACGGCCGTGCAGATTGTCTCCGCTTCGAGGATCGCCAGGAATGGGTTTCGCCCGAGTTGATCCTCTCCTTAAGGGATTGGCCAGCTACCCCAGAAATGCGTTGCTGAAATACCTGGCGAAATCCGGGCTCTGCGGCAGAACCTTACCGTCGGCGTCGCGCAGAATGCCGGCGGCGAAGAGGTAGTTGCCGATCGCTTCCATCTTGGCAGGGTCCAACGTCCCGATGGCACCATTTTGCCCGCGTAGATAATTGCCCTCGAGCAGTGCCTTCAGCGAGGCGTGGACCAAGGCCGGATTCGTCAGGGCATCCTTGTTGGCGGCTATCAGCAGCGTGGCGGCCTCCCCTGGATGATCGACGGCGAATTGGTAACCGCGCCGCGTTGCCTGGATGAAGGATGACGACAATTCGGGGTTCGCCTGGAGATACGCTTCGCTCGAAGAGATAAGCGTGGTGTGCTCATCGGGGACGCCATGGTCGGCATAGACGAAACTGCGCTGCTTAACGCCCCTGAGTTCGGCTTCGACGCCCTCCCAGGTCGACACTTCCAGCGTGAAGTCGACCGAACCGTTGGCCAGCGCCTCGTAGGCGGAAGTGCCCAGCGTCACCGTCTCGAAATCGCCCTTGCCGCCGTCGTGACGGATGATGGTCGAGATCAGCGCGGTCTCCCAGGCGCTGCCGAAACCGCCATAGGTCAGGCCATCCAGATCTTTCGGGCTTTTGATTTCGCTGCGCGCGGCATTGAACACCAGCCGGCCTGTCTCGGACTGCACGACGGCATAGACGCCCTTCAGATCGGCCCCCGCGGTCTTCTGGGTGAACAGGCTGATGGTGCCGTTGATCCCGAAATCGGCGACATGGTTGGCGACAAGCGTGCCGGCACCGGTATCGCTGTAGGGCAGGATGTCGACCTCGATGCCGGCTTCCCGATAAAATCCCTTATCGCGGGCGACGAACAGGCCGATGTGGTTGGTGTTGACCGTCCAGTCGAGGGCGACTGTGACCGTCCGCGTTGCCGCGAAGGAACGGCTCGATCCGGTGATCAGCGGTACGCTGCCGGCAAGGGTGAGCAGCAGGGCTTGCCTGCGCGTCAAGTCAATCATGGTCATGTCCTTTGGATGGCTGGGGGTTGAGCAAAATGTCGAGAATCTCGGCCTCGAGTGCCCCGGCCCGCCGCGTGGCCGCGCTGGCGGAATCGCGCGGGCGCGGCAGCGGCACCTTGATCTCACGCACGACCCGGGCAGGCCGCGCGGACAGCACATAGATGCGGTCGGACAGGAACAGGGCTTCGCGCACGTCATGAGTGATCAGCAACGCCGTCCAGTGGTGGTGCCGCCACATCTGTTCGAGCCAGCGCTGCAGGGCCGCACGGGTCAGTGCGTCGAGCGCGCCGAACGGCTCGTCGAGCAGCAACATATCGCGTTCCTGCACCACGGTACGTAAAAGCGCCGTGCGCTGGCGCATGCCGCCCGAGATCTGCGCTGGAAAGTGCCACTCGAAGCCGGCAAGGCCGAATTCGGCAAACAGCGGAGCCACACGCTTCCGTGCCGCCTTGCGGCTGACGCCTTGCACCTCGAGTCCGAGCGTGGTGTTGTCGAGGATGCGCCGCCACGGCATCAGCGCGTCGCGCTGCGGCATGAAGGCGAAATGCCTGCCGTGATCGTCGAGCGGCACGCCGTCGAAGAACATCTCACCCTCGCCATGCTCGGCGCCGGTCAGAAGCTGGAACAGCGTCGACTTGCCGGCTCCCGAAGGTCCAAGGATCGAGACGAATTCGCCGGCATCGACACGAAGCGAAATGTCGGCGAGCACATCGAGCCCGCCAAACGCCTTGCGAACATGCCGCAATTCGAGCCGGCTCATGCTTCTGGACCTTTTCCAGGGCCTTGCCTGCCAGCAGCTCGTTCCCAGGGCATGGCAAGACGCTGCAGCAGCATCGTCAGCCCGAACAGGACAAGGGTGAGCGCTGCGCTGACGCAGACGGCGGCGAGCACCAGGTCGGGACGGAAATTGTTCTTGGCGTTGAGCATGTAGATGCCCAGCCCTTTGGCCGCGCCCGCATATTCGGCGAAAATGGCGCCGACGACGGCATAGGTGATGGATATCCTGAGGCCAGCGAAGAAATAAGGCAGCGCCGAAGGCAATCGTGCCAGCATGAAGACACGCCAACGCCCTGCTCCCATGGCACGCAGCATCTGACCGATCTCCACCTCGGTAGCCTCGTAGCCCTGCACCAGCGCGACCAGCATCGGGAAGAAGGTGACCAGCGCCACCAGCATGATCTTGGGCGTCAGCCCGAAGCCGAACCACAGCACCACCAATGGCGCGATGGCGACCAGCGGCAAAGTCTGGCTGACTATGAAGATGGGAAACAGCGCTCGCCGCAAAGGCTGGAAGAAGTCGACCAGCATCGACAGGGCGAAGGCGGCACTGAGCGAACAGGCAAAACCGATCAGCGTGGCGCGGACCGTGGGAATGGCGTTGTCGACCAAGGCTTCCCGATTGAGCATCGCCTGTTCGAAGACGCGCGAGGGCGCCGGCAGAACCGTCGGCTTAATGCCGGAAATGTTTGCGTACAGTTCCCAGGCCACGAGCACCAAACCGATCGATATCACGGCCGGCGCTGTTTTTGCGAAGAAGCCCGCGACGTTACGCGGGTTGAATGACGATGAGACCACGAGCGGTTCAGACGGCGGTGGGACTGTTGGCCGAGACCGTGACATCGAGGGTTACATGGCCGGCGCCGGGCCCGAAGCGGCAGAAGGCTTCATCGAGGGCAGAGAAGATCGCGCCGGCATCGCCGCGCAGCTTGGTGCAGAAATTCTTGGAGCGATCGTAGACGCCGGACTGCTTCAGGAAATCTATGCAGCCATAGATTTCGTCCATGTGGTCGTCAGTGCCCATCACATAGAGCGAGAACTGCGCCGCCGCCGGCTGGCCAGTGGCCGGCGCGCCGCGCACCGCGGTGATGGCGGCTTGCTTGCGCGGGCCGAGTGGCCCGGCAGGTCCGCCGAACGTGTCGGAGCGGCAGATCAGGTCATCCGGCTCGCCTGGGCAGCCACGCGAAATGGTGGCTGACAGCACGCAATGCCTGCCGCTGCCAGACACGGCCACGAAAAGGTCGCGCAGCGCAGGGAATAACACCTCGGGGGGCCCGACCAGCAAGGTCGAAATGTCGTCGGTCTCGATCCTGAGCTTATCGCGGTACGGATCGAGCGCGCCGAGCGCGCCCAGAATGATGTCGACGAAATCGTCGGCCATTGGATATAGGGAAACCTGTGCGCCTGAAAACATCGCCCGCCTCGCTCCGCTGGTATTACCCAGATCAGCTTCTAGGGTCTGTGGGCTTGCCGCCCCCGTCTCAGCCCCGACCGTACGGAGCACCCCTGTGGATAGGCGCGTTAAAGCATCATTAGGACGGTTGGGAAAGCTGTTTTTTGGCAAGCCGCGCCAAAGCATTGCCCGAGCTCCAGGACAATTGGGCATCGCCGGCGGGGAAATTTGTCGGAACCTTCGCCATTCCGAGGGGTTGTCCCACCAGTCGCTGGACGCGATTCCAGGATCAATTTTCCGTTCGGGATTGTGTCAAAGCAAGAGATAGAGCGGTTCATGATTTCCGCGAAACCGTGCACCGTTCCCGGCGACGAGTTCACAGAAAATGGAGACAAATCATGTTCACGAAAATCCTCGCGGCTTCGGCCTTGACCATTGCCGTTGCAACATCCGCCATGGCGCAAAGCAATAGCGCGGCGGGCGCGGATGGGTCCGGCGGCAGCGGCAAGTCCGTCACTGTGGACCCAAGCACCCCGGCGCCCAGTACGATCGATCCGGGCGCGACCAACAGCACGACCACCACGCCGGGCGACATGAATTCCAATGCGGACAAGAATTGCCCGACCAACCCGCAGGGTGCACAGACGGACGCCAACGGCAACGCCACCGCGCCGACCGTGAATGACAACAACTGCGGAAAGTAGTTTGCCATCGCGATATGGGAACCGCGGACGCAGTTTCCGCGGTTCCCACTATTGGGATTCAGTGTCCGCGACTACTCGCTGGCGGCTGTGGTGCCGCTTCACTGCCCACCCGGCCAAAGACCCTTAATTCAGCGTACGGTTTGCCGGCCCGGGGGCGTGGGAACGAGGCGTATATTTTCATCAGCCGTTTGAGCAGGCGCCCGTAGGTGAGGTGCCGAACCCGGCCGTTGGCAAGATCGAACTCCACCGTCCCCCATCGCCTTACCGGACCCTTTCCGGTTGGCGGACCCAGTCGCCTGACCTGGAAGGCCAGCCTGACCTGGCGGTCGGCGACATCCAGATAGATACCGGGTTTAGCGCCCAATACGTGCCACATCCGGGCAACGTGCCCGATCGACATGTCGGACGAAATCGCCATGTGGTCCCGCTCAAGTCGAGCCCAGACGAAATCACCGGCTGGCTGCCGCATCCCCGACACCAGATTCTTGCAATAGGCTGGCGCCACCTCGCGCACCAACCGGCGCATAGCGCTCGCCACGCTGTCCACCATATCCCGCCGCGATGCCCAGTCTGCTTCGGTGAACGGCACTTGTCCGAGGATGTCGCCGTCGTCGAAATTGGCCGACATCCTATGCAGTGTCACGCCACCATGGACGGCATGCTGGCCATCCGCGACAAGACGATGGAGAGGATGCGGCCCCCGGTAGTTGGGCAGCAGCGCCGGATGAAAATTAAGCCCGCCCTTGGGAAAGAGGTCGAGCAGCTGCTGCGGGATCAAGGTCGGGAAAGCGAAGCAGATCAGCACATCCGCGGCGATGTCAGGCAATTGCCGGGCAAGCTCGTTCCAGTCGTAAGGCCGGCGGAATTCGATCAGCTTTACCGGCGTGTTGCCGAGATGGCGCCTGAGCAAAAGCCGGCGCCTCAGCCTGCGCCGAAAATTGCCAATGCTGAAGCCTCTGGATGGGCGTTGAAAACCAGGCACGATGATCGCACCAACACGGTTTCCCGCCTCGATCCATCCGGAAAGCAGCGGCCCGGTATAAGCAGAAACATCCAGGATGAAAATTGCATTGAGTTGCCCGGCGCGGGCCGCGGGTTCGGAAGAAATCATCTTCTCAAGCCCAGCGGGGCAAGACGTAGCCTGCCCGCACCAGCAATTCGATCACCGTTACAACTCGGCCAGCCAGGCCCGAAAGCCGGCCTGGCCGGTCAGGCTGCCTTGGAAGAAAGCGGTCCCGCCGCAACACTTGAGAGTCTTTCCCGCTTCACCAACACCGGCTTTTCGTAGATCTTCTTCATGCTCATCCCCGATGATCGATCAACCCACACAGTTGGCCAGCAACGCAACGAACTGTCAACCGCCACGGCGGCTAACAGCCCCTATGCGTATGATCCTTGGCAATCGACGGGCGTTTATACCCCACCTGCTGCCAAAACGGCTGGTGAACCTTATGAAACCGCCTTTTCACGAACCGGCAGCTTCCAGCCTGGTCTGACGAAATGGCAGGTGTAGCCGTTGGGATATTTCTCGAGATAGTCCTGGTGCTCGGGTTCGGCCTCCCAGAACGCTCCGGCCGGCGCAAGTTCGGTGACGACCTTGCCGGGCCACAGGCCGGAGGCGTCGACATCGGCGATGGTGTCCTCCGCCACACGCTTCTGCTCCTCATCGGTGTAGTAGATTGCGGAGCGATAGCTCATGCCGACATCGTTTCCCTGGCGATTGCGCGTCGTCGGATCATGTATCTGGAAGAAGAATTCCAGAAGCTGGCGAAAGCTGATTCTCGCCGGGTCGAAGGTGATCTCGATGGCTTCGGCATGCGTGCCATGATTGCGATAGGTAGCGTTCGGCACGTCGCCGCCACTGTAGCCGACACGCGTGGCAAGGACGCCCGGAAAGCGCCGGATCAAATCCTGCATGCCCCAGAAGCAGCCGCCGGCAAGCACTGCACGTTCACTCGAAGTCGCCATGTCACGTCTCCTCAAAAGGCAATTCCGGGGAAGTGTAGCGGCTCTCCGTCGGGAATTGCGCGGCGACAAACTTGGATAGCGCCATAAATGGGCATTGTTGCCTGGTTCGTCCAGTCAGACGAGCGGCCGTCCGCTTATATTATAGGGAATGGGATCGCACGTCGCCGCTCACCCTAGCTGCGCGGATGCCGGGTCCGGCTGCTAGCGGCAGCCGGCAGATATCGCGTGCCGGGCGGAATGACGGCAAAGCTGATCGCCACCGGCGGTGCCTCGCGCGACCAGTTGAAAAGAACGGTCTTGACCGGGATATTGTCCACCCACGCCAGAAATCTTGACGGCACGTGACGACCCGACCAGACCATCAGCATGCCGTGATCGCGCAACCGCTGCCTCGTGATCCAGGGTGCGAACCGCATATCGAGATCGGTGAAGATAGACGGCTTGTCATAGGCGTTGAGGCCAGCCAGCATGGCAAGATTGGTGTCGCCACCGACGATGTCGAGCCTGCCCGGCGCCGCCGCGTGCCAGATTGCCTCGGCCTCGTCCGAGATCGGCCGCGCCGGCCAGCAGACGGCGTCCATGCGTCCCCGCACATTGCAGTCCGTCCATCGGATCGCCCCATAGGCGCCCGACATGGCGACGATGCAGATGAAGGCGCAGATCGCCAACCTCCTCATCTCGACGGCACCGAGCCGGTGACCGAGAAAGGCGAGCGCGACGACGCCGACAAGATTGTACATCGGTGCGCCCCAGGCTTCGCCGGTGCCGGTGAACAACGAGACCACCATGATCAGCGCCGCCGGCCCAAGCCCCATCCAGCAGAGATAGACGATCGTGTCGCGCTCGACCGGCACTTGCGGGGCTGGTGAGCGCCGCAATAGCCCTGATAGCGCCAACACCAGGAGAAAGCCGGAAAGGCCGGCCATCTGGACGCCGATATAATAGAGCCGCGCCCGGTGCTCGCTCACCCATGCATCGCGGCCGGCGAAATAGGTCAAAGGCAGGAAATCGATGCGGTAGAGTGCGATGGCAAGCGGCGCGGCGACGGCGAGAAACACAGCCAGGCCAAGCCATGGCCAGGGTGTCGCCAGCCGGCTGCGCGCACGTGGGTCGCACAGCAGCCAGAGGCCGCCGAAGGCAAGCAGCAAGCCGGTGGAGAACTTGGCGTAGAGCCCAACGCCCGACACCAATCCGAGCGCCAGCCACCAGCCCGGCCCGCCGCCGCGGCTGGCGCGCCACAGCAACCAGCAGATCGCCGCCCAGAACGGCATCTGCGCATAGTCGTGATTGAATTGCGGCGTCGGCCAGCCGAAGAAATAGACCGACGGCATCAAAAGCACGGCGGCCAGCGCTTTGTCGCGGCCGAGCGTGTCGCGAGCCAGCAGGCAGACCAGGACGAAAGTGGCCGAGATCGTCAGCTGGGCCAGCAGATATTGCGGCCAGCGGAACGATCCGGTCAGGAGATGACTGGTCTCGAGCAGCCAGCCGGGGAGTTGCGGATGCTTGTAGGTCAAAAGCACCCATTCGCGGCCCCACATGAAGCCTTCCACGACGTCGCCGGGCGGTGCGGGATCGATGAGTGTTGGCACCAGGGTCCAGCACAGGATCTGCACCAGGCACAAAAGTGCCAGCAAACCCCAAGGGTGCCGAAGCAGCGCGGACCAGACCAATGACGAGTCCAGGCCCACGGCAGGCAGTGCTGCCGGCACCCAACGATCCATGGAGTCGTCAATTCCCGCCATGCCGCGCTTAAATCACATCGCCCGGTTTGCCGAATAGCCCCAAGGTCAAAGCTTACAAAAAAGTATACTTGGGTGCCATTGCAATACCAAGATTGAGCGGGAATCTCGGCATTCTATTGCCCTCCCCGGCAAAACAGCCCGCACACCTGATCCCACTTCAGCATCCCGGACATTCGATGCGTCACCAGCATGCCGTCATCCACCACCCGCGCGCTCGACTTCTGGCTGGCGCGCGCGGCTGTCCTCGTCATCATCTGCCTGCAGCTTCTGGCATCAACGATCTTTCGTTCGGCCCGCGCTGGCTGGCGCCGTCGCTGGAGGCCGCCCTGCTCGTGCCCCTGTCCGTGGCCACCCCCTGGACGCAGGTCGCCACCCAGAAAGCGGTCGAGGAAGAGCACTGGTATCTCGTCGGCCGTTTTCGCGTCATGATCCGCAGAACGGCCCTGGTAATGACCGGCGTCGTCAGTGTCATGAACTGCGGCTCGCTGGTGCTGCTGGTGCGCGCATTGCTGGCGGGACATGCCGGCAGCAGCGGCCAGACACTGCTGGTCGACGCGCTCAATATCTGGCTCACCAACATCATCGTTTTCGCCTTGTGGTTCTGGAGCACCGACCGCGGCGGGCCGCCGACCTGCGGACTGGTCAAACGCGCCCATGCCGATTTTCTGTTTCCGCAAATGACCCTGGACGATCGCGAGGTCCGCGACTGGCTGCCTGGCTTCGTTGATTATTTCTTCCTCGCCTTCACCAATGCGACGGCGTTTTCACCAACCGACACCTTGCCCTTTCCCAGCGCGCCAAGCTTTTGATGATGGCGGAGGCGATGATCTCGCTGCTCACGATCGCGCTGGTCGCGGCCCGCGCCGTCAACATCCTGGCCTGAGTACGGTTTTCCGACCTTGCGCCGAAGAGGAGCCGGGCCTCGTATCCGTGAAACGATGAGCGGCCCGAAAACGCAAGAAAGCCCGCCCCGGCGTGAGCCAAGGCGGGCTTTTGGTTCGATCGAGGCCTCAGGTGCCGGTCCCAAAGCAGGGCCGGCGGTCAGTCCTCCGGGGCTGGCCCGAACTTCCGCACGATCACCTCGAACAGAATATCCGAGATCCACATGGCGCAGACGCCGATGAGAAAGGCAGCCGCCAGCGTCGTGGTGTCGTCACTGGCCAGCGGCAGCCCGGTGGCGCGGGCATACTGGACCACCGGCAGCGTCAAATAGGCGGCGGCAAGCGCGCCGCAGATTGGTGACGCGACCATTTCGCGCAGCTTGTAGCGATGACGCGACAAAGCTCGCAGGACGCCGCCGGCGAGACCGGCGGCAACGACAGGCCCCTTGATGCCGAGCAGGTCAAAGAGATCGTGCATCATTTGACCGTCCTCGCGACCATCGTCATGGCTTCCATCCGCACAGTCTTTCGCCCTTTCGGTTGTGCGCCAGCAATGCCTTGACCTCGCCATCCGACAGCGCATCGACCGCTGCCACCGACAGGCGCAGCGGGCTCGACACCGCGCAAAATCCGCCCTTGGCAGTGGTACAGCCTGATATCACGGCCACGACCGAGGCGAGCATCAGTCCCTTGCCCATGATTTGAGCTCCTTTCGGGCGGCGGCGGACGGCAGCGCACCGATATCGTTCTGGACCTGGTCGGCTATGGCGCGCGCCTCGGCCTCGGTGGCAGCCTGTCGCGCGCGCTCCGCGCGTTCGCCGGCCAGCCGCTGGCGAACGCCCCAGCCGAATGCCGCCAGGATAGCGGCGCCCACGCCCAGAATGGTCGGATTGGTGAGCAGGAAAGACATTAGCGCGCTCATCGGTTTGGCTCATCCTTGGCGAGATAGCCGACGGCAAAGACCGCTATCGGCAAAAGCGATGCCCATGTCTCGGCGTCGTACCAGGATGGCCAGAAATTGCGCACGACGACGCCCGCAACGGAGACGGCCGCGGCGGCGATCGTGGCGGCCGTCAGCTTGTTGGTTGGACGGCTGGTCGGCTGGGTAACTGTGGCCATGGTCAGAACATCCCTTCAAGGGCATCGGCGATATGGTGCCAGGCGGCGAGGGTGACGAGCACGCAGGCGGCGATGATACCGCCGGTCTTCGCGGCCATCGGCATCCCGGAATTGTCGGGCGCTGGCGACGCCGGCTCGGCCGCCGGCACGGCATCGACGGGCGTTTCAGCCTTTGGCGGAGCTGCTTGCGGCGACGGTTTTGCAGGCCGCGCGGGTACAGCCGCCGGCGCCGACATCAGCAGGGCCTGCGCCCGCACCAACTTGACCCGATCCGACCAGCCGCGCCCGAATGTCGCCCATGTCGGCAAGCGTTGCAGGAACGCCAGCCGCGCATCGCAGAGCCCGTCGATCACGACGCCGGCCGGCTTTGCCCTGGCCGCGGCGAGCGTGGCCGGCCCGATGCGCCCGTCCTGGGCAGCTCCCACCACCGCTTGCAGATACTTCGCTGCCCTGCCCGGTCCGCTGTTCACCGCGAAATCGAACACGGCGCAGTCGACGCCATCTGGCAACTCGGCCCCCAGCACGGCATCCCAATAGAACCGGCGAAAAACCGTTGCCACCTGGTCATCCCCGATCTTGCGCAGATCGGCCTTGCTGGCGCCGGCCTTCACGTAGCGGCGGAAGTTCGCCAGCGTGACACCCTTCATCGTGGCGCCGCCCGGATCGGCCGGATTGTCCGACCAGCCACCTTCGGATCTCAGAACGAGCGCAAGCGCCCGCGCGAAATTGCGGTCCATGGGTATTTCCCTTTCGCGTTGTGATGGTTTTGGTCGACGCAGGAAGTCGGCCATGCCCTCGCCCAGGATCCCAATCCCAACGACAAGCGCACCAGCCCTCGGTAACTGTGCGTTGTCTGGCATGCCGCCTTGCACGCAGGCCGGCACGTGATAGAAAAATTCAATTCCAGGACGAACGGGTTTCGGATGAGAAACTATATTGGCGCCGCGCAACGCCTGGTCTTCAACCGGCTGGCGGCCGCCATCGATCGTCGGCACAATATCGATCCTTTGGGTGCGGCACCGCGTGCACCGAAGGCAGACTACCTGCAGTTGTTCGAAGCGGCGCGACAGGTGCCGTTTCCGGAGATCGACAGGCTGGAGGCGGAAACCGGATTCGCCATTGACCGCGACTGGCTCGACGAGCTGGCCCTGCACACCCAGATCACCATCAAGACGAGCGCGCTCGCCTATCCGCACGGGCGCGTGCTTTACAGCTTGCTTCGCCGCCGGTTGGCGGACAAACCCGAGCCGTTCACGATCGTCGTCGAGACCGGCACGGCGCGCGGTTTTTCAGCGATCTGCATGGCCAAGGCGATGGCTGACGCCGGAACCGCCGGCCATGTGATCACGCTCGACGTCCTCCCCCATCAACGCCGCATCTATTGGAACTGCATTGACGATCACGAAGGCAGGAAGACACGTGCCGAGTTGCTTCAGCCCTGGCAGGGGCTGGCCGACCGGATCGTCTTCCTGCAGGGCGATTCATTGTTTCAGCTGCCGAACGTGGGCGTGAACCGCATCCACTTCGCCTTCATCGATGCCCAACACACAAAGAAAAACGTCTTGCTCGAATACCAGGCAGTTGCCGCCCTTCAGCAGGCTGGGGACATGATCGTCTTCGACGACGTCACGCCGGGTCAATTTGAGGGTGTGGTCAAAGCGGTCGAGCAGATCGAACGGCAGGAGTTGTACGAAATTCGCCGACTCGTGGCGTCGGACTCAAGAGCCTATGCCTGGGGGGGCAGACGCCAATGAGCCAGCTATACGCGTCATCGCCCGGAATACAGCACACACATGGTGGACGAGCCCAATTATTTATAAAGCTCGCAATCGGAACAATTTTTGCACTTGCTGTTTGGATGGTTGACTGGGTGGCAATTCGAGGCGCACCTTTCCCAGATCTGCAAAATTACATCATGAATTTCGACAAAGGCGCCTACTACGTGTCTGCAGACGCGGCCTCTGTCGTCGAGTGGTATGCCCAGGAATATTTGTGGCGAAAAAGCATCTATGCGCTCAAGGAAAGCTTCGAGCTGCGCAGCATCTTTTCAGCACTGGCACTCGTTTCACTTCTGATTTTTAGCATATATGTGGCGGTTAAGGCTTCTGTTCCTGCCTATCTTCTTTTGTTAGTTCACCCCCAGCTAGTCGATCTCTCTTTTTCACAAGTGCGATCCGCCACGGCAATGGCTGCGATCTATCTAGCACTCCTATTACCGTGGCGCCTTCTCAAGTATGGTTTCGTTGCGGTTGCCGCGTTCATTCATTCGGCCGTTCTGGTCTTTGTCGGAGCGTTTGCGGTCGGTCAATTGATCACTCGTTTCAATGTGGCTCGACGGCATCACATCCTGATCTCGGCCGGGTACATCGGCACTGTTGTCGTCGCTGCAACCCTCCTCAAAAGTTACCTACTCGGCTCTATCGGTGACAGGCGCGCGATGATCGAGGTTAACACAAGCGGATTCTTACTAACGATTATGGTCACGGCTTATGCTGTGCCGTTCATTTTTTTCAATCAGATGTTCAGTCGGAAGTTTGCGGCTTTCATAGTCCTACTTGCATCGTCGCTCTGCTTTGCGATGTATCTTTACAATCAGAACGGTATTCGGTTCGTCGCCCTTGCCCTACCTGCCTTAGCGGTGGCTATCTCTGGGATCCCCGATGTTCAATGGCGCCGACTCACACTCACGGCAGCCGTAGCCTCTCAGGTGATTTTCTTCGGTTACTGGGCCAAAGGCGTTTTGTGATGAAGTCAATCCGCTGGATGGCCGAGAAATATCTTGCGGAGATCGACAGTTGGCGGGTCGCTTTCGTAGAGGTTTTCGGCTCAATCTGGGGCAACGCCTTCTTCCAAGCGTTCTTCTGGCTGATGGTGGTCGGCAATATCGTAGCGATGTGCTTTGGCGACACTCTACTACGATGATCAACCGCCGAACTGCCACTTACGAACGACAATCGTCATCACACCGCTACCGGGATCCTTGGTAACTCCTGTGTCGTTGGCGATGATGATGTCCACGCTATCGGCCGTGATGACGCGAGCATCTCGGATCGTACAGCCGAGGAGATCGGCCGTAAAGCCAATACCTGTCACTATATCACCACGCGCCACCCCTGGTACTGCGACCTGAACCGTTAGCGTCGTGCCGGTTGGGATGCTGGGCGTTGGATTGACAAATATCTGCCCAACGGTGCGCAACTCACTTTCAGTGATGCCGCTGAAGGCGGTCATGATCGCGCCGCCACTGACGTTCATCGTGTTCCCACCGAGCCAGTTCTTCCCACCATCGGTGACGTTTGTGAAGCGGAGGCCATTGGTGAATGTCACTCCTGTCGTGGCGTCGAAAACATTGTTGGCTAAACGGCAGCCGACGAGTTTTGCATTCTGGACAAGAATTCCGTCATCGACCGTGCAGCCCGAGCTTGGCGCGAGGAAGCCGCCAAACACGTTGTTCTCGACCACTAAACCCCCAAAAAGGCGATTGCCCGATGGCGCGCCGATCCGAATGAACGACGAAATCCCCATACCAGGAGAAAATCGGAACTGGTTACCACTCACCGAGCCGCTGACCGGGTCGTTGGCCTGATCATTGGTGATCTGAATGCCCTGGTTTTTCTGGGTCGCCAAGTACGGCGACTGCGACATGTCAAACATGTTGTCATCCACCGCGAAACCAGTGCTACGATGGACGATAATGCCGTTGTGGGGCACGTCCGCGAGCATGTAGACTTGGAGCCAGCATTTCCGGATTTTCACGCCAGCTCCATCACGAATATAAATCTGGCAATTGCCGCCGGCGCCCTTGGTCTTCACACCTTCAATGACTGTTCCATTGCCGAAGTACGAGACTATGTTGCCCGTAGGGATCGCCGCCGGCACTGTCAGATCCGCTCCATCTCCACAGCAATCCTGAACGTCACCATTGATGATGCGCAACGAGGCAGAGCGATAATCGAGAATGCCAAACCGGTCTATTTGCGAGAACAGTGGATTCTCGATCAAGCAGTTTTGAGTGTTGCCCATATAGATACCGCCGCCGCAGCGTAGGATCTCGACATCGCGGAAGACGCAGCCTAAACCGCCTTTGTTGTTGACGCCGCATGCTGGTATCGATCCGAGGCTGTCCAGTGCCCCCCCCTCTGGGCCAGTGCCGCGAAAGCCGTCGATGACAACTCGCTCGATGATCACCGATTGCGGAAGCGCAGAGCCGGCGCCAACGCCATCAGTGTCCCAAAGCGCAAATGCGTGGCCGTTACCGGTGACGCCGGTCAGTTGATTGCCAACCGCCTTGAAATCATGAAAGCCAAGCCGCAGAGTATGGCCGACAAGCCGGAAGAGCGGCGCTCCATTGACCATCGCGCTGGTAACGGTTGATATGTTGCGGCCGAAGCCTTCAATATTGAACTGGCCGAACATGATGTCGATCGTCTGGTTGACCGTGATGGCAGTGGGCGGCAGTCGAATGTTGCCGCAGTTCTTTCCGTCGACGATCTGGACAGCAGCAATAATCGCCGCCGTGTCAGCGTTGGCGTTTCCCAGCCCAGCGCCGAGCATACGAAGATCGAGGACACTCTCCCTCAGCACCCAATACCCTCCACTCCCCGTATCCACGGTCCCATCCGGCATGAAGCGATCGGTGGAGCGGAAATATGCCAGCGCCGGGTAGCCGCCGGCGGTGATTGCCGCCAGCGACATGCGGGCGTAGTTGGCGCCGCCGACGAGGGTTGCCGGCGTGGTGAAGACCGGGGCGTAGAACTGCGTGCGGATGGCTTTGACGCTGGCGGCGATGGCGGCGCCGGCAGCTGCCGCCACGGACACGTAGATCGGCACGTTGACGCCCGACACCATGGCAGCGTCGGCGGCATATTGCTGGGCGAGGTCGCGGGCGCGCTCCGCCTCGGCGATGACGCCGGCCAGTTCGTCCCTCATCGCCGCCATCGCGTCGCCGACAAGATCGTCGGAGCTGAAGAAGGCAAGCGCGATGTCGTCGCGCCCGACGGCCGGCGCCAGCGTCTGGAACGCATAGACGAAACCGGCCGACACCGCGCCTTCCTGCACATGCACCGTCGTGCCCTTCTGCATGGTGCGGCTGGTGCGGGCGTCGGCTGCGCGATACCAGAAACCTTGCGAGGCCGTGTAGATGCCGTTCAGCCTGGCGTCGTTCTGGTCCTTGACCAACACTCGGTCGCCAACCGCGGTCTGGGTGCCGTCGATGGGCTTGAGGCCTTCTATCCACGCCACGCCGTCGACGAGTACCGTCTCCAGGTTCGCCGTGGTTGCCAGGCGCACGGGTTCGCGCTGGTGACATAGACGACATCGGCCTCCGTATCCCAGGCGAGCTCGACCGCGGCCGAAGGATGGTCCCAGCCGAAATCGAGCGCCCCGAGGCGCGGCCAATAGCGCGGCAGCCGGAACGGCTCGCAGGCGATCAGCGCCTCGGCCACCGGAAAGATGCGGCCGGAACCCAGCACCGGAATGCCCTTGGCGCGGGCCTCGCGCTCATGTTCGGGATAGGCGGCGACGATCGCCGCGCGTTCCCCGGGCGAATAGTGCGCCGCATCGTCGATGGTCATGAAGGTGACGTGACGGCTCATTGCGCTGTCCTTGAATCATCTTGCGAGGCGCCGGTCGTATGGTGTTGTTCGCACTGGGTTCTGGCAGCCGTCGCCGGCGGCCACGTCCCCCTGGCGAGTGACCTCGCGAGGATCGGATCAGTCCCTCAGGACTTGTATCCTTCGTTCAGGCAGTCGTTCTGCCAGGCCCAGTCGAAGTCGGCCCGTGACATGGACTGGCCCATGCCCGGCTCGACAAACGGGCCGGCGGTGTTGTCGATATAGACGATGAAGCGCGCCTCCTTGGTGAAGGCGCCAACCTTGGCGGTGATGACGCCGCAGGTCTGGCCGGTCGAACTGTCGCCGGTAAGCTGGACATGCGAGAAGGTGGCCGAAGCATCGCCTGCCAGGCCACGCATCTTGCCTTGGGCGGCGGCGATCGCATCGGCGCGCCAATCGCCGCTGCCGCTGCAGGCTGAAAGCAGTGCAGGCAGGAAGAGCAATTTCATGAGGTGGCGCATGTCGGTTCCCGAACGTCGCGCCGCAAGCTACTCGACCTCCGGTTGCCGCGAAAGCGGTGTTGCAAATCATGGTTTCGGAGCTGTTTCACCCAACCGCTCCACCTCCCCCGCCGACAGAAACAACATCACCACATCGCTCATGCCCAGCAGCGGCGTGAAGGTGACGATGGTGATGCCGCCGGTGGCGTTGGTGCGGGTCAGGCCTTCGGAATAGATGTCGATCGGCGGCTCCTCGTCGAACCAGACGCCATGCAGCGTCTCGCCCTGCCATTTCTCGCGACCTTTTTCGTAGCTCTTGAACGACAGCACGCTCTCGCCGGCCTGCACATCGCCGCCGCCGCCATGGCGCACCACGACGCTGTCGAGCGCACCGGGCGCGCCGCGCCCCATGATGGTGTCCAAAATGGCGTCGGCCGGGATCATGCCGGTGCCCCATGCCGCCTGCTGCTGCGGCGGGCCGACCAGCACGCGCTGCGGGTTGTCGCGCGTGCCCTCGCCGGTGACGCCGGCCGCCCACAGCCGCACCGGCGTGTCGAACACCTTGCCTTGCCACCACGCGGGGTAGCGGCCGGTGAGGTGCATCGCCCATTCGGCGGCGCCTGCTTTTGTCTTGCCGAGCTGGTTGCCGGCCATGAACAGGCGTTCGCGGTTGGCCCCGCCAGCGGCATGGAATTCAGCCTGGCGCTGATATGGCTTGTAAGAAGCCAGTTGGTTGGTGCGCTTTCTGCGGTCAAGCTCCGCCAGCAGCGCCAGATATTCGGTTCGGGCCGAGATCAGACGGCTCCTCGAGGAACGGTTTGACAACGGCTTCAAGGGTGCGGATGCGGTTGCGGATCTCGTCATCGCTCAGGGCGTCCAGTTGGGTGACGGCGACACCGAAATCCTTGGGCAGCACCGACAGCACGATCTTCAGATACTGGTCCGGCTTGTCGGTCCGCACCTCGGCGAGGACACCGGCGCCATGCGCCTGAAAATCGGCCCGCACGGCGGCCAGGAAATCGTCGCCCAATGTTTTCTTGGTCCGCTTCGGCCGGGGTGTCTTCGCGGCTGCCGGACTGGCAGCGGGCTTGCGCCTTGCCGCCCTGGCCTTGCGGCGCGCCGGCCCGGTTTCATCAGTCATGGGTCGGCGCCCCGACATCGACATCATCGGCGGCGGCCTTCGGCGGCGCCTGCCTGGCCCGCTTTTTCGAGCGGGCGGATTTCTTCCTGGCCTTTCCGCGCTTCGGCTTCGCGGCCTGTGCGGACTTCGCCACGGGCCTTGCAGCCTTGAGCCGCGCCATGGCGAGATCTATGAGCTGTGCGCCGATACCGGGCTGCGGAAAGCAGAAGCCACCGGCCGCATCGCGCACCATGCCGATCAGCACGCCGGCGGGAACCTCCTCGACGCGGCCGAGGCGCGCCACAGGGCCGGCGCCCTCGAATTCGCCGATGGCGCTGACGATCTCGCGGCCGTCATCGCCGGTGATGATGCTGGCATAGCGGGGCATGGGATTCTCGCATCTCGCGGAAGCAGCGCTCTACGGCGCCACCGCATCGGCAGGCAGCCCAACCAGGGCCAGAAACAGAAAACCCGCCTCGGCGGCGGGTCGGTGGCGCAAATCAGCACCATGGATGGATTTATAGCATCGCTGCCCTCACCGGTCAATGCTAAATAGGAAAAAATTCACATTTTCCGAGAGGGCATGATCCCGGCGGCTGACATTTATCCGGCTGTTCATGAACCGGCTCCTGTGAAATCATCAGCGCCAGCTCATGGAATGATTCCCGTCGCACGGCCTTGTAGGAGAGGACGATGGACAGACCAGCCATGGCATCCGTCTTCAGGATGCGGCACGCTCCGGCCACGGTTTCCGGTGTGCGCAGCACCGGCCAGGGCCAGGCCGATCCGGTCATCCGGGTGCACTCGCTTGGCGAAGCGATCCGCTTCGTCGCCAACGCTTACCCCAATTACGACATCGGCACCGTCGCCATAGACTGCGGCGACCCTTCGATCCCGCGCCTCGGCAGCCTGGAAGTCAGGGCGCTTTGGCGCGAGTATGGCGAGCGCCTGACGCAGGAGTAGCGCCCGACCGCTCACGATCGGCGCGCTGGTTCCCGCACGCCGGCCGGATCGGAAACGCCGCTGATGCGTTCCACTGCGATCAACGGAGGGAGAAATCCATGAACGTCGCCAACCTGCAACTCGAAGGCCTGCTGATGGCCGTCGCCTCGATCAACCACGTCCTGGTCAAAAAGGGGGTGCTGACGTCGGAGGAGATCGACATCGCGCTTCGCAAGGCCGAGGCGTCGGAAACCGGCGAGGAGCGATCGGACGGCATGTCGGCGTCGAACCGCGACGCCGTCAATTTTCCGATCCGGCTGCTGGAACTCGCCAACCAGTGCCAGCCGGAGGCCGACATGCCGTCTTTCTCGAAGCTGGCCCGCATGGTCGGCCAGATGAAGGAGCCCTACAACGATCAGATGTGAGATCCCTGCCCCTGGCGGACTCCTCGTGCCCTGCCCCCGGCATGCTCATTACGCCCTGCCCGGCCATCCCAGGTTCAGCGCCAGAATTCTTCCAGGTCCGTGGACCGCCGCGAACAGCAGTCCGGCCAGGAACGAAAAATGGTCGACGAAGAAACCGAACTCGGCCTGGTTGCCGGCCCAGTGGCTGGGTCCGTGGAAGGCAAAGGCAAGGAACAGCACATAGGCGGCGGCGACCAGGGCGGCTTGGGTGAAGAAGGCGCCGCTGAGGAAACACAGCACCAGGGCCACCTCCAGGATTGCCGCGCACCATGCCAGGAAGAGCGGGAACGGAAAGCCCGCGGCCGCGATATAGCCCGCCGTGGCCTCCATGCCCAGGAACTTGAAGGTCACCGCCATCAGGAAGACGGCGGCGAAGATCAGGCGGGCGACGAGAAGGGCCGCGGTCTGCCACGGCGATTGTGCGATTTGGGGCGACATGGTTGTTCTCCAGCTTCATCAGCCCCAAGGACGCACCGCCATGTGCCGATCCGACATGCCGGGCAAAAATTTTCACCGGTTCCGGTTTGACGCCCGATGCTATGGCAGCGCACCGCTCGAAGGAAGAAGCAAGACCGCTTACCGGCAGGCACAGCTTTAGAAATTCTTAATGATCCTGAAACTTGTCCGTAACCCTGATCGTGATATTGTTAGCCGGGGCTAATGCACAGCTATGTCTGGTGCACGATATGGGTGGGTGGGTTTTGGGCGCAAGCGTCAGGCTGGGGACGAAGTCCTATCTGGTCCGGACACCGGTTCTGGAGTGCGAAGGCTGCGGCGGCACTGGACAGGTTTTCCAATGCCCGCGCTGGACGAGTTCCAGCGGCCTTTGCTGCCCCGCCGGCACGCATCGCCGCGGCTGTCCCGGCGCCAGCGCGCGCTGCGCCCAATGCAGCGACACCGACAGCACCGGCCCGACCTCTTCATCGGCCTAGGCTGAACTGGCGTTGCTCCGCGATGGAACCAGCATCGCCGATCCGTGTTATGTGTGACCGCGACATATAGGCGTCCGCGCGACCATGCGGCTTACAGAAAGTGAGGCCCGACATGCCTGACGACAAATCCAAGACCAAACAGGACCGCAAGCTGGTCTCGAGCGAGGAAACTTACGAGGTCGCGGCCTTCGCGCGCAAATACGGCATTCCGCAGAGCGAGGCCCAGACCATCATCAAGCGCTACGGACCCTCGCGCAAGAAGCTCGACAACCACATGGCCGCCCGCGGATAGAAGGAGCGGCCGCAAGGCGGCAACCAATTCGCCGGCATGGCGTTGAAGAATGCTGCGGGCCGCGTCAACCGGGCTCGGCGGTACGGTGAACAGGATGTCTTTTTCCCGGTTTCTCATCCTGGCCAACGAAATGGCAGACGAGCATCTGTCCCGCCCGGCCCGCGGCATGCCAAACTGACGGAGCCGGCCATGGCTGGAGCAGCCCCATGGCAGGCAAAGCCAGGCTGGCGAAACGGAGGGCGCAACCATGTCCGACACAACACGCAGGACCGGCAGTTGCCTGTGCGGTGGCGTGCATTTCGTCGTCAACGGCCAGCCGTCGCGGGTTGGCCTTTGCCATTGCAAGGATTGCCGCAAGGCGGGTGGTTCGGTCTATTCGGCCTTTGCCATCTGGCCGCGCGATGCGTTCGAGACATCGGGCGAGGTCGCCAGCTACGGCACACGCAGCTTCTGCCCGACCTGCGGCAGCCGCGTCGCCTGGGTCGACGACAACGAGGCCGAGGTGATGCTCGGCAGCCTCGACGTCGCACCGACGGATTTGGCACCGCAATATGAATTGTGGACCGGCCGGCGCGAGACCTGGCTGCATGCCTTGCCCGACGCCGAGCAGTTCGAACATGACCGGCCGCAAGCACAGGATGTCGATCTGCCGGCGGCCAAGCCCTCTTCGGACGCCGTCGCGCGCGACTGAAAGCATGGTTAAAAATTGATTGTCCGGGCTTGGAACCCTCCCCTGTCGTCGACGTTATCCGGCGCTTCCTCGGTGCATGTCGGCCGATGTGCATGATTCATGGAGACGACCGTTGAACGACAAGATGTTTCCCCGACCGATCCGCCTGAAATTCGCTCCCGAGCGGGAGCGCGTGGTGCGCAGCGCCTGGGAGGGGCTGGAATGCCTTGGCGACTGGCCGGCCGGCCAAGGCCGCCGATACCGGGCGGCACTGCGCAGCTGCCGCGATGCGCTGGACGGCTGGACGCCGGCGGAAAAGGCGATGCGGGCGATGATCGACGCCGCGCGCGAGGCGCGCATCCTGCAATGAGGACCCAGTAGCGGGAGAAACCAATGGCCGGTTTGATGCTGTCGACAGCGCTGCGGGTCAAGCCCCATGGCTCGGACACGATCCGCGAGGTGGCCACGCTTCAGGACGCCAGTGAAATCCTGATCGACTGGCCACAAGCCAGGCGCGGCCCCTTCTACCAGACCGCGCGCGAAAAGATCGAGTCGGCGCTGGCCAACAATGAGGGCGCGGCACAGGCGCAGGAAGCCTTCACCGCGCTCTGCGATCACGCGGGCCTTCTGGTCAGGTAAGTCAAGGCACCATGGAAACGAAAAGCAGGCGAACTCGCCTGCTTTCTTGTTGCGGAACCGCTTTCGGTCATTCCACTGGCAGATCGCCGTCCACGATCGGGTGGGAGGCCTCGAAGCCGAAGCTCTTCGGCGCCGTCAGCATCAGGACGATGACGATGGCAATAGAGGCAAGCAACGCGGCGGTACTGGCAACATCTCTCACGGCTCCATCCTTTCCAGATCCGGTTTTGTCACAGAAACGTTTCCTGATCCGCGAAGTTCCTCCGCCGTCATGACAATGCTGCTGAACGATCTCTACTGCTTTGGCGGCTGGGGCGGCACCTCGCCCGGCTTGATGACCGGCGTCTTGCCTTCATCGGGCGCCGGCGCGGCCATGCCCTGGTCGCCTGTGGGGGGCGGTTTCAGCACGCCGCCGCAATCATTGAGCTTCTCGCTCAGATCGCCGTTGCCGGGCTGCTGCTTGCCGCCCTGATCCGTTTGTGCCCGGCATTTGTCGGCCTGCTGGTTCGGCGACTGCTGGGCCGTCTGTGCCGCTGCCGGCAATGCCAGGGCCAGCATCGCGGCGCATGACGCAATGACGAGGGATTTCATCTCGGCCTCCTTCGTTGAAGCCGCCCCACGGCGGCCTTCCGTTCACGGGGACAACGTCCGCCGGCCCAAAAGGTTGGCCCAAGGGATTGGGGGAGAGCTTGCGCGGGATCGGCCCGTTGCGGCCGGCGCTTGCGAAGGCGCCGCAACCAATCCCGTTCTCCAGCCGTTGCCTGTGCCGGAGGCCAGCCATGTTCGAGCATTTCCAGCCTATCGACGTCGACATCGAGGACGCCGGCATCTTCGTGCGCCGCGCCGGTGCCGGACCGGCGGTGCTTTTGCTGCACGGCTTTCCGCAAACCCATCTGATGTGGCGCGATATTGCGCCGCTGCTTGCCGATCGTTTCACCGTCATCTGCGCCGACCTGCGTGGCTATGGGCGCAGCGCCTGCCCGGCCTCGAGCGCCGATCATGCTCCCTATGCCAAGCGGGCCATGGCATCGGAGATGGTGGCGATGATGGCCAGGCTCGGCTTTACCAGCTTCATGGTCGCCGGCCATGATCGCGGCGGGCGCGTCGCCTACCGCATGGCGCTCGACCATCCCGGCCGTATCGAAAAACTCGCCGTGCTCGACATCGTCCCCACGGCCGACGCCTGGGATCGGGCCGACGCCCGGCTGGCCCTCGGCTTCTGGCCGTGGTCCTTGCTGGCACAGCCCGAACCCTTGCCGGAAAAGATCCTGGCGGGCGCCGCCGACGCCATCGTCGACAATGCGTTGGGTGGCTGGGGGTCGTCGCCCGATGTCTTTCCGGCCGGCATCCGCCAGGCCTATGTCGAAGCCTTGCGCGACCCCGCCCACATCCACGCGATCTGCGAGGAATACCGGGCCGCGGCAACGCTGGACCGCGATCACGACCGGGCGGACAAAGCCGCCGGCCGGCGCATCGCCTGCCCGGTGCTGGCCTTGTGGAGCGGGCAAGGCGCGCTCGCCCAATGGTATGCCGGCGAAGGTGGGCCGTTGGCGCTCTGGCGGAACTGGGCCGACGACGTGCGCGGCCGCGCGATCTCGGGCGGACATTTCTTCCCGGAGGAGGCGCCCGCGCAAACGGCAGGTGCGCTGATCGATTTCTTCGGCGGGCTCAAGTCGGATGCCGGTTAGCCACCCGCCACCGGGCACCTCGGATCAGCCGGCTGGTTCCTCCGCTATATCCTCGCCCTCGGGCTCGCCGGGCCGGAAAGGATCGGGCATTCGCGGACATTCCTCGAACCGATGGTCGCGGCCGCCGCAGAAGGAGCAGCACATCGCCTCGCGGCCCTCGTTTCCGGGCCGCCATTGCGGTGTTTCGTAAGGTTTCCTGCCGTCCATGCCCAGCAATGCGCGACGCCTGATTTGGTTGCGCGGCGCGCCAACGCGCGCCCGGCAAGGCCCGTCGCGGAACCAACGGACACGATAGGGGGTTATGTGCGACAATGCATGCGGCCATTCCCCGGCGAATCCGGGCCAGCCGCGTTCGCAATTCCGTCAAACCGAAGAGAACCATCATGTCCGCTCGCGTTCCGACCCTGTTGATGGCCATGGCCGTCGTGCTCGCGGCGACCGGTCTGGCCGATGCCCGGCCCGACAGCCGCTCCATGGGCTGCGCTCAGATCCGGGCCATGATCCAGAACCACCGCGCCGTGGTGCTGACCACTGGCCCCAACACCTACGATCGCTATGTCAGGCAGTTCGGCAACGAGTGCGACTGGCCTGAAGTGCCGATGTCGGCCTATGTCCCGTCCCGCGACGGGGACTGCCCGGTCTATCGTTGCGAAGAGCCGGTCAACAATTTCCCGAATTGACCGCAAGCTGCCTGGGCGCCATAACGTGCCGGCTTTCCCGCTTCGTCTAATGGTAGGACAGCGCCCTTTGAAGGCGTGAATCGTGGTTCGAGCCCATGAGCGGGAACCAGGCAGCTGCAAGCCAACGAGTAGCCGGAACCAGGTCGGGTAGCTCCCGATCCTCTCCGATCAATGATGCCGTGATCCGGGACAGGAACCGGCCGGTATCCGGGCAGGAGGAAGGTGGCTTCCTCCCTGGACCTCCGTCGCGATTGACGGCCAGGTAACGTTACGTTAACTTTAATTTAGCTTAAGCTAAACTAGGGGGATCTAATGAAGATGGTTTTCATTTGCCTGGCGATTGTCCTCGCCGGCTCAAATGTCGCTGCGGCACACGAAAAGAAGGCGACCGTCACCGCCTCGAAGGCATGCGCTGGTCTGTCGATCAAGGCGGCGGTGGCAGCAAAATTGGACTGCACAGCAACCGGAACAGCAACGTCGACCCCGACCGACGCAGCGAATGCCAAGCCGCGCCTTGGGTACCAAAACCCTTGGACCATGTCCTCGTTTGGCCTTTGATGTTCCCGGAATTCTGGCTGCCCAGAGGCGCGGAGACCGAAGCCGCCGGGCTTTTGATAAGGCGTGAGTGCGCCGTCAGATCTCGGTCCTGGCCTGTTCCCGCCTGAGCTTCTCGACAATCAGACCATCTGATTGGGGTCACTTCCTCCCGTCAGCATGAAACCTTGCGGCCTGTTGGACGTTCATCGTCGGCCAACAGGAGAGTTTCATGGATCCGGCAACCGCGGCGGTGATGATCATGCTGTCGTGCAACGCATCGCTCTGTCGGCCCATGGAGTCGCGCCCGGTCGTCTATTCATCGATGGCGGAGTGCCAAGCGGCGCTTGAAATCAGATTGGCACCGTGGCCGAGCGGCGAAATGGTCGGCCGGTGCAAGCAGGTCGACCGGATGGCGACCGGCTCGATTGCCCCGGAAGGCTATGCCTCGGTTCAAGTCACGCGTGGAATCGGCGGCGATGCGGTCACCACCAGCTATTTCGTTCCGAGAGCCGACGACTGAATCAGAGGCCGGACGCCGGGGCTACCGGGCAGTTGGTGATTTCGCCCGCGGTCGGCAGGTGTTTGAAGCGAACCTCCTGAAACCATTTCATGGACCCCGCGTTGACGACCGGGGCATCGCCAGACACCGGAGAGAGTCCATGACCGTCAATTGCCGCATATCCATCGACAACAGGCCCGACGCCACCAATGTTACTTTCCAGGCGGTGCCGCGCATTGGCGAGAGCGTGTCCCTGTCGGTCGACGGAAACCCACAGGATCTGCGGGTCTCGCGCGTCGTGCACGTTCCCAACGGTGGACGGGAAGGCGCCGCGATCATTGTCGAAGTGACGACCAGCATCCTCTAGGGATTGGTTCGCGTGGAGATGCCCGGAAAGCCTCACGCTACAGTGATCGGCGGCGATGAAACCTCATGCCGCCCAACGCGTTCCACGGGCTAAACATGGTCTAGGTTCCAATGCAAACTGCATGGTTCTCCAAGCCCGTCGTCGTTTCGGTAGGCGTTGCCGGAGCCATCCGCAACCTGTCCAACACACAACAGGCGATCGAACTCCTGACGACACATTGGCGCGATGCCGGCAGCCTGAAACATCAGTCCGCGCTGCGCGCCTGCCGCAGGGCAATGAGCGGCGACTTGCCCCCCGAAATCGCCAGGGAGGCCTTTGTCGAGGCCGCGCGCGAGGCGCATATCCTGGTCGAGCAGGTGCAGCCCGACAGGGAATAGGGGCGGTGTCCAGACCGGCGGATCGCCCTAGATGCCGAAACCCGGCGAAACACCATCGGCCTCGCTGCCGGCCTGCGCCACGATGATGGAGGCCAGCGGCGCGCTCAGCTGCCATTTGAGATGGCCGGGCGACCGCTCCAGAATGGCGGAGCCACCCAGCGACTGCGGCGCCACACGCTGCAGCACGACAGTGCCGAACCCCTTGCGCGTGGTCTGATCGCGCCGGTCGCCGGGATGCGGTTCGCAGTTTTCCTCCCAGGTCAGCTGGAATTCCCGTTCGCCCGCGGAGCCCGGAGCATGCGCTCCGGAGCCGATGGTCCAGGTAATCTCGACCCGGCCGCCTTCGCTGCCCAGCGCGCCATACTTTGATGAGTTGGTGCCCAGTTCGTGAAAGGCCATGCCGAGGTTCTGCACCGCGTTCGACTGCAGCGTCAGGACCGGGCCGGAGAGCAGGATCTGCTCCTCGAGGCCGAAGGGCTTGAGATGTTCCTGGATAAGATCGAACAGGCTCGCCCCCGCCCACTCCGAGGTGACGAGCAGATCGTGCGACCGCGACAGTGCCATGATGCGGGCGCGGATCAATTCCTCGAACTCGCCTGGACCATTCGAACGCTTGCTGGTCTCCCTGACCATCGACAGGATGACCGCGAACTGGTTCTTGACCCGATGGTTGACCTCCCGCATCAGCAGCCTGATCCGGCGCTCGCTCTCCTTGGCGGCGGAAATATCGCGGGCGATTTTCGAGGCGCCGATGATTTCGCCATCGCCGTTCTTGATCGGCGAAATCGTCAGTGAGACCGAAATCAGCGCTCCGTCCTTGCGCTTGCGCGTCGTCTCATAGCTCGCCACGCGGTCGCCGCTGCGAATCTTGCTGATGATCTCGGTCTCCTCGCTCTTGAGGTGATCGGGAATGAGCATGAGGACGGATTGGCCGATCGCCTCCTCGGCGGTGTAGCCGAACATGCGCTCCGCCGCCTGGTTCCAGCTTTGGATGACGCTGTTCAGGTCCTTGCTGATGATGGCATCGAAGGAGGAATCGACAATTGCCGCGAGCCGGGCGTCGGCAGTCGCCCCCTGTCTGTCGCTGCCATCGATGTCGTTCATCGCCACCCGCAATTGCATCTTTCCCGATCAGATAAGGCGCAAACGGATCAAGGCAATCGCCGGCGCGAGAATGGAAGGCTTACCGCGAAAATTTTACTCCGCCTGTTCCGGCGGGGCCTTGCCGTCGCCATTGGGCAGGAGCACGCCGAATTCCTGCGACTTGGCGCCCACTTCGGCCGTCAGGAAGCCATCGGAGGCAAGGCCACGGCGCAGCAATTCGCGTACCGCCGCCGAGCGGCTGGGCATGCGTTTGTCGAAACGCCAGTTTTCCAGTGCGGCCAGTTCATCCTGGGTCAACATGATCTGCAGTCGTTCCGGGCGTTCCAGGTCAGCCATGTGCGCCTCCAAGCGCAAAGATCAGGCGAGTTAGTAACCGTCTCATTCTACTTACAGTTAGGAATTTCGGCATCCTGCGTCAAGCGCGGTCAGTGGGTGAATGCAGCGTCGTACCAAAGATGATCATCCAACGCAGGTTGCCCATTCGTGTAACTATGCTAACTACCTGATTTTGTTCACACTTTTTTCACTTTTAACTTGCCATGCGCCGCCATGGGGCGCATCCTGCCAGCTTGAGGAAACCAACTCGCTTTGGGAGGTTTCAATGCGATACGATTATTCCACGCGACTGCGTGAAGACGTCTATGCGAGCGTCCGCGCAGCGTTCAAGACCGCGGGCATCATCAACGTGTCGGTGGTGGCGGAAAGGATCAGGATCAGGAACCTGGCCGAGAACGTCGCCCTCGAGGACATTGAACATCTGGTCCTGCAGGCGGCCCAACTGGTTGGCGCTGCGATCGAATTCGACGCTTTGGGCAACGGATTGGCCCCGCCTGGAACCGGACTCGTCGAGAACCGTGATGAGAGCTCGATGATCCCTCTCGGTCTGCATCGATCAGGCTCGATGCAATAGCCAAAAGCGCCAAGGTGCGCCGGCTCCATGCGCCATGGAACCAGCCCGGCCTTCGGAGATTACCGCATCGTCCAGCAGAGGAGGATGTCGTGAAGGCCCTGCGCAGTCTGCTTGCCGAACTGTCGTCGAACTGGCTCCAGCGCCGCAAGGTGCAGAAATCACTCGCTGGAAATTCAGTCAAACCCGTTTCCCGCGTCCCCCGCCAGGCCGCGAGGATCCGGCCGGCGCACAAGTCAAGGTCGCCCTCCTCCCGCGATGTCGCTTCCAATATGTGAACGACCGAGATCGACCCAGTCTCGGAGATCAACCGGCACCCACGGCTAGGTCGAGGCCGCCGAGGCCTTTCGGGAGGTGGCGCGCTGTCGCCGCATCCGGCGTTTGGCGACGAGCTTGAGGGCAATTGGCGGCTCGTTCGACAGCGCGCCGACCACTGCGTCCACCATGCCATGCGCCACGAAATCCGCGTTGATGTCACGGGCGAGCTTTTCGGCCGCTTCCTTGTCCTCGTTGGCGGCTTGCGACCAGAATACGATTCCCACCCTCAACGCCGCTTTTGCCCGCTTCAGCCGGCGAACCAGAAACCGGGCGTGCTTGATGGAATCCCGGTTCAGGAAGCCGACCACCACGGTATCGATGGTTTCGAGCTCGAGACGGCGGATGTTGGCGGGTTCCATATCGGCAAAGCCGGCCTTCGACACCGTCGTCCCCTGGACTTCCAGCACCTGTGCCAGCATCGCGGCGGCGGCATCGTCCAGTTCACCGCGGCCGCCTGTGCAAAGCACCGACAGATCCGTGCCGTCGGGCAGTTCGGTCTCGTCTTCGCCGGAAGGATCCTTGTCATCCGGCTCCTCTTCGGCCGCCGGCGGGGCATCCTCTTCCTCTGCTTCCTCATGCGCGCTGTCGTCGAGGTTTGCCACCATCACCAGGGCGCTCTCGGCCACCTGACGCCTTTGCTGGTCGCCCATGACACCGCGCGCACGGTCCTGCTCGCCCAGCAGCAGGGCGGGAATGGCCACCTTGTCGTAGAACTCGACCAGATATTTCTCTTCCAGCATCTCCTCGGCGTGATCCGTGGCTTCGTCAGGGTCACCGGCCAGCAGACGCTGGTAGAGGCGTGCGTGGGGTTCGAGCACGGGCTCGTTGCCAAACAGGACATCGAGGAACTCAAACTGCGGCACGTGCCTGCCCAGCACCACCAGGCACACGGTGAGCGGTGTTGACAAAACCAGCCCGAGCGGGCCCCAGAGCCACGTCCAGAAGATAGCCGCAACGATGATGGCCAGCGATGACAGCCCGGTTCGCGAGCCATAAAGCCAAGGTTCCACGACATTGCCGGTGATCAGTTCCATCACCACGAACAGGGCGGCTGTCCACAGCACGAGCGACCAGCCTGGCGCCACGGCCAGCGCCAGGAACAGCGGCAGCAGCATGCCGATGGCCGGGCCGATATAGGGAACGAAACGCAGGCCAAGTGCCAGCAACCCCCACAGCAAGGCATTCGGAATGCCCAGGACCCACAGGCCGGCCGCGATTGGTACGGCATACACGATGTTGACGACCAATTGCATCAGCAGGTACCGGCCAACACGCTTGCCGGCATCCTGAAGCGCCTCGGTGGTACGGTGAAGGTCGCCATACCCGACAAGGCGAATGAAGCGGTCGCGCAAATCCTCCCGCTCCAGCAGCATGAAGATGACGACGACGATGATCAGCCCGGCCGATCCGAGCGGGCTGATCAGCGGCCCGACTATGTTCTGCAGAACCTCCAGGGGTCTTTCGCGCGAGACGATCTCGACCGGCACCGGTTCACGCGGCTTTTCCGGGGTGGCGGCCGGCGGCGGCGTCTCCTGCCTGTCGATCTCCTGGCCGACACGTTCGACCACCTTGCTCAACCTGGCAATGATCCCTCCCCCAACGCCAGTCTCCTTGAGCGAGCGGACCTTGGTCAGGATGTTGGCCTGGTAGACCGGGATGTTTTGCGCCAGTTCGCTGACCTGCGTGGCGACGATGAAGCTGAACAGGGCAAGTGCGGCGAAAGCCCCCAATACGCTGACGATGACGGCGGCAATCCGGGGAATACCGGCCCGTTTGAGCGCGGACACAAGGGGGGCGAGCGCGAAAGTCAGCAACAGCGCGATCGCTATCGGCAGGAAAACCTCACGCCCGAAATACAACGCTGCCACCGTGGTGACGATGGTGGCTACATTGGGCAACGACGTTCGGGGGTGCGGGGCGGCGGGCGAAAGAATATCCTCCAAGCCATGCGCGGGCGACGCCATCCCGTTTCGACGATTGGCCGCCATTCCATGCCTCCCCTGCCAGTCCCATGATCGGGCATATAGAGCCGGCCAGCAACATTAGCCAGAGGTGGAAAGACACGCCGTCCAAAGGGCGGTTTATCCGATACGGCGGCCGCTGACTCGGATCAGCGCGCGCCGTGCCGCGCCAGCGCATGCTCGATCAAGATATCGATGACCTCGCTGTAGCCGATGCCGATCGCGGCCAGCGCCTTGGCGTACATCGATATGTCGGTGAAACCGGGCAGCGTGTTGACCTCGTTGACCAGCAGGGAGCCGTCGGCGCGCAGGAAGAAGTCGACGCGCGCCATCGCCTCGCAGCCGAGTGCCTTGAAGGCTTGCCCAGCCATTTCCCTCGCCCGGTCGATCACCGCTGCCGGCACATCGGCGGGCACTTTGACCACCGCGCCGTCGGCGTCGAGATATTTGGCCTCATAGGTGTAGAAGCCGTGCTTGCCGGCCGGGATGATCTCGCCGGGCAGCGACACCGTGAGCGAGCCGTCGGCCCGTTGCAGCACCGAGCACTCGATCTCGCGGCCTTCGACGAATTCCTCGATCAACGCCTTGCCGTCATAGCGGAAAGCCGTTTCGACGGCCTGATCGAAACCATCCCTGTCGTTCACCTTGCTCACTCCGAACGACGAGCCCTGGCGCGCCGGCTTGGCGAAGAATGGCAGCCCCAGCGCCCCGGCGATCTCCTGGAAGGAACCGACGTCGTTACGATGGACGGTGACCGAGCGGGCGACGGCAAGCCCGGCTCCGTGCATGAGCCGCTTGGCGACATCCTTGTCCATGGCGGCGGCCGAGGCCAGGATGCCGCAGCCGACATAGGCGACGTCGGCAACCTCCGCATAGCCCTGCACCGAGCCGTCCTCCCCGAAAGGACCGTGCAGCACGGGGAAGACGACATCGACCGGCGCCAGGTCAGCCCGCGTTCCCATAGGCGACGCTGAGATCAGCCGGCCCTTGCCGCCGGGCAGCAGGGCTATCTCCATGCCATCCTGCGACACTGGAGCTCCCGCCCCTTCGCCGATGGCCTCGGACGCCGGCTGCAGCAGCCATCTGCCCTCCCTGGAAATGGCGATCGGCACCACCTCGTAGCGCGTCCGGTCGATCGCCTTCAGCACATTGGCGGCCGAAAGCCGCGACACGTCATGCTCGGCCGAGCGCCCGCCATAGAGGATCGCAACCCTGATCTTTCCGGTCATCGAAATCCCTCAACTGTCAAAATCAAATGGCGACGGCAATGCCGCGATTGGCAAAGAAGCGATCGAAAGCGGCTGGCGCCAACACTGCGTTGGCCTGTGTGGCACTGGTATGGCCGGATGGGTTGTGAAAGCGGAACCCTTCATCCGAGGCGGCGGTGACCAGAACCAAATGTCCGCCCTTCGACGGCGGCTCGCGCTCGGGCCAGCGGATCGAACTGCTGACCGAAGCGATGAAGAACCGCGACCGGCCGAGGATCGACGGAATGTCAGCCGTCGCGACATCGGTCATCACCTCGGCATCGAGGCCGAATTCCGCCTTCACGAAGGTGACGAAGGGCGCATAGATCAGCCCCTTGATCGAGCCTTCATTGACGACATAGCCGCCATATGGAGTGCATCGCCTGGCCAGTTCGATCGTCGGCACGATCTCGCCGCGCGTCGCCAGGATCATCTTGAGACACGCCATGCCGCAGACATTGGCGGCCCAGGCCGTGTATTCATCGAGCGTGGCAGCGCCTGATCCCTGCCATAGCGGATCCCGCCGCAACGCGGCTTCGGCGCCGTCGGCGAGCACTGCCAGCGTCATGTCAGGCGTCTCCCACTGACTGAAAAACGGCACGGTTTCAGGCAATGGACTCATGCGAACTCCCCGGGTCTTCAACTCGTATACGAGCATACAAGATTGGAGAAAAGCCGCTCGGACCTGTCGAGGCGCGCGGCGTCTACTCGACCTTCGTCCAGCCAAAAACCAGCCAGGCGTATTTCGATTTTTCGTCGGGTTCGGCGGTATAGGTCATCTGGATGTCGCCGCCCTTGGCGTAGATATCAAGCCGGGGTGCCGTGTCCAGCTCCAGCCATAGCGAACTCTTGTTGAAGAACCAGGTTCCGCACCAGATGCAGGAACCTGATGCCGGGTCACCGGGCTGATGGAAATTGTAGCGGCCGTCCGCCGTGATCTCCAGATAATCGAACGCGCCGTAAAACGCGGTCACCGTCTGCTGGAACTCATTGGCGGCCGCTTCCTGTTCCGGCGTTGCCGCATCCTTCATGTCGCGCGGCGGCCGGATGGTCGCGCCGCTGAGTTGCCATTTGCCGACAAAGTCCTTCTGGGTCGGAAGATATTCCTCCTGAGCCTGCGCCGAAGATATATGAGAAATTGTTAATATGAATGGTGTGGCCATGCCCAAAATCGTAAGCAACGGCGCGGCGACACGGATCGCCCTGGCTGATTTTTGCATAAAAATTGTTTCTCCACGGTGGGCAAGAGATGGTCTGTTCGGGATGTTATTGGGAAAGACCTCGCGCATTGCTTTGAGGTCGATTCCCGTCAGCCATTTCCCGGTTAGCACCGCGGCCACCAATCTGGCAACGCAAGGCACGGCTCAACAAGGCTGATCGGCGCCAGTCTCCACTGTCTCGTGCCGCTTGCGAAGGTGCCGGCGCGAGAAAGCCCGCTTGCGGCTGGCAGCCCTGTCATTGACCGGATGTGCCGGTTGTTTCCCGCCTTCTTTCGAGAGCGAAGAGGTCGGTCGGCGCACCGTGCGGCGTCACCTCGCCTTCGAAGCGAAAAACGTGTTTTTCCAGGACGCGCCGCGAAGGCGGCATCGGCCGTGCGACCAGTCCGATAACCCGCTCGGCATGCAGGTCGAAGGCAAAAGCCAGGCCGCGCCTTTCCAGTCGTGCCGCCGGCTCACTTCGTGTTGATCACCGAAGCGGCCCGATAGGTGTCCATGGTCGCGCCGTTGCGGTCCTCGTCGAACAGCGTATCGCTGCCGAAGCTGGCGCGCAGGCCGATGACGACCTTGTTGGCCCTGGTGTCCTGCGTAGACGTTTCGAACTTCCTCCGCTCGAATTCATAGCGTCCGAACACCGCCCATGGCGTTTCGTCGAACCGGTACATGGCCTGCACGGCGGCACCGACCACGTCTTCGTTGGTGCCGTTATAGTCGGTTCGGTTGAAGTCGAGCTCCGCATCGAGGCGAAGGTTCTTCCGGACGAAGTAGCGCGCCACCGCGCGTACGCCCCATTGGTCGCCATGAAAGTCGCTGATGGTGAGCTGGCCGAAACTGGCTTGGCCATAGAGGGTCAGATTGCCGAAATAGAGTTGTGCTTCCGGGCCGACCGCATAGTTGTTTACGGTCACGCCGCTTTCGCCGACAGATGTGTAGGCGGCGAAAATGCCGGCGGCGAAACGGTCGGAATCGCGGTAGAAGCCATGGACCGCACCGCGCGTGTCATCCAGGGGATCGTAATGGCCCCAGATGCGGTCGTAGGTCAGGTCGCCCTGCAAATTCCAGCGCTCGGCAAACGGAATGTTGACGCGCACGGCGCCGCCGCCGGCCCGGGTCGTGTAGTCGTCGCCGACGAAGCGAAGCCCGCCGAGATAGAGTTCGCCGTAGCCCGAAACATGCGGCGTCACCACCGTCTCCGCTGCCAGCGGCTGCTGCGTATCGGCGGCGTAAGCGGAGGTCGCGGCGACCAGCGACGACGCGGCGAAGATTGAAAAGCGATGCATTAGAGCCCTCGAATGCGAATTTCCGGACCAGCGTCCGGCCGTGGAGATCAGAATTTGTAGGCCACGCCGATCCGCAGATCCTGTGTCGTCAGTTCGATGGCATCCCGATTGAGGGGAGCGCCATTGGAGAAGGCGTGGCGCACGGAGGTGTGGCGGCCGAAATCGGCGAACCTGTATTCGCCCCGAACCACCCAATTGTCGGTGACGGCGTATTCGCCGCCCGCACCCAGCGTATAACCCGCGACGGTATCTCGGACGTCGGCATAGGGACCGCCCGGAATGTTGGTGGTCGTGTGTTTGTAGCTTGCCACCGCCAGGCCGCCGGTGACGAAAGGAAGCCAGCGATCGATCGCATAACCGGCTCTGAGGCGCACGGTGCCTACCGCCTCAAGCTCGAGCTCGCCACCAAAGGCGGGGTCGTCGACGCCGAGCGCCCGGTAGAGCGTCGTGTCGTTCACGCTTGCAAAGCTGTAGTCTCCCTCGACGCCAACAACCAATCCGCTGTCGAACTGCTTGTTGTAGCCGGCAAACACACCGCCGAAACCGCCGGACGGGCTGTAACCCCAGCCGTAATTGTCGAAGCTGCCCGGCGCGAAAGTCTGTCCGACCCTGGCGTCGCTCCGGGCATATCCGGCCTGTGCTCCGAAATAGCCGCCGGACCAGTTGTAGCTGGCCGCGACCGGCAAGGTCTCGGTGGGGTCGGCGGCCAACGCCATGCCGGCGGGAACGAAAAGAAAGGCAGTGGCGAGAAGAATCGTTTTCATTGCTTGTCTGCTGTCCCCGGGATGCTGCACCACGACCGACATGGTCAGTGGCGGTCAGTCGAAGCTACGGTGTTGCATTGATCGCCGGCGGCGTCTTGGGCTGGACAGCATCGGAATTGTCTTGGAGCGCGCCGCCGCACCCCGCCCGGCCGGTGTGGCCGTTCAGCATCAGCCGCGGCGCAGGCAAAACCCCGGCGCGGACGCCAGGGTTTTGTTCGAACCGGCGTGTCAGAACTTATAGCTGAGGCCGACGCGTAAATCGTGCGTCTTGAGATCGATGTTCGAAACCGTGCCAAGACCAAAAATCGGCACCGAGAGATCCTCTTTGCCAAAGTCGGAATAGCGATATTCGACGCGGGCGATCCATTTGTCGGTGAAAGCGTGCTCGACGCCGGCCCCAACCGTCCAGCCAAGATGGGTTTCGTCGTGGATTGTTACTGTACCGAGGGGACCACTGCTGACCACACTCATTTCATACTTGGCCGCTGCCACGCCGGCACTGATATAAGGCAACGTCCGATCGAACGCATAGCCGGCCCGCAGCCGGGCCGAACCCGACCACTTGAGTTCGCTCGACAACAACGCGCCGGCACCGGCGAAGGTCCCCACCGCATCGACATTGCTGTAGGCAAGGTCAGCTTCGGCGCCGAGCACGAAACGGTTCGCCAATTCCTGATTGACGCCGATATGGATGCCACCAATAAAACCGTCCGGATCGAAGGCAGCATTGACGTCGGTGCCCCCAATGCCGGCGCCGCCGATGAAGAGATTGGATTTCCCGGCTACGTAACCGAAGTGAACGCCGGCATAGAGGCCGGACCAGTCATAGCCGGCAGCAACCGGCAAGGTTTCGTTGACGTCCGCCGCGGACGCCATGCCGGCTGGCGCAAGCACGAGGATGGTGGCGAGAAGAATCGTTTTCACTGTTTGCTACCCCAATGATGTTGCTTTCCCCGGCCGTGGAAAATACTCCGCGGCGACCCGGGTATCGTCGAGGTTTTGCATTGTTCGCGGGCGGCGTCTTGGGCTGAGCCGCATTGGAATTGTCGTGGAGAGCGCTGCGGCACTCGGGCCGATCAGTGTGGCCGTTCGGCATCAGTCGATCGGTTCGAAGACAACTGATCCGACTCGCTTCGAGTCCTTGTCTTTGGTGCCGCGCTTCCGCCCGGAATTGCGAAAACAAGGAGTTAGAGCGGCCATCGATTCTGTGAGACGATGATTCGCTCTAACGGGCGGCGTTCGGCGTCGAGCCGAAGCGGCGGCGGAACAGCGATTGAAGTAGGAGACGTCGGAAAAGCCGCTCAACAGCGCGATCTCGCTGACCCGCATGCGGTCGTTGCGCCGGTCACGCAGCATGCGGTGGGCCCTCTGCAGGCGCAGTTCGAGAATATGCTCGGCGAAACTCGAGCCCGTTTTCCTGCAGGAGATCATGGACGTAGCGCGCGGAAAGCCGCAAACGCTGGGCGATGTGCTGGGCCGAGATGCCGGGATCGGCGAAATTGTCCCGCATCGTCTGCAGGATGGCTTGCAGCCTTGCCGCGCGCAGGCCTCGCACGCCCGCCAGCTCGGCGATCTCGCCCTTGGCGCCCGTCGCCAATCCGATCAGGTCGACGATCGTTTCGGTGGCATGGGCGACAAGATCGGGCAAGAGCAATGCCGGCCCCGCTTCCAGGAAGCCGCAATAGCGCTTGAGCATGTCGAGCGCTTCATTGTCGACGCCGATGGTCAGCGCCAGGCGGTCCTCGACATGGGCGAAGGCATTTTCCATGATTTCGCGGGGCACCACGACATTGGTCCAGACATTGCGGTCGCCGCCGGTCATTTCCAGCGCTTCCGAAGCCGAGACCAGCGCGCCTTCGCCCCTGCCGATGCTGTAGTCGCGGCCGGTCTGCACACCGCTCAGCCTGGTGTCGCCATCGTTGACCAGCAGCAGATAGCCGTCGCGGCCGTCGTCGGCGATGTTGCGCGTCTTGCGGCTCGCATGCTTGATCGTCCCGGCCATCCGCCCGAGCACCAGCGGCCCGATGGCGGTGGCTTCGATATCCGCCTGGAACGGCACATTGCCGGAGATGGCATATTCGACCGACCAGATCTCGGCGACATGAATGTCCTGCCAGAGCGCGAAGCGCGCGCGGTCGTCGAGATGCGACGGCAGATCGAGCGAAGAGAAGACGTTCTTTTTCAACGAGCAACCGGCCTTTCCCGCGCACGCGTCTTCCCTGAAACCGCACCGTATGGGACCGATTTGCCTCTTGTCCAGAGACGGCGCCATCCATGCTCCGCAGGACAATTTCAGTGCCGCCCAGGTCAAGAATCCGATCGGATTGGCCGGTGTGGCGTCCGAGTCTCCGAAATACCCCGGAAATGCGGCATCGGAATCACCTCGCCTCGACGCGGTCGATCGATTGCTCCTAGAACGTGATCTTCACCGACGCGGCGCTGCGGTTGGCCGGGCCGTGGTGGACGGCCTCGATGTTGTTGCCGTCCGGGTCGAGCAGGAAGGCGGCATAATAGCCGGGATGATAGGACCGCTCGCCAGGCGCGCCATTGTCCGTGCCGCCGGCTTCGAGCCCGGCCTTGTAGAAGGCATCGACCATGGCGTGATCCCTGGCCTGGAAGGCCAGATGATGACGTCCGGTCAGCTTTCCCAGCGCGGCCCGGCTGTCGGCGCTGGAAATGAACAATTCGTCGGCCCAGAAATAATCCTCGCCGGTGCCGCCGATCGGGACACCAAGGACTTGGAAAACCGCCTCGTAGAAACGCCGGCTGGCGGGGAGATCCCGGACCACGAGCTGGAGGTGGTCGATGAGCCGGCCGCGATGCAATTCCTGGGTTTCCATGAAAGCGCCTCCTCGCAAGGCCTCGAATTTAGGCGCGGTTGGCAGGGCGTCAACGCGGGGCGCGAGCCTCTGCTGACAGCCAGCGACAATTTTTCGAGCCCGATGGAACTTTTGCACCGATGGCAAGTTTGGAGGCGCGGCGGGAGAATTTTCGGTTGGATTGTTTTCAGAAGCTTGAAGCGCTGGTCGACGGCGCCAATGCCGATGCCATCGAGGAAGCGAACGCATTGCTGCGCCGGTTCAAGGACAGGTCCGAACAGACGACGCGGGCCATCGACGAGTTCATGCTGGACTTCAAGACATTGGTCTTCGTCGTCGAAGCCGGCGAAGAGGGTTTCGAAAAGCCGATCCGCAAGCTCGCCCGCGCCAGGCTTGCAAAGCTCAAGCAGCTGGTGAACGTGCCGGCTTAGGCGCATGCCGCTCTTTGCTATTACGCAATTCCTAGGGAAAGCGCTGGGCGCTTTCCCGGGAAAACCGTTTCACACTTTTCCTGGAATTTGCTCTACCCCTTGAGCAGCGCCGCCAGCCGGGGAATGCCTTCGCTCACCGCGCTGCGGGTGGCCAGCGTGAACGACAGCCGCAGCGTGTTGCGCCCGGTGCCGTCGGCGTAAAAGGCGTTGCCCGGCACGAAGGCGACCCGCGCCTCCTTCACCGACCGTGCCAGGAGATCCGTGGCGTCGGTGCCCTCCGGCAGCGTCACCCAGACGAACATGCCGCCTTCCGGACGGCTCCAGGTCACCCCCTCCGGCATGTTGGCTTCAAGCGCGCCGAGCAGGCCGTCGCGGCGCTCGCGGTAGGCGCCGATGAGTTTTTCCACCTGGCCGTCGAACACGGCTTCGGCGACGCGGTGCATCACCATCTGGTTGACGGACGGGCTGTGCAGGTCCGAAGCCTGCTTCATCAGCACCAGTTTTTCCACCACGTGGCGCGGCGCGCAAACCCAGCCGACACGCATGCCCGGCGACAGAATTTTCGAGAACGAGCCGCAATAGAGCGTGCGCGCCTTGTCGATGCCGCCGGACCTGATGCAGTCGAGCGCCAGGATCGGCGGCACACCCTCGCCGTCATAGCGCAGCGCCCGGTAGGCGGCATCCTCGATGACGGCGATGTCGAGCTCGCCGGCAAGGTCGAGCACCGCCTCGCGCTGCTTTCGGTCCAGCGTGTTGCCGGTCGGGTTTGCGAAATCGGGCACCAGATAGGCGAATTTCACCTTGCCGCCATGAGCGGCGGCAGCAGTGTGGTAGGCATCGGGCGTCATGTTGCCGCCCTCGGGCCGCAGCCGGTCATAGCGCGGCTCGTAGGCGTTGAAGGCCTGCAGCGCGCCGAGATATGTCGGCCATGTCACCAGCGCGGTATCGCCTGGCGACAGGAACAGCTTGCCGAGATAATCCAGCGCCTGCTGCGAGCCGGAAGTGATGAAGATGTTGGCTTCGTCGCAGGCCACGCCGAGCTTGCCCATTTGCCCGGCGAGCCAGCGCCGCAGCGGCAGATAGCCTTCCGAAACCTGGTATTGCAGTGCTGCCCCCGCTTCCGGGCCGCCGAGCACGTCGGCATAGGCATCGCGGATGGCGTCCGCCGGAAACAGCGACGGATCGGGAATGCCGCCGGCGAAGGAGATGATGTCGGGCTGGTCGAGCAGCTTCAACAGCTCGCGGATTTCGGAGGCCTTCATGCGCGATGAGCGCGAGGCCAGAAGCTTCAAAAGGGTCACGACACGCCTCCCCGGACGTTTTTACAATAGGTCAACCTGACTGACCTATATCCGCTTTGCCAGGCGATTTGAATAGTGCCTGAAGGGCTTCCGCTATACGCCAGTCACCGCCAGGCCCGAACCGGCACGGGTTTCCGCTAAAGGCTCTTCTTGTAACCAATATGGCTGGCACTGAAGCCGAGCCCTTCATAGAAGCGGTGCGCATCCGCTCGCCCCTTGTCGGTGGTGAGCTGCACAAGGCCGCAGCCCCGCGCCCGGCACTCGTCGATCGCCCATTCGAACATCTTCTTGCCGACGCCGTCGGAGCGCCTGCCGCTGACAACGCGAACCGCCTCGATCTGCCCGCGCCAGCCGCCCTTGCGCGAAATACCGGCAAGGAAGCTGATCTGCAAGGTGCCGATTACCTCCGCGCCATCCACGGCCACGGCAAGCAGCTGATTGGGATCGGCATCGATGGCGTCGAAGGCATCGATATAACCCCGCGCCAACGGCAACGAGGCGTCTTCGCGGGCGGCACCCAGCGGATCGTCGGCGAGCATGGCGACGATGGCTGCCAAGTCGGAGGCTTGCGCCTTGCGGAATTGGATGTCGGTCATGGACGTGAGATACGGCCGCCCGGCGCTGGCGGCAAGCCGCTGATGGAATGGATCAATGGGCGGCAGGACAATGAGGGGCGGCGCAACCTCTCGAGGTTCAATCCCCGTCGCCCGCGGGCTTCGCCTTGCCGCACTGCGCCAGCACCTTGCCGATTGCGCCACTGGAACCCTTCAGCGCAAAACTGATCGAACCATATTTGGCAGTGCTGACCGACACGTCTCCCTTGGACCGCAACAGGTCGAGCAGCGGGTCCCCCTTCTCCAGATCGACCACGAAATAATTGTACATCGCCTCCAGCTGCAGGGTCTTCGTCACCGTCTTGCCGTCGACCTTGAAGTCGAAAGCGCCGCTGATGCCCGGCTCCAGTTGTTGGCCCATGGCGCCCAAATCGTAGCTCAGCACCGGTTTGTCGTAGCAATTGAGCATCAGATAGGCGTCGCCCTTCGGCCCGCCGCAGACCGAAGCGGTCAGCACGCTGCCGCCCTCGTCTTCCTCCATCTTGGCGCTCCAGCCGCCGCAGGATGCCGCGAAGGCCGATTGCGCGCCAAGCACCGCCGCCAGGGCAGCGGCGGCAACGAGATTTCTTCTCATGACTTCCCCCTCCGGGCCATTTGCAGCGCCCGCCGGCAGCATATAGGAAAAGCCGTTGAATAGCGTTGCCTGAACGGCAGGGCCGCGCGCCTCGGAGAGAGCAGTGTTGAGAGCCTGTGTTCGCCTGTATCTTCCGACCGCCGCCCTGGTGGCCTTCCCGCTTGCGGCGCATGCCGAGTGGAAGCCTGTCGAGAAGGTCGAGACCTACGCCATTTCAGGCCAGTCCGGGCTCGAGCTCTACCGGTCGATCGGCGAGAACGGGCCGAATGTCGGCATTACCCGCGCCATCGCCCACACCAATTTCAAGCTGACCTGGACCAGGGATTATCAGCCGCGTGCCGGAGCCTGCGTGCTGGTCTCGGCCAAGCCAAAGCTCATCATCACCTACACCTTGCCAAGCCCCTCCTCGCCGCTGCCGTCCGCCATCCAGAAGAACTGGGAGGTTTTCCTCGCAGGCGTCAGCGCCCACGAAAAAGTGCATGGCGCGACCATTGTCGACATGGCGCGCAAGATCGAGGCGGCGACGGTCGGCCTCACCGTTCCCAACGATCCCAAATGCAGCAAGATCCGGGTCGAGATGACCAAACGCCTGTCCGCCCTTTCGCAGGCGCAGCGGCAGGCAAGCCGCGATTTCGACCGCATCGAACTCGGCCAGGGCGGCAATCTGCAAAAGCTCATTCTGGCGCTTGTGAATGGCGGCTGAGAAGGCCACCGCGCGCTGCGGCGCGGCGGCGTATCGGCGTTTCGCCCGCTCCCTATCGGCTCAGATCCAGCGCGGCTGACAAATCCCCCATCGGCGGCTCGCCATTGGCGGCCAGCGCCTTGTCGCGGGCGACGATGCCCGTCAGCACCGGCAGATCGTAGCGCGCGGTGATGAAGCGCAGGATCGACGTCGTATCGTATTGCGTGTGGTCGACCGTGCCCATCCTGGCATAGGGCGAGACGATGAAGGCCGGGATGCGGTTGCCCGGGCCCCAGCGGTCGGCCTTGGGCGGCGCGACGTGATCCCAGAAGCCGCCATTCTCGTCATAGGTGACGACGACCAGCATGTGACTCCATTGCGGGCTCTTCTCCAGATGCGCGACGAGGTCGGCCAGATGCCGATCGCCCGATGTCACGTCGGCATAGCCTGAGTGCTCGTTGAGATTGCCCTGCGGCTTGTAGAAGGCGACCTGCGGCAGCTTGCCGTCGTCGATCGCCTTGATGAACGCGGCGCCATCCAGGCCGCCATCCCTGAGATGCTCGGTGCGCGCTGCCGTGCCGGGCGCGTAGGCGGCGAAATAGTTGAACGGCTGGTGGTGGAACTGGAAGTTCGGCACCGGCGTGGCGTTCTTGCCGTCGAGCGCCGTCTGCCAGGCGCCGGCGTACCAGGCCCAGTCGACCCCCTTCAGCGACAGGAGATCGCCGATGGTGATGTCGTGCTGCGGCGGCAGCGTGGTGGGCGCGGCCGGATCGGCCAGCGCCTTGTCGCCGCCCTCGGCAGGCTTGTTGGCGCTCGGCTGATAGGGCGGCTGCATGGTGTTGACGGCGTAAAAATCGGGCGTGATGGCGCCGTCATTGACGAATTTCGGCACGCCGCCCAGCGCCGACGGCGGCGAATTGTCGGCCACCTTCAAGGTCGTTCCGTCGGCCTCGACCACGGCGATCTGGCCCTTGATCGGACCGGTATCGGCATGCGGATAGACCGGCGTACAGGCGCAGGCGAGTTGGAAATGGTTGAGGAAGGAACCGCCAAAGGCGCCCTGGAAGAAATTGTCCGCCAGCACGTATTTCTTGGCTATCTGCCACATCGGCAGGATCGAGCCGTCATAATGGCCCATGACCAGCCCGCCGGAATCCGCCCAGGCGACGAATTTATCGTTCTTGCCGCCGTCGATCTGCATCTGCTCCTGGTAGAAACGGTGCCACAAATCGTGGGTGATGACATTGGTGCCTTCGTTGAAGCCCTTGGGATCGTCGATGGCGAAGGCCGCGTTGGCGAGATGCGCGGTCTGCGCCTCCGTCACCACGGGCGTGACGCCCTTTCCGGTCAGCCCGCCCCAGGCCGGCGGCAGTTCGGTCAGCGGCTTGCCGTCGCGGTCGAGCTGGCGCGCCTGGTCGGCCGAGACATTGGCCAGCCCATTGGCGCCGGGGAAGCCACCATAAAGATTATCGAAGCTGCGGTTCTCTGCATAGATGACGACGACGGTGTCGATCTTGTCGAAGCCGGGAGGGGCGGCATTGGCGGCCGCAAGGGGAAACAAGGCCGAACCGGCCAGACAGAAGGAAGTGAGGAACTTGGGCCTCGTCATGGAAAGACCTCGTGGCTTGACTGTGGCTATGGGGCTTATGCGGCTATGGCGCGGGAACCATGGGCAGCTAACGTGGATGCCTTGTCACCTTTGTGACATCCGCCGCCGCGGCGAACACGGTTTCGTGAGCACTGGGACCGGTCATCAATCCGTTGCACTGCGTTCTTATTTCCGGGCCAAAGCGGACCGTGCCCCATGATGACGAGACGATGGAAAAGCCTGGTGATCGCGAGTGCCGCGATCTCGGCATTTGGCTTTGCCGCGCCCGCGAATACGGCGGGGCCGGACGGCGTCCATCCCGGTCCGCTGTCGCGTGCGCAAGCCTTCGCACGCGCCGAGGCGCTGACTGCCTTGGGGCGAAAGATGTTCTTCGACCCGGCGCTCTCGGCTTCGGGAAAACAGGCCTGTTCCTCCTGCCACGATCCGCGCCATGCCTTCGGTCCGGCCTCGGCATCTCCGGTCGAGATGGGTGGCCCGAACCTCGACCTGCCTGGCGTGCGCGCGGTTCCGTCGCTGCGCTACCTCGAGGCGGCACCCGCCTTCACCGAGCATTTCCACGATTCCGAGGACGAGGGCGACGAGAGCGTCGACAATGGCCCGACCGGCGGTCTGACCTGGGACGGCCGCGCCGATCACGGTGTGGACCAGGCGAAAATCCCCCTGCTCTCGCCCTTCGAGATGGCAAACAAGGATGCCGTGGCGGTCTCCGCCGCCTTGCGCAAGTCAGCCTATGCCGATGACTTCAAGGCAACCTTCGGCAACGATGTCTTCGACCGCCCGGACGATGCCTTCGACGCCGCCGCCGAGGCGCTTGGCACGTTCGAGCAGAGCGCGGTCGACTTCTACCCCTATTCCAGCCGCTACGACGCCTTCCTCGCCGGCAAGGCGACGCTATCGGCGCGGGAACTGCATGGCCGCGCCCTGTTCGAGGACGAGGCGAAAGGCAATTGCGCCTCCTGCCACCTCAGCGAACCGGCCAATGACGGTGAGCCGCCGCAATTCACCGATTTCGGCCTGATCGCCATCGCCGTGCCGCGCAATCCGTCCATTCCGGCCAACGCCGACCCGGCCTATGTCGATCTCGGCCTGTGCGGTCCCCTGCGCACCGATTTCCGTGGCCGCACCGACTATTGCGGCCTGTTCAAGACACCGACCCTGCGCAACGTCGCGCTGCGCAAGAGCTTCTTCCACAACGGATATTTCCACACGCTGCGCGAAGCGGTGGCCTTCTACGCCAGCCGCGAGACCGACCCCGGCCGCTGGTACCCGAAAAACGCTTACGGTACGGTCGATAAATATGACGATTTGCCAAAGGCTTACTGGCCGAACTTGAATCAAGACCCGCCCTTCGACGGCAAGAAACCCGGCGACAAGCCGGCGCTCAACGATGCCGAGATCGACGATATCGTGGCGTTTCTGCAGACGCTGACGGATGCGGATCAGGCGGCGAAGCGGTCGCAGTGAACTGGGAAGCCACGTCGTAAGGGTCGCTAGTTGACGTGGGGATTAGCCGAAGCCCTCCCTCGCTTCGTCATCCTAGGGCGGAGCAAGGAGCGAAGCGACGCGGCGCAGACCCTAGGTGTTCAGTCCCGAGGTCAAGTGGACCGGATCGAGCCGGAACCGCTCTGGCTGTTTGACCCATGCCATACAGATAGCTTCGTAGGGTGTGAGGCCGTGAAGGGTCTTGAGCCGCCTGGCGAAGTTGTATCCGTCGAGGAAGGCAGCAAGGTGATTTTCGAGTTGACGATGGGTCTCGTAGTGATACCGCCGGACGGTTGCCTCCTTCAGCGTTCGGTTCATCCGTTCGACCTGACCGTTGGTCCATGGATGGTTGGGTTTGGTGAGGCGGTGCTCGATGCCATGCCCCCAACAGGTTCGGTCGAAGGGATGGCCGCGCCAGCGCGCGGTAGGGCCATCCCGGTTCTTGGGTAGGTCTGCGAACTGGATACCGTTGTCGGTGAGTACGGTGTGGATTTTGTAGGGGACGGCTTCGACCAATTCGTCGAGGAAAGCTCTGGCGGTGACGGTGGTCGCCTTCTGCATCAACCGGGCGAAAGCGAACTTCGAGGTCCGGTCCACTGCTACGAATAGGTAGAGCTTACCCTCTTCGGTTCG
>NZ_VFVO01000021.1:0-72465 GCF_006442875.1 Mesorhizobium sp. B2-3-15 | reverse complement strand
GACCTCGCCTCGATCTACGCGCTGACGAAATATGCCCAGGAACGCGCCGTGCTGATCTTTGGCGAAGCGTACAACATCGATGCGGTCGCGTTGCGCCTGTTCAATGTCTTCGGTGCCGGCCAGGCGCTATCAAATCCCTATACCGGCGTGCTGGCCAATTTCGCTTCACGTCTCGCCAATGGCCAACGGCCGATGATCTTCGAGGATGGCGAACAGAAGCGCGATTTCGTTCATGTGCATGACGTCGCCCGCGCCTTTCGCCTTGCGCTGCAGCAACGTCAGGCAAAGGGCCACGTCATCAACATCGGCAGCGGCCGCGCCTATGCGATCAGCGAAGTCGCGCGATTGCTGGCCGAAGCCATGGGAACCCCGAACCGTTCGCCCGAGCTGCTCGGCAAGGCGCGCTCCGGCGACATTCGCAACTGCTTCGCCGATATCTCCAAGGCTCGTGAGCTGCTCGGTTTCGAACCCGCCCTGCAATTGGAGAACTCTCTCGGGGATTTCGTTTCCTGGGTGCGCAACACGGCCGCCGTTGATCGCGGCGCCGAAATGAAGCGCGAACTCGAAGAGCGCGGGTTGGTGTCATGAGCCCGGGCGCACGCAACCGACGCGAAGCGCCGGTCGCCATCGTCGGCGGCAGCGGCTTCATAGGATCAAACCTGGCCGACAGCCTGTTGTCGGATGGCGAGCCAGTGCTGGTGGTCGACAATCTCAGCCGTCCCGGCGTCGAACAGAACCTGCAATGGCTCGCACAGAAACACGGTGGCCGCCTAACGGTCGAGACCATCGATGTGCGGGACGCCAATGCCTTGGCGCCGGCCCTGATGAGATGCAAGGCGATTTTCCATCTCGCCGCGCAGACGGCCGTCACCACGAGCCTAGTCCGGCCGGACGAGGATTTCGACATCAATCTTCGCGGCACGTTCAACGTGCTGGAAGCGGCGCGGCTGAGCGGCGAGCGCATCCCAGTGATTTTCGCCAGCACCAACAAGGTTTACGGCAGCCTCCCCGACGTCGCGGTTCGCGCGGACGACGACCGCTACATACCTTGCGATAGCGCGATCCAGGCCGGCGGGATCGACGAGGCTCGCGGCCTCGATTTCTGCACACCCTATGGCTGCTCCAAGGGCGCGGCGGACCAATATGTGCTCGATTATGCCAAGTCCTACGGCATGCCGACGGCGGTGCTGCGGATGAGCTGCATCTACGGACCGCGCCAGTTTGGAACCGAGGACCAGGGTTGGGTAGCGCACTTCCTGCTCAGCGCCCTGACGGGACGGGAAATCACCATCTATGGCGACGGCAGGCAGGTGCGCGACATCCTGCACGTCTCCGATGCGGTCGCCGCCTACAGGGCCGTGCTGGACGGGATCGAGATCACCAAGGGCCAGGCATTCAATCTTGGCGGCGGACCTGAAAACGCGCTCAGCCTGCGTATGCTGTTGAGCGAGATCCGCAGCTTGACCGGTCGCGAGCTCTCGGTCCGCCATGATGGGGAACGGACCGGCGACCAGCCCTTCTTCGTCGCCGATACCCGCAAGATCGAAACCGCGCTTGGCTGGAAGGCGCAGGTTGCGTGGCGCGAGGGCATTCGCGATCTCGCCGACTGGCTGCAGCGCCACCGGCTTGAGCCCCGCCCCGAAGCCGTGAGGTACGTCGCATGAGAATAGCCCTCGTCAACCCGTCCTGGACATATGACGACAGCATCTATTTCGGCTGCCGCCAACCGCATCTGCCCCTGGAACTCGGCTATTCGAAAGCCCTGCTCGAGGCGGCCGGGCATGAGGTGCTCATGCTGGACGGACAATTGCAGAGGCTCGACAATTCCGGGCTCTGCGAACGCGTGGTTGATTTCGCGCCGGCAATGACGGTTGTCAGCACCGCGCCGACCTATCTGTTCTGGCGCTGCGCACCGCCGGAATTGCGGGTGCCGGCCGATTTCCTCAATCGCCTGGCCGGGCGTGGCGGACGCACGGTCGCGGTCGGGCCACATGGTTCGGCGACACCGGCGCCGACCTTGCGCAAGCTGGGCGTCGACATTGTCGTGCGCGGCGAATGCGAGGAAGTCGTCGCGGAACTTGCACGACGCGACGATTGGAGCGCGGTACCCTCAACCGCCTATCTGCGGGACTCCAAGCTGGTGTCGAACGGCGGCGTCCATTCCAGTTCGTTTGTCGATCACCCGCCGCTGGAATGGCCATCCGACTGGATTGCCGCCCATTCGCATCACCATCACCGGTTCGATGACCAACAGCTTGGATTCGGCGCCGAGGTCGAGGCGTCGCGCGGCTGTCCCTACAATTGCAGCTTCTGCGCCAAGATCGATTTCCGCGATGCCTATCGCCGCCGCAACCACGAAGCGGTGGTGACTGAAATCGATAGGCTGATCGCCCAGGGTGTCGGCTACATCTACTTCATCGACGAAATCTTCCTGCCCCAAAAAGCGTTGCTGGAGGCGTTGGTCGGCCGCGATGTGAAATTCGGCGTCCAGACCCGCATCGATCTGTGGAAACCCGAGCTGCTGGAACTGCTGGGCGCGGCAGGCTGCGTGTCCATCGAAGCCGGCCTCGAAAGCCTGACGGTGGAAGGGCGGGCCATGCTGGCGAAGCGCTGCCGGCTGGGCACCGAGGAGCTTGCCGCGCTGCTGGTCAAGGCCAGACGCCACGTTCCCTTCGTCCAGGCCAATCTGATCGGCGTCGTCGAGGACGATCCTGCCCTTGTCGATCACTGGCGCACCCACCTGATCGACAATGGCGTGTGGGCCAATGAACCCGTGCCGCTTTATCCATATCCGAGTTCGCCCAGCTATCGCGAGCTTTGGGGCGAACCCGACGACCTCGCCTGGGAGCGCGCCCATGATCATTACCTCGCATCGTTCCAGAAGTTCAGCGACATCCAGGAAAAGCGCCCGCGCCCGCTGGCGGAACTGGAGGCGGCATGTTGCGGACACTGACGCCACGCAAGCGCCGCATCCTGATGACCGTCGACGCCATGGGCGGAGTATGGCGCTATGCGCTTGATCTCGGCCGGGAACTGGTCAATGGCGGCGACAGCGTTGTGTTCGCCGGGCTGGGGCCGCAACCATCCAGGCAACAGGCCGAAGAGGCACGGTCCTTCGCGACGCTCATCTGGTTGAATACGCCACTGGACTGGATGACCCGCAGCGCCGGCGACCTCGACCGTCTGCCGCTGGAATTGCGTGCGCCGATACGCGACTACGCCATCGACCTTGTCCATCTCAACGGACCGACGCAGGCCGTGGGGTTGGACGCGCCTTGCCCAGTCATAGTCGTCTCGCATTCATGCGTGACGACATGGTTCCATTCCGTCAAGGGACAGGCGTTGGATAGCGCATGGAGCTGGCAGAAAGAGCGCAACAGGCGCGGCTTCGACAGGGCCGACGCAGTCATCGCCCCAAGCCGCAGCCATGCCGAGATGCTCGAGACCTGCTATGGCCCGATCGCACGCCTTCACGTCGTCGGAAATGCCGCACGCCCCGTCCCGACAGCAGAAACCCGCCAGCCGCTCGTCTTCGCCGCCGCCCGCTGGTGGGACGAGGGAAAGAATGTGGTGGTGGTCGACCAGGCCGCCTCGTTGACGCAATGGCCTCTCTTTACAGCCGGTTCGCTTCACGGCCCGAACGGCGAGCGCGCCACCGTCAACCATGCCGTTCCTCTCGGAGCACTGCCGCATGGCGAGGTTCGCTCCCTGATGGCCCGCGCCGGTATTTTCGTGTCTCCGTCGCTCTACGAACCGTTCGGTCTGGCGGCTCTGGAAGCGGCCATGTCGGCAACGCCCCTGGTGCTCTCGGACATCCCGACCTATCGCGAGTTATGGGACGGGGCCGCGATGTTCTTTGACGGTCGCGACCCGCATGATCTCGCTGCCTGCATCAATCGTCTTTCCAGCGATGCGGGGCATAGGCGGGAGCTCGGCCACGCCGCCCTCCGCCGAAGCCGCAGGTTCACCCTGGGGAGACAGGCAGCGGCCATGCGCGATGTCTACGAAAAGGCGGCGCTGGCCGTGGCGGAGCGCTGATGATGCGCTTTTTGTTCTACACCCACTCGCTCGTCTCCGACTGGAACCACGGCAATGCCCATTTCCTTCGCGGCGTCATGCGCGAACTGGTGGCGCGCCGGCACCAGGCCATCGCTCTGGAGCCGGCGGACGGCTGGAGCCGATCGAACCTGCTGGCCGAGAAGGGATCCTTCGCGATCGAACGTTTTCGCAAGGATTTCCCCGAATTGATGCCGGTGACCTACGATGCCGCGTTCGACCATGAAGCCTGGATCGCCGAGGCCGACGTGGTGATCGTCCACGAATGGACCGACCCGGAGCTTGTCGCTCGCATCGGCCGTGCCCGGGCCGATGGCGGCAAATTCACCTTGCTGTTTCACGACACCCATCACCGCGCCGTGTCGGCCACCGAGGCAATCTCGGCGCTCCGCCTGGAACATTATGATGGCGTTCTCGCCTTTGGCGAAGCGCTGCGCGAGAGCTATCTGCGCGCCGGCTGGGGCAAGCGCGTCTTCACCTGGCATGAAGCGGCGGACGATCGGCTGTTCAAACCGCACCCAGAAATCCACGCGACGTCCGACCTGGTCTGGATCGGAAACTGGGGCGATGACGAGCGGACGGCCGAAATCCAGGAATTCCTGATCGAACCAGTGCGCGATCTCGGTCTTCAGGCCACTGTTCACGGTGTCCGCTATCCCGAGCCGGCACTTGCCGATCTGGCAGCCGCCGGTCTGCGCTACGAAGGGTGGATCGCCAATGCCGACGTGCCGAAGGCATTCGCCGCGCATCGTGTCACCGTGCACATCCCGCGGCGTCCTTATCGTCAAGGCTTGCCGGGAATTCCGACGATCCGCATGTTCGAGGCACTTGCCTGCGGCATCCCGCTGATTTCAGCGCCTTGGTCCGATGTCGAGCAGCTTTTCAGGCCCGGCGTCGACTTCCTGTTTGCCGAGGATGGATCGCAAATGCGCCAACACCTCCAGGCGGTGTTGGCCGATCCCGAGTTTGCGGCCTCGCTGGTGACCTCGGGTCTCGAGACCATCCGCTCGCGACACACCTGCCGTCACCGCGCCGACGAGCTGTTCGACGTGCTCTGGCAATGCACGACCCTGCACACCGCCGAGCTGACCGCCGCAAAGGAAGCCGCAGCATGAAGATCGCATTCTATGGATCGAGCCTTTTGTCGTCCTACTGGAACGGCGCCGCGACCTATTACCGAGGATTGCTGAAGGCGCTTTCGCAACTGGGCTACGAAATCACCTTCTATGAGCCTGACGTCTATGACCGGCAGAAGAACCGCGACATCGAGGCGCCGGACTGGTGCTCTGTCGTCGTCTACGAGGCAACCCAACATGCCCTGATGCAGGTGGCGGCCCGTGCGGCCGAGGCCGATATCGTCGTCAAGGCGAGTGGCGTCGGCTTCGAGGACGAGGCGCTGCTGCGCACCGTGCTCGACCACGCCCGCAGTGATGCGCTCGTCGTATTCTGGGATGTCGACGCGCCGGCGACGCTCGCCCAGCTGCGCGACGAGCCGGACCACCCGCTGCATCGTGCGCTGCAAGAAATCGACCTTGTGCTGACCTATGGCGGCGGCGATCCCGTGGTCTGGGCCTATCGTGCCATGGGCGCGAACGAGTGCGTGCCAATCTACAATGCGCTCGATCCCGAAACGCACCACCCGGTCGCTAGGAATGCGCGTTTTGCCTGCGATCTGGCGTTCCTCGGAAACAGGCTGCCGGATCGTGAAGCGCGTGTGGGATCGTTCTTCCTCGATCCTGCGAGCCAGCTGCCGGAACAACGTTTTCTTCTCGGCGGATCTGGGTGGGGCGACAAGCCGCTCCCCGCCAATGTCGGCTGGCTCGGCCATGTCGGCACCCGCGATCACAACGCCTTCAATGTCACGCCGAAGGCGGTGCTGAACATCAGCCGCGACAGCATGGCCGCGAACGGTTTTTCACCCGCCACGCGTGTCTTCGAGGCGGCCGGCGCCGGCGCTTGCCTGATCACCGATGCCTGGCTCGGCGTCGAGCTGTTCCTGAAGCCCGACGAGGAGATCCTTGTGGCGCGCGACGGCGGCGATGTCGCCGAGATCATGCAGGCGCTGACCCCCGTTCGGGCAAAGGCGATCGGCCAGGCCGCACTTCGACGCGTTCTCGCCGATCATACCTACGCATTGCGGGCGGCCGTGGCTGATGCGGTCTTCAAACGGCATTTGACGCACGGGACCGTGGAGGCAGCCGAATGACCAGGCAGTTGGACATCGTCTTTCTCGGCCTGTCGCTTTCCTCGTCCTGGGGAAACGGCCATGCCACCACTTTTCGAGGTCTGTTGAAAGGCCTCCACCAACTCGGCCATCGCGTAACTTTTCTGGAGCGCGATGTGCCGTGGTACGCCAATCACCGCGATTTGCGCGACCCGGATTTCTGCGCCTTGCGCTACTACGAAACCGTGCAGGAACTGCAACGCGACTACGCGCGGTGTCTGCAACAGGCCGATGTCGTGGTGATCGGCTCCTTCGTACCGGAAGGGCGCGCGGTGATCGACACCGTCGCTCCACTTTGCAAAGGACAACTCTGCTTTTACGACATCGACACGCCGGTGACCCTGGCGAAGCTGTCGGCGGACGATTGCGACTATCTGAGCTGGCGCCAGATCCCCTACTTCGACATCTATTTCTCTTTTGCCGGCGGCCCGATGCTTGCCGATCTGACGCAGACCTTCGGCGCACGCCGCGCCGAGCCGCTCTACTGTTCGGTCGATCCGGAACGGCATCACCGCACCGCCGATCCGATCGGCTGGGATCTCGGTTATCTCGGCACCTACAGCGCCGACCGGCAAGCCACGCTCAACGCGCTTCTGCTCGAGCCTGCACGGCGCATGCCGGATCGGCGTTTCGTCGTGGCCGGCTCGCAATATCCGTCCGACATCGACTGGCCCGACAATGTCGAGCGCATCGAACACTTGCCGCCGGCCGATCATGCCGCATTCTATAGCCGTCAGCGCTACACCCTGAACGTCACACGCAGTTCCATGATTGCCGCGGGATGGTCGCCCAGCGTGCGCCTTTTCGAAGCCGCGGCTTGCGGCACGCCGATCATCAGCGACCGCTGGCCAGGCCTCGACAGCTTCTTTCCCGCATCGACGATCCACACGGCCAGGATGGCGGACGAGGTCGTCGCGATCCTGTCCCGGGAATCGGCTCGTACACGTCTCGCCATGGCCGACCGGGCACGCGAACTCGTCCTTGCCTCCCACACCGGTGCGGCCAGGGCTCGCGAATTCATCACGGCGCTTACGCAAAAGGGGGCGGTGGTCGTCGATCTCGATATCGGAAGTGCAGCATGACTGGCAGACAGGAGAAAATCGCGATGCGACAAACAAAAAAAGCGCAAAGGGCAAAGACGGTGCTCGTCGCCGGTGGCGCGGGCTTCCTCGGTTCGCATCTTTGCGAAGCATTGTTACGCGATGGCTGGCGTGTGATCTGCGCCGACAATTTTCTTACCGGTCGCATGGAGAACATCAACGCGATCATGGACCAGCCGGGTTTCCGGCTGATCGAGCAAGATATCTGCCGGCCATTGGACCTGGGCGAGCCGGTGGATCGCATTTTCAACATGGCCTGCGCCGCCTCGCCGCCGCGTTACCAGGCCGATCCGATCCACACCACGCGAACCTGCGTCATCGGAACGTTGAACCTGCTCGAACTCGCCGCCCGCAACGACGCGCGATTGCTGCAGGCCTCCACGAGTGAAGTGTATGGCGATCCGGAGCAACATCCGCAGAGGGAAGATTATGTCGGCCATGTGAACTGCACCGGCCCACGCGCCTGCTACGACGAAGGCAAACGCACCGCCGAAACACTTTGCTTCGACTATCTGCGAGCCGGCAAGGCCGACGTTCGTGTCGCGCGTATCTTCAACACCTACGGGCCGAGAATGGATCCGGCGGACGGCCGCATCGTCTCGAACCTGATCATGCAGGCGCTCGAGAAGCGCCCGCTGACGATTTTCGGCGACGGCATGCAGACGCGATCCTTCTGCTACGTCTCCGATCTGATCGATGGGTTGATGGGCCTTATGGATATCAATCCCAATCCGGGCAAGCCCGTCAATCTGGGCAACCCCGGCGAATTCACCATTGTGCGACTGGCGGCATTGGTGAAGGCTATGACCGGCACCAAATCGGATATGACGTTCCTGCCCCTGCCGCAGGACGATCCTCGACGCCGGCAGCCCGACATCTCGCGCGCAAAAACGCTGCTCGGCTGGACGCCAAGAGTGCCTCTCACCGAGGGGCTCGCGCGGACGATCAGCTATTTCGCCACGCTTGAAGGCGGCTCGATCGGCGATCAAATGGCAGGACGCTCCACAAGGGCGAGACCCACGTCAGGCGGGCTGCAGAACCTCCCTGCCTGATGCCGGACCGCGGTCACATCTTCGCATCGATTCCCGCGGGAACATCCAGGCAAGCTTTTGGTTTGACGGGAGGACCACATATGGAGGACCTCCTCATGCACCCCAAGCGATCTCGGACCGATATCGACAGGATGGCGGAACGAGAGACGGCTGCGTATTTGCGGCGAGCCTCAATCACCTATCTGGAGTGCTGTGTCAGCCTGATGATGACGCATCTGCAGCGGGAGGAGGTGGCCAGTATTCTCGAGCAGGAAGCAGACATGCTGCGCAGGCTGGATTGATGCAGACTAATCGGCCCTGGCCTGGCCCAGGAACCGTGTCAGCCCTGCCTCATATCGGTTTGCCGTCTCCTCCAGCCTTGCTCTTTCCCAGCCATTCTCGGATTGGGCGGCCATGCTCCACAGCCCGAGCTGAAACGCCAAATAGCAAGGTTTGAAATAATCGATGAGCCTGGTGTCGATGCGGCTATCCATGCCGCCGATCAACGTCGCCGCCTCGGCTTCGGACAAGTCATATTCCACGCAGGCGCCGGCAATATCCCATTCTATCGGCTGGCAGCCGATCAGATCGTGTCCTCGGCAATGGTCGACTGCATCCGTCTTGATCAACGTGCCATCGGAACCGACCAGAAACTCCCAGGGATGCAGCCTGCCGTCGATCTCAACCCGTTCCAACACCTTTGCGGGCGTCTGCTTCGAGAACCAGGTCCGCAGTCTAGCCGCCTGGCTTTCGCCCAAAGCTTCGGAAGCATTGTGAACCGCCATCTCCGCGAGGGCGAGCAATGATGCGCCGGCTTCGCAGGTCCGCAGATTGGTCGCACGCCAGGCCAGATAGCGTGTGAACGCCGCGACAAGTCTCTGCCTGGACAGCGGCAGCTGATCCATCGTGGTTCCATCGGTCCACCGTTCGACCAGAAAACCGTGGCAGACCCCGATGACTTGCGGTCCGAATCCGGCTTGATGCAACATCCTGGCGGCTTGCATCTTGCGCAGCCCGGTTTCGCCGAAGCCGACAAATTTGACAAGCCAGCGACCTTGACCCGCGGAGGCCAGGAACTTTCGCCGTTCGGTGCCGCGCGTGCTCGGTGGCCAGCGCTTTTCGTCGGCGTAGTGAAGGGAGCGCCACGCGCCCCCGGATATTTCGGTCAAGCGCAATTTCGGACTGCCGACCGCCTCGGCTACCCAATCGCGCAGCGTTGGACTTTGCGAGCTTTCGGGGAAGGTGCGTTCGAACGTCATCGCCACATGCCTGCGGCAGCGCACCCATGTCTCCCGAACATCCGGCGAGGCTTCGGCGCCCGGATCGCCCGAATGGCTGGGGAACAGGTGAATGCGGTCCGTATCGATGCCCTGTTTTCTCAGCCACGCGACGACGGCGTGGACCGAACTACCCGACAGGCCGGGACCTTCGTCGACGACCGCGAAACGAGCCGACGGCTCGTTCCTCCAGGCCGCGACCAAACGCGGATCGGCATTGAGGCGCCGATCGAAAGGATGCCCGATCGGGCGCACGCTAATGGGCGCCGGCGCACCGATCGCGGCCGCCACCATGGCCGCGAGCCCCAGGCCGATGCTGCGGATGCCGATCACGCATGTGTTCGCATCGAGACCTGATACCTGCGCCGCGCCGAGATAACTCTCTGGATAAAGCGCATAGTGCGCGTAGCCCTCGGCCGAGCCGGTCAAAACCTCTGCCTTGCAATCGAGCCCGGCCAGCATTTGGAGAAGTCGCAGGTCGATGCCACCGTCTACGGCGAACCCGTTTCGCGACGACCTCGCCACCTCTGCCGCAAGCCCGACCAGCAGCCTGGCGCCTTGCTGCTGCGAAGGCGAATTGGTGTCGACGCCCCGGGCCTTGAAGTCGACATCCGCGAGCCCCTGGACCAGTTCCGACACGCTGACGAACAGCCCGACCAATGCGGCATGGCGCCGGATGCCGCAAGGTATGCGATCGAGGCCTTGGGCCATTTCGATCGCCGCCTTCTGAAGCTGTCGTGCGTTCTCGGTCCGCTTGTGGTCGCCGTAGACGATCATTGGTCGATTTCCGATGCTTGCCGTGCGGGCAACGCGGCGCGCGCAGCTTCGATCCATGCTGCTTCGCGCAATTTTTGACCAAGCCAAGGAACATTCCGGCACGGTGGCGGTTCGGCGCAAGGAACTTACCTTTGAACAGCATAGGCGGCAGTTTCGTGGGATCGAAAAAAGTTCGTGTTGGTATCGTTGGAGTGGGCAATTGCGCATCCTCCCTGGTGCAGGGCCTCTCCTATTATCGCCATGCCAAAAGCAACGAACCAATCCCGGGGCTGATGCATGCCGATCTCGGTGGCTATCACGTCGACGACATCGAAATTGTCTGTGCGTTCGATGTCGCCAAAAGCAAGGTCGGCCGTGACGTCGCGGATGCGATCTACGCTCCCCCCAACAACACGTTCCGCTTTGCCGACGCGCCGACGACCGGCGTTCTCGTCGAACGCGGGCCGACGCTTGACGGGATCGGCAAATATCTGCGCGACGAAATCGAAGAAGCGCCCGAACCGGTTGCCAATGTCAGCGAGATCCTGCGCGACAGCGGAGCCGATGTGTTGGTCTCCTACCTGCCGGTGGGTTCGGAAGAGGCGACGCACTTCTACGCTGAATGCGCGCTCGAGGCCGGCTGTGCCTTCGTCAATTGCATACCGGTTTTCATCGCCTCGCGTCCGGAATGGCGCCGGCGCTTCGAGCAACGTGGGCTGCCGCTGGTCGGCGACGATATCAAGAGCCAGGTCGGCGCCACCATCGTGCACCGGTTGCTGGCCAATCTCTTTCGCGAGCGCGGCGTGCGCATCGATCGCACCTATCAGTTGAATTTCGGCGGCAACACCGATTTTCTCAACATGCTCGAACGCGAGCGGCTGGAATCGAAGAAGATCTCCAAGACGCAATCGGTAACCAGCCAGCTCGATGTTCCCCTGGAGCCGGGCAACATCCATGTCGGCCCCAGCGACCACGTGCCTTGGCTCACCGACCGCAAATGGGCCTACATCCGCGTCGAAGGCACGACCTTCGGCGGCGTGCCGCTGAATGCCGAGCTCAAGCTGGAAGTGTGGGATTCGCCCAATTCAGCCGGCGTGGTGATCGATGCGGTGCGCTGCGCCAAGCTCGCGCTCGACCGCGGCATTGCCGGGGCGCTGACGGGTCCTTGCAGCTATTTCATGAAATCGCCACCCGAACAGTTCACCGACGCCGAAGCGCGCCAGCGCACGCTCGCTTTCATCGCCGGTAAGGACGAGCCATTGCTGGATGCCGCGGAATGACGACGACGTTCTTTTTGATCCGCCATGCGGCGCACGACAATGTCGGCTCGTACCTTGCGGGCCGCATGGCCGGTGTATGTCTCGGCGAGGCCGGCAAGGCTCAAGCCGAGCAGCTTGGCGGCCGCATGGCCCGTGAGACGATTGCAGCCATTCTATGCAGCCCGCGCGAGCGCACGCAGGAGACGGCGGTTCCGATCGCTCTCGCTTGCGGTGTCGGCGAAATCGCGATCCGCGCCGAACTCGACGAGATCGACTTCGGCGACTGGTCGGGGAAGACTTTCGATGAATTGAACGGCGATGCCAGTTGGCGCGCGTGGAACGATCAGCGGCAGGAGGCCCGGACACCGAGCGGCGAGACCATGCTGGATGTCCAGGAGCGCATCGTCTCGCTGATGAACGGCGTCCGCGAGCTGCATCAGAACCAATGTGTCGCCCTGATCAGCCACGCCGATGTGATTAAGGCCGCCGTCTGCAAGGTGCTTGGCTTGCCGGTAGGCGACTGCTTTCGCTTCGACATCGATCCCGCCTCGATCACGACGATCGTATCGGGCGACTGGGGCTCGAAGCTCCTGCGATTGAACGAAGCTGCCTGACGAGGAAATTCCCCATGCGGATGGTCATTTTCGGTCTTACCGTCACGTCTTCATGGGGAAACGGCCATGCCACGCTGTGGCGTGGGCTGATCCGCGCCCTCGCCCGGCTGGGCTGGTCGATCACCTTTTTCGAACGCGACACCCCCTATTATGCCGGGACCCGCGATCTGGATCAACTCGATGGAGGCAACGTCGTCATCTATCCGGACTGGGAGGACATCCGCCGCGTCGCGGAACGGGCGATGAAGCAAGCGGATGTCGTGGTCGTCACCTCTTATTGTCCCGACGCCGTCGAGGCTTCGCGCCTCGCGCAGCAGGCATGCCGCGGACTGCGTGTCTTTTACGATCTCGATACTCCAGTCACGCTTGCCCGCGTCGAACAAGGTGAGCGGCCGCCCTATTTCGGACCTGAAGGCCTTGCCGACTACGACCTCGTCCTGAGCTACACCGGCGGCCCGGCGATCGAGGCGCTGAAGACGGTGCTGGGCGCGCGCCGCGTGATGCCGCTCTACGGGCATGTCGATCCGGACCAGCACCGGCCGGCAGAGAAGCGGGCCGAATTCGCCGGTGATCTGTCCTATCTCGGGACCTACGCGGCGGATCGCCAGGCCGGCGTCGAAAAGCTTCTGGTCCGCCCGGCCGCGCGCCTGCCCGACCAGCGCTTCATCATCGGCGGCGCACAATATCCGCAGGAATTCCCATGGAGCGACAACATCTTCTTCGTCAGGCATCTGCCGCCCGCCGACCATCCGGCGTTCTTCTCCTCGTCGCGGCTGACACTGAACGTCACCCGCGAAGCGATGGCGCAAAAGGGCTGGTGCCCGTCGGGACGGCTCTTCGAAGCGGCCGCGTGTGGAGCTGCCATCGTCACCGACGCATGGCCAGGCCTCGCGGAATTCTTCGAACCCGGCCGCGAAGTGCTGTTGGCGCGCGACACGGATGATGTGGTCGCGGCACTGCAATTGCCGGAGTTCGAGCTCGACGGCATTCGAAGGCGAGCCCGCGAACGGGTCTTGGGCGAGCACACTTCCGCCAAGCGCGCAGCGGAACTGGACAAAATCCTGGCCGATGCCTTGCGAAACCCAGTCGGTGAACCGATGAAGGAAGCAGTCTGATGTTGGGCATCGTGCCTGCTGCCGGACGCGGCAGCCGCATTCAACCGCTCGGCTTCTCGAAGGAGCTGCTGCCGGTCGGCAGCAGGATCGACGGACAGACCGAACGTCCCTGCGCCGTGAGCGAGTATCTGGTACGGCGCATGGTCCAGGCCGGCGTCGACAAGATTTGCTTCATCATCGGATCGGGCAAATCCGACATCCTCGAATATTATGCCGCCGGCTACGGCGAGGCGGCAGCGCTCTTCGTGGTGCAGCCTCAACCCGTCGGTCTCTGTGATGCTATTTTCCGGGCAGCGCCCCTCGTCGCGCCCGACGAGGTCGTCCTCGTCGGCCTTCCAGACACGATCTGGTTTCCCGACGACGGTTTCTGTCACTTGCCTGACGATCAGCTTTCATTTCTGCTCTTCCCGGTGGATAGCCCGGAATTCTTTGACGCCGTCGTTACCGATGATGAGGAGCGGGTGATCGAAATCCAGGTCAAGCGGCAGGACGCCGCCACGAACTGGGTTTGGGGCGCGTTCAAGATGCCCGGCCATATCCTGCATCGGCTTGCGGCACTCTGGCGCGAGCGGGATGGTCGTGACGAATATATCGGCACGTTGATCAACGCCTACCTTGCGGGCGGGGGTGTGGCCTATGGGGTCAAGGCAGGGTCCGCTTATGTCGATGTCGGTACTTTCAACGGGTATCGCACAGCTCTGCGGTTGCTTGAAAACGGCGTCCCGTCAGCTCATCACCAGCCCGCAACGATCATGCCCGGCGCGCATTCGCATGTGCCTGTCGTTCCGGGCGAAGGAGCCTGACCATGTTGCATTCCCATGCCGAAATCCGCCGGCGCATCGACGCGCTCGGCCCGTGGTTCCACAATATGGAACTGGCCGGCGTCGAAACCGCGCCCGACCACTTTCTCGGTAACTACCCGCTGATCAAATGGCGCAAATTCGCCGATGCCATACCCGCTGATCTGACCGGCAAGACCGTGCTGGATATTGGCTGCAATGCCGGCTTCTACTCGATCGAGATGAAACGGCGGGGCGCCGCCCGTGTCCTCGGGATCGATTTCGACGAGGCCTATCTGGCGCAGGCCCGCTTTGCCGCCGAGATCGCGGACTGTGATATCGAATTCCAGAAGCTGTCGGTCTACGACGTCGGTGCCCTGCGCGAGACATTCGATGTCGTGCTCTTCATGGGAGTGCTTTACCATTTGCGCCACCCGTTGCTCGCGCTCGACCTGATCCGTGAGCACGTCGCCGGCGACCTGATGATCTTTCAGTCCATGCAGCGCGGCAGCAAGGACCTGCCCGCGTTGGAAGAGAACTATCATTTCTGGACGCATGATTTGTTCGACCAGCCGGAATTTCCCAAGCTGCATTTCATCGAACACCGCTATGCCGACGATCCGACCAACTGGTGGATACCGAATCGGGCCTGCACCGAAGCGATGCTGCGCAGCGCCGGTTTCGAGATCGTTCTGCATCCCGAGCAGGAGGTCTATTTCTGCCGCGCTGCCGGCGATCCGGCCGGCGGTGGCGCGATATATCCGTCGAAAGGAAAGCTCCATGATTGAAGCCGCGATGATCTGGAACGAGCCCAACAACAAATCGCATTGGGACCCCGAACTCGACCCCGATTGGAGCCGCTTTGCCAGGATGGCAGTCCTGTCGGCGGACGCGATCGCATCCGAGAACCCGGCTCTGACAAAAGTGCTTGGCGGCATCTCGCCGATAGACCCCGGCTTTATCACGCGCATGAAGGAATTCGGCGTGCTGGACCATGTCGACGCCGTCGCTGTTCACGGCTTTCCCCTCGACTGGAACCTGTGGCAAATTCAGGAATGGCCGCAGAAGATCGGTGAGATCGCGACCGTCACCGACCTCCCCATCTGGGTCAGCGAGGTCGGCGTATCGACCTTCGGGGCCGAGGAAATACAGGTCTGGGGGCTCAAGCGCACCGCCGAATTGCTGCTCGGCAACGCACCGCGAATCCAGTGGTACAGCCTCTACGACCTTCCGCGCGAATGGGAAGCAACGACGCGGCATCGCGAGGCGGAGGGATCTTCCTATTACCGCCATTTCCACATGGGGCTGCTGCGCCAGGACGGTACGCCAAAACCGGCGCTGGAAGAATTCCTACGCTACACACCCGCAATGGGCCTGGTGCAGTGGTTTCATTTCGAGGACCCGCGGCTGGACGATGCCGTCGCCTGGATGAAGCGGCTCGGCGTGACCAATATGCGCACGGGGCTTTCCTGGGCCGATAGCTTCAGGCCGAATGCGTTGGACTGGTTCGACCGACAGATGGAAGCACTCGCCGCTTTCGACGTCACGGTCACCTTCTGCTTCACACCCGAGCATCGCGGAATGATGCCTCACCACACCAGCCCTCCGCTGGTGCCCGAGGAATTCGCCGAGTTCTGTGCAACGATGATCCGCCGCTACGCGCCCGGCATGACGTCCGCCTCGCTCCGGACGCAGCGGGCCTCGGCTGCGTGAAGCTCTCATGCGACCCGGTCCGCGATCATTGGATGCACTGACCGAGGTCAAGGCTCTCGGCCCCTTCGAGATCGGCACCAGGTCGTGCGCAACCGCCCTCGCCCATCCCGCACCATGGCTCGGTCGGCCATGACGCTCACCGTCCTCAATGTCGCCTATCCCCTCGCGCCTGTCGGACCGGATGCGGTCGGGGGTGCCGAACAGGTCCTGTCGATGCTCGATCGCGCGCTGGTTGGCGCGGGTCATCGGTCTATTGTCGTCGGCTGCCGGGGCTCCAGCGCGAGCGGCACGCTTGTGGAAACACCGGCGGAAGGCGGCGTGCTCGACGAGGCGGCGAAGAGCCGCGCGCAGCAGGCTCATCGAACCGCGATCGCGGCTGTCCGCGCCAGGTGGCCGATCGATGTGGTTCATCTGCATGGCATCGATTTCGATGCCTATCTGCCCGACGATGGCCCGACCTTGGTGACCCTTCACCTGCCGCTGGACTGGTATCCGGCCGGGGCCTTGCAGCCGACGCGCGACGACCTGTGGCTTCATGCAGTCTCGGCCGCCCAGCAGAAAACCGCGCCACCCGGCGCCAAACTGGCCCCGCCAATTCCGAATGGAGTAGACATAGAGGCGCTCAGCCTGCCGCAGCCAAAGCGCGACTTCGCACTGGTCCTGAGCCGCATCTGCCCGGAAAAGGGCATCCACCTGGCGCTGGACGCGGCCAAGCAGGCAGGGGTGCCGCTGGTCGTCGGCGGTAAGGTCTATCCCTATGAAACGCACACGCGTTACTTTCGCGACGAGGTCCAACCTCGCCTCGACGGCCGCCGCCGCTTTCTTGGTCCGCTCGGTTTCACCGCCAAGCGACGCTTTCTCAACGCAGCGCGCTGTCTGGTCATCCCGAGCCTTGCCGCCGAGACCAGCTCCCTCGTCGCCATGGAGGCGCTGGCCTGCGGCACACCGGTGATCGCCTTTCCGAATGGTGCGCTTCCGGACGTGATTGAGCACGGCAAGACCGGTTTTCTCGTCAATACGGTCGACGAGATGGCACAAGCCATCGTTGCGGCGTCAAGCCTGGACGTCGAGACATGCCGCGCCGAGGCGCGACGGCGGTTCTCGCTGGAGCGAATGATCTCGTCTTACATGGATGCCTATCAAGCATTGGCACGACTTGGCACCGATGCCGGGCGCCTCGCCGTCACGCCGTGAGCGAGCCTGTGTTGCGCGGTCAGATCATTGATGATCCGGCGCAATTCGATGCGCTTGCGGCGGATTGGTGGGGACTGTGGGAGCAGAGTTCCTCGGCGACGCCGTTTCAATCTCCTGCGTGGCTGGTGCCATGGTGGCGCACATTCGGGCCCGGCGACCTGGCGACGGTCGCGGTCTGGCGCGGAAGCGAACTGATAGGGCTGGCGCCGCTTTATCTGGAGCACGGGACCGCCGGCTCGAAACTTCTTCCGGTCGGCATTTCGCTCAGCGACTATCTGGATATCCTGTGTGTTCCCGGCGTCGAAGACCAGGTCGCGGCCATTGTTGCCGAAAAGATCCTCTCGGTCGGCTGGTCGCAGTGGATCCTGTCGGATTTGCCGGAAGGCGGCGCCGGTCTTGCGATTGCGCATCCCGATCTGAAGGCGGGGCGGCCAGCCACTCATGGTGCTTGCCCCGTGCTCGCCATCGCCGGAGACGATACCCTTGCAGGCTGTGTACCCTCCCGGCGCCGGCGCCAGTTGCGACGGGCGCGGCAGGCCGCATCCAGACGCGGCCGGATCGCGTTGTCGTCGGCACGAGGCGATCCTCAAACCTTCCTCGATCAGTTGATCCGCCTGCACGACGCGCGCTGGGCCGGACACGGAGGTGGCGTGTTGGCCGACGCGGCTGCAGAGGAATTCCACAGGCGCTCACTTCCCTTGCTCGACGCTCGCGGCCTGGTCCGATGCTGGCTTTTGGCAATCGATGGCAGGACGGTCGGGGCCTATTACGGCTTCCACCATCGCGGTCGTGCCTATGCCTATCTCGGGGGCTTCGACCCCGCCTATGCCGAAGAGAGCCCAGGGGCGATCCTGATCGGCCACGCGATCGCGGAATCGATCCGCGAAGGTGCGCGCGAGTTCGATTTCCTGCGCGGCCAGGAAGCCTACAAATATGGCTGGGGCGCCATCGACAGGTGGACGATGCGCAGGGTCTGGACGCGGAGTTGATACCATGCCTGCAACCAAGCCAAAATCCGCTCCGCGCCGCACAACGATCAGATCGGCTGTTGAAGACTGCATGGCGGATGGTGTTTGCGCCGAAGCAGTCGTCGCCAGGCTGGCGCTTCACCTGCAGACGGGGATCAGGGCGGCGGAACTGGCAAAGATCGTGCTGGATATCGTTCCGTCGAATGCGCGAGACGCGGAAAGGCTGCAAGAGATAGCCGGGTTGCTTCGCCGCAAGCCTGATGTTTTTGCAACGTTGCGAGCGACGGGAGCGGCCGTTCGGCACACACGCGACGACGGGGAGACCGGTGCCGCCGTCGTCACGCGGCTGGCCTCGAGCTTCGATGCGGCGGCAGCGATTTCGGAGACAGCAAGTGTCCAGCTCGCATCCCTAGGGGATGAGGAAAGGCTCTCGGCCACGACCGACGAAGTCGTCGCCTGGCTCAAGCAGCAGGACTTCTCCGGAACCCGCCGGGATATTCTGGACATTGGTTGTGGCATCGGCCGTTTCGAGCATGCGCTTTCCAACTCCTTCAACCGCATGATCGGCATCGATATATCCTCGCGGATGATCTCCATCGCCTCCGAACGGTGCGCCGCGCTGGGCAATGTCGAGTTGCGGCAAACCTCCGGTCTCGATTTGAGCGAATTCGACGACGGCAGTTTCGATTGCGTGCTGGCGGTCGACAGCTTTCCTTATCTGGTTCTGGCGGGCATGGCCGAGGGGCATTTCGATGAGATCGCACGCGTTCTGAAACGGCCTGGCTGGCTCGCCTTGCTGAACTATTCCTATCGCGGATCGCTTTCGTGGGACCGCGCCGACATCGGCCGCCTGGCGGAAGCTCACCAAATGCGGGTCGTCATCAATGGCGAGAAGCCGTTTCGGTCATGGGATGGCGAGGCTTTCCTACTTGCTCGTGGCGGCGGAACATTACTGCGCGCCGCCAGTTCGGACGTCGAACCAGAGGCGCCGAAGATCGGCACCGACCCGAAGGAGGAAATCATGGCACCCGCGGCAAGAAAGATCGGCTGCGGGAAGCAGCACGGCGATGAGCGTGGGCTGGACCGCAATCTCGTCAAGTCCGATCAATATCAGGATCATGCCGCCGACCAGGCGCCGAAGAACGCCGTCACCCCATGTCCTTTGCCTGCAGCGTAAGGCCAAGGAAATAAAGCTGTGCAAGGATTGGCGGCAACCCTGCCGGGGGCGGACATCGCCTTGTAATGTCCGGCGTTTGTCACCACACTAAAGTCAGGGACTGCTGGTTATCAAGAGAATATGGATGTCTCACTCGAGCGACGATACCGCGGACCCGCAATTCGGTCTGGCCATGGATCAGGAGATCACTTCTCTCCTGGACGCCATAGAGCAGGAAAAAATTCCAGACCGGCTAACCAGGCTGGCCATGGAGTTGCAAAACGCGCTGGTTGAGAAACGTCGACGTGACGTGCAGAACTGATTATCTGCGGCTGTCACCCTCCATATCGAGTTGACCATCCGATAGATGATTTCGTCTTTCGATTAGTGTCTGCAACGAACTCTCCCCAAGCAACTCGAGAATATTGGCGCGGGCACGGTTCAGCCGACTTTTTACCGTCCCCACCGCGCAGCCGCATATCTCGGCCGTTTCTTCATAACTCACCCCCAGAACGCCAATCAGCATCAGAACCTCGCGTTGGTGTTCCGGTAACTTTTGTATGGCGGCGTGGACTTCCTTGCTTTGAACGCTCCATTCCTGGGTGGCTTCCGAAATCGGTCGGGACGATGCGCAGTCGAGCAGGCCTGGCGCTTCCCGGGCAGCGATCTTGACCCGGGTGTAGTACGTGTTGCGCATGATAGTGAAGAGCCACGACTTCATGCGTGTGCCGGGTTCGAACTTGTCGATGTTGGCGAGACCCTTGGTCAGTGTCTCCTGTACCAGATCGTCGGCATCGTCGGGGACGCGGCAGAAGGTACGCGCGAAAGCCCGCATGGCGGGTATGAGCTCAACGATGGAAACTTCATTGGTTTCTTGGTCGGCCAAAATGTAGCCTCCGGATGACAATGGTCCAGCTCCCAGAAGAAGAGTGTATGAACGCAGCCCCTGCTAAATGCATGGAAGTTTGGTTCGTTCCTCGCGCTGAAGACAACTCTTCAGAAATTCCGCGCAGCGGGGGCATCTTACCCAATCGGCCCATGCCGTCGCCGCGATAGGGATGTCGCCTTGGGCGATGCACGCGCGCGCAGCGGTTCTTTCACGGGAACAAAGCCGCGCACCGGCAGTTTGACCTCCTGAGTACTTCCACCCCCCCTCCGGCATCAAACGAGGTATGTCATGGCCAAATCCGCCCGTCGCTCCGCTCGCCAATCGGCAAGTGGACAGGAACCGGATAGCGCGCGCGGAAACGGCGGGGAATTGCACCAGATCGCCGGGGGTGAGACGCCCACTCTGACCACGGCGCTCGGAACACCGGTCTCCGACGATCAAAACACATTGCGGATCGGCGAACGCGGACCAGCGCTGATCGAGGACTCTCATTTTCGCGAGAAGATTTTCCACTTCGACCACGAACGCATTCCCGAAAGGGTCGTCCATGCCCGCGGCTACGGCGCGCATGGTTACTTCGAAACCTACGAGTCTCTGGCCAAATACACGCGTGCCGATATTTTCCAGAGGGCCGGCGAAAAGACACCGGCCTTCGTGCGCTTCTCGACGGTTGCCGGCAACAAAGGCTCGTTCGATCTCGCCCGCGACGTCCGCGGCTTCGCGGTCAAGCTCTACACCAGGGAAGGCAATTGGGATCTGGTCGGCAACAATATCCCGGTCTTCTTCATCCAGGACGCGATCAAGTTTCCCGACCTGATCCATGCCGCCAAACAGGAGCCGGACCGGGCCTTTCCTCAAGCCCAGACCGCTCACGATAATTTCTGGGACTTCATCAGCCTGATGCCGGAATCGATGCACATGGTGATGTGGATCATGTCGGATCGCGCGATCCCGCGCTCCTTCCGCTTCATGCAGGGCTTTGGCGTCCACACGTTCCGCCTGGTCAACGCGAAAGACGAATCCACCTTCGTCAAATTCATTTGGAAGCCAAAGCTCGGCATGCAATCGGTGGTCTGGAATGAGGCGGTCAAGATCAATGGCGCCGATCCAGACTTTCACCGTCGCGATCTATGGGACGCCATCCAGTCCGGCAATTTCCCGGAGTGGGAGTTGACGGTGCAATTGTTCGATCAGGCGTTTGCCGACAGCTTCGACTTCGACATTCTGGACGCAACCAAGATCATTCCTGAAGAGGTGCTCGAACCGATCCCGGTCGGGCGGCTGGTGCTTGACCGGATGCCGGATAATTTCTTCGCGGAGACCGAGCAGGTTGCCTTCATGACGCAGAATGTGCCGCCCGGAATTGACTTCTCCAACGATCCGCTTCTGCAGGGCCGCAACTTCTCCTATCTCGATACCCAGTTGAAACGGCTGGGCAGCCCGAACTTTACTCATCTTCCGATCAATGCGCCGAAGTGCCCGTTCGCCCATTTCCAACAGGACGGACACATGGCTATGCGCAATCCGGTCGGTCGCGCCAACTATGAACCGAATTCATGGGGGCTGGGACCGCGCGAGGATCCGCAACGCGGCTTCCGTTCCTTCGCCGATGCCGAGGACGGGCAGAAGGTGCGTCTGCGCGCGGAAAGCTTCGCCGATCACTACAGCCAGGCCCGGCAATTCTTCAACAGCCAGACACCACCGGAGCAGCGCCACATCGCCATGGCGCTGACCTTCGAATTGAGCAAGGTCCAGGCACCGGCGATCCGCGAACGCATGGTTTCGCATCTGCTGAACATCGACGAAACCCTGGCGACCACCGTCGCGGACAAGCTCGGCATTCGGAATATGCCCGACCCTGCGGAGGCAGCCGTTCCGACGCGCGACGACCTGCCGCCTTCGCCGGCGCTCAGCATCATCGAGAACGGGCCTGACAGTTTCAGGGGCCGCAAGGTCGGCGTCTTGCTTAGCAATGGAACCGACCCCGCGCTGTTCGAAGAGCTCCGTTCCGCCATCGAAACGGAAGGGGCCGTGATGGAGGTGATCGCGCCCAAGGTGGGCGGCGTCGACGCGGCTGACGGCACCCACATCGAGGCCAGACACATGATCGACGGCGGCCCGTCTGTGTTGTTCGACGCCGTGGTGCTGCTCCTCTCCGAGGAGGGTGCCGAGATGCTGCTCGACGAGGCGGCCGCGAGGGACTTCGTGTCAGATGCGTTCGCCCATTGCAAATTCATCGGCTTCACAGCGGCAGCCCAACCTCTCCTGGCCAAGGCGGGCGTGGCGCCCGATGCCGATGAGGGGCTGATCGGGCTTGATAACGCAAGTTCCGTGAAGACGTTTATAGAGGCGTGCCGCAAACTGCGGCTGTGGGCACGGGAGACCGCCGTCAAGCTTTGATGCGGAGAGCCATGCGCTGTCATACCGGCGCATGGCTGCAAGGCCCGGTATGCAGCCATGCCTAGACCCTATGGTTGGCGGGCCCCTCTGGCGGCCTGTTCTCGCTGCTGTTTCAGGACCTCGTCGGTCCCGACCAGCTTCTTTGCTCCGCCTGGAATTGCCGTGGACACCACCGCGGGCGGGTCGCTTGCCGGAAAAGAATCCTCCAACCCTGCCTGCAGTTGATCCTCGAGCGTCCGCGGTTCTTCGGAGCGGCCGGGCGTCCTGCGTGTATCCATCTTCTCCAGCGACTGTTTCTTCTTTGGTGACTCATTGGCTTCGCGGATCAAGGCATAAAGCTGCTCGATCGCGAATTCCTTGACCGTTTCGAAATCGGGCCGATCGTCCTTCGTCGCCTCTATCTGATCGACCATGGCCTTCTCGAACCGCCCAAGGCTTTCACCGCCGCAGGCATGGGAAAGGCGCAGCAATGCCTCGTGCAGCATCATCGGGGTGAAGTAAGCCGACGCTTCAAGCTTGAGTTGCCGCAGACGATCCGGAGTGGCAGCCTGGAATTTTGACATGGACGGTGTCCTTTCTTTCACGAGCGTGTCAACGACAGTTGATCGCCGATGTTCCACCACGCCTGAACATATTTCATGTCCAGCGACCTACCGGAACCAGCTTGCCGGCCTTCCGGAACCGTCCATGATCTTGCGTGACTGGTCATGATGAGCCGGTTCTCCACAAGGCGCCGGCGGCCGCTTTCCAACATGTCACGATTTCTTGTGATGAAGGATGCAGGTCCGGCACGCGCCTGCCAACCCGATCGAGCGGACGGCGTTGCCTGGCGCCATCGCGGCTCATCGGCGCCCCTGCAGCAAGAACACCGCCCGATCAGTCGCCCCCAGGGAGAAGAACGACTTCGGGCGGCGCTCCGAGCCAGTGGCTCATTTGTTGCAGTTCTGCACGTTCGACGTCGTGTTGCCGGTGGCGGTGTTGTTGTCGATGTCGTTGCCCGCGGCATCCTTGCAGCGGTCGGTCATGCCGTTCGACTTGGTTGTCGAATTTGTCGTGCTCGGGTCGGCGGGCGTGGTCGTCGCACCGGAACCCGTGCCGACGCCGGTGCCGGTCGTGGTGCCACCACTGGTGGCGCCGGACGTCGAGCCTGAACCGGTGCCGTTCGACTGTGCCATGGCCGACGTGGCCAGAGCGACCGTAAGCACGGTGGCGGAGAGAAGTTTGGTGATCATTGGAGCATCTCCTTTGGTTGTGTACTGCTTCCACCAAACCTGTCTTTCCCGGATATGTTCCGAGTGAAACGCTCTTCGGCCAAATTCTCATGGATGGGTTCTTGTGCCGATGCGAACGCTTTCGGCGCGCCTGGGTTTGCTTGCAGCGGTCGGCGTTGGGCGCTGGATCGCCACGCAGATCAAGCGCGCGATCGCGCCTTAATGCGCTATGCGGCTCCGTTCAGGAGGACCGAACATCAGTGGCCGGGCGCAGGCGCCGCTCGACGGAAACGCGGGAGCAGCATTGGGACGCGTTGGGCATATGCCTCATATTCAGGGAAGGTCTGTCGAAGGATACCTTCCTCGTTGCGGGCGCGCCGGTACTGCAGAAGAAACTGAAGCGCACCGAGGACCACCATCAGCGCTGAAAAATGCGAGAGGATCATCCCGAGAACGAATGCCAACTCACTAACGTATAGCGGATGGCGAACAACCGAGTACGGACCGGAGGTGACCAGCTGTCGGGCCGTAGCCATGATCGAGAAGGAGCGGCCCAGCCAATAGAGGCAAAACACCGAGCTGACCATCCCGATGAAAATCAAGCCGAGCGCCACCATTTGCACGGCGTCGCTTTCCAATGCCGGTGTCAGAAACATTGCAACGACGACCATGAACGTCCCGGCCATCGCTGTGATCCTCGGTTCGATTCCCTGAGCGGTTCCTTTTGGCGGGAGTCGGCTGATAGTCAGGAAGACCTGCAAGGCAGACAACACGGTCGCCAGAATTTGATTCAGGACTGCAAGCGCATTTGCCGATACGTTCTGATGGAAATAGGCAAACAGAGGAATCGCGCTGAGAACCGCCAGGACCGTCATGATACAGACGATCGCGATACGGCCGAGAAAATCCTCATTCAACATTTCGCCCTCCCCTCAAAGCGGCACTGAAGCACTACTTGCGCGCGGCGACAAGCAAATGGTTTCCTGAGCGTTAACGGCAAATTGACCCTTAGTCGAAATGTACTTCGAAGCCGCCAAAGCCTCCGGGCTAAAGGTCATGGCGCGCCAGTTAACTGTTTGGACACCATTGCCTTGTGTGCCGGATCACGAAGTGGTTCACTCCTCTCCAGGACGATGTCGTGGATAACAGAGAGATGGAGCCGATGGACCTCTTTGGTCTGCAAGCGCTGCTTATTTGTGCTCTGATCTTCGTGCCGCTTGAACACATCCTCGCGCTCCGGACGCAGCAAAAGATACTCCGAAAGGGTCTCGGCACCGATGTGATCTACGCGGTGGTGAACGGCGCGTTCCTCAAGATCTGCCTCGTCCTAATCGCGGCAGCGGCAATGAGCGCCTCGGCGATATTGGTTCCGCAGAGGATAACGGTGACGGTGAGCAGTCAGGCGACATGGCTCCAGGTCATGGAGATCATTGTCTTGGCCGATATCGGCGTCTACGCCTCACATCGAGCGTTCCATGCAATCCCGGCGCTGTGGCGATTCCACGCAATTCATCATGGGGTCGAGGAGTTGGACTGGATGGTTGCTTTCCGGGCCCATCCAGTAGACCAAATCGTCACCAAGGCCGTCTCGCTTCTGCCGGTGTTCTTTCTGGGATTTTCGTCAAAGGCAATCGCAGTGTACTTCATTATTGCTACCGGGCATGCGCTACTGCTGCACGCCAACGTCAGGATGAAATTCGGGCCGCTCAAATGGCTGATCGCAACGCCGCAATTTCATCACTGGCATCATGCGGATCAACGCGACGCCTATGACAAGAACTTCGCCAGTCATCTTGCCGTCATTGATGCGCTGTTTGGAACGTTCCATGTTCCGGGCTCGAAAATGCCGGAAAAATATGGGGTCGATGAGCCGATCCCGGCGGACTATATCGGCCAGCACGGCTATCCGTTCGTGCGTGGGGGCCAACAACGCCGAAATTCAGCGGATGCCATCGCAAAGCCGGCGGCCGAAACATAAGCCAGACGAAGCAGCGCATCGGCCGCCCAGCGTCCGTCGCTGTCACATCACCAGAGAGCCAGGAACCAAAAAGCCGTATCCGACTTGCAAGGCGATCATGCAAATCGACGCCACCGAGATCGGGACGCCGAACGGAACGACACCTTTGCGATCCAGGTGTTCAACGTAGAGGCGGAACGCACCTTGCGGCAGCAAGAACGGATTTTTCACGACCATGGCCGTGGCGAGGGCGAAAAGCAGCAGCAAGATGGAAAACCCGGCGAGATCATTGCCGCCGACTAGAAACGGCACCACCCCCATCAGCTTGACGTCCCCCGCGCCGACCTTTCGCAGCACCCAAAATGGAAAGAGCGCCACGAACAACACAAGCGCGGCGATGGCGCTCAGCCCCATGTTCCACCACGATCCGGACTGCAGCGACAACAGCAGCAGCGACCCCGCCCCCAGGCAGAGCAGCAGCAGCGCGTCGCGATTGGCTATCTTCTGTGTCGTGAAGTCCAGCCAGGCAACCCTTGCGAGCAAGGGTATCGCGAGCGCCTTCAGCAGCAGCACCTCAACAAGCAGCATGCTAGCGCTCGACGTTCTGCACGCTCGACGACAGCAGCTTCAGATTGTTGGCCACGGTCGGGTCTTTTGGCGCTAGTTCATAGGCTTTGAGGAAACTCGTTCGCGCGTCCTGGAGCTTGCCACGCAGCAGGTAGGAATAGCCGACATTGTTGTAATATTCGGGCGACGCGCCAACTAGCCTGAATGCCCTGGCATAGGCACGGTCAGCAAGGTCGAAACGGCGGATGCGGTCGCAGGAAGCGGCCAGCCCCATCCAGGCGCCACCATCGTTAGGGGCGAGTTGCGTCGCCTTGAAGAACAAGGCGCCGGCATTGCCGTAATTTTCGGCGCGGAACTGGTTCGTGGCTTCTCCTACTGCCTGGTCCGAGGCGTAATATTCGACATCGCTGACCGTCTTCAGCCCGTCAAAGGCATCGCCAAAGGACGTCACGTCGCCCTTCGACGGCTCGTTGGTGCGGGCGACCCCCCCGGTGGTGTCCGCACTATTGGTTTGGCAACCGGCAAGCGCCATCAAAAGACTGGCTGCGGCTACGGCTGCGAGGCACATTGGCCTTTTCATTTTATCCCCCAAGAGTCCTCCGACTCTGTTTTTTAGAACCAAAGCATATACCTACTCAGAAGAAAATGCCCTTCATGCGAATGAGTACGGGCAACATGACGACCATCATCACGACTGGAAAGATGCAGAGCCCTAACGGGATCATCATCTTGACCGGCAAGGCGTTGGCACGCTCCTCGGCGTTCATAATTCTCTGGGTGCGCATCTCGTCGCTATAAATGCGCAAGGCGTCTGTGAGACTGGTGCCCAGTTCTTCCGATTGGCGAAACAGGACGGCCAAGGCGCGCGCCTCTTCCAGCCCGATGCGGTCCGCGAGTTCTCGCAGTGCCTCGCGCAACGGTTTGCCCGCACGCAACTGCAGGGTCACGATCGAGAGTTGAATGCCCAGCCATTTGTGGGTGCCAGCCAATTCAGCGCCAACACGCTCCACGGCCGCTTCGAGGCTCATCCCAGCGTCAGCACAGGTGATCATCATGTCCATGAAGTCGGGAAAGCCGCGCCGATAAACCTGTTTTTGCCCGCTCTCGAAGCGGTCGAGAGCAATGCTGGGAATGACCAGGCAGCCAAGCCCGATCAAGGCTGAACCCGCAAATGCCAGGAAACCAGGCAATTGCGTCGGCAAAATACGCGATAGAACGGCGTAACAGGCCAGGAAACCAACACAGACCGCGCCGAGGCGAGTGATCGTGTAAATTGCCGGTGCGCTTGATTGATAGAACCCCGCCCGGAACAATTTCGCTTCCAGGGCATTCGGCTCGCCACGTTCCTTTTCCAGGCCGCGGAAATAGGCATCGACCGGCCGCTGCGCGGAAATCCTGTTGAGCTCCTGCTGGGCATGGAGCGAGCGGCGACTGGTGATTCCCTCGGCTAAAAGGGTTTGAGTGACGAGCTTCCTTGTCTGGAACACCGGGATGAGGATAAAGGCGCCTAGCAAGAAAAATGCCCCTGCCGCCAGGAAGATGGCGAGAGAGAGCAGCGCAGCCGAATTCCCTATGTTGGTAAACACGTCCATGCCCACACTAGAAATCGAAATTGACCATTCGGTACATTACAAAATCGCCCAACAATGCCCACGCACCAAAGATCACGAACACCGGCATGATAATTGGGCTACCCCAGACATCGCCGTAAAAGCTCGGAGCGAGAACTGACAGCACCCCAAGCATTATAAGTGGGAATAGCGATATTATCCAGGCGGACATGCGGCCTTCGGCGGAAAGAGCCCTGATCTTCATGCGCAATTTCCTCCTCTCACGCAATACTGTCGACAGATTCGACAGTATTTCAGTGAGATTGCCGCCGGTCTTGGCCTGAATGGAAAGCGAAACCGAAAGCAGATGCAGGCCCTCAAAACCGACCCGCTCCGACAATTTTCGAACCGCCTGCTCCAGACTGAGGCCAAAACTGATTTCGTCGGAAACGATGCCAAATTCTGTGCCGAGCGGATCGGGCATTTCACGCGCGACAAGTCCTATCGCGACGGTGGTTGGGTGACCGGCGCGCAAAGAACGCACGATCATATCGAGTGCATCTGGAAGCTGGAGTGCAAATTTATTGATGCGCTTGTTCCTGGCTCTTCGCAAAACGAGAATCGGCAGGGCAAATCCGACCATCAGGAAGACGACGACGGCGACAATGACGGATAAGTGCAGAAGCAACGGCAAAAGAAGTGCCAGCACGAAGCCGGCGAGCAGGAAAACTGCCAGGAAAGTTAGTGGATTGCCGGTGATGCCGGATTGCGTATAGAGCCGGTTGAGCGCGATTGCGCCGAAAATGAAGTCCCCCGATGCGGTCAGCCCGCGTTCCTGCAGCAGTCCCTGCAAACTCTGCTCGGCCGGCTTTTCTTCTCCCAGTCGCTGCAAGCGTCGATTTATGATGCCTGCGCGTGCTCGCCGCCCGGCGATCGAAACAAAGAAGGATTCAGCGGCGAGAATGACCGACGCCGCCGCCAGCACATAGATGAAGTAAAGGAGGGTCTGACCGGTCGGCATCAGAGTGGAACCTGCGGATTGAACGCATCTTTTGCGAAATGATACCCCATTGCCGCAGCTTCGGTGGCAAAACGCGGCCGCACACCGGTGGCGCGAAATTCACCGACAATCGCGCCGTCAGCGCGGACATCGCGACGAACGAATTGATAGATTTCCTGAAGCTGGACGACATTGCCTTCCATGCCGGTCAGTTCCGATATGGAGGTGACACGCCTGCCGCCGTCCGAGAGCCGTTGTGTCTGTACGATGATATCGATGGCCGAGGCGATTTGCGCGCGAATGGAATCGTTGGTCATCGGCATGCCGGCCATACCGACCATCTGCTCGAGCCGCGAGATCGCGTCGCGCGGCGTGTTGGCGTGGATTGTGGTCATCGAGCCTTCATGGCCGGTGTTCATCGCCTGCAGCATGTCGAACGCTTCCTCGCCGCGCACCTCACCGACGATGATGCGGTCCGGTCGCATGCGCAGCGCGTTCTTCAGCAATTCGCGTTGGCGAACCTCGCCCCTCCCCTCGACATTGGGTGGCCGCGTCTCCAGCCGGCCGACATGCGGCTGCTGCAACTGTAGCTCAGCCGCATCCTCGATCGTAATCAGCCGCTCCCTGGACGGGATGTAGCTCGACAACGCGTTGAGCAATGTCGTCTTGCCGCTGCCGGTGCCGCCTGACACTAGGATCGACTTGCGCGCCTGCACGGCGATGCGCAGCAGATCGACCATCGGCTGTCGGATCGAGTTGAACGCCATCAGACGTTCGAGAGAATAAGGGTTCTTGGAGAACTTGCGGATCGAGACCAGCGGCCCGTCCACCGAAATCGGCCGCACCGCGATGTTAACGCGTGACCCGTCTGCCAGCCGGGCATCGACCATCGGCGCCGATTCGTCGACACGCCGACCTATGGCCGAGACGATTTTGTTGATGACGCGTAAGAGATGCGCCTCGTCGCGGAAGCGGATCGCGGTTTCCTCGATCACGCCATATCGCTCGATGAAGACGCGCTTGTGGGTGTTGATCAGAATGTCGGCGATCGAATCGTCTTTCAGCAATGGCTCGATCGGTCCCAGGCCGAGCATTTCGTCGGCAGTGTCGCTGGTCAACTGATCGAGTTCGCGCGCATTCAGCGGCACGCTGTGGCTGCGCACGAACTCGCGCACGATGGGGCGGATCTCGTTCAGTATCTCATCCTTGGACGCGGTTTCGAGCGCGGAGAGATTGAACCTGTCTATCAAATGACGATGCAGTTCGACTTTCAGCGTGAGGAAGTCCTCGCCGTGGGGTTCAATATCAGCAACTGGAGAAACCGCCGGAACGATGGGCAGTACAGTCAGCGGCTCGGCCTTTGTCGCCGCCTGCTGCTCGCTTGCTCCCTTGATAAACCGTCCCAGCATAATCCCTTATACCTCTTCAGCACATATTAGCGGAAACTAAACGTTAACCACGCGACGCACAAGCGCCGAGGCGCCTCACGTACCGCCAATACTTTCAACATAGTTAAGGAGCGCACCAAAAAAATATCGTTTTTATTTATGAGCTCCGCGCTGCCAACCATGACGGAGTGAATAGGCGTCCAGAGCACCCTATCGCGCTTGGGTGCTCTAACATCGCAATCCGCTCCATATCTGGCTATAACCCCTTAGATATAAAGGGTTATGCGATATTGCTAAATTACCTGTTACTCAATTAGGACACATGCATAATTGTGAACGAATGGTTAAGAACGCTTGAAAAATTAGACGAATCAAGCTCTTGCTGAAATTTAGAGGCGTCCTGAACTCGAGATTTCATGTATTGGGAAGTTAAGGAACCGTTAATCCCGTTTGACTCCGCAATTTCTTGGGACCTAGGATCGAGATGACGGGGGATGCTTGGGTATGGAGTTCATCCTTGGCTCTGTCTCGTCGGGTTCAACCTCCAAAGGGAGAAATTGACATGAAGAAGCTCATGACGATGACCCGGCAGTTCCGCGACGACGAAAACGGCGCTGCTATGGTCGAATACACCATCTTGCTCGGCATTATTACGATAGCGGTCATCGGCACCGTCATTACGGTCGGCACGTGGGTCGGCGGCAGATGGACCGCGCTCGCTGGTGCACTTCCGGCGGCGTAATTCTCTGACTGGCCCGAGCCGAAAGGTTTGGGCCAGTCGCTCTCACCAGAAGTCGATCGGCCTCCGGTGCAATCGCAGTCGGTTGACAGGCAGCATACGCTCAAATATCGGCATAGTAATCGCTCTCGATGTTTGTTTGGCGTGTTGGCCGTCGACTTGAGGATGACGGATGATGCTTGAGTATGAATTTCATCCTCAGCTCGTCTCGTCGGGTTCAACCTCCAAAGGGAGAAAATGGCGTGAGGAAGTTCATCACGATGACCCGGCAGTTCCGCGACGATGAGAACGGCGCTGCCATGGTCGAATATACAATCTTGCTCGGTATCATCACGGTAGCGGTCATCGGCACCGTGATTACGGTCGGCGCATGGGTTGGCACCCAGTGGACAACACTTAACACGGCACTTGCTGGCGCTGCTTAGTGATACTCTGGCAGGCTTGGGCGCAAATGCATGGCCTGCCTCTTTTTAACCACAGACAGGCGACCCCTTGGGGCACGTAGTCGAAAGGGTGGGTTGGGGTCATGCGTGCAAATACTGTCATCATGATTGTCCTTGCCGGCGTGTTCGGCGTGCTTGCAGTGGTGCTCGCCAACATCTGGCTGGCCAATCAGCGCAGCGCGATCGCGCAGACGAATAATGTCCAGCGCGATACGGTGGTGGTGGCCGCGGTGGCGCTGAAGTTCGGCGACACGCTGTCCGCCGACAAATTGCGCGAAGTCGCATGGCCAGCGGGAGCGGTTCCGGTAGGCGCATTCAAGACGACGGAAGAGCTCCTGACCAAAGACGTTCCCACTGGCGGAGGCCCCAAGCAGGCGTTGCAGGCGATCGGTGTCAACGAACCCGTCCTTGCAAGCAAAATTACCGGCCCAGGCCAGCGCGCCACGCTTTCGGCTGTGCTCGGCGAGGGCATGAAAGCCGTGTCGATAAGGGTCAACGACGTGCTTGGCGTCGCCGGCTTCGTCTTCCCTGGCGACAGGGTCGATGTGTTGTTGACGCGAACGGTGCGCAGCGAAGAGGGCGCGGACCAGAGTTTTGTCGATGTGCTGCTGCAGGGCATGAAGGTGCTCGCGGTCGACCAGGTGGCCGACGAAAGCAAGGATAGCCCGACGGTCGTCAAATCGGTAACGCTGGAAGCCAGCACGAAAGATGCACAAAAACTCACTCTAGCAGCCGGCGCCGGTCAGTTGTCTCTGGCCCTTCGCCAGGCGGCCGCCAGCAAGGGCGAGGCAACCGAGCGGGTAACGCTTTCCGACCTGACCGGTGAAATGCCGGCTGACGTTGCCAAAAAGCAGGCTGAACTGGCCAGGCAAGCTGCAGCCGACGCTGCCGCCGCGGCCGAACGTCAGCGCGCGGAGGATGAGCGCAAACGCGCGGACGCCAAGATCACAGGGTTGGCCGAGGCCGTGGACCGAGTGGGAAGCCAACTCGATCAGTTGAGCAAGGTGAAGCCGGCTCCCGTCGTGGTATCGGCCCCAGCACCGGCGGCGCGCGAGGTCGTGAAGGAAGTGGTTAAATATGTAGCGGCGGAGCCGCCACCACCACCGGTGCGCGCCACGGTCGGCGTGTATCGGGGTGTGGTGCTCGAATCATATGACGTGCCGAGACAGCAATAACAATCGGCTCGACCAGGTGGGGACTGCCCGATGCGGGCAACGAGGTGAGGGAATGGTTGGAATGTTGGAGAGATTGGCGGGCGCCCTACTGGTCATATTGGGCGTGCTCGCGGCATCCGCAACGCAGGCGGCGGACCGCTTTATCGACGTGTCCAATCCGAGTGTCCACCGTGTTTTCCTGCCGGCATCGCAATCGGTGACAATCCAGGTGAATGCCACCCTCGGCGATATCGTCGTCGGCGACCAAAAGATCGCCGATGCCCAGCCGATGACCGACCGCACGCTCTATGTCATCGGCAAGAGCGCAGGCACCACCACGGTCAATCTGTTCTCCACCGACAAACGTTCGCTCGGCGTCATCCAGATCGAGGTCGGCGTCGACGTCAGCGACATGGCGCAAGCGATCCGTCAGGTGGCGCCAAGGTCGCGCATCGAAGTCGGATCGGTCAACGGTCGAGTCAGGCTTGGCGGTCATGTCAAGGACGGCGCGACGCTGGCGGCCATCCTGGAAGTTGCAAAGCAATATGGTCCCGACGATATCATCAATTCCGTGTCGGTTGATGACAGCCAGCAGGTCAATCTTGAAGTACGCGTGCTGGAAGCCAAGCGCAACGCGGGCCGGGATCTTGGCGTCTCGATCAGGAGCTCCAACGGCGACGGCACAACTCTAGTTGGAACCGGGATTACCGCCGTCGACAAAGATAAGGTGGTGCTCGGCACCGGAGGTTTTCTCAGCGACCTGTTGTCCACCTCCACGCCCTTCGGAGCACTGCTCACTCGCGTTGTCGACAGCAACATCAAAGTCGATTTGTACATCGAGGCGCTTGAAGCCAAGGGCGCGGTGCGCATGCTCGCCAACCCCAATCTCACCACGCTTTCCGGCGAGCAAGCCAGCTTCAACGCCGGTGGCGAAGTCCCTATTCGCACGCTCGACAAAAATGACGAAATTAGCATCGTGTACAAGCAGTTCGGCGTCAATCTGGTGTTCACGCCGGTCGTACTCGACGAGGGCAAGATCCACATGAACCTGGCGCCGGAGGTCAGCGACCTGACCGGCTTCACTACCGCCGGCGACCCGATCTTCACCAACCGCAAACTGTCGACCGTCGTCGAGTTGCGCGACGGCCAGAGTTTCGCGGTCGGCGGACTTCTGTCCACCAAGAACACCAAGCTGCAGAATCAGGTGCCATGGCTTGGCCAGGTGCCGGTGATCGGAACGCTGTTTCGCAATTCGAGCAACCAGAAGGAAGAGACCGAGCTGGTGGTCATCGTCACGCCGCACATCGTGCGGCCGGTGAAGCCGGGTGAGCAGCTCGAGACGCCGTTTGACAAGACACGGCCCGCCAACGATCCGGAATTCTTCGTGCTCGGCCAGCTCGAAGTGAACAAGGACATGATCCGGAAATATGAAACGGGCGACGGCGTCACCGGCCCCTATGGCCACATGCTCAACTTTAAATCGAAGGACAAGATGCTCTATGTCAAGAAATAGCGCTTTGGTCCTCACTCTGTGCACCGGCCTGCTGACGGGCTGCGCTGCGGACTATCTGAATCACTATGATTCGGTGACGCTGGCCGCCGGCGACACGCAGAAATACAACTCGATGCTGCAGACGGTCGATCCGCTCAATCCAGCCTCGCGGAATACGCATATCGAAGGCGACGGCACGCGCGCTGCAGCTCTCGCCAACAACTACAAATATCCGCCGCCGCCGCCGCCGCCGCCGGCCATCACAGTCAATGTCGGCGGGTCGGGTGTGACGACTACGACGCAGTGAACTGAATGGAAGGATGCGGTTTCAGTGCGCCAGGCTGTACGAGGAAACCTGGCGTCAGGGGAGCAAAGAGTAAGGCCATGTTGCGGACCATTCGCGCCTTCTGGCACGATCAGAGGGGAATAGCGCTGATCCTCGTCAGCGTTACGCTGCCGGCGATCATCGGATTTTCGCTGCTGGCAATCGATATGAGCCGGGTCAACAATCTGCACAACGATCTGCAGAAGGCAGCGGACGCATTTGCGTTGGCTGGCGCCGCCGAGCTTGATGGCTTGCCCGGTTCATGGGCCAGAGCCGAACGCGCCATGGCGAAACTGGTCGCCAACGATGCCACTTTCTCGACCGTTGGCGCTACCGGCCGGTTCACCTTGAAGTCCGGGGAGCCGGGCGGCACCGCACAATGCAACAGCGCCGCCAACATTTCGTGGTGTTTCCTCAAAACCTTGCCCGCGTCTGACGGAGCGCCGGTCACCAGCGCGAACTATGCCAATGCAACGCAATCCATCGGCGAAGATGAAACCGCATTCATCGAAGTGAGGGTGGCTCCGACCGGCTTCGCGGCAATATTCCCGGCGTCGTTTCTGACGAGCAATTCGGCCAGCAACAGCTTCAACGTTGCTGCCCGTGCGACGGCAGGGTTCACGTCGGGCGTCTGCGATTACACGCCCGTTTTCATGTGCAACCCGTATGAGGACACAACCATCACCGGCGGCGTCACGCTTGAGCAGGCGGCACAAACCAGGCAATATCGTCGCCGCCAAATCATGCTGCGCGGAGACGGATCCTATTTTCCCGGCAACTTCGCTTTCCTGGCTTCGCCATTTGGCAACGGCGCCAATCAGCTCGAAAAGATGCTCGCCGATTCCAAGCCGCAGAATTGTTATTCGCGCGACGGCGTCGATACGGAGCCGGGACAGAACGCTGGCCCTGTCGAGAACGGTATCAACTCGCGTTTCGGCATCGATTCGTCAAGCTACTCGGATGGTCCTGCGACCAATGTGCGCAAGGGTGCCACAAACTGGGACCAGTACGTCAAGAGCAACAAGGTCACCTATGAAACGGACCCGACAAAGGGGGTCGGCCTTGAACGTGACTCGTGCCAGATCGCCGGCAACTGCACCTTGATGGGCGGTCGCATGGGCGCCGGAGATTGGAATTTCGCGCGTTACTGGGCCGCCAATCATCCCACACGTGCTGTGCCTGCTGCTCTGTCGGGAACCGGTGCCAACCTGCCGACGCGGTATGAGGTCTATCGTTATGAGAACGATCCCGACGGCAACCCTCTCACCGATGACAGTATTGCCGGCGATGCCGCGGTTGGAGGTGAAAGAGGCACACCGCCCGCAGAAGCCCGCACCCCTATCTCTACGCCCGACCGCCGGCTGCTTTACGGCGCAATCCTGGACTGCAATGCGTTGCAGGCTTCGGGCACGAATTTCAGCGGCCGCCAGACGGGTATTCCGGTGAGGAGATTCGGCAGCTTCTTCATCACCGAGCCGATCAAGGACGGTAAGAATATTTACGTTGAGTTGGTCGACATCACCGGAAAAGGCGGCAATGGCACGCTCGACAACTACCTGCGCGATGAAGCGCAGCTCTACCGGTGACCACCATGTTCGCGATGCTGTCTCGATATCTCGATCGATTTAGGCACGACCAACGTGGCGCGGTGCTTGTTGAGATGACACTGATCACGCCACTGATGCTGATCTTGTCGGCCGGGGTGTTCGAGTTCGGCAATCTGATCCATGACAAGTTGCTAATGGAGGCCGGCCTTACCGACGCCGCCCGCTATGCCGCGCGTTGCAACAGTCAATTGTATACCGACTCCGGGCTGGCAGCCATCAACTGTGCGACGATTGCCGCGAATATAGCGGTGTTCGGCAACCCGACAGGGACGGCGCCCGCACGTGTCGCCGGCTGGCAGACCTCGAATGTCACCGTGACCACGAACTATGGGTGCCAGGACACCGTGGTGGCCGGCGTTACCCAATATCGCTCCACCACGGCACAAGTCTGCACCGTGCGCGCGTCCGGCACCTACCCATACACCGGTGTCGGGATGCTGGCATTCATCGGTGTCGGTCCGATAACGCTGCAAGGCTCCCATGACGAGCGGTTGATCCGGTTTTGACCATGATCCAGAGTTTCACAAAGTCAGAAGACGGCGCGGCGATGGTGGAAATGACCATTGTATCGACGCTGCTGTTCTCACTTGTCCTGGGCTTCGTCGATTTCGGCTACGCGTTCTACCAATGGAACGCAGCAACCAAGGCCGTTCAGGTCGGCGCCCGGCTGGCTTCGATATCGGATGCGGTGGCAACCAACCTCGCGACCGCGGGCCCGATCTCGTCTCCCGGCGCCCCGATTATCGCCGACGCCTATGGACCTTTCGTCTGCACCTACACCGCCGGCACGGGCGCCTGCAGCAATAGCGGCGGCTTCAGCGCCGCCAATTTCAGCCGCATCTTTCGTGGCGACACCGCAAACACCAATGACGACGCCTGCCCCGATCTGGCTGCAAACCAGCGGGCTGGAATGTGCCACTTCTTCCCGGGCCTGCTGCGCAGCAACGTCGTCATCACCTACACGGCCAGCGGCCTTGGATATCAGACCCGGCTTGGAGGGCCGGTGCCGACAATCGCCGTCAGCCTGCAAAACAGGACTTTCCAGTTCTTCTTCCTCCAAGGACTGATGGGTTTCGCCAACATCAACATGCCCTCCATGCTGAGCACGGTTACGGGCGAAGACATCAAGAGCACCTGGCCATGAATGCCATCAGCACTAAGGTTACCCCCACCAAGCGAAAGCAGGTTGCGCTGTTTTCCTCGGATCCGAATTTCAAGCGCGATGTGGCGACGCGGCTCGATGCGCTGGCGATCTATGATGTGCGGGTTGCCGAGACGGGCGACTTCCTCAAGGGGCCGCCGGCCGACACGCGTCCGGGCATCGTCATCCTCGACCTCGGCAATGGCGAATTGCTCGGCAATCCAGGCATCGTCGAGGCGCGCGCGCTGTGGGCTGATGTGCCGCTGATCGCGGTTTCCGACGAGCTAACCTCGGAGCGGACGCGTGTCCTGGTGCGTATGAATGCCTCGGACTGGCTGCACAAGCCGCTCGACGGCAAGGAACTGCTCAACGCCGTCACCTTCCATGACAGCGGCAACCAGGGCGCCAAGAGCCGCATCATCACCTTCATCAGCGCCAGCGGCGGCGCCGGCGCCACGACGCTGGCGCTGTCGGCGGCCGAATTCCTGGCCTCGAAATCGACCGAGCGCGCGGCCTCGACCTGCCTGGTCGACCTCGATTTCCAGAGCGCCAATTGCGGCGCCTATCTCAACCTGTTCAACCAGTTCGACCTTGGCGGCATCATCGGCCAGCCGGAACGGCTCGATGTCGAACTGATGGATGTCATCAAGCTGTCGCGGCCTTCCGGCCTGACGCTCTACGCCTTCGAGCGGCCGCAGCTGCCGTTCGAGCCGCAGGGCGCCGACTTCGTCTTCCGGCTGCTCGACCTCGTCGCCTACCGTTTCGACGACATCGTCATCGACCTGCCGAACATCGAAACGCCCTGGCACAATTCCGTGCTGTCGACGAGCGACGAGATCTTCATCGTCTTCGAGCTCAATGTCGCTTCGCTGCGGCAAGGCAAACGGCTCTACAAGAAGATCCGCGAGCTGCGCGGCAATGCCGTCTCGATCACGCTGGTGGCCAACAAGCACAAGCGCAAATGGTTCGGCAACCACTTCTCGCGCAGCGAGCTGGAGAAGATCTTCAAGGCGCCGCACATCAAGTCGGTCGGCCTCGACAACGCCCTGCTGGCCGACGCGCTGAACCGCGCCATGCTGCCGTCCGAAGTGGATGGGCGGGCGCGCTTCAACAAGGACCTGAAGAAGATGTTCCGCGAGCGGCTCGACGATGCGGCCCGCTAGCGGCCATCGCTTGCGGCTGACAGCCGCCTGCCTGCTTGGCCTGGCGCTGGCGCCCGCGGCCGGGCAGACCGCGTTGGCGGACAGCCGCCCGCCTCTGCCGGCCATGGGCCCCAGCCTGCGCAAGACGGTGGCGTTTTCCACCCAGGAGAAGACTGGGACCATCATCATCCGCAAGCAGGACAAAGCGCTCTATCTGGTGACCGGCAAGGGCGAGGCCCTGCGCTACCGGATCAGTGTCGGACGCGATGGATTTGGCTGGACGGGTACGGTCCAGGTGGGAGCCAAGACCGAGTGGCCTGCGTGGCGACCGCCCAGGGAAATGCGCGCCCGCCAGCCGGAATTGCCTGACATGGTGCCCTCGGGCCCGTACAATCCACTCGGCGCAAGGGCGCTCTATCTGCTTCGGGACGGCCGCGACACGCTCTATCGCATCCATGGCACCAACGACCCTTCGGGCGTGGGGTTCGACGGCACGTCGGGCTGTTTTCGCCTGACCAATACCGATGTCATCGATCTTTTCAGGCGCGTGCCTGTCGGCACCAAGGTGGTGGTCCAATGACGACGATCAGCGATCCCGACGACCTTGTGATAGCGGTCGAACCGCTGTTGCTCGACAGGGAGAAGAGCCGATCCAGGCTCGCCATTGCCGTCTCTGTCGGCCTGGCGCTGTTTGCCCTGCTGAACGCCACCACGGCCGTCTATCTCTACCGCGGCATCAACGATCTGCGCGCAATCGAGGCGCGGCTGGAGGACCTCGGCCAGTTCGAGCAGCGCATGAGCGCGCGGCTCGACACCGTCAACAATGGATTTCAAAGCCGGTTCGAGGCGCTGGACGACCGGCTGCGGGCGAGCTTCGGCGAGGTCAACGCCAACATCGCCCGGCAGCCCCCGGAGATGTCGGGAAATCACGGTGGCGACGAGCCGCGCGTCGTGGAACTCCCCTCGCCCGCCGAAGACATGGCGGCGGTCGCCAGCGCCGCCGACGCGGAGCCCGCCATCGGGGATATGCCGCGGGTAACGCGAAGGCGGTCGGCACCGGCAGCGCCTCCCGCGCCGAGCTCCAATTACCAGCGGAGCGTATCGCCGGAAGGCAAGGTCACCTATCACAAGATAAACTAGGACGGGACCTGCGCGCGGCCCCGTAGCGCTGCGCTGGTCTAGAAATCCCGCTGCAGTGCCATGATCCGGACGCGCCGCGATTCAACGCGCATGCCGAGTTCACGGATATAGGCAAGGTGGCAATAGGCGCAGGCGGTGACCCCGATGACCGCCAGCAGGCAGTTCAGCCAGGTGAAGTCCATCATCAGCGAGAACCGAAAGCCGCTCGGCGCCGTGAACGCGGCGATGGTGCTGGCGGTCTGCGAACGGCCACCGATGAAAATCATCGACGCCGCGAGGACCAAGATGCCGTGGTTGGCAAGAAAGAATGCGGCCGACCTTCTGGCCCGGCTTGCCATCCAGCAGACCACCAGGGCCGCGCCCAGCAGAGCGAAATCCAGGACCATCGACCCTCCCAGATAGACATCGACCTGCTGCCAGACCATGCCCGACGAGGGATGCAAGGCGAGCCAGATCTTCCACATGTCGGGGCTTGCGGGGTAAGTTCCGAGCAGGAGCGTGGCCATTCGCTCCGCCGCCAGGATCAGCAGGACACAGGCAGGAAAGGCGAAAAGCAATAGTGGTTGGCGCTTCATGGTGCCTCGCAATCTGGCAGGCAGATTACGCGCCATGAGTTGCGCAAGGCTTAACGGGGGAAGGTTTCGGCTGAGACAGGATCGATCAAGCGGCTCGGATCATGTCGTACAGCCAAGTGCCCGCTTTTGTATGCCTGACACCCAAATCCCGGACGCTGTCCATGTGATTGCGCCCCTCGACGATGTCGCTCGAAGCCGTCAGGCGCTGCTCCGTCAGGCGATCGGCAAACAATTTGGCCTGCAGGTGAAACGGTTCCGTTTCCCGCTCGCCGACCAGCAGCGTGACCTTTGTCCGCGACGAGTGGGATTTGCTCATCGGCGAATACGCCTCAACTTCCGTGTCGGTCAGGCCTATCAAGGGCTCAAGGAAGGATTGCTGGAGGGGCTTCAAATCGTAGAGCCCGCCGAGCAGGAGTGCCGCCGAGGGCGGATGTGCCGACCCCTCGTCAAATAAAAAGGTCGCCAGATGCGCCCCGGCGGAATGACCGCTGACGCTTAGCCGACCGGCATCGCCACCATGGCTGGCAATATTATCCAGCACCCATTGCCTCGCGCGCCGGACCTGGTCGACGATTGCCGCCATCCTGACGGCGGGCATCAGCGCGTAGTCGATCACGACCGCGATTGCCCCTGCGCTCGTCACCGTTTCGGCAATGTAGGAATAGTCGCTCTTGGCGAACATACGCCAATAGCCGCCATGGATGAAGATGTGCACCGGGAGGTCCCTGCGCGGTCCCTCCGGAAAGAACAGGTCGAGGCGTTCGGCCTCGTGCGGGCCATAGGCGATGTCCGCCAGCATCGGCAGCGAAGCCCGCGTCGCGGTGCTGCGGGCGACGATGTCGGCCACGATGTCATCGAAATCGGCAACGTGGTCACGGGTGCGAAAAGGGTCCTTCGACATGGTGTCCGCTCAGAAGGTTACAGCGATGTATTTGGCCTCCATGAACTCGGCGATGCCGTGATGCTGGCCCCCTTCCCGCCCGAGGCCGCTCTGCTTGACTCCGCCGAAGGGCGCGGCGGGATCCGACATCAGGCCGCGGTTGAGGCCGATCATGCCGGCCTCGATCTCGGCGGCCACCCGCATGCCGCGCGCCACATCGCGGGTATAGAGATAGGCGGCGAGGCCGTATTCGGTGTTGTTGGCGTGGAGGATGGCCTGCGCCTCGTTTTCGAAGCGGGTGATGGGCGCCACCGGGCCGAAGATCTCCTCATGCGCCATGTCGGCGTCCGGCGAGACTTCGGACAAGACGGTCGGCGGATAGAAAAAGCCATCCCCTTCAGGCACCGAGCCGCCGCACAGCACCTTGGCACCACGGTTGACCGCGTCCTTGACCAGCCGGTCGATCTTGTCGACCGCCTTCTTGGTGATCATGGGTCCACATTCGGTGTCCGCCTTGGTGCCGGCGCCGATCTTGAGCGCAGCCATGCGCCGCGCAAGACCGTCGGCGAACGCATTGTGGATGCCGGACTGGACGTAGATGCGATTGGCAGCCGTACAGGCTTCGCCGGCATTGCGCATTTTGGCGATCATGGCGCCGTCGAGGGCCGCGTCGAGATCGGCATCGTCGAAGACGATGAAGGGTGCATTGCCGCCAAGCTCCATGGAACAGGAAATCACATGCTTGGCGGCCTCGGCGAGCAAGGCCCGGCCGATCCCGGTCGAACCGGTGAAGGAGAGCTTCCTGACGCGCGGATCGGCCAGCATGGCCGACGTCAGGGGGCCGGGTGTCGACGTCGTCAGCACGTTCACGACACCGTCCGGTACGCCGGCTTCGCTGTAGAGCGCGGCCAGCGCATAGGCGGTCAGCGGCGTCTCGCTGGCCGGTTTCAGAATGACCGTGCAGCCTGCCGCGAGTGCCGGTGCGATCTTGCGCGTCGCCATCGCGGCGGGGAAATTCCACGGCGTGATGAGGACGCAGATGCCGATCGGCTGGTAGTCGACGACGATGCGGTTCGCGCCGGACGGGGCGGTGCCGAACTCGCCGGTGATACGAACCGCTTCCTCGGCGTTCCAGCGGAAGAATTCAGCTGCATAGGCGACCTCGCCACGCGCGTCGCGCAGGGCCTTGCCGTTCTCCAGCGAGATCAGCATGGCAAGCGTCTCCGACCGCTCGACCATCAGCTCGAAACAGCGCCTGAGAATCTCCGAGCGCTTGCGCGGCGCTGTCTCGCGCCACCCCTTGGCGGCCTTGGCCGCCGCCTCGACCGCGGCGGCGGCATCCTCCAGGGTCGCATCGGGGACCGCCGCGATCACCGCGCCGGAGGATGGATCGGTGACCTCGATGAGCCCGCCGTCGGACGACGGCAGCCATTGTCCGCCAATATAGAGCCGGTGCGGAAAGCCCCGAACGTCGTACGGATCCTGATCGAGAGGGAAGGCATTGTAGGGAAGGTTCATCGTCTTGTTCCTGACGTTCACATGGCGCAGGCGGTGAGATCGCCGTCATAGGCCGCCTGGACAAGGCGGCGCATGGCGGCAAGGTCGAATGGGCGCGGGTTGTTCTTGATCAGGCGATCGATGCCGAGCGCCTGCTCGGCGGTCCAGTCGAGCTTGTCGGCCGGAAGCCCCAGACCGGCCAGCGTCGGGGTGATGCCGATCGCCGCAAATAAGCGCCTGATCTCCTCGATGGTCGCGTCCGCCATTTCGTCGACGCCACGACCGTTCGGCTCCAGGCCAAGAGCAATCCCTATCTCGGCGATCTCAGCCGCGGCCACGCGGCTGTTGTAGCTCATGACGTAAGGCATCATTGTCGCCACTCCCAGCCCATGCGGCGTATGTGTGAGCGCGCCGGCCGGGTATTGCACCGCGTGCGCTGCCGCCGTGCCGGCGGTGCCGAATGCGCAACCCGCAGCCAGCGCTCCCATCATCGCGTCGGAGCGCGCCTCGGCGTCGCCGCCGTCAATGCACGCCTTCTCCAGGCTGCGGCCGAGAAGTTTGACGGCCAGCAGCGCGAAATGGTCGGTCATCGGCGTCTTGCCGATGAACACGTGGCGCTGCGGCAGGCTGAAGTCCCCGTCCCGGCGCATGGCCGTAAAGGCCTCGATCGCATGCGTGAGCGCGTCGGCACCGGCAACCGCGGTCAGGCCCGGCGGACAAGTCATTGTCAGTTCGGGGTCGCAGACGGCAACGGCAGCAATGAGATAGGGGCTCGATATGCCGACTTTGAGCGTCCGGTCCGGATCCGATATCACTGCAACGGGCGTCACCTCCGATCCTGTGCCAGCCGTTGTCGGCACGGCGATCAGCGGCAGCATCGGCCCCGGGACCTTGAACTCGCCGTAGTAGTCCCGCAGCTCGCCGCCGTGGCTGATCAGCAAGGCGGCACATTTGGCGAAATCGAGACAGCTGCCGCCGCCGATGCCGATCACCATATCTGGCCGGAAGCCCCTCGCTTCCTCGACGCAGACCGCCACCGAATCGCGCGGCACGTCCGGGAGAACACCGTCGTGAACCAGCACGTCGATTGATGCCGACCGCAGGGATTCCATCATTTCGGCGAACACGCCGGTGCCGGCGAAACGCTCGTCGGTGCAGACCAGGGCGCGGCGGCCATGGCGGCCGGCCACGGCTGGCAGCGCATGACGTTGTCCCTTTCCGAATAGAATTTCGCGTGGGAGCCGGAGGGCTGTGAGAAGGCTCATGACAGGCTGCATCCTTGGGGAGTTTCGGAGAAACACATTGCAAAAATCCGCACCGAAAATCCTCAATTGAGCGGCGCCGATAAAATCGTATAGGATATAGTATTGCATCGGTCAAACCCTCGTGTTAGCAGTCTCCCCAGTCGAGAGGCGAAAAATGCAATCTGTCAGTTTGAGCAATAATGGTGAAGCGCCCACGGGAGCGGGCCGCATTCAGCGGGCCGGCAGCCTGGCCGAGGACGTCTACGAGGCCATCTTCGCCCAGCTGATGTCGCTGAAGATCGCGCCCGGTTCGCGCATCACCGTCGACAATCTGGTCAAGGAATTCGACGTTTCCCATACGCCGATCCGCGAGGCGCTGGGGCGTCTCGAAGGCGAAGGACTGGTTCTGAAGACGCACCTGATCGGATATCGCGCCGCGCCGCAGATCACGCGGCGTCGTTTCGACGAATTGTACGAAATGCGTCTCCTGCTCGAACCGCACGGCGCGGCGAAAGCCGCTGCCACGATGGACGAGGCCAAACTCGGCACGCTGCTGGAGGCCGCAGGCGTGATGTCGCGCCGCGAGGGCAAGGACGAGCGCCTGCGCTATTCGAACTTCGCCCGGCAGGACGCGATCTTCCACGACAAGATCATGGAATACGCTGAAAACGAGCTCATCCGCGAGACGCTGGGTTATCAACACACCCACTTCCACATTTTCCGCCTGATGTACCATTCCCGCGTGACCGAGGAGGCGCTGGACGAGCATGAGGCGATCCTCGCCGCGTTCGGCTCTGCCGATCCGGATGCCGCCGCGAAAGCAATGCGCGCCCACATCGAGCACTCGCGCGATCGCCTGCTGCCGGCCTTCGATTGAGGCCTGAACGAATGTCCGTTACCGCCAATATTGCCGGAGAGGGAGGAAGTGCGCTGCCCGGCGGCAATGCGCCTGGGGCCGTGGAGCCGGTGCTGCGCTCTCAGGGTCTCTCGAAGCAATATGGGCCGGTGACCGTGCTCTCCGACGTCACGCTCGACATACTGCCGGGCGAAATCCACGCCATCATCGGCGAGAACGGTGCCGGAAAATCCACTTTGATGCGGCTGCTGTCCGGCTATGCCGAGCCAACCCGCGGCACCTTGTCCATGGCCGGTCGGCCGGTGACGTTCGCCAAGCCCGACCAGGCCCAGAAAGCCGGTATCGCCCTCGTCCACCAGGAGATCCTGCTCGCCGAAGCGCTTACGGTGACGGACAATCTATTTCTCGGCCGCGAGCTTTCGCGCCGCCATGTGATGGACGACCGCACCATGCGGCGCCTGGCAGCCGAAAAGCTGGCACGGATCGGCTGCTCGGTCTCGCCGACCGCGCTGGTGCGCGACATCTCGCTGGCCGACCGCCAGTTGGTCCAGATCGCCCGCGCGCTGCTCGACGACTACAAGGTCGTGATCTTCGACGAGCCGACCGCCGTGCTGACCGGCGAGGAAGTGGATCGGCTCCTCGAAATCGTCCGGCAGCTAAAGGCCCACGGCACGGCCGTCCTCTATATCAGCCATCGGCTGGATGAGGTGCAGCAGCTTGCCGACAAGGTGACCGTGCTGCGCGACGGCAGGATGATCGGCACCTATCCGGGCACGGCCCTGACGCAGATGGACATGGCACGCCTGATGGTCGGCCGCGAGCTTGCAACGCTCTACCCGCAGAAGAGTGCACCGTCCGATGAGCCGATGCTGAGCGTGAAAAGCGCCACCGTCCCGGGCTACGCCGAAGACGTCTCTTTCACCGTTCACAGGGGCGAAATTCTTGGCTTTGCCGGCATGATCGGCGCGGGCCGCACGGAATTGTTCGAAGGGCTGGTGGGCCTGCGTCCGGCCCACGCCGTGATCGAACTCGAGGGACGGCCCGTCCGGATCCGCTCGCAACGCGAAGCGATCGACGCAGGCATCGGTTACCTGACCGAGGACCGAAAGAGCAAGGGCCTGCTCCTCGAGGAACGGCTGGCGCCCAACCTCACGCTTTCCGCACTTGAACGGTTCCATCCCGCACTGGCTCTCAGCAGACGCCGCGAGTCGGCCGCGCTGACAGAGGCCGTCCGGAGCTACGATATCCGGCTCAAGAGCCCTGGCGTGAAGGCGGGACAGCTTTCCGGCGGCAACCAGCAGAAGCTGCTGCTCGCCAAGGTGCTGCTCACCAACCCCTCTGTGGTCGTCATCGATGAACCGACCCGTGGCATCGACATCGCCAACAAGGCTCAGATCTACGCCTTCATCCACGCCATCGTCGGCAGCGGCAAAGCCTGCATCGTCATCTCGTCGGAAATGCAGGAGCTGATCGGCATCTGCGACCGCATCCTCGTCATGCGGGAAGGCCGCCTGACGGGCGAGGTCCAAGGCGCCGAGATGACCGAAAGCAATGTGGCGCTGCTGGCGACAAGCGGCCCGAAACCGAGGCCGAAGGCCGAGGGAGGAACAGAATGGCTGTCATGACCGGATCCCCATCCACACATCGCGTCGGTGATTTGAACATCACCTGGACCGACGTGGGTCCCTTCCTGGCATTGGCCGCCCTGCTGGTGGTCGGCTTCCTCATCAATCCAGACTTCCTCTCCGCGACCAACCTTGCCAACGTCATCACCCGCAGCGCCTTCATCGCCATCATCGCTGTCGGCGCGACGTTCGTTATCTCGTCGGGAGGGCTCGATCTTTCCGTCGGCTCGATGGCCGCCTTCGTCACCGGCATCACCATCATGTTCATGAACGCGGTGGCGCCGCACGCCGGCCTGTGGGCGATACCGGCTGGAATGCTCGTGGCGACCCTGGTCGGTCTTATGTGTGGCCTCGCCAACGGCCTGATCGTCACCATAGGCCGGATCGAACCGTTCATTGCGACGCTCGGCACAATGGGCATTTTCCGCGCGTTGATCACCTATCTGACCGACGGCGGCACGATACCGATAGACCGGTCGCTGCGCGAAGCATATCGGCCGGTCTATTTCGGCACCGTCGGCGGTGTCCCGATCCCGATCCTGATATCCGTCGCCGTCGCCGCGGTCGCATCGTTCGTCCTCTACAAGATGAAGTATGGGCGCAAATGTGCGGCGGTCGGCGCAAACGAGGACGTCGCGCGCTATTCCGGCATCTCCGTCATCAAGACGCGCACCATTGCTTACGTCGTCCAAGGCGTCTGCGTGGCCATCGCCGCGATCTGCTACGTACCGCGACTGGGTGCCGCAACGCCGACCACCGGGCAGCTCTGGGAACTGCAGGTGATCACCGCCGTGGTGATCGGCGGCACCGCGCTGCGTGGCGGCAAGGGTCATGTCTGGGGAACCGTCGCCGGCGCCGTCATTCTGGAGCTGATCGCCAATCTCATGGTGCTGTCGGACTTCGTCTCCGAGTACCTGGTCGCCGCGGTTCAGGGCGTCATCATCATCATCGCGATGCTCATTCAGAGGTTCTCGAATTCGAAATAGCCCCGTGTCCGGACCACACGGGTGCGTCTTTGCAGGTCCAATCTGGGAGAAGAAAATGTTCAGTAAAAAATGGATGGCTGCGGCCGCGCTCGGCACGCTGCTGCTCACGGGCCATGCCATGGCCGAGGACAAGAAAGTCATCGCCGTTTCGATACCGGCCGCCGACCACGGCTGGACCGCCGGCGTCGTCTATCACGCGCAGACGGCCGCCAAGGAAATCAACGCGGCTTTCCCCGGCGTCGAGGTCATCGTAAAGACGTCGCCGTCGGCGGCCGATCAGGTGTCGGCGATCGAGGATCTCTCCGCCTCACGCAAGATCGATGCGCTGGTGATCCTGCCTTACTCCTCGGAAGAATTGACCGAACCGGTCAAGGCCATCAAGGAGAAGGGCACCTTCATCACCGTCGTCGACCGTGGCCTGACCGACCCGACCATCCAGGGCCTCTACGTCGCCGGCGACAACATCGCCGTCGGGCGCAACACCGCGAAATACATGATCGACAAGCTTGGCGGCAGGGGCGACCTGGTTGTCCTGCGCGGCATCCCAACGGTGATCGACGACGAGCGCATCAAGGGCTTTCAGGACGCCATCGCCGGGACCGGCCTCAAGGTTCTCGACATTCAGTACGCTCATTGGAACAGCGACGAAGCCTTCAAGCTGATGCAGGACTACCTCGCCAAATATCCGCATATCGACGCGGTGTGGGCGAACGACGACGACATGCTGCTGGGGGTGCTCGAGGCGGTCAAGCAGTCGGGCCGCACCGATATCAAGCTGGCGCTTGGCGGCAACGGCATGAAGGACATCGTCAAGAAGGTCATCGACGGCGACACCATGACCCCCGTCGAGACTCCCTACCCGCCGTCCATGATCAAGACGGCCATATACATGACCATGGCCAATTTGGTTGGCCAGGCCCCGGTTCGCGGCGCCGTCAAGCTGGACGCGCCGCTGATCACCAAGGACAACGCCAAGGAATACTTCTTCCCCGACTCTCCGTTCTGAAGAACGCAATCAATGCGGGGCGCAGCATGACTCGCCCCGCCCCTTTCACACGACAGAGGACATGATCATGTCAGGCAAGAAAATATTGATGCTCACCGGCGAGTTCACCGAGGAGTACGAGATCTTCGTCTACCAGCAAGCAATGGAAGCCGTCGGTCACACGGTCCACGTGGTCTGCCCGGACAAGAAGGCAGGAGACCTCATCAAGACCTCCCTGCACGACTTCGAGGGCGACCAGACCTACACCGAAAAGCTCGGCCATTTTCAGGTGATCAACAAGACGTTTGCCGAGGCGGAAAAGCAGCTCGATCAATACCACGCCGTATATTGCGCCGGCGGCCGCGGCCCGGAATACATCCGCACCGACAAACGGGTGCAAGCCATGGTGCGCCACTTCCACGATAGCCAGAAGCCGATCTTCACGATCTGCCATGGGGTCCAGATTCTGATTGCCGTGGACGGTGTCGTGCGCGGCAAGAAGGTCGGCGCGCTCGCCGCTTGCGAACCGGAAGTGACGCTGGCCGGCGGCACCTACATCGACCTCTCGCCGACGGAGGCGTATGTCGACGGAACCATGGTGTCGGCCAAGGGATGGACAGCCCTCGCTGCCTTCATCCGCGAATGCCTGAAGGTGCTCGGGACCGAGATCCGCCATAATTAAGCAAGGTCGGCGCGCGTCAACAATGCGCCGGCTTCTGTTGTGATGGGATGTGCATCCACGAGTCTTTGAAGCGGGCCCTCGGTCGGTGAGATCGAGGGCCACCGTCGCCGGTCAATCGAAGAATCCGGCATCCTCCGCCAGCAAATACTTCCTGGCGCTTTCGGCGTCGATATCGAGGCCTAGCCCCGGTGCTTCCAGCAGATCCACCATGCTGTCCCTCACGATCTGCTTGGGCAGGCCGATGACGATGTCGTTCCACCAGGGGTCCGAGGCACTGGGGTATTCGAACGCCACGTAATTGGCGGGCAAGGTGGCGCAGACGTTGATCAGCGCGCCGAGGCCCAGCAGGCCATTCGCCGTGCCATGCGGCGCCATCAGAATCGAGTGCATATAGGCGTGCTCGGCGACCCATTTGAGCTCGGCAATGCCGCCGATGTCGGCAGGATCGGGGCCGATGACGCGCACCGCCTGTGTCTCGATCAGCTCCTTGAAATTTTGCCTGAGGTAAATCTGCTCGCCGGTATGGATCGGCGTCGAGGTGGAGGTGGTCAGTTCCCGGTAGGCCTGCGGATTGACCCACGGCACATAGTCGCCGGTCAGCATGTCCTCCAGCCACATCAAATTGTACCTCTCGACCGCGCGGGCAAACTTGATCGCATCGGGCAGCATCCAGCCCGGGCCGCAGTCGAGTGCCAGGCTGACCTTGTCGCCCAGCACTTCCTTCATCGCGATCACGCAGTCGAGCATGTGGTTGAAACCGCGTTCGCTGATCACGCCCTGATCCATGGCGCCGTGATAGCCGGCCTTCTTCTGCGTCACGCCGTAATGGAAGTCCTCGATGGTGTCCTTCATGTTGGAATGGAACGAGATTCCTTGCTTAACCATGAAGAAGTTCTGCGGCTGCTCCATCATCCATTTGACGTCTGCGGCATAGTCCTCCGGCCGGTCGCCTGTGCGCTTCTGGCGGATCGAGCCGTTATAGACGCGTACCTTGTCGCGCACCTTGCCGCCGAGCAGCTTATAGGCCGGCACGCCCGCGGCCTTGCCGGCAATGTCCCAAAGCGCATGTTCGATAGCGCTGACCGTCGCGCCGTAGGGCTTGAAAGAACCGCGTTGGCGGATCTTCAACATGACCCGCTCGACATCGGTCGGATCCTCGCCGATCAGCGCCTCGCGGAAATGCAGCACAAAGGGCTTGAGGTAGGTCTTGGTGAACTCGACTTCTCCCAGTCCATAGAGGCCCTCGTCGGTCACGACGCGAACGATGGGGTGCTTGCCGATAACGGCACAGCGAAGGTCGGTGATCTTCATCGCGCAGTCCTATCTCACGGACGAGAAAGCTGTCGGCGTGAGCAGCTGGCTGCTGATATTGGCAACGATCTGCCCGTCGCGCTCGGACTCGTCCCGGGCCCTGTGCCATGCCGGATCGGTGACGAAAGCCGTCCATTTCGCCTCACGCTCGGCCAGTGATTCCCAGGCTAGGAAATAGGTGAGGCGATTGCTGTTTTCGCCGATCACCGTGGTGAAAAACCCGGCCTGGCGGATGCCATGCCTCTCCCAGATGGCCAGCGTCTGCTCGGAAAAGCGCTTGAGCAACGCCGGCAGCCTGCCCGGCAGGCAGTCATAGATGCGCAGTTCATAGATCATGGTTTCGTCCGTTTCTTTCTTCGCCTCTCCCTTGGGAGAGGTCGACACGAATGGTCAGTCGTCGGCCCTGTGAGCCAAGGAGAGTGAGGGCAGGAGTCTGGGCTAACTCCAGGTCCGGTCCCAGCTATATTCATTGTCCCAATGCTCGGTGGATTGCCATATCCCGGCGACACCGGGCTGCAGGTGCTGGCTGATCACCTCGTCGACCACATCGTCTATGCCCAGCCCCGGCTTGTCGGGCACGGTGATGAAGCCGTCCTTGACGAGCGGCTTGGGAAGGCCTGTGACGATATCGTCCCACCAGTCGACATCGGCGGAGTGGTATTCGAGCGCCATGAAATTTTCGGTAGCGGTCGCGACATGCGCGGCGGCCATCGCGGCGATCGGGCTTTCGGCCATATGGATGGCCATGGCGACACCGTGATCCTGCGCCATGTCGCCGATCTTCTTGGTCTCGAGAATACCCCCACTGGTGAGCAGGTCCGGGTGGATGACGGAGAGGCCGCCGCTCTTGAGCAGCGGCTCGAAGCCTTCCTTGAGGTAGATGTCTTCGCCGGTGCACATCGGCACCGTGGTGGCCCCCTGCAATTGCCGGTACTGCTCGGTGTGTTGCCAGGGGATCACATCCTCCAGCCAGGCCGGGGCGTATTTCTCGATGCGACGCGACAGGCGAATGCCGTCCTGCAGCGAGATGTGGCCGACATGGTCGATGGCGAGCGGGATCTCGTATCCGATCACCTCGCGAACCTCGTGGATGTACTGCTCGAGCAGGTCGATCCCCTTCTCGGTGAAATGCAGGCCGGTGAACGGGTGCTGCACGTTCTGCGCGTCGTAGGCGAGATTGCGGGCCTTGCGCTCCTCAAGCGTGCCGCCACGGCCGCGCGGATTGGCATGAAACCCTTCGAGCGCGCCGGCGGGCGCGGATACGGCGCCCGGGACATGGGCGATCTGCATCAAGCCCAGGTCCATCTTGAGGAAGGTGAAACCACGGTCCATGCGCTGCTTGAGGCGCTTTCCGGTTTCGGTGCCGCTCGGTTTCTCGGCATCGGTATCGCAATAGACGCGCACCTGATCGCGGAACTTGCCGCCGAGCATCTGGTAGATGGGAACGCCATAGGCCTTGCCGGCGAGATCCCAGAGCGCGATCTCGACCGCCGAGACGCCGCCGCCCTGCCGACCGTGCCCGCCGAATTGCTTGATGCGGCGAAACAGGCGATCGATGTCGCAGGGGTTCTCGCCAAGCAGCCGGCTCTTCAGCATCAGCGCGTAGGTGGCGCTGGCGCCGTCGCGCACCTCGCCAAGCCCGACGATGCCTTGGTTGGTATAGATCTTGAGCAGCGCCGAGGTGAACGGCGCACCGACGATCTCGGCCACCCGCATGTCGGTGATGCGAAGCTCGGACGGCTTCGAGTCGGTGTTGACCCGGTTGAGGGCCTCGTCGGCTCCATCGGTCCTTGGCATGACTTATCCTCGTTCTGATTTGCGGGTTGTCGCCCGCATGCTGCCGATTGCGTTGCTAGCCCAGTTCGATCTCATGGGCTTGCAGGTAATCGCGGTTCATCTCGATGCCGAGACCCGGCCTCAACGAGAGCTTGAGGCTACCGTTCGAAACATCGAGCGGCTTGTCGATAAGATGATCGTACTTGCCCAAATTCCACTCCGACGTTTCGAGCTTGTAGAAGTTCGGAACGGTCATCATCACCTGCGCTCCCGCAACCACGTTGATCGGTCCCGCGGCGTCATGCGGCGAGACTGGGATGTAGTAGGCTTCGCACAGGGCGGAAATCTTCTTGAGTTCGGTAATTCCGCCGGTCCAGGTGACGTCAGGCATGATGTAGTCGGCGAGCTTGTTCTCAAGAACCGGCACGAAATCCCACTTTGTGTGGCCACGCTCGCCCCAAGAGATAGCGGCACTGACCTTCTCGCGAACCTGCTTGAGGGCGTTAAGGCTCTCGGGCGGGCATGGCTCCTCGAACCAGTCGATCTGGCCGGCTTCCTCGAGGCTGCGACAGAGGCGAATGGCGGTCGGAACATCGAAGCGGCCGTGCGCATCGATGAGGATGTCGATGTCGGGGCCTGCCGTTTCTCGGATCAGAGCCGTGAGTTCGGCAGCCTCGCGCTCGTCCTTGCGGGTCATGCCGCCGTCGAGATAGCCGTCCCGCTGTTCGCGCGACACACCGTCGGCATCGCGACCCTGGTGGGGGAAGGGGTCGAACTTTAGAGCAGTATGTCCGGACTCGACGATGTCCAGGATTTCGCGCACCACAGCGTCCTTGCTGGTGAATTTGGCCTGGTTGGGATGGGTGTAGAGCGCGATCTCATCGCGGACCGGCCCGCCCAACAGCTCGTAGATCGGCTTGCCGAGGACTTTGCCCCTGATGTCCCAGAGGGCTATGTCGATCGCGCTCACGCATTCGACCGCGGCGCCACGGCTACCCATATAGGTGAAGCCGCGGAAGATCTTGTGCCAGAGGCATTCGATACGCGCCGGATCTTCGCCTGTCACGGCGGCTCCGATCTGTCGAAGGATCGTGCAGAGGGCGCGGTTGGCGAGCTTCGTGGTGGTGGTGATCTCTCCCCAGCCGCTCACTCCCTCGTCTGTCGTTACCTCGACGAACAGGAATTCCCCCCAATAGGAAGCACCAGACTTGATCAGCCACGGCCGAACGCTCGTGATTTTCATTTCAACTGCCTTTTCACTAGTGGTCAACCACGCTGTTCCAGACCTGACCCCTCGTCCTATCCGGCCCGAGCGGCGTTGCGTGCACGCATCTGTTCGAGAACATGCCGGCCGGAACCCTCGACGTGGCGGGAGATGAGTTCGGCCGCCTTGTCGGCCTCCCCGGCCTTGATGAGCGCAATGAGTTCGCGATGCTCACGAATGATCGCGGCACGCCGCGCGAGCGTGAAATTGAAACGCCGGCTCACCGCTCGCAGCACTTCGCGATGCTTCCACCAGAGCTCGGCGGCATGGCGGTTATAGTGCCGCTGGTACATCACCGTGTGAAATGCGGTATCCAGTTCACTGTGCCTGAACGTGTCGGCGAAATTGTTCTCTTCGATCAGGCCTTGGATGCGTTCGAGTTCGGCGATGTCCTCGCCGGTGGCCATACCTACAAACCATCGCGTCAGGGCTGGCTCGATCAGAACTCCGATCTCGTAGATATCGCGGACGAAATCCTGATCGATGGGCCTTACACGCGCCCCGCGGTTGGGAGAAAAGATGACGAACCCCTCGCCCCGCAACAGTTGCAGGGCCTCGCGCACGGGATTGGTCGACGTGCCGTGGCGGCGGGCGAGATCGGTCACAACAAGCCGTTCGTTGGCGGCGAGCCGTCCCTCGATGATGTCTTCCCTGATCAGTTCGTAAAGCGAGGCACCCTCGCTGGAGGCTCCGGTGGCGTCGATCCCCGGGGGTGGCTTGGCTTTGAAATCGTCTGTTTCGGCCAAGGGCCGGCTCCCCAAATTAATACACAGTCTGTCCGATATCACGCACGGTTCCCATAAACAATGTACGATCTCGTGCGTTGACAGGCAATCCATGTTCTGAAAACGTACCAAGTGGTCGAGAGGATACACCGTACTGCAATAACCATCCTCGCGATCGCAGGGCGGAGAACCAGGGAGGATACCTATGACGAGGATCATGCTCGGCAGTGCGGTCCTGCGCGGCACTGTCGTCGGTATTTTGACGGCATCACTTATGTCCACATCGGCGTTGGGTGCGCCACCGGTCGACCTCAGCAAATGGTCGCCCGAATATGTGCGCTCCATCGCGGGAACACAGGATTTCGACACGGCCGGCGATTGCGCCAAGGTCACGCCGCTGGATTACAAGGGGCGACTGACTTTCTGGTATCAGGGCGTGTTCGAGGGCGATCCCGACCTGCTGCGCCAGTACTACAAGGATTTCTTCGAGACTTTCCGCAAGACCTATCCGAACATCAAGCTCGAGGAACAGGCCCTCACCTATAACGACCTTCTCGACAAGTTCCGCACCGCGCTCCTGGGCAATGCCGCGCCGATGGCGGTGCGCCTGCAAATCCTGGGCGGTACCGAATTCGCCTCGAAAGGCTATCTACAGCCGCTCAAACCGGAGGATGTGGGCTATTCGACCGAGGATTTCTGGCCCGGCGCCATGAAGGCCGTGACCTGGGATGGGGTCACATACGGCGTTCCAACGAACAACGAGACGATGGCGTTCATCTGGAATGCCGACATCTTCAAGCGTGCGGGTCTCGATCCGGACAAGGCTCCCGCAACCTGGGACGACGTCGTCAAATATTCCAAGCAGATCCACGACAAGCTCGGCATTGCCGGTTACGGCCTCGTGGCTCGCAAGAATGCCGGCAATACGCCCTATCGCTTCATGCCACAGCTGTGGGCCTATGGCGGCGGCGTCTTCGACGAAGCCACCGCGAACCCGACTTACAAGGAGGTGGAACTCGACAGCCCGCAGAGCAAGGCGGCGCTGCAAGCCTCATACGACATGTATGTCCGCGACAAGTCGGTTCCGGTTTCGGCACTTACCAACCAGCAGGCCGACAACCAGCCTCTGTTCGTCGCCGGCCAGTTGGGCATGATGGTTTCCCACCCGTCCGACTACAACGTCATGCTCGACCTGCAGGCCAAGGCGACCGGGACCGACAAGGACAAGGCGCAGACCGTCATCGACAATATGCGCTACGGCCTGATCCCGACCGGTCCTGACGGCAAGCGCGCCGTCGTGTTCGGCGGCTCGAACATTCACATCCTGAAGCCCGAGTATGTAGAGGGTGGCAAGGTGGACGAGCCGGCCGCGAAGGCGATGATCTGCATGTGGGCGAGCCCCGAATGGTCGCTGAAGATGGCCTATGCCGGCTCGAACCCGGGCAATCTTAACGGCTTCAAGACCAAATGGATGAAGGAACGTCTGGACCATATCAAGTTCCTCGATGTCACGACTTCGATGCTGCCCTATGGCATCCCCTTCCCGGCGCTGCCGGAATCCCCCGAGATCATGAATATCATCGTCCCGGACATGCTGCAGAATGCGCTGACCGGCGCGATGACCGTCGACCAGGCAGCGGACGATGCGGCCAAGAAGGTGAAAGACCTAATGGGCGGGCTCTAGTCCCAACCTGACCTGCGAACCGGCTGCGCCAAGAGCGCAGCCGGTTCTTTTCGAAAAACAAGGGCACGCCACAGTGACGATCGTGACCGGCAAGGCCGAGGCTCGCCGAAAATCGCAACCCGGCGGGTCAGGCGCATTGCGGAACGTCTGGGCCCATCGCGCCGACTACGCATACGTGCTCCCGGCGATCGCCGTGATGCTCGTCGTCATCGCCTATCCGATCTACTACACGATCGAGCTGTCGTTCTATAAGACGCCGCCCGGTCTGCAGCTCCGCGACAAGACCTTCATCGGCTTCGACAATTACACCACCATCCTCACCAGCGATGTGTTCTGGAAAGTAACCTGGAACACCCTGATCTGGACATTCGGATCCACTTTCATCTCCTTTGTCCTGGGGTTTGCCACGGCGCTGGCGCTGCACCGAGACTTTGTCGGCCGCGGCGTCCTGCGCGCCATCCTGATCATTCCCTGGGTGATCAGCGCCGTTGCCGCCTCCTATATCTGGAAGTGGATCTACCATTCGGATTTCGGCATCATCGGCGCGGTGCTGGTCGGCCTCGGATTGACTGACCGGCCACCCAATTTCATCGACAACGTCAGCACGGTGCTGCCCTCCCTGATCGTCGTCAATATCTGGCGCGAGTTTCCGTTTGCCATGATCATGATGATGGCCGGCCTGCAGACAGTCCCCGAGCAATTGTTGCGGGCCGCCAAGGTCGACGGGGCCAATGCATGGCAGCGCTTCTGGCACGTCACTTTCCCGCACTTGCGCAACGTCTCGGTGGTGACGATCCTGCTGCTCGCGGTGGCCAACTTCAATTCCTTCATCATCCCCTGGATCATGACCGCAGGCGGGCCGTCGAACGCATCGCATATCTGGATAACCCACATCTATGAGCTCGCCTTCGGCCGCCAGCGCTGGGGCGTGGCATCGGCTTATTCGGTGCTCCTGTTCCTCATCCTGATGACGCTGGGCTATTTCTACGTCCGGGCGCTAAGCGGCAACGAGCGGAAAGAGGGGAGCACATGAGCACGCTTGCAGAGACAGCCTCCCGAGGCCGGCCCCATCGCCGCATGCGCGTCGACGGATGGCGCTGGGCCGGGCGCATCTTCCTCTTGTTCATGCTGATTTACACCGCGGTGCCGATGATCTGGATGCTGATCACCTCGATCAAGTCCGGCTTCGCGGCGACGCAATTCCCGCCGCAATGGTGGCCAAACGAGCCTACGCTTGCCAGCTACAAGAAGCTGCTCGATCCGCAGAACAGCGTCGGCCAGGACTTCCTGCGCTTCTTCTGGAACAGCCTGTTCGTGTCGACCGTCACGACAATCCTTTCGGTGATCGTTGCCGTCCCCGCGGCCTACGCGTTTTCGCGCTTCACCTTCCCCGGCCGGAACTTCCTGTTCTTCGCCGTGCTGCTGCGCAACATGTTCCCAGCGGTGATCTTTCTCGTGCCGCTCTTCATCCTGATGCGTGCGATCGGGCTGGTGAACACGCATGGCTCGCTGATCCTGACCTATCTCACCTTCGGCCTGCCCCTGGCGATCTGGCTGCTCAAGGGTTTTTACGACAACATCCCGGTGCAGCTCGAGCAGGCGGCGCGTATCGATGGGGCAACACGGTTCCAGGCCTTCATCATGATCGTGATGCCGCTCTCGACGCCGGGGATCATCGCCACCGCGATCTATTCCTTCATCGGCGCGTGGAACGAGTACATCTACGCCTACACGTTCCTCTCCAAAAATGAACAGTTGACCCTGCCGGTCGGCATCCAGCGCTTCTTCTCGGAAAACACGACGGACTTTCCGGGACTGATGGCGGCGAGCTTCATGATGAGCGTGCCTGTCGTGGTGCTGTTCCTCGTCCTGCAGCGATACTTCGTACGCGCCCTGACAGAAGGCGCGGTCAAGCATTAGGGAGTTGCCGATGGCCCACGTGGTCCTCAAAGATCTCGTCAAGACCTATGGCGGCTTCAAGGCCGTCAACGACGTTTCACTGACGGTCAACGACGGCGAGTTCGTTGCGCTTGTCGGCCCTTCAGGCTGCGGAAAGACGACCACGCTCAATCTCGTTGCCGGGCTGACCCCGATCACATCGGGCGACATCCTCATTGGCGACCAGGTGGTCAACGATCTCGACCCCAAGGACCGGGACATCGCAATGGTGTTCCAGAACTACGCGCTCTATCCGCAAAAGTCGGTCTACATGAACCTCGCTTTCCCGCTACAGATGCGCAAACTGCCCAGGGACGAGATCGACAAGAAGGTTAAGGAAGCGGCGCGCGTGCTCGACATGACGCACCTGCTCGAGCGCAAGCCGCGCGAACTTTCGGGCGGGCAGCAGCAGCGTGTGGCGCTGGGCCGTGCTCTCGTGCGCGATCCCGCGGTGTTTCTCATGGACGAGCCGCTCTCCAACCTCGACGCGAAACTGCGCGTACAGATGCGGTCGGAGATCAAGCGCTTCCACCAGGACCTCAAGGCGACGATCATCTATGTGACGCACGACCAGCTCGAAGCCGTCACCATGGCCGACAAGATGGCGGTGATGAACGGCGGCTTCCTGCAGCAATACGATTCACCGGCGCAGGTCTTTGCCCATCCGGTGAACATGTTCGTCGCCAGCTTCATCGGCAGCCCGGCAATGAGCCTCATTCCGCTGGAGACATTGACGGCGAACGGCAACACCGTGCTGACCAGCGCGGAGGGCTGGAGCCTCGGGCTCTCGCCGCGCAACGTCCAGAAGGTCACGGGGGCAACGACCAGGAAAATCGTGCTCGGCGCACGCCACTCGACGATCAAGCTGCACAAGAGCGCGGTGCAAGGCGGCATCCCGGCCAAGGTCTACACGGTGGAACCAACCGGAGACGTCACCTTCGTGCAGGCCTTCCTGTCCGGTGCCATCGTCAACGTCAGCGTGCCGCCCAACATTGCCGTCGCGCCCGACGAGCGGATCTGGCTCGAGTTCGACCAGGAGCGGATGCATCTGTTCGACGGTGAGACCGAGATGGCTCTCGAGGTCGACTGAGACAGGGCGGATGCGTGTGGGACGCGGGCGTGGATGACTACGAAACTTAAGATCACGGCGATCAAACCCTATCCGGCATGGGTGGGAACGCGCAATCAGATGCTGGTCAAGGTCGAGACCGACCAGGGCATCTTCGGCTGGGGCGAGAGCGGCCTGAGCGGCCGCGAGAAGGCCGTGGCCGGCGCGGTCGAGCACTATCGCGAGTTTCTTGTCGGCCGCGATCCCATGCAGATCGGGCGGATTTGGCAGGAGGTTTATCGCAGCCAGTATTTCGAAGGCGGGCGGGTTCTGCAGGCGGCTATTTCGGCCATCGATATCGCCCTCCACGATATCAAGGGCAAGGCGCTGGGGGTGCCGGTCTACGAGCTGCTGGGCGGCAAGCAGCGCGACCGGATCCCCACCTTCGCCTCGACCGGAGACGAAGCCGAGGGCGACGTTGCCATCGAGCGGGCCCGCGAACTGCGCGCACAAGGCTGGCAGGCGATCCGCTTCTTTCCCGTCGGGCAAAACAGCAGGGATGTTTTCGAGCCACGCGAGTCGATCGGCGCTACCGCGACCATGCTGAACAAGGCGCGCCGGGCGCTGGGTAACGATGTCGTCCTCGGCATCGACTATCATCATCGGCTGTCGGTGGCGGAGGCGGCGAGCTTCTGCAACAAGCTCGACCGCGGCGTGCTCGATTTTCTCGAGGAGCCGATACGCGACGAGACGCCAGAAGCGTACGAATCCCTCCGCACGATGACCGACATCCCCTTCGCCATTGGCGAGGAATTTGCCAGCAAGTGGCAGTTCCTGCCCTATATCGAGCGCGGCATCCACCAGTTCAACCGGCTCGATATCTGCAATGCCGGCGGGTTCACCGAGGCAATGAAAATCGCTGGCTGGAGCGAGGCACACTATGTGGACCTGATGCCGCACAATCCGCTTGGTCCAGTGTGCACGGCCGCGACCGTGCATCTGGCCGCCGCGGTCCCCAACTTCGCGTGGCTCGAAACCAGGGCCCCCGAAGCAAGGCTCGGCTTCGACAATTCCGAATTTTTCCCGGTGCAACCACGGCTCGACGGCCCCGACTACCCGGTGGGCGATCTGCCGGGGCTCGGCGTCGAGGTCAACGAAGAGGCCGTCCAGGCGCAGAGCTTCCGTTTCTGGGAAGCGCCCCACCTCAAGCGCCGCGATGGTTCTGTCACGAACTGGTAGTTCCCTTTCAATCGGAGTCCACAATGACGCATACTTCCGACATCACGCGGCCGCCGAAGGATCTGATCGACGCGCTAAAGGAGATCGGCGCCGCGACGGTTGCCGGCACGCTTGGCCATATGGGCTTCCGCAATCCGCATATGGTCGGCCCGGTGGCGCAGAACCACGGGAGATCGATCGTCGGGCCGGCGCTGACGCTGCAGTTCCTGCCGCAGCGGCCCGATCTTTTCAACGAGGGAGAATATGCCGATCCGGAAACACAGCTGCACCGGCATGTGCTGTACCACGCACAGGAAGGGGATGTGGTCGTGGTCGATGCGCGCGGCGACATGAGTTCGGGCGTCTTCGGCGATATGATGTCGACGTATTTCAAGGGCAGAGGCGGCGCGGGCATCGTCATCGACGGCTGCATGCGCGACCGGCCCAATGTCGAAAAGCTCGATCTGGCCCTATGGCTGCGCGGCTGGACGCCCAACTACCATGTGCAAACCAGCATTTATCCCAATGCCGTCAACGTTCCGATTGCCTGCGGCGGTGTCACCGTGATCCCCGGCGACATCATCGTCGCCGACGATGATGGGGTGGTGGTGCTACCCCTTGCGATGGCCGCGAAGGTGATCGAAGAATCCCAGAAACATCACGACTGGGAGGAGTTCTCACGCATGAAGCTCATGGAGGGCGGGTCGTTGCAACGCTATTATCCGCTGCACCCAAGTGCGACCGAAGAGTACGAGGCTTGGCGGGCAACCAACCCAAAATTTTGATGGACGATCGAGATCCCGAAATGTCTCATGAAGGGCAGGCGACCGCCAAGTCCCAGACGGGCGTTAGTCACGCGTTACGGACAGTCCCGCGATCAGCGGAGCGTACGCGGCGAGCCTGCGGGATACGAACTCCGTGAAAAGCCGAACGCGCTTCGTCTTGCGTGTCTCCCCCTGCGTGAGAATCCAGAGTGTCCCATGCATGGGCGGGTTGGTGCCCGGCACCCTCACGAGCAGGGGGTCGGCATCTCCGACAAAGCACGGCAGTTTCGTCATCCCGATCCCTTGCTGCGCCGCGATGATCTGCGTCTCGGCATCCGGAGTCCTGAACGGAGCTCCCGTGATGTGAACTTCTCCCTCGCGCGCCCAGTCCGGAATTCCATGATTGTCTATTGCGATCCACCGGAGGGGATCAGGCGTGCCCGCACGCAACGCGGGTAGTCGATCGCGAGACATGTAGACGCCGCTGAACACCTCCGGTCCCTTCAGGCCGTGAAGATTGAGCGGCAGGGTCTTGCGGTCGGCGACAATGCGGATCGCGACGTCGGCCTCTCGGTTAGTCAGATTCGCCACCTCGCCAGTGGTCAAGATTTCCATCTCGATGTCCGGATGCATACGCGCGAAGTCGGCGAGATCCGGCATGAGCAGGTGTGTGGCGAGGAACGGTGGAACTGTCACCCGCAAAAGCCCGCGCGCGCTCTGGTCGCGACCGAAGACACGCGTCTCCAGCTGGTGCGACGACGCTTCCATCTGGTTCGCGAGCTCGAGGACCTCCTCGCCCGCAGCCGTCAGGCGGTAGCCCGAAGGCAGCTTTTCGAACATCTGCGCCCCGAGGCGTTCCTCAAGTTGAGCGATGCGTCGCAGCACGGTCGAGTGATACACGCCGAGGCGCTCGGCGGCAGCCCGCACCGAGCCGCCGCGCGCGGCGGCAAGAAAGTAGCGAACGTCATCCCAGTCAATCATGGTGCATTCCCGCGCCGCCAGCTGCGCCTTCCGAAACCCATTCTAGCACGCCGAGCTGTAATGTGCGCGACTGTTGCGGCGTTCAATCGTCTGACTGGATCGTTTTCGCACCACCGATGTGCACGATTCCGCACTCACCGCCCGACTTCGGCGATCCCATGTTCAGGCTCTCGGGTTGACCCACCGTACAGCCAAAGACCCGAGATGGCGAAACGAAGGACGCACGACATGAACAGACTGAATGGAAAGACCGCCGTGATCACCGGCGGCGCTACCGGCATCGGCCGCGCCGCTGCAAAGCGCTTCATCGAGGAAGGCGCCTTCGTCTTCATCTTCGGCCGCCGGCAGCAAGCGCTCGACGCCGCTGTGGCGGACCTCGGGCCCAATGCCCGCGCGGTGAAAGGCTCGGTCTCGGATGAGGCCGACCTCGACCGGCTCTACGCTGCGGTGAAGGCCGAACGCGGAAGCCTCGACATCGTCTTCGCCAATGCCGGGGCTGGAGGCCCGCTTCCGCTCGGCCAGATCACCGCCGAGCATATTGACGAAACCTTCGGCACCAACGTGAAAGGTACGATCTTCACGGTCCAGAAGGCGCTGCCGCTGATGGGCCCGGGGGGTTCGATCATCGTGACCGGATCGAGCGCCGGCACCACGGGCGCACCGGGGTTCACTGCCTACAGCGCGAGCAAGGCGGCAGTGCGCAACCTCGCGCGGACCTGGGCGGAGGACCTGAAGGGCACCGGTATCCGCGTAAACGTGCTGTCGCCCGGGGCGACCGCGACCGACCTCGCAAAGGAAGCGCTGGGCGAGGAAGGACAGAAGGTCTTCGCCTCGATGACTCCGCTCCAGCGCATGGCCGATCCGGCGGAAATCGGGGCGGTGGCTGCCTTTCTCGCGTCGTCGGACAGCAGCTTCATGACCGCCAGCGAGGTCGCCGTTGATGGCGGCCTGGCGCAACTCTGACGCTGGCGCGTCCCGCGCCTGGCTCACACAACGAAGGATAGAAGATCATGAAAAAGCTACAAGGTAAGATCGCTGTCATCACCGGCGGAAGCAGCGGGATCGGCTTGGCGACAGCCAAGCGCTTCGTTGAAGAAGGCGCGCACGTCGTGATCACCGGGCGACGAGAGAAAGAGCTGAAGGAGGCCGCGGCCTTCATCGAGAGAAACGTTACGACGGTCGCAGGCGACGTGTCGCGCTTGGAGGATCTGGACCGGGTCTATGCCGTCGTGAAAGAGAAACACGGCCACATCGACATTCTCTTCGCGAACGCAGGCGCAGGGACAATCGCACCGCTCGCGGCAGCGACTGAGGCCCATTTTGACCAAACCTTCGATGTGAATGTGAAGGGGTTGTTTTTCACGGTACAGAAGGCGCTTCCACTATTCAGTGACGGCGGTTCGATCATCCTGACCTCTTCGGTCTCCAACGTATTGGGGCTGCCAGGGTTCAGCGCCTACGCAGCGAGTAAAGCGGCGGTGCGAAACTTCGCGCGCGCTTGGACACTGGAACTGAAAGATCGCAAAATTCGCGTGAATTCAATGAGTCCCGGACCAATCGAGACCCCGGCATTGGCGACAACGACGGGCCTTACCCCCGAGCAAGCCGAGCAAGCGGCCGCCCAGTTTGCTTCACAGATCCCAATGGGTCGCAGGGGCAAGCCAGAGGAAATCGCGGCTGCCGTCACGTTCCTTGCTTCTGACGAAAGCTCTTACATCACCGGCGTAGATTTCGCCGTCGATGGAGGCATGGCCCAGGTCTGACCTCGGCATCACACAAGATCGGAGAAACATCATGAGCTACGCAATTATCGGCTTCGGCAATATCGGCCGAGCCCTCGCCAAGGCATTTGCTCGCAAGGGCATCGAGGTATCCGTCGCAACCACGCGCGACCCGGAAAGCTTTGCCGCGGACGCGGCCGCGATCGGGCCTACGATCATCCCCAAAAAGCTGGCGGACGCGGTCAAGGCGGACATCATCTTTTTGGCAGTCCGTTTCGAGTCGCATCCGGATGTCGCGAAGGCGCTGTCCACCTGGAAGGGGAAGACCATCGTCGATGTGACCAATGCCTACGGCGTGCCCCCTGAGAAGCTGGGAGGACAGCCTTCTTCCAAGTTCATCGCGCAGGCTTTCCCCGGTGGACGACTGGTCAAGGGCTTCAACCATTTGGGCGCTGCCACCCTTGACCAAGATTCAGCAGTGCATGGCGGCAGGAGAGTCGTGTTCCTGGCGAGCGACGATGACGCTGCCGCAGCGGAGATTGGTACGCTCGCGGAAAATCTCGGCTTCTCGCCGATCAAACTTGGCGGGCTTTCGGAAGGTGGGCTGCTGGTCCAGGCGCGCGGAAATAGCTGGGGTCATCTGATCTTCAAGGACCTGGTCAAGTTCGACCGATGAACACGACCTGCCCACCGGCAGGGTCACGATGCACGGACCGGACCGAGCGTGATCCGGTCCGCGCGAAATAGGGAAATTCCCATGACTATCGAGAAGACCATCCAGACCGTGAGGGGCTCCGCGAGGGGAAGGATCAAGGCCACGAACAAGACGTTCGAGGACGACTGGACCTTCGCCATCACGGTCCGGGACGGCAGATTGACCAACATCCGGGAATACGTCGACACACAAGCACTGGCACGTGCCTCGCAGATGGACGCGTCCGGACCGGCGTAGCGCTGGCCATCAGCGGCCATCGGAATGGGGTGGACGGCGGATCAGCCGTGGATCGCCCCCTCGCACGCCTCGCGCTCGTCGAATGCTCAATCGAAAGGAGATCTCGATGTACGACCAATCCAAGCTATCCGAGTTGATCCGGTTCGCACGCCCAGATGCGGGCTTCACCGTCATCGACGTCTACCCGGGCGACGGCGACTGGACCCGCGTCTTCTCAGACATCGTGGGACCCCAAGGACGTGTCTACAGCTTCGTGCCGGCCGAAGTCGCCCACTTCAAGGACGATCCGGTCGGCCGCATGCGGACGCTCGCGAAGGAGCCGGGCCGAGAGAACGTCGAAGCCGTCTCGGCGGACCTTGTGGCGATGCCGGAGGTCACGCAGCCAGCGGATGTTATATGGCTGCATCTGTTCTATCACGATCTCCACACCGCTCTGATTCAAGCCGGGGGCGCGACGGCGGCCGACTTCAATCAAGCCGTCTACGAGCGGCTGAAGCCCGGTGGCTCCTACGTTATCGTGGACCACGCCGCCGCCGTTGGGGCCGGCACGAGCGAGGCACAGTCGCTACATCGGATCGAGCCTGCATCCGTTCGCGAGGAGGTGGAGGCGGCCGGTTTCGTCCTGGACGCGGAAAGCACCATGCTGGCGAACAAGGACGATCCGCACTCGAGCAAGGTGTTCGATCCTTCGATCAAGGGCAAGACCGATCGCTTCGCCTTTCGGTTCCTGAGGCCCTGACAGTGAGTCATCCGCCCCACAGTGGCTCAGCTCCCGCAAGCGTGAAAGCGTTGCCCTTTCCACACGAGGGCCTTGGCTGTCCGTTCTCTTGAGCAAAGGTGCTGGTGTAACGCAGCCCTCTTGAAGAGGGATCGGAGAAGATTGTGAGCTATCTCACTGCCTATAATCTGGCGCGATACGCGACACGCGATGCCGAATGCGCTCACGCTCACTCTTTTGTCGCTCCAAGCCGGTTACGCGAAGTCTATCTAGGACCGCTCCTTCGCCCGCTTTGAGGTCTCGTTGCCCGCGAGGTAGACTGCTCGCATGACATTCAGGCTTACCTTCCTCGGGACCTCGGCCAGCGTGCCCTCGGCCGGGCGCAATCACCCGGCGCTGCTCGTTGAAGCCGGCAGTCAACGGGTGCTGGTCGATTGCGGGGAAGGCACCCAGCGTCAGCTTCTGCGCAGCGGCGCCGGATTCAGGCGACTTGATCGCCTGCTCCTCACGCACGCGCACTTCGACCACGTGCTCGGGATTCCAGGCTTGTTCTCGACGCTTCGGCTCCGGCAGAGCAAGAACCATGTGACCATTCATGGCAGCGCAGACACTCTTGACGTCGTCGCCCGCATGCTCGCTGGCCTTTGGGGTAAGGGACGCGCGCCGATCCCGCTGCAACTCGTGCCGCTTGCCCCCGGACGCGTGTTCGAGGTGGATGAGTTCACCGTCGATTGCTTTCAAGTTCGCCATCGCGACACCGACAGCTATGGCTTCGTCTTCGAGACGCCGGCGCGTCGTCACCTCCGTTCGGACCGCTTGGTAGCTCTCGGTGTGCCAGACGGTCCGATCCGGAAAGATTTGGCCGAAGGCCGCTCAATTTCTCTTCCCGACGGCCGAACGATTGCTCCCGAAGCAGTCCTCGGACCACCCGAGGCTGGCAAGAAGCTGGTCATTGTAGGCGACACCGAAACCACTGATGGATTGGCCGACAAGGTGAGCGGCGCCGACCTGCTTGTCATCGAAGCCACATTCCTGCAACGAGATGCAGCGATGGCGCGCGAATACGGACATCTGACAGCCGCGGAGGCAGCATCGCTGGCAGCGACCAGCGATGTAAAGCAGCTCGTTCTTACGCACATCTCCGGCCGCTATTACGACGAAGAAATTCTCGCGGAAGCCGTTCAGGCGTTTGCGAACAGCCTTATCGCAACGGATTTCACCACCCTCACCGTCTAGTGGCAGGGCCATGACATTCAGAATTGGCGTCATCTCGGACACGCACGGCTTGCTGAGGCCGGAGGCGGCGCGTTGCCTGGCAGGGGTCGACCACATCATTCATGGAGGAGACATCGGTCGCCCTGAGATCATCACGGCGCTTCGCTGTATCGCGCCGGTTACCGCGATCAGAGGAAACGTAGACACCGGTGGCTGGGCGCTGCCATACGCGGAAACCGAGCTCGTACGCCTCGCCGGGCGAGCAATTTACGTGCTTCATGATCTCAAGACGCTGCAGATCGACCCGGTTGCCCAAGGCATCGATTTGATCGTGTCCGGTCACTCGCATGTGCCGAGGATGGAGACAGTGGATGGCGTGCTTTATTTAAATCCGGGCAGCGCTGGCCCACGACGGTTTAAGCTGCCTGTCACCCTTGCGACGGTCGACATCACTCGAGACAGCATAGAGCCTTCTATATTGGGCTTCGCAAGCGGCTGAACCAATTCAGCGCGCACATCACGCCCGCACCTATATCCGAGTGTCTCCTCGATTTTTCACAAGATGGCAGGCGCGCCGTAACGCGGAGACACGCATTCTTCGCGACTTGTTTAACGGGAGTTCTCGCCGCGTGCGGTGATGGACTGATCCGTCATTTCTGGCGAAACGCTGAGTGGAACGACACAACCAGCGGGCCTAGAATGTAGTCGAGCGCCGTGCGTTGCTCGGTAACGATCATGACTGACGCCGGCATGCCCGGATAAAGCGCGATCTGTGGGGCGGCCGCCAATTCCACGGGATCGACCGCTACGTCCGCGAGGTAATAGGGAAAGCCGGTCTTGGTATCGGTAATGCGATCCGCCGAAATGCGGGCGACGCGTCCATGAATTATGGGTATCGAACGCTGCTTGTATGATGTGAAACGAACTTCGGCGGCCATGTCGGGACGCAGGTTCGATATATCCTCGACGCGAACCTGTGCCTGGACGATCAGTGAATTCTCGGTCGGCACGATGTCAAGGATGGTCTGGCCCGGCGCCACGATCGCACCGATCGAGAAAACGCTGAGATCCATCACTTGGCCATCATAGGGTGCACGCACTTCGGCCCGGTCCATGGCGGCCTGGGCGGCGAACATCTTGGGTATGAGGTCGGACAGGTTCGATTGCGTATCGATCAGCATGGCCGACAATTTGGTCCGGCGCTCATTGGTCAATTGTGCGATCTGGCTCTCGAGCTCAGCTTTGCTCTGTTGGGTGCCGCCGATGGCGCCGAGATTATCATCGATCAAGCCCTGCAAATCCGAGGCCGACCTTTCCAGTTCCAGGACGCGTGGGCGGGTCGTCAAACCGGCCTTGAGCAGCTTCGACAGGCTGGCCTTCTCGCCGATCGTCGATTTGAGCTGGGCCCGGTAGGATTCGACCCGAGACTGCTTGCCCCGTATCTGCTCCTCGAGCTCGGCAATGCGCCGTTCGAGGATCTGCCTTGCGCCGGCCATCGAGGCGCGTTGGCTTTCCAGGTCGGCGATCTGGTTTGCCATTGCGTCCTTGAGGTAGCCCTGGTGCTCCTTGAGGATGTCCTTGGGAAAGGCAACCGCCTGGCTGCCGTCCAATTCGGCGCGGATCCTGGCATCGGTGGCGCGCAACAGTGCATATTGCTGGGCATAGAGATTGAACTCGGACCGAATCCTGGTGTCGTCCAGCTTCAGCATTATGTCGCCCTTCCTGACGACGTCGCCATCCTTAACGCGGATCTCCTTCACCGTACCGCCGTCGAAGTGCTGGACGCTCTTGCGATTGCCTTCCACCTTGACGATGGCATCGGCGAGCACGGCACCGTTCAGAGGGGCAAAAGCCGCCCAGCCGCCGAAAATGCCGAAAAAGGCCATTATGATCAGCAGGCCAATATAGGCCGGCACCCGGATGGAATCCGGAGCCAGGATGCCCGACTCGCCAGGCAGGCTATGGTAAGTGAGGGCACTGTCGCTCATCGATCTCTCCGACCACAGCTCATTGGGTCGCCACCGCCATTGGAGCCGCGCGCTGGTTGAGCAGCGCCACGATCTCGTTTCTCATGCCGAACGCCTCGACGGCGCCATCGCGCAACAGCAGGATCTTGTCGACATTCGCCAAGGTCGAGGGCCGGTGCGAGACGATGATAACAGTGCTGCCGCGGCGCTTGAGCTCGATCGCGCAGTCGCTCAGCGCACGATCGCCATCGGCGTCGAGATTGGAACTCGGCTCGTCGAGAATGATCAGTTTCGGCGTTCCAAACACCGCCCGGGCAAGAGCAATCCGTTGCCGATATCCTCCCGACAGCACGGCGCCGCCCTCCCCGATCTGCGTCTCGTAGCCCTGCGGCAGTCGGATAATCATCTCGTGTACGCCGGCGAGCCGCGCGGCCTCGATCACCTCCTGGTCGACATTGGCCTTGAAGCGCCCAATGTTGGCGGCGACGGTATCGGAGAAGAGTTCGATATCTTGCGGCAGGTAGCCGATGTGATCACCTAATGCGTCGTGCCCCCATTGCGACAGGTCGGCGCCATCCAGCCTGACTGTGCCGCGACTGGGTTGCATGACGCCGGCAAGGTGGCGCGCCAGGGTCGACTTGCCGGCACCGGAGGGGCCAACGATTCCGAGCGCCTCGCCTGCTTCCAACCGAAACGACACGTCGCGCAGAAGCACTTTCTGCTGGCTTTGAATTGCAAAGCTTACCTGCTCGACGGAAATCATGCCGCTGGGCTTCGGCAGGTTGAACGCTCTTTCGTTGCGCGCGCCCCCGTCGACCAGCCTCTCGACCCTTGCCAACGCTGCCCGCGCCAGGATTAGGCTGCGCCAGAGGCCGACGATCTGCTCGACAGGCTGCAACCCCCTGCCCAGCAGGAGGCTCGCCGCGAACATGGTGCCGCCGGTAATCTGCCGTTCGATGACCAGATAGGCGCCGAGGCCGAGGATCAGCGATTGCATGGTGAGCCGCAGGAACCGGATGAGGCCCGACATCAAGGCGGCACGGTCGCTTGCCTCCGCCTGGCGCCGCAGCGCGAGGTTGCGGTCGCGCCCCCAGCGGCGGATGAGACCGTCGATCATCCCCATGGCGCGAACGACTTCGGAGTTCCTGAGGCTCATCTCGGTGAAGTTATAGTTGTTCGTCGCCAGCTCGTTGGCCTGCTTCAGCGGCGAGCGCACGAGATACTCGTTGAGCACGGCCATGCCGATCAGGAGCAGCGAGCAGCCCAGTGCGAAGAAGCCGAGCCACGGATGCAGCAGGAAGATGATGCCGATGTAGATGGGCGACCATGGCAGATCGAACAAAGCGTGGATGCCGCTGCCGGTGATGACCTGCCTGAACGTATCGAAGTCACGGATCGGCTGGCTCGGCGAGGAGCCGGGCGATGGGGCCTCGACGGACGCGGCGAGGATCTTTGCCGAAAGCAGACGGTCGAGCCGGGCGCTGGCACGCGTCAGGATCCAGGCGCGAACCAGGTCGAGACCCGCCAGCGAAAGGAAGGCTGCCAGCAACACCAGGGTCAGCATCACGAGCGTGGTTTCGCTGCCGCTGGTGACAACCCGGTCGTAGATCTGCAGCATGTAGAGGGGGGAAGCGAGGTAGAGCAGGTTGATCGCGAGGCTGAATGCCGCCGCAACCAGGAAATAGCGGCGGCATGCCCGAAGCGCATCCTTCACAATTCGAGACTTGCTATCCACTTCCAGAACCCCACTCGATACTCGTCAGGTCAGGGAGCCGCCGTAGCCGGCGGCCCTTTTCGCTCACACCACGAAGTCGCTTGAAATCGCTCCATTGCCGATGCCGGTCAGCGTGAATTCCGCCGGATTGTACGAAACGACAGTATGACCCTGGCCGTCATCGGCAAGCTTGAAGGCGTTCGCATCATAATTGCCGACCAGATGCAGCGCGGCGCCGTGGGTGCCGTCCGAAACGGTCAGCGTTCCGCCGCTGCCATCCTGGTTTGCCTGATAGACGGCCGTCGTTCCCGCACCGAACAGGATATCGCCGAGGTCCAGCCTGTCATCATTGGTGATGCCCCCGATCCGTCCGCTGTAGTCGAAGGAATCGTCGAGTTGCAGCGTGCCGGCAGCGTCGTGTCCGAAGGTGACGTCCGTCGACGAGGCGCCGCCGAATTCCAGCTTCGACAAATTGCCGATGGTGGCATCGCCGTCGCCGGTAACCTGGCCGTGGATCACGATGTCGCCGCCATTGGCCCAGAGCATGCCTGAATTCGCCAGGCCGCCGGCGACCGTCAAGCCGCCCGAACCCGTTGCCTCGAGCGTTCCGGAGTTGGTGACGACGCTTCCACCGGTATCGATGATCAGCGCGTGCGAGCCGGTGGCGATGATGGTGCCCTGGTTATCGAGGCTGAGCATGCCGCCGCCCAGCTGGCCGGCGCCCGAGATCGTGTTGTCGACGTTGACCAGAGTGACGTCCGGCCCTGTGCCGGAAATCATATTGGCGGCGCTGTCGGACAGCAGGATCTGCCCGCCCCCCTGCAAGGTCACGCCGTGCTGGATGACCTGCAGCAGCGTATCGCTGCCGGTCGAGTCGAGCGAGATGAGGCCGCTGTTGTTGATAATGCCGCTGAGCGGCAGCAACGCGCCGTCGCCGATCGTCATGGTGCCTGAATTGTTGACCACCGGCGTCTGGTCGAACACGAAATTGCTGGCTGTGAGTGCGCCCGAATGCACGCCGTCCAGCGTGATCGACTGTCCGTCGCCGAGCGCGATCACCGCATTGCCGTTGGCATCATCGGCGATATGCGTCTGGAGGTCCGCGAAGTCCGCCAATCCGTTATAGCCGATGAGATCGATCTGGTCGGCGGCCGCATCGAAATTGTGCACCGTGTCGGCGCCAATCGGTTGCGAGAAGACGAAGAGATCGTTGCCGTGCGAGCCGGTCAGCACGTCGTCGCCGGACCAGGCAAAGATCGGCGAACCCGGTGCGTAGGCCTCGACATTATCGGCGATCGATGCGGTGCCCGTGGTGCCGTCGGCATTGATCCAGGTCATCTCGACATCGAGAACGGCGGCGCCGGTAAAGTTAACCGGCGTGGTGACGGTCAGCCCGTGCAGGTCGTTGGTCTGTGTCGTCCAGCTTCCGTCGGCATTATGGGTCGCACCGTCGATGGTCCAGCCCGAAGGCACGTCCTTCACCGTGACGGTGATGAGCGCGCTTTCATGCGAGGGGTCGGTGAGAGCAAGGTTGATAGGCTCGCCGGACGTGCCGGCGGGGGCCGTGAACTTGGAGCTGCTCCCACCGCCAGCATTGGTCTTGAATGTCACGCTGTCCACAGCCGTACTGGAATTGTGTGCCGAGCTGTTGTCGGTGACGACCGCGCTTATTTGATGAACAGAGTTGCTGACTGGGAACGGAGGCGCGCCGTCGATAAATGTATGGACGTAGTCTCCACTCACTGACCCAGCAGCCAGTTCCGCAGCGGTCATCGTATAGATGAGAACGGGCGCACCGCTAGCGTTGTCATACAATTGAACGCTCTGAATACCGCTGGCATCCGTCGCATGAACAGTGAAGGTCGACTCCTGTTGGCTCGACGAAAGCTGGTGGCTTATCGAGACGTTCGGCGGTGTAAGGTCGCTACCCGTAACGCTGATCGTCGCAGTAACGCTACTGGTATCCGCGCCTCCATTGGCCGTACCGTCTCCATCCACCAACGTGTAGGTCACCGTCTTGGCGATGGTGGCGCTGGTCGCGTTGGCATAGAGGATATGATCGGCGAGGGCCTGCGCTGCCGCCTGCGTAGCAGCGGCGTTGAAGGTCACGACCAGATTCGACCCGTTCGTGCCGCCGGTGAAGGTACCAATGAGTGTGCCACCATAGCTCACACTGTTGCCGCTGACGGTGATCTGGCCAGCGCCGGGGGCTTGATTCTGGATGGTCAACTGGTCCGTGAGCGCGCCGTTTGCCGTGAACCCGACAGTGAGCGAGCCGCCGCCGAAGTTGATGGAGTCGATGTCCGTTACTGTTCCCGCAGGAGCGATGGCAGCGGCGGCAGATCCAGCTGTATAGTTCAAGGTCGTCGAGAATCCAGCTGAAGCGCCGTTCAGATCTACTACAGGTGCATCGTTGGTGCCGTGTATGGTGACGGTGATGACCTGCGAGGTGCCGTCAGCCGTCGCCACCGTGATGCTGTCGGTGTAGTCGGTGCCGCCCACGAACTCGTTATGGGCGCTGCCCATGGCGTAGGTCCAGTGACCCGTAGCGTCGATCGAGAACGTGCCGTAGCCGTTGCTGCCGGCCACGTTGGTCTGCACGACAAAGGCGTTCGAGCTGTCGGGATCAGTGGCAACCAGGGTGCCGCCGGTCGACTGCGCCGCATTGGCCTCGATCACTGCGCCGTTCGCCGTGCCGGTGATGACGGCCGCGTCGTTGGTGCCGTGGATGGTGATCGTCACCACCTGGGCG